>NZ_VWRN01000054.1 GCF_008632125.1 Cupriavidus cauae
AGCAGTTCCTGCTGGCCGTTGCCGGACACGCCGGCGATGCCGACGATCTCGCCGGCATGCAGGTCCAGCGCGATGCCGTCGAGCGCGGTGGCGAAGGCGTGCGCGCGCGGCAGCGACAGCTCGCGCACCGCCAGCCGCAGCGCGCCACGCGGCGTGGCCACGCGCGCCTCGCGCGGCGGCTCGCCGCCGATCATCATGCGCGACAGCGAGGCCGCGCTTTCCTGGCGCGGATCGCAGACGCCGGTGACCCGGCCCATCCGCATCACGGTGGCGCGATGGCACAGCGCGCGGATCTCGTCAAGCTTGTGGCTGATGTACAGGATGCTGGTGCCTTCGTCGGCGAGCTGGCGCAGCGTGACGAACAGCGTCTGCACCGCCTGCGGCGTCAGCACCGAGGTGGGTTCGTCGAGGATCAGCAATTGCGGCCGCGCCAGCAGCGCGCGCACGATCTCGACGCGCTGGCGCTCGCCCACCGACAGCGTGTGCACATGGCGCTCGGGCTCGAGCGGCAGGCCGTAGCGCGCGGCCGTCTCGCGGATGCGCGCGGCCAGCGCCTTCATCGAGGTGCCGCCGCGCTGCGCGGCCGGCAGGCCCAGCGCGATGTTCTCGGTCACAGTCAGCGTGTCGAACAGCGAGAAATGCTGGAACACCATCGCAATGCCCAGATCGCGGGCGTCGTGCGGGCTGTCGATGACCACCGGCGCGCCGTTGAAGTGCATCTGGCCGGCGTCGGGCTTGACCGCGCCGAAGATGATCTTCATCAGGGTCGACTTGCCGGCGCCGTTCTCGCCGAGCACGGCATGGATTTCACCGGGGGCGACGGTCAGCGAGACGTCGTCGTTGGCGGTCACGCCGGGATAGCGCTTGACGATATGGGCAAGCGCCAGCCTGGGGGGGAAATTGGATGTCACTGAGGCGGCTCTGGTTATGAGGCGGCTTCGTCCGTCGGCGCTGCGCGGCACCGGGCAATCCGCAGGGAAGCGGCGCCACGGCGCGGCGGCAGCGATCAGCAGTGAACAGCGGCAAGGCGTGGGCCAGCATGGCCGGCGCGCCTGGCCGCGTCATCACGGAAGCGTAATGCCTGTTATCAGGTCGGGATTATATAAGTGCGCGGGTCCCGGAACGGCCGATCTGGCCGCCGATGCAGGCCCCGCAACGGATAGCGGACGGTTGCAAGTCGCATGCCGGGTGCGGGCGCAGGGAAGGGGCCAGCGGCGGCGCGTGCTGCGCCGCGCGCGCGCAAGGCAGAGCCAGGCAAGGCCCGGCGAGCGCGGGCCGCGATGGCAGGCAGGCGCTCAGGCCGCCGAAGCGGGGGCGTTCGTGCCCTCGGCGGGCGTGGCGGCCGCCAGCGAGCCCTGCATCACCGCCTCGCGCTTCTCCAGCAGATGCTGGCGCAGGATCGCGGCGAGGCGCTTGCCGTCGCGCGCTTCCAGCGCCTGGATCATGGCCTCGTGGTCCTGCACCGCGCGGTCCCATTTCTGGGTCTGCTGGTTGGAGCGGAAGCGCAGCGCCTTGAGCCGGCGGTTGATCGACAGATAGGTCTGGCGCAGCACGCCATTGCGCGCGGCCGCGTTGATGCGGTCGTGGATCTCCTGGTTGCGGCTGTAGTAGCCGGAGAGATCGTTCTGCGCGCGGCAGGCCAGCATCGCGTAATGCAGCGCCTTGATCTGCGCCAGCTCGGCCGGCGTGATGCGCTCGCAGGCCAGTTCGCCGGCAAACGCTTCCAGTCCGGCCATCAGCTCGAAGGTCTCCCAGATCTCGGCCTCGGTCATGCGCGACACGCTGGCGCCGCGGTTCGGCGAGATCTCGATCAGGTTCTCGGCGGCCAGCACCTTGAACGCCTCGCGCAGCGGCGTGCGCGAAATCCCCAGCGTCTCGCACAGCTCGCGCTCGTTGAGCTTCATGCCGGGCTTGAGCACGCCCTCGGTGATGAACTTGCGCAGGTGCTCGACCACGGTGTCGTGCAGGCGCTGGCGCTCCAGCCGGGGCAGCAGCGGGGTGGCGCCGCTGTCGGGCAGCGGTTCCCCTTCGGCGGAATTTTGCATTCAAAGTCCTTATCCGTGATGTCCCGGCCATTCTAGCGCACAGTCGCGTGGAACTGTCCCGCAGCCCGCATGGCGCCGGCAATCCGGGTAAACGAGCGCGCTTGCGGGGCAATTTCCGCTTGGGATCGCCGGGGTCGGCTGCTAGAGTATTTTGAATTCAAAATTCAACAAGGAGGCACCCGCCCATGATCTCGCTCGATTTCCACCCCGCCGGCCGCCACTTCCTGCAGATCCCGGGACCGAGCCCGGTACCGGATCGCATCCTGCGTGCAATCAGCTATCCGACCATCGACCATCGCGGGCCGGAATTCGGGGCGCTCGGGCGCAAGGTGCTGGCCGACATCCGCAAGATCTTCAAGACCGAGCACCCGGTGATCATCTATCCCGCCTCGGGCACCGGGGCCTGGGAGGCCGCGCTGTCGAACACCACCAGCCCGGGCGACACCGTGCTGATGTACGAGACCGGGCATTTCGCCACGCTGTGGAAGTCGATGGCCGAGTCGCTGGGCCTGCAGCCGGAATTCCTCGGCCTGCCGGGCATCGAGGGATGGCGGCGGGGCGTGCAGCCCGACATGATCGAGGCGCGGCTGCGCGAGGACAGCGGCCATCGGATCCGCGCGGTCTGCGTGGTCCACAACGAGACCTCGACCGGCGTGACCTCCGACATCGCCGCGGTGCGCCGCGCGATCGATGCGGCCGGTCATCCGGCGCTGCTGATGGTCGATACGATCTCGGGCCTGGCCTCGGCCGACTATCGGCACGACGAGTGGGGCGTGGACGTGACGGTGTCGGGCTCGCAGAAGGGCCTGATGCTGCCGCCGGGCATCAGCTTCAACGCGCTGTCGCCAAAGGCCATCGCCGCCAGCAAGGCAGCGCGCATGCCGCGCAGCTTCTGGCGCTGGGACGAGATCATCGAGGCCAACAAGAACGGCTACTGGCCGTACACGCCGAACACCAACCTGCTGTACGGACTGTCCGAGGCGCTCGACATGATCCTGGAGGAGGGGCTGGACAACGTGTTCGCGCGCCATCAGCGCCTGGGCGAGGCGACCCGCCGCGCGGTGCGCGCCTGGGGCCTGGAGATCCAGTGCGCCGATCCGGCGGTCTACAGCCCGGTGCTGACCGGCGTGATGATGCCCGAGGGCGTCGACGCCGACGCGGTGCGCAAGCGCATCTACGAACGCTTCAACATGTCGCTGGGCCAGGCGCTGGGCAAGATGCGCGGCAAGATGTTCCGTATCGGCCATCTTGGCGACTGCAACGACCTGACGCTGATGGCGACGCTGTCGGGCTGCGAGATGGGACTGAAGCTGTCGGGCGTGCCGCTGCAGGGCAGCGGCGTGGCCGCGGCGATGGAGTACCTGACGTCGCATGCCGATACGCCGGCGCTGAAGGCCGCCGCCTGAGCGGATGGAGCTGCGATGACGGATCTGTCCACGCGCCTGGCCTCCACGTCGGTCCCTTCGTTGGCGTCACCATTGCCCGCGGCGCCGCTCGTCAGGCCGCTGCACTTCGTCCGCTCCGAGGGCGGGCCCGGCTCGCCGCTGGCGGCGCGGCTCAAGCGCGAGCTGCGCGGCGACGTGCTGTTCGACCGCGCCAGCCGCGGCCGCTATGCCACCGACGCGTCGATCTACCAGATCATGCCGGTCGGCGTGGTGGTGCCGCGCGACCAGCGCGATCTGCTGCTGGCGCTGGAGATCGCACGCGACGCGCATGCGCCGGTGCTGGCGCGCGGCGCCGGCACCAGCCAGTGCGGCCAGACCGTCGGCGAGGCGCTGGTGATCGACAACAGCAAGTGGCTGAACCAGGTGATCGACTTCGATCCGGTCGCGGCCACCGTCACGGTCGAGCCCGGCATCGTGCTCGACCACCTGAACGCCTGGCTCAAGCCGCATGGCCTTTGGTTCCCGGTCGACGTCTCCACCGGCGCGCAATGCACGATCGGCGGCATGGCGGGCAACAACTCCTGCGGCTCGCGCTCGCTCGCCTACGGCAACATGGTGCACAACGTGCTGGCGATCGACGCGGTGCTGGCCGACGGCGCGCAATGCCATTTCGGCTCGCTGGCGCAGGCGCCTACCGATCCGCGCGTGCAGGCGATGCTGGCGCAGCTGCGCGCGATCGCCACGCGCGAGCGCGACGAGATCGCCGAGCGCATGCCCAAGGTGCTGCGCCGCGTCGCGGGCTACAACATCGACCTGTTCGACTGCCAGAATCCGCGCGCCTATACCGACGACGGACACGCCAACCTGTCGCACCTGCTGGTCGGCTCCGAAGGCACGCTGGCCTACAGCCGGCAAATCACGCTGAAGCTCGCGCCGCTGCCGACGCACAAGGTGCTGGGCGTGGTCAATTTCCCGACCTTCTACCAGGCGATGGAAATGACCCAGCATATCGTGGGGCTCTCGCCGGTCGCCGTCGAGCTGGTCGACCGCACGATGATCGACCTGTCGATGGCCAACCCGGCCTTCCGCCCGGTGATCGCGTCGGCGCTGCGGGGCGAGCCGCAGGCGATCCTGCTGGTCGAGTTCGCCGGCGAGGATGCCGCCGCGCTGCGCGCCGACCTCGATGCGCTGGGCGAGCTGATGGGCGATCTTGGCCTGCCCGGCTCGGTGGTCAAGATGCCGGACGCCGGCGCGCAGAAGGCGCTGTGGGAAGTGCGCAAGGCCGGCCTGAACATCATGATGAGCATGAAGGGCGACGGCAAGCCGGTCTCCTTCATCGAGGACTGCGCGGTGCCGCTGCCGCACCTGGCCGAGTACACGCGCCGGCTGACCGAGGTGTTCCATCGCCACGGCACCGAGGGCACCTGGTATGCGCACGCCAGCGTCGGCACGCTGCACGTGCGGCCGATCCTCGATATGCGCCGCGACGGCGCCGCGAAGATGCGCGCGATCGCCGAGGAGGCCGCCGCGCTGGTGCGCGAGTACAAGGGCGCCTATTCGGGCGAGCACGGCGACGGCCTGTGCCGCGGCGAGTGGGTGGCCTGGCAATACGGCCCGCGCATCCATGCCGCCTTCGGCGAGATCAAGGCGCTGTTCGATCCGGACAACCGCTTCAACCCCGACAAGATCGTGCGGCCGCCGAAGATGGACACGCGCGAGCTGTTTCGCTTTCCGCCGGGCTACCAGCGGCTGCCGCTGCAGCCGGCGCTCGACTGGTCGGCCTGGAACGTCAGGCGCGATCCGCTGAGCGGCGAGGAAACGCCGCCGGGCAGCGGCGACGATCGCACCGGCGGGCTCGCCGCCGCGGTCGAGATGTGCAACAACAACGGCCACTGCCGCAAGTTCGACGCCGGCACCATGTGCCCGAGCTACCGCGTCACGCGCGACGAGCAGCATGTCACGCGCGGCCGCGCCAACACGCTGCGGCTCGCGGTATCGGGCCAGCTCGGCGACGAAGGACTGGCGAGCGAGGACGTCAAGGCGGTGCTCGACCTGTGCGTGTCGTGCAAGGGCTGCAAGCGCGACTGCCCGACCGGCGTCGACATGGCGCGTCTCAAGATCGAGGCGCGACACGCGTGGGCGCAGCGCCACGGGCTGACGCTGCGCGATCGGCTGGTGGCCTTCATGCCGCGCTATGCGCCGCTGGCGAGCCGGATGCCCGGGCTGATGGCGCTGGCCGACCGGATTCCGCTGCTGTCGGCATGGGCCAGGCGCGCACTCGGCTTCGCGCCGCAGCGCAGCCTGCCGCGCTGGCAGCGTTCGTTTCTGTCGACGATTGCGCGTGCCGGCCGCGGCGATGCCACCCCGGCCACTGCCGGCGCCGGCGCTGCGACGGACACCGCTTCCCTGGCCGCTTCGCTGGACGGTTCGATGAACGATCCGTTGCACGGTGCGGTCGCCGGGGGAAACCGGGAGGTGGTGCTGTTCGTCGACACCTTTAACAACCACATGGAGCCCGAGAACGCGCGCGCCGCGCAGGCGGTGCTCGAAGCGGCCGGCTACACCGTGCATCCGCTGATGCGGCCCGGCGAGCGTCCGCTCTGCTGCGGCCGCACCTTCCTGGCGGCGGGACTGGTCGAGCAGGCCCGCCAGGAGGCGCGGCGCCTGCTCGACGCGGTGCAGCCCTTCGTTGCGCGCGGCGTGCCCATCGTCGGGCTCGAGCCCTCGTGCCTGCTGTCGTTGCGCGACGAATTCCTCGGCTATGGCTATGGCGACGAGGCGGCGCGCCTGGCGGCGAGCGCCTTCCTGTTCGAGGAATTCCTGGTGCGCGAGCGCCAGGCGGGGCGCCTGAGCCTGAAGGAACTGGCACTGCAGCCGCTGCCGCAGCGCGAGGCGCTGGTGCACGGCCACTGCCACCAGAAGGCCTTCGACGCCTTCACGCCGGTGCAGACCGTGCTGGGCTGGATTCCCGAGCTGAAGGTGTCGCCGGTCAATTCGTCGTGCTGCGGCATGGCGGGCAGCTTCGGCTACGAGGCCGAGCACTACGAGGCCTCGATGGCGATGGCCGAGCTGTCGCTGCTGCCGGCGGTGCGGGCGCGCGCGGAGGACGCCATCGTGGTCGCAGACGGCACCAGTTGCCGGCATCAGATCGCCGATGGCGCCCACGCGCAGGCGTGGCACGTGGCGCGGGTGCTGGCGGCCGCGCTGGCGCAGCGGACGGACGGTGCAGCGCCGGGCGCGGCGAAGGACAGATAGCGCAGACCGATCGTGCAGACGGATGGCACAGCAGGGAGCGGGACAGCAGGGAGAGAGTAGCAGCACAGGGAGGACAGGCCGGCATCGTTGCCGTGCCGGGGCCAGACCCGTCCGCCGCACAGACCGCGACAAGGCCGCTCGACGGCCGGCACGGGGCGGACCGATGTGACATTCCAACGAGGAGACAGGCAATGCAAAGCAAGCACAGCAAGCAGGGCAAGCGTTCGATGCTGGCGTTCGGCGCCGTCGCGCTCGCGATCGGCGGCGCGCCGGCCGCGGCGTGGGCATGGGAGCCGACCAAGCCGGTCGAGATCGTCGTACCGTTCAGCGCGGGCGGTGCGTCCGACCAGATGGCGCGCTCGATCCAGAGCATCATCGCCAAGCACAAGCTGATGAGCCAGCCGGTCATCGTGGTCAACAAGGCCGGCGCCAGCGGTGCCGAGGGCCTGATGGACACCAAGGCGTCGCAGGGCAATCCGCACAAGCTGCTGGTGACCTCGTCCGCGCTGTACACGGTGCCGATGGTCAGCCACCTGCCGTTCAGCTGGCGCGACCTGACGCCGATCGCGATGGTGGCGCAGGACGAGTTCGTGCTGTGGACCAATGCCGAAGCGCCGTACAAGACCGTCGCCGAATTCGTCGAGGGCGCCAAGGCCGGCGCGGGCAAGGTCAAGATGGGCGGGACCAGCTCCAAGCGCGAGGACCAGATCATCACCACGCTGATCCAGAAGAAGACCGGCGCCAAGTTCATCTACGTGCCGTACAAGGGCGGCGGCGAGGCGGCCACGCAGCTGTCGGGCAAGCACATCGACGCCAACGTCAACAACCCGTCCGAATCGATCGGCCAGTGGCGGGCCGGCGAGCATCGTGCGCTGTGCGTGTTCGCGCCCGAACGGATGGGCTACACCACCAAGGTCACCCAGTCGCAGAGCTGGCGCGACGTGCCGACCTGCAAGGAGCAGGGGCTCGACGTCCAGTACCAGATGCTGCGCGTGTTCATGATGCCCGGCGGCATCACGCCCGATCAGCAGAAGTACTACGTGGAGCTGATGCGCAAGATCGTCGCCACGCCGGAGTGGAAGGAGTATCTGGAGCGCAATGCGCTCAAGAGCGAATTTCTCGCCGGCAAGGCGCTCGAGGATTTCCTCGCCAGGGACGAGAACGCGCACCGCGACATCCTGAAGGAAGCGGGTTTCATGGCCGCGCGCTGAGCCGGCACCGCCAATGGCGCGCGGACGGCTCGACGCGGGCCGCCGCGCGCACCGACTGGGAGAGTTTTCGATGGAAACACAGCAAGAGCATGCGGCCGCCGCCGGCGTCGACAAGGACGCGCACGCCGACGCACGCGGCGTGTCGCTGCGCGCGGTCGAGCTGGTGGTGGCCGCGCTGCTGCTGGCGGGCGCCGTGGTGGTGATCTGGAGCAACCACCGCATCGGCGCGGGCTGGGCGGCGGACGGCCCGGAGGCCGGCTACTTTCCGCTGCGCGTCGGCGCGATCGTGCTGGTGTGCAGCGTGGCCGTGGCATGGCAGGCCTGGCGCACGCCGGCCGACGCGATCTTCGCCAGCTGGCAGCAATTGCGGCAGGTCTGCGTGATCCTGCTGCCGCTGTCGGTCTATGTCGCGCTGATCGGCTGGCTCGGCATCTATGTCGCGTCGGCGATCTTCATCGCCGGCTTCATGATGGCGGTGGGCAAGGCCGAATGGTGGCGCGCGGTGCTGCTGGGCGCGGGGATCAATCTGGTGCTGTTCTGGATCTTCGAGATCCAGTTCCGGGTGCCGCTGCCGAAGGGCCCGCTGGAAGCGGCGCTCGGCTTCTAGGAGGGCGCCATGGAGGAATTCAATTCGCTGATGCACGGCTTCTCGGTCGCACTGTCGTGGCAGAACGTCGGCCTGATGTTCGTCGGCATCCTGCTCGGCATCGTGGTCGGCGTGCTGCCCGGGCTGGGCGGCCCCAACGGCGTCGCGATCCTGCTGCCGCTGACGTTCTCGATGGATCCGACCTCGGCCATCATCATGCTGTCCTGCATCTACTGGGGCGCGCTGTTCGGCGGCGCGATCACGTCGATCCTGTTCAATATCCCGGGCGAGGCCTGGTCGGTGGCGACCACCTTCGACGGCTACCCGCTGGCGCAGCGCGGCGAGGCGGGCCGGGCGCTGACCTCGGCCTTCACCGGCTCGTGCCTGGGCGCGATGGCCGGCGTGCTGTTGATCACCTGCCTGGCGCCGCTGGTGGCGAAGTTCGCGCTGCGCTTCGGGCCGCCCGAGTATTTCGCCGTCTATCTGCTGACGTTCTGCAGCTTCGTCGGCATGGGCAAGGAGTCCAAGCCCAAGATCCTGATCGCGATGTGCGTCGGCTTCCTGCTGGCGGCGGTCGGCATGGACACGGTCTCCGGCACGCTGCGCATGACCTTCGGCTCGACCGAGCTGCTGCGCGGCTTCGACTTCCTGGTGGCGGTGATCGGGCTGTTCGGCATCAGCGAGATCCTGATGACGATGGAGGAGGGCGTGGCGTTCCGCGGCAAGCAGGCGCGCATCGACCTGAAGGTGGTGCTGCGCACCTGGGCCGAGCTGCCGCGCTACTGGATGACGGTGCTGCGCTCATCGGCGATCGGCTGCTGGCTCGGCATCACGCCCGGCGGGGCCACCGCGGCGTCGTTCATGGGGTATGGCGTGGCCAAGCGGATGGCGCGCGATCCGGACTCGTTCGGAAAGGGCAATATCGAGGGCGTGGTCGCGCCCGAGACCGCCGCGCACGCGGCCGGCACCAGCGCGCTGCTGCCGATGCTGGCGCTGGGCATTCCGGGCTCGGCGACCGCCGCGGTGCTGCTGGGCGGGCTGATGATCTGGGGCCTGCAGCCCGGGCCGCTGCTGTTCCAGGAGCAGGGACCGTTCGTCTGGGGGCTGATCGCCAGCATGTACCTGGGCAATATCGTGGGGCTGCTGGTGGTGCTGTCGACGGTGCCGCTGTTCGCCGCGATCCTGCGCATCCCGTTCTCGATCATCGCGCCGCTGATCCTGGTGGTCTGCGCGATCGGCGCCTACACGGTCAACAACGCGCTGTTCGATGTCTGGCTGATGCTGGGCTTCGGGGTGATCGGCTATGTGTTGAAGAAGCTCGACTATCCGCTGGCGCCGCTGGTGCTCGCGCTGGTGCTCGGCGACCGCGCCGAGGACGCGTTCCGGCAGACCATGCTGGTCTCGTCCGGCTCGCTCGATATCTTCTGGTCCAACGGGCTGGTGGGCACCATCATGACGCTGGCCATCCTGGTGCTGATCTGGCCGATGATCGGCGACCTGCGCGCGCGGCTGCGCAAGGGCAAGGGCGTGGCGGCGGTGGAGGGGAACGGGTAAGGGCCGGTATAAGTCTGCCCTCTCCCCCGGCCCCTCTCCCGCAAGCGGGAGAGGGGAGCAAAACCGCGGCATGTCAGGGGTCGGTGGGTGTTCTCCCTCTCCCGCAGCAGGAAAGGGGAGCAAACCCGCGGCATGTCACGGGTCGGTGGGTGTTCTCCCTCTCCCGCTTGCGGGAGAGGGTCGGGGAGAGGGCCGGCCTTACCCCGCGCTCTGCACCTTCCCCTCGAACCGCCCGTCGCGGAAGTCGCTCAGCGCCTGGTGGATCTGCGCCTCGCTGTTCATCACGAACGGCCCGTACTGCACGATGGGCTCGCCCAGCGGCTTGCCGGCGATCAGCAGGAAGCGCGCATCCTGCGTGGCCTTGACGATCACGCCGTCGGCATCGGCCTCGTTGGCCAGCACGCCCATCCGCTGCGCGTCGAGCGCGGCGAGCGCGTCGCCCTCGCCGATGCTGACCTCGCCCCGATAGACGTAGACGAAGGCGTTATGCCCGGCAGGCAGAGCCTGCGCGAACGATTGCCCGGCCGGCAGCGCGACGTCCAGGTACAGCGGTTCGGTGACGGGCCGCGTCATCGCGCCCTGCACGCCGTGCGAGGCGCCGGCGAGCACGCGCACCACCGCGCCGACCGGCAGCGCGACGGTCGGGATCGCCGCGGCCGGCAGGTCGCGGTACCACGGTGCCGTCATCTTGTCGCTGGCCGGCAGGTTCAGCCACAGCTGGAAGCCCTCCATGCGGCCGTCCTGCTGCTCCGGCATCTCCGAATGCACGACGCCGGCGCCGGCCACCATCCATTGCGCGCCGCCGTTCTCCAGCAGGCCCTCGTTGCCGGCGCTGTCGCGATGGCGCATGCGGCCGGCCAGCATGTAGGTGATGGTTTCGAAGCCGCGATGCGGGTGGGCCGGAAAGCCGCCGATGTAGTCGTCGGCCCGGTCGGTGCCGAAGGCGTCGAGCATCAGGAACGGGTCCAGCCGGCGCTGCAGGTTCTGCGTCAGCACGCGGGTCAGCTTGACGCCGGCGCCGTCGGAGGTGGCGATGCCGCGCACCACGCGGTCGATGGTGCGGGTGCGCTGCACCGATTCCCCGGCGGTGGCCGGGATGGTGGTGGCGTCGTTCGGGTTGCGGATGTCGTCCATGTCGGATCTCCTGTGTCTTGGCGAGCGGCGCCTCGCGCCGCGTTACCCAGTCAATGTAAGGGATTGGCGGAAAAGCGGTAGCCGGGCGAAGGACAAAAGAGCGTTCCGTAGGTGGGACGATCGCAGCTCGTTTGTGAGCACGGATGGAACGCGGACGGGACGCCAGGAGTTCGGGAAAAGGCCGTGGCGAGGCCCGCTTTTGACTGGCCGGGAAGGCGCAACATGACGGCAGAAAGCCGCCCGATACCGACCGGGGTGACAAGATCGCTGAAGTTGGTTAGAATAGCGACCTCTTTGCCATCCGTTGTTGCAAATTAGCCGCTTGAGCTTCGCGCTCGGCGCGGCCGATTCGTGACCACGGCCGATTGATCCGGCGGCGCGTCGGAACCTTCAATTTTGCGCTGCCACTGGCCTGCGAGGTCTGACCGACCGTCCGCGACCGTCCATGCGTAGCCCGGCTCACCGCTGGCCGCCGCGTCCACCGTCGCCCGACCGTCGCACCGACCCGCAGCGCCGCGCCAGGGCCGCTGACGCCCGCCCGTTCCGGGCGGCCCCGCGGTCCGTCACCGGGCTCCCATCGCCTCGCCCCCCCTTTTGCGGCAATGGGCGCCCCCCGTCCGTCCGCCGGCATCCCGCCGGTCATGGCGGACAGCACCAATCTAGCCTGGACCCGGCCGGGTCCGCCGCCATGGCGCATGTCCCCATCGGGTCCCGCCATTGCGCTGGTCCGTTGCCGTCGTCCCTTCATGGACCGCCGTCGCGGCCGTCGCGCCTTGCCGCGCCGCGCTTTTGTCGCCGTCCGTCGTCGATCCGCCGATCGCGACGCCGGCCGGCTTACGGGAGGAAAGATGTCTCTGCGAATCTGGCGTGGACTCGGCTGGGCCGGTTTCATCGTGTTGGCACTGGCGGGCCTGCTGGCCTGGGTCGGCGTCGACACGATCGCCGAGCACCGCGAACGCCTGCTTTACGACGTGGCCGATCACCTGCGCCTGGTGGCGTGGTCGATGGCCCTGGCGCTCGCCACCGGCGTGCCCGCCGGCATCCTGCTGTCGCGGCCGGCGCTGCGGCGCTGGGCCGACCGGCTGATGCAGGTTTTCAATATCGGCAATACCGTGCCGTCGCTGGCGGTGCTGGCGCTGTCGCTGGCCGTGCTCGGCATCGGCGAGCGGCCGGCGGTGCTGGCGCTGTGGCTGGCCTCGCTGCTGCCGATCGTGCGCAATACCTGCGAGGGGCTGCGCGGCCTGCCGCCCGCGCTGCTGGAAGCGGCCAAGGGCATCGGCATGACGCCGCGCCAGCGCCTGCTGCGGGTCGAGCTGCCCAACGCGATGCCAGTGATCCTGGCCGGCGTGCGTACCAGCCTGGTCATCAACGTCGGCACCGTGCCGCTGTCGTTCCTGATCGGCGCCAACAGCCTCGGCGAACTGATCTTCCCCGGCATCTACCTGAACAAGCCGTCGCTGCTGCTGCTGGGCGCCGCGGCCACCGCGCTGCTGGCGCTGGCGCTCGACGCGCTGTTCGCCGCGGGCGGACGCTTCTACCTGCGCCGGCGAGGGCTGGCGGCATGAAGCGGAACCTCAAGGAGAACACCATGACGCTGATTCGATCGCTTCGTCCGCGCACGTGGATGGCCGCCCTGCTGAGCATCGCCGCGCTGCTGGCGAACGCCCCCGCGGCGGCCGCCGATCCGGTGCGCGTGGGCGGCAAGAATTTCACCGAGCAGCTGATCCTGTCGTCGATGACCTCGCAGTACCTGCGCGCCAAGGGCCTGACCACCGAGCTGACCGCCGGACTGGGCAGCACGCTGATGCGCCAGGCGATGGAGAGCGGCCAGCTCGACGTGGTGTGGGACTACACCGGTACCGCGCTGATCGTGTTCAACCGCGTCGAGGAAAAACTCGATGCCGAGCAGAGCTACGCCCGCGTCAAGGCACTGGATGCGGCCAAGGGCCTGGTGTGGCTGCAGCCCTCGACGATCAACAACACCTATGCGCTGGCGATGCCGCGCCACCGCGCCGAAGCCGCCGGCGTGAGCTCGCTGTCGGAGCTCGCGGACAAGATCCGCGCCGACGGCGAGGACAAGCGCCACGCCTTCGCGGTCGACATGGAGTTCGCCGCGCGCCCCGACGGCCTGGAGCCGCTGAAGGCCGCCTACGGGCTGCCATGGACGCGGCGCGACGTGATCCAGCTCGATCCGGGCCTGGTCTACACCGCGCTGCGCAACGACCAGGTCCAGACCGGCCTGGTGTACGCCACCGACGGCCGCGTCAAGGGCTTCGACCTGGTGCTGCTGCGCGACGACAAGGGCTTCTTCCCGGCCTACCAGGCGGTGCCGGTGGTGCGCAAGGCGGTGCTCGACGCGCATCCGCAGCTGGCCGAGCTGCTGAACGCGCTGGCCGCGGCGCTCGACAACGCGTCGATGACGGAGATGAACTACCGCGTCGACATCGAACAGAAACCGGTCGATGCCGTCGCGGCCGACTTCCTGCGCCAGCACGGGCTGATCTGACGCCTGCGCCGGGACGCCCACGGACAACCACGGACAACCACGGACAATCCATGGACCTGATTTCCTATCTGCAACACAGCTGGCCGACGCTGCTGAAGATGACCGGCGAGCATCTCGCGCTGGTCGGCGCGGCGGTCGGGCTGGCGATCCTGATCGGGGTGCCGCTCGGCATCCTGGCCACGCGCTGGCGCTGGCTGGCCACGCCGATGATGACGCTGGCCACGGTGGTGCTGACGATCCCGTCGATCGCGCTGTTCGGCCTGATGATCCCAGTGTTCGCGCGTTTCGGCCACGCGCTCGGCTACCTGCCGGCCGTTACCGCGGTGTTCCTGTATTCGCTGCTGCCGATCCTGCGCAACACCTATGTGGCGCTGGCCGGCATCGACAGCGGCATCCAGGAGGCCGGGCGCGGCATCGGCATGACCACCTGGCAGCGCATGCGGCTGGTCGACCTGCCGCTGGCGGTGCCGGTGATCCTCGGCGGTGTGCGCACCGCGGTGGTGATGAACATCGGCGTGGCCACCATCGCCGCGCTGATCGGCGCCGGCGGCCTCGGCGTGCTGATCCTGCAAGCGATCAGCCAGAGCAATATGAGCAAACTCGCGGTGGGCGCCGTCCTGGTCAGCCTGCTCGCCATCGTGGCGGACGTGTGCCTGCAATGGTTGCAGCGCGTGCTGACGCCCAAAGGAATCCGCACATGATCGAACTGGACCAACTGAGCAAATCGTTCACGCAGAAGGATGGCGCGCTGGTGCGCGCCGTCGACTCGGTGTCGCTGACGGTGCCGCGCGGCGAGATCTGCGTATTCCTCGGCCCGTCGGGCTGCGGCAAGACCACCACGCTGAAGATGATCAACCGGCTGATCCCGCCGACCTCGGGCCGCGTGCTGATCGAGGGCGAGGACACCGCCGGCATCGACGAGGTCGCGCTGCGCCGCAAGATCGGCTACGTGATCCAGCAGATCGGCCTGTTCCCCAACATGACGATCGAGCAGAACATCACCGTGGTGCCGCGCCTGCTGGGCTGGGACAAGCAGCGCTGCCGCGAACGCGCGCGCGAACTGATGGCGATGGTGCAGCTCGATCCGAACCGGATGCTGTCGCGCTATCCGCGCGAGCTGTCGGGCGGCCAGCAGCAGCGCATCGGCGTGATCCGCGCGCTCGCCGCCGACGCGCCGGTGCTGCTGATGGACGAGCCGTTCGGCGCGGTCGATCCGATCAACCGCGAAAGCATCCAGAACGAATTCCTGCAGATGCAGCGGCAGCTTGGCAAGACCGTGATCATGGTCTCGCACGACATCGACGAGGCGATCAAGCTGGCCGACAAGGTCGCGGTGTTCCGCGCCGGCAAGCTGGTCCAGTTCGATCATCCGGACGCGCTGCTGGCGCATCCGGCCGATGAGTTCGTGCAGGCCTTCGTCGGCCACGACAACACGCTCAAGCGCCTGCTGCTGGTGCGGGCCGGGGACGCCGCCACCATGGGCGCGACCGCGACGCCCGACATGCCGCTGGCGCAGGCGCTGGGGCTGATGGACGACGCCGACGTGCGCTACCTGCCGGTGCTCGATGCGGGCCAGCGCGCGCTGGGCTATGTGGCGCGCCGCGATGCGCGCAATCCGGCCGCGGGCAAGCAGGCCTGCGGCGACGTGCTGCGTCCGTTCGCCGCGACCGCGGCCTTCGACGAACATTTGCGCATCGTGCTGTCGCGCATGTACCAGCACAACACCAGCTGGCTGCCGGTGGTCGACGCCGAGGGCGTCTATCTGGGCGAGGTCACGCAGGAATCGATCGCGGGCTATCTGAGCTCGGGGCGCTCGCGCAGCAGCGGCATTGCCGCGCCCGGCACGTCCATCGCCCCGGCCGCCCAGGCTCCGGCTTCCGCTTCCACGGCCAGCGCCGCCGCACCGCTGCGCGCGGCGGCCTGAAGGGCACGGATGAAGGGCAGGGTGAAGGGAGGGGCCTGAGCGCCCGCGGCACGGCCCCGTGCGTCAGCGCAGCTTGCCGGGGCGCTCCATCGACCCGGCCAGCCTCTTCTTGATCGCGTCGATGGCCGCTTCGAGCTGTTCGCGGCAATGCAGCGAATCGGCGGCCTCGCGCACCCGCCACATCAGTTCCTTGCGCAGATGCCCCAGGCGGGTCTTGTAGTAGGTGTGCTCGGTGAAATCGGCATTGATCATCGCCGGGTTGATATAGATGCGATGGCCCCGCGCGCGCAGATCGGCGTGGAAACTGATGTGCTCGTTGACTTCCCCGCCGTTTGCATCGAGGCCCACATAGCGCCCTGTCACAAAGGCGTCCCTGCGGTAGACCGCGAAGCCGCCGAACGCCGACTCGACCTCGATCGGCGCGGCGTCAGACGGCACGCGGACCTGCTTGGAGGCGACGCACATTTCGACCGCCTGGCGATGGCCGACCACCGCGGCCATCTCGCGATAGGCCGCCCAGCAGTCTAGCGGCGCCCAGGCCGGATGCCGCAGGGCCCAGATATCGTAGTAGCCCAGCCGCTGGTTGGCCGTCATCACGCTCCAGTCGACGTCGCTGCGCCAGCAGCTGAGCACCGCCTCGGCGCTCAGCTGATGATTGATGTTGTCCAGATCGGCGGCCATCACGTAGTCGATATGGCGATAGCGCGGGTCGTTGGCCACGCGCTCGACATAGACATTGCGGCAGACCGCGATGCGGTCGCATCGGATCGGATGGCGATCGCGCAGCGTGCCCATCGACTCGAAGACAAAGCCCGGCACCTGCGCGGCGAGCTGCCGCAGCCGCGGCACCGAATCGTCCACCGAGTCGCTTTCGATCAACAGGAAGCCGACCGAGGCGAAGCCGGACAGGATGCTGCGAAAGCGGGCCACTTCCTCCGCGATGGTCGCGCCGCAGTTCCGCACCGGTCCGACCACCACCACATGGGCGGCGGCGGGAGGGATGCGTTCGGCGCGCGGCGGAGCATTCATGGTGGCGATCCTTGGTCGTGGCGGGAGACGCGTGACGGTGATGACGTCACTGTACTTGCGCTTCTCCCCGGCGACTGTGGGATGGCTCGCATAGCGGGCCGCGCCGGGCCTGGGAATGGCCGCGTTCAGCCGTGGCAGAGGGCGCCGGGCGGCGCCCCCCTTGCGGCAGGATCGTGTCAGGCGCGCGTCAGCTCGCCGTCGCGCAGCCGCCAGAGCCCCAGCGGATTGTCGTCGCGCAGCGCCGGCGGCAGCAGTTCGCCGGGCACGTTCTGATAGCAGACCGGACGCAGGAAGCGCGCGATCGCCGCGGCGCCGACCGAGGTCGTGCGCGCGTCGGAGGTGGCCGGGAACGGGCCGCCATGCACCATCGCGTAGGAAACTTCCACGCCGGTCGGATAGCCGTTGAACAGCACCCGTCCGGCCTTGCGCTCGAGCACCGGCAGCAGTTGCCGCGCGGCCGCGTGGTCGCCGGCATCGGCGTGCACGGTCGCGGTCAGCTGGCCCTCCAGGCTGCGCGTCAGCGCGGTCATCTCGTCGATGTCCCGGCAGGTCACCAGTACCGAAGACGGACCGAACACCTCGGCCTGCATCCGATGGTCGGCGATGAACTGCGCGGCGCTGGTCTCGAACATCGCGGCGCAGGCCTGGTTGGGGCCGGTGCCGGCCAGGCCCGTGCCGATGCGCTGCAGGCCGTTGATCTCGCCAAGCCTGGCCACGCCCTGCTGATAGGCCTGATGGATGCCCGGCGTCAGCATCGTGCCGGCGGGCTTGCCGCCCAGCGCCTGCACCGCGGCCGCGCGGAAGGCGGCCAGCGCCGGGCTGTCGATGGCGATCACGAGGCCCGGGTTGGTGCAGAACTGGCCGACCCCCATCACCAGCGAGTCGATCAGCTCGGCGGCGATGCGTTCGCCGCGCGCGGCCAGCGCCGCCGGCATCAGGAACACCGGATTGATGCTGCTCATCTCGGCATAGACCGGGATCGGCTGCGGCCGCTGCTGCGCCACGCGCGTCAGCGCCAGGCCGCCGCCGCGCGAGCCGGTGAAGCCCACCGCCTGGATCGCCGGATGCGCGACCAGCGCGGTGCCGATCTCGTTGCCGGCGCCCAGCACCAGCGAGAACACGCCTTCCGGCAGGCCGGCGTCGGCCACCGCCTGCTGAATCACGCGGCCGACCAGCTCGGAGGTACCCAGATGGGCGGGGTGCGACTTGGCGACGACCGGGCAGCCCGCCGCCAGCGCCGACGCGGTATCGCCGCCGGCCACCGAGAACGCGAGCGGGAAGTTGCTGGCGCCGAATACCGCCACCGGGCCCAGCGCGATGTTCTGCATGCGCAGGTCGGGACGCGGCGGCGTGCGCTCGGGCAGCGCGCTGTCCCAGGTGGCCTGCTGCCAGCGGCCGTCGCGCAGTACGCGGGCGAACAGACGCAGCTGATTGGCGGTGCGGCCGCGTTCGCCCTGCAGACGCGCCAGCGGCAGGCCGCTCTCGCGATGGGCGCGTTCGATCAGCGTGTCGCCGAGCGCCTCGATGCCGTCGGCGATGCGCTCCAGAAAGGCGGCGCGCTGTTCCGGCAGCGTGTTGCGGAAGGGATCGAAGGCCTGTTCGGCCAGCACGCAGGCACGGTCGACCTCGGCCGCGCCGCCGCCGTGGAAGTCGGGGCCCAGCGTCGCGCCGGTGGCGGGATCGATCGCCTGCAGCACGGCGTCCTGGCCGCGCACGGCGCTGGCGCCGATCAGCATCTCTCCGGTGATCTTCATTGGCTTCTCCTGAAAACGTCGATGGCGCAGCGGCCGCCGCGGTTCCAGACCGGGGGCGGCCGATGCGCCGGGGGCATCATGGCGCGCGCCGCGCCGGCATGGCCGGCCGCGGCGCGCGCACGAACGAACAGCGTTACTGGCCGCCGACCTTGTCGATCAGCCGTTGCAGCATCGCGCATTCCTCTTCGCTCAGATCGGTCAGCGGCGCGCGCACCGGGCCTGCGTCGTGGCCGACCAGGCGGGCGCCCGCCTTGATGATGCTGACCGCGTAGCCCTGCTTGCGGTTGCGGATGTCGAGGTAGGGCAGGAAGAAGGTATCGATCAGGCGGCCGACGGTCTCGTGATCCTCGGCGGCGATGGCGCGATAGAAATCCATCGCGGTCTTCGGGATGAAGTTGAACACCGCCGACGAGTAGACCGGCACGCCCAGCGCGCGATAGGCCGCGGCGTAGACCTCGGCCGTCGGCAGCCCGCCCAGGTAGGCGAAGCGCTCGCCCAGCCGGCGGCGGATCGACACCATCAGCTCGATGTCGCCCAGGCCGTCCTTGTAGCCGATCAGGTTCGGGCAGCGCTCGGCCAGCCGTTCCAGCTGCACCGCATTCAGGCGGCACACCGCGCGGTTGTAGACGATCACGCCGCAGGACACCGAGCGGCAGACCGCCTCGACGTGGTTGGCGATGCCTTCCGGGCTGGCTTCGGTCAGGTAGTGGGGCAGCAGCAGCACGCCGTGGGCGCCCAGGCGCTCGGCCTCCTGCGCATAGGCGATCGCGACGCGGGTCGGGCCGCCGGCGCCGGCGATGATCGGCACCTTGCCGCGGCAGGTATCGACCGCGGTGCGGATGATGTCGCTGTACTCGTTCGGGGCCAGCGAGAAGAACTCGCCGGTGCCGCCGGCGGCGAACAGCGCGCTGGCGCCGTACGGGGCGAGCCATTCGAGACGCTTGGCGTAGGAGGCCGCGGCGAAGTCGCCGTTGGCGTCGAAATCGGTCACCGGGAACGACAGCAGGCCGGCGCTGATGATCTGTTTGAGGTCTTGGGGGTTCAGGGACATGGTGGTTTCCGATGAAAAGGCCGGGCGGCGTGCCCGAATGCGCAACGTTGGACGGTGGCGGCGCCGGGACAAGGAAGCCGAGGCGCCGCTCGATGAACGTCATCATAAGACATCGTACAACTAAGACGCAAGAGCCCGGCGCCGGGGGTTAACCCTCGGCGCCGGCGTGCCGGGGTCAGGCGGGGGTGCTGGCGGCCGCTGCCGATGCCTTGCGCAGGCGTTCGCGGCTGTTGGTCAGATGCATGCGCATCGCCGCCTTGGCGCCATCGGGGTCGCGGCGCTCGATCGCGTCGTAGATGCTGTCGTGCTCGAAGTTGACCCGTTCCAGATATTGCTCGCGGTCGCCGGGCGTGACGTGCAGCCGGCCGCGCGGGATCACCGAGGCGCCAAGATGGCCCAGCATCTCGCTGAAGTAGCGGTTGCCGGTGGCGCGCGCGACGGCCAGGTGGAAGGCGAAGTCGGAGGCGACCGAATCGCCCCCGGAAGCGGCGGTGCGCTTCAGCTCGTCCAGCGCGCGCCGCATCTCGGCCAGATCGGCGTCGCCGCGCCGCACGGCGGCCAAGCCGGCGGCCTCGGCCTCGATGCTGACGCGGAATTCCAGCATCGCCAGCACGTCCATCGCGGTAACCATGGCCGACGGATCGATGCGGAAGGGGGAGGCCGATTCGGCCGGGGGCGGCGTCAGCACGAAGGTGCCGATGCCGTGGCGGGTCTCGACCAGGCCGCTCGCCTGCAGGCGGGACAGCGCCTCGCGCACCACGGTGCGGCTGACGCCGAGCGTGGCCATGATTTCCGATTCGGTGGGCAGCTTGTCGCCGGGGCGCAGCGTGCCCTGGCGAATGCTGTCGGTCAGGCTGGCGACCGCTTCTTCGGCCAGCGTGCGGCCGCGGCGGCGAAGCGGAGTGGGGGCCAAGGTCGAGGCTTTCATAGGGTAAGTACGGTGCTTGACCGGTTCTGGAACGGCTCATTATACTGCGTCGTAAGTTATACGACGACTGATAACCGACTTTACCTCGTCCCGCTCCGTGCCACCATCGGGTGTGCCCCGGGCCGGGAGACAAAAAGCCATCCGAGACAGCATTCCGAGACGCTTCATGACAGACCAATCGATCTCCGCGCCGGGCGCCACGCCCGTCGTCACCGAACTGACCGTGATCCCGGTCGCCGGCCACGACAGCATGCTGATGAACCTGTCGGGCGCCCACGGTCCCTTCTTCACGCGCAATGTGGTGCTGCTCAAGGACAGCGCCGGCCGTACCGGCGTCGGCGAGGTGCCGGGCGGCGAGGGTATCCGGCAGACGCTGGAGGACGCCCGCCCGCTGGTGGTCGGCCAGCCGATCGGCGCCTACCAGGCGGTGCTCAATCGCGTGCGGCAGGCCTTCGCCAGCCGCGATGCGGGCGGGCGCGGCCTGCAGACCTTCGATCTGCGCATCACGATCCATGCGGTCACCGCGCTGGAAGCGGCGCTGCTCGACCTGCTGGGCAAGCACCTGGACGTGCCGGTCGCCGCGCTGCTCGGCGAAGGGCAGCAGCGCGACGCCGTCGAGATGCTCGGCTATCTGTTCTATATCGGCGACCGCAAGCGCACCACGCTGCCGTATCGCCAGGAAGCCGATGCCGACGATGCCTGGTTCCGGCTGCGCAACGAGGAGGCGATGACGCCCGAGGCGGTGGTGCGCCTGGCCGAGGCCGCCTACCAGCGCTACGGTTTCAACGACTTCAAGCTCAAGGGCGGCGTGCTGCGCGGCGACGAGGAGATGGAAGCGATCGTCGCGCTGGCCGAGCGCTTTCCCAAGGCCCGCATCACGCTCGATCCGAACGGCGCCTGGTCGCTGGCCGAGGCGGTCCGGCTGTGCCGCGACAAGCATGGCGTGCTCGCCTACGCCGAGGACCCGTGCGGCGCCGAGGACGGCTATTCGGGCCGCGAGATCATGGCCGAATTCCGCACCGCCACCGGGCTGCCGACCGCGACCAACATGATCGCCACCGACTGGCGGCAGATGGGCCATGCCGTGCGGCTGCAGTCGGTCGACATTCCGCTGGCCGATCCGCACTTCTGGACCATGCAGGGCTCGGTGCGCGTCGCGCAGATGTGCGCGGAGTGGGGGCTCACATGGGGCTCGCATTCGAACAACCACTTCGATATCTCGCTGGCGATGTTCACCCATGTGGCCGCGGCCGCGCCGGGGCGTGTCACCGCGATCGACACGCACTGGATCTGGCAGGACGGCCAGCGCCTGACCAAGGAGCCGCTGAAGATCGAAGGCGGCATGGTGCAGGTGCCCAAGCGCCCCGGCCTCGGCGTCGAGATCGACATGGCCGAGCTGGACAAGGCCCATCAGACCTATCGCAACATGGGACTGGGGGCGCGCGACGACGCGGTGGCGATGCAGTTCCTGATCCCGGGCTGGAAATTCGACAACAAGGCGCCGTGCATGGTGCGGTAGCGGGATTCGGCGGCATCGCCGCCGGTATCCGAAACACCATCGTCGAAGCGACGACATCGAAACGACATCATCTAACGACCGCAGCTCGACCACGAGCAGAGATTCAGGAGACAACATGAGCAAGACCCACTTCCTGCGCGGCGCCGCCGCGACCGCGCAAACCTGTGTGCGCCGCCTGCCGCGGCTGATGCTGACGGCGGGCGTGCTGGCCGGCGCGTTCGCCGCCGGCCTGCTGGCCACCGGCACCGCCGCCGCGCAGGACTGGCCGCAGAAACCGGTGACCGTGGTGGTGCCGTTCCCGCCGGGCGGTTCGACCGACACCATCGCGCGCATGCTGGCGCAGCCGCTGAACGAAAAGCTGGGCCAGCCCTTCGTGGTCGAGAACCGTCCGGGCGCGACCGGCGCGATCGGCGCGGCGATGGTCAAGCGCGCGCCGCCCGACGGCTACACGATCATGATCGCGTCGATCGGCGTCTACGCGGTCAACCCCTTCCTGCAGAAGAACCTGCCGTACGATCCGGCCAAGGACTTCGACCTGCTGACGGTCGCGGTGCGCGCCCCCAACGTGCTGGTCGCCAATCCGTCGGTGGCGGCGCGCAGCGTGCAGGATCTGGTGGCCCATATGAAGAAGAACCCGGGCAAGGTCAGCTTCGCCTCGTCGGGCGCCGGTTCGTCCGACCACCTGACCGCGGCGCTGTTCTGGCAGAAGACCGGCACCACCGGCCTGCACGTGCCGTACAAGGGCGGCGGCCCGGCGATCCAGGATCTGCTGGCCGGCCAGGTCGAGGTCTCGTTCCAGAACATCAACGCGGTGATCCAGCACATCAAGGCCGGCAAGCTGAAGGCGCTGGCGATTACCTCGGAGAAGCGCTCGCCGCTGCTGCCGGACGTGCCGACGCTGGCCGAAGCGGGCGTCAAGGACGTCGAGGTCTACTCGTGGCAGGCGGTTGCCGCCCCGCGCGGACTGCCGGCCAACGTCAAGTCGCGCCTGCACGGTGCGCTGGTCAGCTCGCTGACCGATCCGAAGATGCGCGCCAAGCTGGCCGAGACGGGCTTCGAGGTCGTCGCCAATACGCCGGAGCAGTTCGCGCAGTTCGAGAACCAGGAACTGCAGCGCTGGAAGAACGTGATCGAGACCGGCAAGATCACCATCGATTGAGATTGACGATCGGCGATCGGCGATTCTCTCCACGACATGTCGTTGCCCCGCCCTGTGCGGGGCTTTTTTATGGTCGCGCGGATATGGCCGTAGTCACGTGGCCTTGGGATGTGTGGGGGATGAAGGGCCGGGAATAAGGACCCGGATACGTGCCCGGGAACAAGGGCCGGCAATAAGGTCGGGCAATAAGGGCGGAGAAGGCGGTGAGGGCGGAGAGAAGGCCGCGATGAAGGCCGCGATGGGGCCGGGACCTTGTGCCTCGGATGGCGGAGACGGTGAGATTCGAACTCACGGATGGGTCACCCCATCGGCAGTTTTCAAGACTGCTGCCTTAAACCACTCGGCCACGTCTCCAGTCCCCTTGATGGCCGGCCTTGCGACCGGCCGCGCATTATAGCAAGGCGGGTTGGGCCCGGGAAACGGGGCGGCAAACGGGCCGCGGAAAGGCCGCGGAAACGGCCAGGGAAACGCCTCGTTACACATCTTGCACCGCGGGAAGACAAGAAACGCGGGCTGTCGGCGTCCGTCCGACATCGCGGAACCTTGTCTGGATGTATATCTCCTAGGGCAGGAGGGAGCGGCGCCGCGCCGCATCCCGTCTCTTCTCGTCCCAGTCAGGAGAACATTAAATGAATGGCAAGACTTTGTTGGGCACCGCTGCGCTGGCCGCGGCAATCGGCACCGCCGGCTGCGCGGCGCCCGGTGGCGGTTATGGCTACGGTGCCCCCAATGCCGGCTACCAGACCGGCCAGGGGGCCTACCAGGCGCCCGCGGGCTCGGTGTTCTACGGCCGCGTCGAAGCGATCGAGCCGATCCAGCAACCGCGCGGCGCCAGCTCGGGTCTGCTCGGCACGGTGATCGGCGGCCTCGCCGGCGGCCTGCTCGGCCACCAGATCGGTGGCGGCCGCGGCCAGACCATCGCGACCATCGGCGGTGCGGTGGCGGGCGGCGTGGCCGGCAACCAGATCGAACAGCGCGCCACCGGCGGCATGGAAACCGTCTATCGCGTGCACGTGCGCCTGGACGATGGCCGCATGGCCACCGTCACGCAGCGCCAGGCCAACAATCTGCAGGTCGGCCAGCGCGTGCAGGTCGCCAACGACATGGCGTCGCCGATCTGACGCTGACGCGATGTCCGCCGCTGCGATGGCAGCGTGACATGGAAAAAGGCCGCAAGTCTGAACTGCGGCCTTTTTCTTTGGTGCGGCGGGTTCGGCCGCTGCGCCTCACGACTTCAGGAAGATCTCCTGCAGGTCGTTCAGGAAGCGCCGGCCCAGCTCGGTCGGGCGGATCACGGTCGGGTCCGGGTCCAGCAGGCCCTTGTCCGTCGCCAGCGCCAGCTCGCGCCGGATCGCATGCAGCGGCAGGCCGGTGTGGTCGTGGAACAGGCTCGCCGGCACGCCGTCGGTCAGCCGCAGCGCGTTCAGCATGAACTCGAACGGCAGCTCGGTCGCATCGACGTCGCGCGCCTCCTGTACTGCGTTGCCGGCCATCGCCTGCGCCATATAGGTGGCCGGATGCTTGTAGCGCATCTGGCGCAGCACGCGATGCGGGAACGACAGCTTGCCGTGCGCGCCCGCGCCGATGCCGAGGTAGTCGCCGAACCGCCAGTAGTTCAGGTTGTGGCGCGCCTCGCGATGCGGCTGCGCATAGGCCGAGGTCTCGTAATGGCGATACCCGGCCTCGGCGGTGCGCGCCTCGATCCAGTCCTGCATCTCGTAGGCGGTGTCGTCGTCGGGCAGCGCCGGCGGAAAGCGCGCGAACAGCGTGTTCGGCTCCAGCGTCAGGTGGTACAGCGACAGGTGCGAGGTGCGGTACGACAGCGCCGTCTCGACGTCCTGCCGGCACTGCGCCAGCGTCTGTTGGGGCAGCGCATACATCAGGTCCAGATTGACGTTGTCGAAGTGGCGCAGCGCGATGTCGATCGCGGCCCGGGCCTCGGCGCCGCCGTGGATGCGGCCCAGCGCCTGCAGGTGTTCGTCGTCGAAGCTCTGGATGCCGATCGACAGCCGGTTGATGCCGCTGGCGCGATAGCTGGCGAAGCGTTCGGCCTCGAAGGTGCCGGGGTTGGCCTCCATCGTGATCTCGGCATCGGCGTCCAGCGGCAGCAGCGCGCGGATGTCGGACAGCAGACGGTCCATGCCGGCGGCCGACAGCAGGCTCGGCGTGCCGCCGCCGATGAAGACCGTATGCACGGGGCGTCCCCAAACCAGCGGCAGCGACTGCTCGAGGTCCGCGCGCAGCGCGTCCAGGTACGCGGCCTCGGGAATCTCGCTGCCGTCGGGCGCCGCGTGCGAATTGAAGTCGCAGTACGGGCATTTGCGCACGCACCAGGGCACATGCACATACAGCGACAGCGGCGGCGAGGCCGGCAGCGAGATCTGCCCCGGCTTGAGCCACAGGCCGACGCTGTCGCCGCCCGATGCAGCAGGGGCGGGCGCGGCGGCGCCGGAAGCCGGGACGGGAACGATCGGAATCATGGCTGGCCGTGGGCGGCGGTGGGGGCGGTGGGGGCGGCCGCATCCCGGCGCAGCCGCTCGCACAGCGCCTGCAATGCCAGCGCACGATGGCTGACGCGGTTCTTCTCTTCGGCCGACAGCTCGGCGGCGGTCTTGCCCAGCGCCGGCAGCAGGAAGTACGGGTCGTAGCCGAAGCCGCCGTCGCCGCGCGGGGTGTCGACGACCTCGCCGTCCCAGCGGCCTTCCGCGATGATCGGGCACGGATCGTCGGCGTGCCGCACCAGCACCAGCACGCAGTAGTAGTGGGCGCGGCGGTTGGCCTGGCCCGCCAGTTCGGCGATCAGATGCGCGTTGTTGGCGGCATCGCTCTTCTCCTTGCCGGCCAGCTGCGCGTAGCGGGCCGAGTAGACGCCGGGCGCGCCGCCCAGCGCATCGACGCTGATGCCGGAGTCGTCGGCCAGCGCCGGCAGGCCCGACAGGCGGCTGGCATGGCGCGCCTTGGCCAGCGCGTTCTCGACGAAGGTCACGTGCGGTTCCTCGGCCTCGGGGATGCCCAGCTCTCGCTGCGGCACCACGTCGAAGCCCAGCGGTGCCAGCAGCGCGCCGAACTCGCGCAGCTTGCCCGCGTTGTTCGAGGCCAGCACCAGGCGTTGCGGCGCGCGCATCGCGATGCCCGTCGTCATGCCCGTGTTCATGTCCGCCGTCATGCCAGATCCAGCGCCTGGCGCTGCATCGTGACCAGCTGGGCGATGCCGCGCTCGGCCAGCTGCGTCATCGCGTCGAGCTGCGCGCGCGAGAACGGTACGCCCTCGGCGGTGCCCTGGACCTCGACGAAGCCGCCGCTGCCCGTCATCACCACGTTCATGTCGGTGTCGCAGGCGCTGTCCTCGGCGTAGTCGAGGTCGAGCACCGGCACGCCGTCGACCATGCCGACCGATACCGCGGCGACGAAGTCGCGGATCGGGCTTGCGGTAATCAGGCCGTCGCGCAGCATCACCGAGACGGCGTCGTGCGCGGCGACGAAGGCGCCGGTGATCGCGGCGGTGCGGGTGCCGCCATCGGCCTGCAGCACGTCGCAGTCGAGCTGCAGCGTGTATTCGCCGAGCTTGGACAGATCGAACACGGAGCGCAGCGCACGGCCGATCAGGCGCTGGATCTCCTGCGTGCGCCCCGACTGCTTGCCGCGCGCGGCCTCGCGATCCGAGCGGGTATGGGTGGCGCGCGGCAGCATGCCGTATTCGGCCGTCACCCAGCCTTCGCCGCTGCCCTTCTTGTGGGGCGGCACCTTGGCCAGCACGCTGGCGGTGCACAGCACCTTGGTGTCGCCGAAGGCGGTCAGCACCGCACCTTCGGCGTGCCGGGTGTAATGGCGGGTCAGGGTGATCGGGCGCAGCGCATCGGCCGCGCGTCCACTGGGTCGCATGGAGGCTCTCTTGGAAGGGAAATCGGGGAACAGGCGCGATTTTAACGCCGGGCGGCGCGGGACGCTGGCGGGGAGGGCGGCGCGCGGGCGGTCGGACGCCAGGTTGGGGTCCGGCGATGGAGCCGGCCACGGAGCCCGCGATGGGCGGGTATGGGCCTGGCATGGGCCTGGCATGGGTCCGCGTGGCTGCGCCATGGGTCCGCATGAGCCGGACCGGGCCCCCGCGGGGCCCGCGGGGCAAAGTTCTTTACAATACAGTGTTCATTACAGTGTTGGTCAGCCCACCTGCCGGGCCGGCCGCGATCGCCGCGCCGTGCGGTCCTCGCCGCCAGCCCCTTCAAGAGACGAATCCATGATCCATAGCATGACCGGATATGGCCTGGCGACGCGCCAGGCACCGCTGACCGACGCGCATGGCGCGCCCAGCGGCAGGACCGCCGCCGTGTCGGTCGAATTCCGCACCGTCAATTCGCGCTTCCTCGATCTGCTGTTCCGCGCGCCGGAAGAATGCCGCGCCTTCGAGCCGGCCCTGCGCGAGATGCTGATGGCCAAGTTGTCGCGCGGCAAGCTCGAGTGCCGCATCAACCTGCAGCGCACCGACGCGGGCGGCGCGGCGCTGGCGCTCAATACCGGCCTGCTGGCGCAGCTGCGCGAGCTCGAGGCCACCGTCGCGCAGACCTTCGACCAGGCCGGCACGCTGCGCATGGGCGAGATCCTGCGCTGGCCCGGCGTGCTGATCGAGCCCGAGCTGTCGCAGGACGCGCTGCGCGAAGCGGTGCTCGGCGCCGCCAAGGACGCGCTGGCGCAGCTGCTCGAAGCGCGCCGCCGCGAGGGCGATGCGCTCAAGGCCACGCTGGTGGACCGCATCGACGCGATGCTGGCGATCGTGCAGCGCCTGGCGCCCGCGGTGCCGGACCTGATCGCGCAGCACCAGGAAAAACTGACCGAGCGCCTGCAGGAGGCCTTCAACCTGGTCGCGCCGAACGGCATGCCGTCGATGTCGCGCGACGAGATCGGCGAGCGCATCCGCCAGGAGGCGACCGTCTACGGCATCCGCATCGATATCGCCGAGGAGCTGTCCCGGCTCGAGGCGC
Organism: Cupriavidus cauae; assembly: GCF_008632125.1. Classification (GTDB taxonomy): domain Bacteria; phylum Pseudomonadota; class Gammaproteobacteria; order Burkholderiales; family Burkholderiaceae; genus Cupriavidus; species Cupriavidus cauae. The sequence continues at coordinate 28,017 of NZ_VWRN01000054.1, forward strand.
ATCTGAACGAGACCCGGCATATCCTCGACAAGGGCGGCCAGGTCGGCAAGCGGCTCGACTTCATGATGCAGGAGCTGAACCGCGAGGCCAACACGCTGGGCTCGAAGGCCGCGGCCAAGGAGCTCGCCGATGCCTCGATGGAGCTCAAGCTGCTGATCGAGCAGATGCGCGAACAGATTCAAAATCTCGAATGACCAACATGAGCGACCCGACTCAGTCCCATCCTTCGTCCCAGTCTTCGCCCAACGCGCAGTCCAGCGCGCCGGCGCAATCGTCCGCGCAGGCGTCCGCGCAACCGGTGGCGCAAGCGCATACTGCGATCGACACCGTCTACCCCGGCAACCTGTTCATGGTGGTGGCCCCGTCGGGGGCGGGCAAGTCCACGCTGGTCAACGCGCTGCTGGCGCAGGACCCGTCGATCCGCCTGTCGATCTCGCACACCACGCGGCCGCCGCGTCCGGGCGAGCAGGATGGACGCGAGTACCACTTCACCACGATCGAGGCCTTCCGCGAGGCGCGCGATCGCGGCGAGTTCCTTGAATGGGCCGAGGTCCACGGCAACTACTACGCGACCTCGCGCGTCTGGATCGAGCAGCAGATGGCGCATGGCCACGACGTGCTGCTGGAGATCGACTGGCAGGGCGCGCAGCAGGTGCACAAGCGCTTCTCCAACGCGGTCGAGGTCTTCATCCTGCCGCCGTCGCTGACCGCGCTCGAGGAGCGCCTGCGCAAGCGCGGGCAGGACGAGCCCAACGTGATCGTGCGGCGCCTGCTGGCGGCCGGCAGCGAGATGGCGCATGCCTCCGAAGCCGACTACGTGATCATCAACGACGTGTTCGAGGAAGCGCTGGAAAAGCTGCGCTGCGTGGTGCGTGCCACGCGCCTGCGTTTCTCGTCGCAGAAGGCCCGGCACGCCGATCTGTTCATCGAACTCGGCATCCACTGAAACGCGAGGCCGCGGGGCCGCGGGCCACCTGCGGTAAAATGGCGGCCATCGCATAGGTTCTGTCTCAAGGTAGATTTGATATGGCGCGTATTACCGTCGAAGATTGTCTGAAACACATCCCGAACCGCTTCGAGCTCGCGCTCGCGGCGACCTACCGCGCGCGCCAGCTGGTGCAGGGGCACACGCCGAAGGTCGAGGCCAAGGACAAGCCGACCGTGGTGGCACTGCGCGAGATCGCGTCGGGCCAGGTCGGCATCGAAATGCTGAAGAAGGTGCCGACCTGATTTACGGCTGGCGGCCCGGTCTTTCAACGGCATTGCGAACTCCTCTGGAATCCCGCCCGATCGTCGCTCTGGTCGACCGGATTGCCCTGATCGCACTCGTTGCCCACGTCTGAACCACAGGCCGCCATCATGCCCTCGTCGCCGCGCTCTTCCTCGCGATCGTCGCCCAAACCGGGCAGCACGGGGGAGACGCGCGCCGCGGCGCGCACCGGCGCGCCCAACATGCCCGATCCCCTGGGCGACGACGTGGTGGGCGAGCGTGCCGTAGCGCCGGCGATGGCACCCGCCAAGAGCCGGGGCGCCAGCGTCCCCGCCACGCAGCCGCGCGAGGCCGACAGCGGCGTCGCGGTGGCCGCGGCGGCCGCACCGGCTGCCGACAGCCTCTTCATCGACGCGGTCCTCGCGCAGACGTACCGGCATTTCTTCGGGCCGACCTCGCAGCCCGCGGTGCCGCCGCGGCAGCAGGTGATCTCCATCGCCGCCCTGATGGAGAAGCTCAATTACCTGAAGCCGGCCGACCAGGCCCTCGTCCGGGAGGCCTTCCAGTTTTCCGACGAAGCCCACCTCGGGCAGTACCGGCAGAGCGGCGAGCCGTACATCACGCATCCGGTGGCGGTCGCCGAGCTGTGCGCCGAGTGGAAGCTCGATGCGCAATCGATCATGGCGGCGCTGCTGCACGACGTGATCGAGGACCAGGGCATCACCAAGAGCGAGCTGGCCGAGAAGTTCGGTCCCAAGGTCGCCGAACTGGTCGATGGCCTGACCAAGCTGGACAAGCTCGAATTCCAGAGCCGCGAGCAGGCGCAGGCGGAGAGCTTCCGCAAGATGCTGCTGGCGATGGCGCGCGACGTGCGCGTGATCCTGGTCAAGCTGGCGGACCGCACGCACAACATGCGGACGCTGGACTTCGTGCCGCCGGAGAAGCGCCGGCGCATCGCGCTGGAAACGATGGAGATCTATGCGCCGATCGCGCATCGGCTCGGCCTGAACAGCACCTATCGCGAGCTGCAGGAACTGTCGTTCAAGGTCGGCTCGCCGTTCCGCTACGCCACGCTGGAGAAGGCCGTCAGGGCCGCGCGCGGCAATCGGCGCGAGGTGGTCTCGCGCATCCTCGAGGCCGCGCAGAGCGCGCTGGCCAACGCGGGCATCGTCGCCGAGCTGTCCGGCCGCGAGAAGACGCTGTACAGCATCTACCGCAAGATGCACGACAAGCAGCTGTCGTTCTCGCAGGTGCTCGACGTGTACGGCTTTCGCGTCGTGGTCGAGACGCAGATGCACTGCTACATGGCGCTCGGCGCGCTGCATGGGCTGTACAAGCCGATGCCGGGCAAGTTCAAGGACTACATCGCGATCCCGAAGATCAACGGCTACCAGTCGCTGCATACGACGCTGGTGGGTCCCTTCGGCACGCCGGTCGAATTCCAGATCCGCACGCGCGAGATGCACCAGATCGCCGAGGCCGGCGTCGCGGCGCACTGGATGTACAAGCACCACGCCGACCAGATCAACGACATCCAGCAGCAGGCGCACCAGTGGCTGCAGTCGCTGCTCGATATCCAGAGCCAGACCGGCGATTCGCAGGAATTCCTCGAGCACGTCAAGATCGACCTGTTCCCGGACGCGGTCTATGTGTTCACGCCGAAGGGCCATATCCGCGCGCTGCCGCGCGGCGCCACGGCGCTCGACTTCGCCTATGCGGTGCACAGCGACCTGGGCAACCAGTGCGTCGCGGTCAAGATCAACAACGAGCTGCTGCCGCTGCGCACGGAGCTCAAGAGCGGCGATATCGTCGAGGTCATCACCGCCCCGTATTCGAAGCCCAATCCCGCCTGGTTGTCGTTCGTGCGTACCGGCAAGGCGCGTGCGGCGATCCGCCACTATCTGAAGACCACCAAGCTCGACGAGGCGATCCAGCTCGGCGAGCGCCTGCTGGAGCAGGCCGCGCGCCAGCTCGGCATCGACCTGAAGGCGGTGCCGCAGCCGGTGTGGGAGCGGATGATCCAGTGGACCGGCAACAAGCAGCGCGACGACATCTTCGCCGACCTGGCGCTGGGACGGCGCGTGCCGGCGGTGGTCGCCAAGCGCATGGAGATCCTGCTGCAGGAGCTGTCGGGCGACTTCGATACCGCGCTGATGGCGGCGGTGCAGACCTTCGCCAGCGAGGACGCGCCCGCGGTGCCGATCACCGGCGACGAGGGCATGTCGATGATCTTCTCGGCGTGCTGCCGGCCGATTCCCGGCGACTCGATCGTCGGGTATCTCGGCAAGGGCGAAGGGCTGCAGATCCATGTGCAGGATTGCAAGGTCGCCAAGCGGCTGCACAGCAAGGATCCGGAGCACTGGATCGAGGTCATGTGGGCGAACAAGACCACGCGCGCCTTCGATGTCTCGATCAAGGTGCTGGTGCGCAACGTCAAGGGCATCGTCGCGCGGGTGGCCGCGGACCTGACCGCCGCCGACGCCAACGTCGCGCACGTCGCGATGGAGCACCAGGACAACGGGCGGCAGGAAGCGACCTACATGCAGTTCGTGATCCAGGTCCACGACCGCCTGCACCTGGCCAACGTGATGCGGGCCCTGCGCCGCAACACCGACGTCATCCGCATCTTCCGCGACCGCAACGACGGCTGACGCGCCGCCGGCAGCGGCGAGGCGCCAGGCTTCGGGCCTCAGGCCTCGCCGCGCTTCGGATAGCGGACTTCCAGAATATCGATCTGTTCGATGCCGTTGGGCGTGCGCAGCGGCACGGTATCGCCTTCGCGGGCCTTGATCAGCGCCTTGGCGATCGGCGAGATCCAGCTGACCCGGTGCGCGTCCAGATCGACCTCGTCCATGCCGACGATGGTGATGGTGTTTTCCTCGCCGGACTGGTTGGCGTAGGTCACCGTCGCGCCGAAGAAGATCTGGTCGTTGTCGCCCTGCAGCGAGGGGTCGACCACCTCGGCCTTGTCGAGCCGGCGGGTCAGGAAGCGGATGCGGCGATCGATCTCGCGCAGGCGCTTCTTGCCATAGAGATAGTCGCCGTTCTCGGAACGATCGCCGTTCGACGCGGCCCACGAGACGATCTGCACGATCTCGGGGCGCTCGACATCGATCAGGTGCATCAGCTCGTCGCGCAGCCGCTGGTAGCCCTGCGCCGTGATGTAGTTCTTGGTGCCGGCCGGCAGCGGCGTCGCGCCTTCCGGGAGGTCGTCGTCTTCGTCGTCCGACGGTTCTTTGACAAAAGCCTTGCTCATGGTACGGATCACTTCTTGATGGGCAGACATTATAGGAACAGCGGCCGGCGAGGGTGACGCGGAAAAAGATGGTGCAGGGGGCTTCCCAAAAACAAAAAACGCGATATAATCTCTTTCTCGCGTGCGGCTGTAGCTCAGTTGGATAGAGTACTTGGCTACGAACCAAGGGGTCGTGGGTTCGAATCCTGCCAGCCGCGCCACCTACATGCAGTACGAACGGCTTGGAGAGTTCTCTCTCCAAGCCGTTTTTGTTTTGGGGTGTCGATGTCGATGTCGATGTCGATGTTGGATTCAGCGTAGATGCTTCGGTTCGGCATTGGCCCTTCACTTGGGCGTTGGCCCTTCGGCCGGGCGTCTCGGCACCTTGGCGCTCTGGCTTCTTGTCCTGGTGCTTCGGCTCCGCCATTCTCCGACAGCCACGTCAGTCTCCCTCGCATTGCGCGCACCGCATGGCCGGCCTAGCCTGAACCTGTGTACCCGAGCAATGCAGGAGGCGCGATGCATGACGACGACTGGCGTGTCGAGGACTATCGCGGCATGGACGTCTATGTGCTGGTGTCCGAGCGACCGGGCGGAGGGTCGCCGGGCTGGGCCTACGAGGTCCGCATCGGCCAGGAAGGAGGCGACCCCAGCGATGCCGGCGATGTCGAGATGATCTCCAGCGGCGACCAGGTCTTTGCGACCCGCCATGCCGCGGAGGTCGCGGCGTTCAGCGCGGGCTATGCGCGCGTGGATCGTATTCTTGGGCCGGAGTCCTGAAGCTGGCAGTCGCAGTCACGGTCACGGTCGCAGTGTGATCGTGATCGTGGTTGTGGTCGTGGTCGTGGTCGTGGTCGTGGTCGTGGTAGTCGCGGCGCGGGCGATGCCGCCGATCATGTCACGTTGTGATGGATTGGCGCTTGGCGCCCGAGATTGACGCCGACAATAATGCTTGCAATGGCGGCGCGATTGCTGCATAATGTTGTTCTTCCAGACGCGGGGTGGAGCAGTCTGGCAGCTCGTCGGGCTCATAACCCGAAGGTCGCAGGTTCAAATCCTGCCCCCGCAACCAAATTCCCGAGATGTCGCCGTGATTCACGGCAAAACGCACGATCCCCGGTCCTTGAACCAGGTACCGTGCGGACATCTCAGCGGCACGCAGTATCTCTCACGCAGTACCCCCAGTACCCCCAGTACCCCCAGTACCCCCAGTACCCCCAGTACCCCCAGTACCCCCAGTACCCCCAGTACCCCCAGTACCCCCAGTACCCCCAGTACTCCCGCAATCATCCCCTCTCCGCAGTACCGCCTTCCGCGCAGTACCGTCTTCCGCGCCCGTCTTCCGATATCCCGGCAAACTCGGATATCACCGTTTCCGCTCCGCTGGCGCCTTGCCGTGCCCGTGTTCCGCGCCTACCCCGCGGAACCGCCCGCCAGCGCCAGCGCCTGCTCGAAGGTCTCGCGTATCGCCGGCTGATCTTCGCGCTCAGCGGCTTCGGCGCGCTCGCGCAGCCGAGCGACCAGCACCTGCAGGTTGTTGCCGACCGGCGCGGTCTTGCTGGCGTCGCATTCGCTGACCGCCTCGGTCATCAACTGCTGCAGTTCCTCACCGACATCGGCGCCGTCGAACGCGCTGACCGACAGCGCCGAGATGCGCTCGAGGTAAAGGTTGACCAGCGCTTCGTCGTGTACCGGTTCGGGCATGTCCATCTCGGCCTCCGTGCTGTGGGTTGGCGGTGTGATGTCCATTCTAGTGGCGCCCCCCGGCAGGCTGCTGTCGGGACGTCGCCTACAGCGCGCCTGTCCGAGGGACGGTCCGGAGGTCATTGCGCGTCGTCAACCCTCGGGGCGGTCGCGCGCCGGAAAACCCGGCAGCGCGATGCGCGGGCGCGCGGCCTTCAGCGCGCGGGTGGGCCACAGCACGTAATTGGTATGCGGGTCGAGCGGCTTGCCGAAGTACGACACCCACACCTGCACGCCGTGCTCGGTCTCGGCGATGATCGCGGCCACCGCGCGCGCGGCCACCGACGGCGACTTCAGCAGTTCGGCCAGCGCCTCGACGCCCTGGACGACGTGGTGCTTGACTCCCTGGAACCATGCGTACTGCCGCATGGCGGACAACAAACGCTTTGTCATTGTCTGTACGTCTCCGTTGGAAATGAGAATGAGAACCACGTGTCTGACTGTGGCGCTCGCGCTTCGTTCAGCCCGAATGTCGGGCGCTTTTCTATCGCCGGCCAGGATCGATTCGTGGCGCCAGGCGATGCCCGATGCGAACGGCGCCGTCCCCCCTGCGGCCCGCCGCGGAATTGACAGCCCGGCGCCGTTTGCCTTAGCTTCGGTCGCATGGGCGGCGCGCCCCCGGCCGTCGCCGCCGGGTCCCCGAAGGGCGACCCTCATCATCCCCGCAAGGAGCTGCCGATGACCGAGGACATGCTGATGCAACTGATGGTGGAGGTCGAGAAGGAAGATCCGATCGACTATGCCAATCTGCCGTTCGACGACGGCGCGCTGCGCTCCCTGGTCTGCCGCCTGGTGGCCGAGCGCTCGCAGGCGATGGAAGCGGCCGGCATGCCGGTCGACGCGGTGCTGGCCACGATGTGGGCGTCGACCGCCAAGCTGGTCCTCGAGAACATGGTGCTGAACGCGCGCCTGCTGACCCTGCAGGGCGCGCCCGACGATGCCCGCGCGCTGATCGAGCGCATCGCCCGGCAGTCCCGCGGCAACCGCTGATTTCGCCTCTCCTGCGCCGGGCCTGCCGTTTAGGTAAACTACGGTCCTTCATACCTCATCGTGTGCCTTCGCCCGCACGGCGGCAGGCAGCCACGAGGCAGTTCAGGGAGAGTTCGAGGTGGTCAAGTGGATCATTGTCGCGGCCTATCTCGGCGCGATTCTGTATGTGCATTTCCGCGGCAAGGTGCGCCTGCGTATCTGGCGGCAGCTGCTGGATCATTCGGCGCTGGTGGCGCCGGTCAATTGCTTCATGTACGCCTTCTCGGGCGTCCCACGCACGCCGTACATCCCGGTGGAGCGCTTCCCGGAGCTGGAGAAGCTGCGCGCCGCCTGGCCCGAGATCCGCGACGAGGGGCTGGCGCTGGCCGCGATGCGCAAGATCAAGGCCGCCGAGAAGAACGACGACGCCGGCTTCAATTCCTTCTTCAAATACGGCTGGAAGCGCTTCTACCTGAAGTGGTACGAGGCGCATCACCCGTCGGCCGAGCAACTGTGCCCGCGCACGGTCGCGCTGCTGCGTGAGTTGCCGTTCGTCAAGGCCGCGATGTTCGCCGAGCTGCCGCCGGGCGGCAAGCTCAATCCCCACCGCGATCCCTTTGCCGGTTCGCTGCGCTACCACCTGGGCCTGGCGACGCCGAACGACGATCGCTGCTTCATCGAGGTCGACGGCGAGCGGCACAGCTGGCGCGATGGGCAGGGCGTGGTGTTCGACGAGACCTATCTGCACTGGGCCGAGAACCGCAGCGACCAGAACCGGCTGATCCTGTTCTGCGACATCGAGCGGCCGATGCGCTATGGCTGGGCCGGCAAGGTCAACCGCTGGCTGGGCCGCAAGGTCATGAGCGCGGCCAGTTCGCCGAACGACGAGAACGACCAGACCGGCATGATCAACAAGCTGTTCCGCATCGTCTGGCTGGGCGGGCAGTATCGCCGTCGCCTGAAGGCGTGGAACCGCCAGGTCTATTACGTGGTCAAGTTCGGCCTGATCGCCGCCGGTGTTGCGCTGATCGTGTTCCTGTAAGCCGGCAGGCTTGCAGGCCTTAAAGCCTGGAACAGCCCTGCAACAGGTCTGCAAGCAATCGCTGCAAGGACTGCACGGACGCGGTGCCCCCGGCACCGCGTTCCACCCCTCCCGCTAGCGCGGCTCCGGTCGCGCCACCCCCTGCGCCACCACCCGGGCCACCACGCCGGCCAGCTTCCGATACGCCTGTTCCAGTGCAGTCGAGCGGGGCGCGCCGATATTGATCCGCAGGCAATGGTCGAAGCGGCTCGAGTTGGAAAAGACCACGCCGGGCATCACCCGCACGCCGGCCTCGAGCGCCTGCTCGAACACCGCCTCCGACGACAGCCGGTCCGGCAATTCCACCCATAGATGCATGCCGCCCTGCGGCGCCGACAGCCGCGTGCCGGCCGGAAACAGGGCCGCGATCGTCTCGGCGGCCCAATGCCGCTGATGGCGCAGCCGCGCGCGCAGGCGCCGCAGGTGCCGGTCGACATCGCCCGATGCCATCAGTTCGGCCACGGCGATCTGCGACAGCAGCTCATTTGGCCGCGACTGGCTGAACTTCAGCATCTCGACCCGAGCCTGCCATTTGCCGGCGGCAATCCAGCCCAGCCGCATGCCGGGCGCCAGATTCTTGTGCAGCGACGCGCAGTAGATCACGTTGCCGCTGCGGTCCCACGCCTTGGCGGCGGCCAGCGGCGCATCGTCGTCGGCCAGCGTGGAGAAGCAGTCATCCTCGATCAGCGCGATGCCGCGCGCCTCGCACCATTGCACCAGCCGGGCCTTGTTCGCGTCCGGCATGATGCTGCCCTGCGGATTCTGCAGGTTCGGCACCACCACCACCGCCCGAATGTTGTCGTAGGTCTGCGCCGCCAGCTCCAGCGCTTCGAGCGACAGGCCGGTCTGCGGACTGCACGGGACTTCGAGCGCGCGCATGCCCTGACTTTCGAGGATCTGCAGCAGCCCGTAATAGGTCGGCGATTCGACCGCAATGACATCGCCCGGGCCGGCGACCGCGCGCAAGGCCAGGTTCAGCGCCTCGGTGCAGCCGTGCGTGATGGCGATCTGCTCGGGGGCCAGCGTCATGCGGGCCTGAAGTGCCTGGCGCGCCAGCGCGGCGCGCAGTGCCGGATGCCCGTCGGGCTCGACCGCGCTGCCCAGCAGATTGGGATGGCGGCGCAGCGCACGGCCGGCTGCCTGGCGCAACGCTTCGACCGGATAGAGCTCGGGCGGCGCGCAGGCGCCGGCCAGATTGACCGCGTCGGGATACCGACGGCCGCGCGCGATGATGGCCGAGATACGGGCGTGGATGCCGACGTACTGCGCGGGATCGGGCAGCGAGGCCGAGGGTTCGGCGATCGGCGTGCCCTGCGGCGCCGGCGGCCGCACGAAGTAGCCGGAGCGCGGACGCGCTTCGAGCAGCCCTTGCGCCTCCATCTCCCGGCACGCCTGCAGCGCGGTCGACAGGCTGACGCCGTGGCGCTCCATCAGGGCCCGTATCGAGGGCATCCGCTCGCCCGGCAGCAGCGTGCCCGCGGCGATGGCTTGCCGATAGTGGCCGGCGAGTTGGCGGTACAGCGGGGCGGAGTCCATGCGGCATGGTGGCGCATCCGGCCGATGCGCAACAGATACAGAAAAGTTTCGGCCGTATCGTAACAGAGCGAAGGATGGGGCTCTGTTCTGCTGTCCGTTCCGGTGCGGTGTGCCTGCCGCGCCGCGACGGCGGCCGGTACGCTGCGTTCATTCGATTGCTGCACTGACTTGCGGCACTGACCGCGCCACTGATCGCGCCACTGATCGCGCCACTGATCGCGGTACTCCCGATACCGGCCGGTCTTTACCGCTGTGTCGGTGACACGCAGACGCAGCCGAACCTGCCGAGGCCATCATGTCCATCCTCTCCCTGCTGCCCCATCCCGTCTACCTGCACCGCGCGCTGACGCTGCGCGCCGGGCAATCGTTCGCCTTCCATGCCAAAGCCGGCACCGAGCTGCATGTCACGGATGGCGACGTGGAACTGATCGAGCCGCCGCTGCTGCTGGCCGAGACGCTGCACTGGCCGCGGCGGCCGCTGCCGCCGGGCAGCGTGGTCGCGCTGTCCCGCTCCGGGTGGTTCACCCTGCGAGCGCGGCGCGATACCGCGGTGCGGCTGCGCCAGCGTGCCCGGGTATTCTCGCGGACCCGTATCGCGCGCATACTTTCCGGCTGGCGCCGCCGGCGCCTCGCGCATTGAAGCCGAGCCGACACCTTTCCCTTCGAAGTTCGTACGTCTTTCCCTGCAAGGAGTGCTGTCCCATGACGCAATTGGCCATCTCGTTCACCGATGTCGTGGAGGCGCATCGCCGCATCAGTGGCGTCGCGCACCATACGCCGGTGCTGACTTCGGCCACCGCCGACGCGCAGACCGGCGCGCGGCTGTTCTTCAAGTGCGAGAACCTGCAGCGCATGGGCGCCTTCAAGTTTCGCGGCGGCTACAACGCGATCGCGCAGCTGTCCCCCGAGCAGCGCGCCGCCGGTGTCGCGGCGTTTTCTTCGGGCAACCACGCGCAGGCGATCGCGCTGTCGGCGCGGCTGTTCGGCACCCGCGCGGTGATCGTGATGCCCAAGGACGCGCCCGCGGCCAAGATCGCCGCGACGCGCGGCTATGGCGGCGAGGTCGTGCTGTACGACCGCTATACCGAGGACCGCCAGGAAATCAGCCAACGGCTGGCCCGCGAGCAGGGGCTGACGCTGATCCCGCCGTTCGACCATCCGCACGTGATGGCCGGGCAGGGCACCGCCGCCAAGGAATTGTTCGAGCAGGCCGGCCCGCTCGACGTGCTGCTGGTGCCGCTGGGCGGCGGCGGGCTGCTGTCGGGCAGCGCAGTGGCCGCGCGGGCCATGCATCCCGGCTGCAAGATCATCGGCGTCGAGCCGGAAGCCGGCAACGACGGCCAGCAGAGCCTGCGCGCCGGACGCATCGTCGAGATCCGCACGCCGGACACCATCGCGGACGGCGCGCAGACCCAGCATCTGGGCCACTACACCTTCCCGGTGCTGCAGCAGCTGGTCGACGACATCGTCACGGTCAGCGATGCCCAGCTGGTGGAGGCGATGCGCTTCTTTGCCGGCCGCATGAAGCTGGTGGTCGAGCCCACCGGCTGCCTCGGCGCCGCCGCGGCCTTCGCGGGCAAGGCGCCGATCGCCGGCAAGCGGGTCGGCATCATCCTGTCCGGCGGCAATGTCGACATGGCGCGCTACGCCGCGCTGCTGGGGCAGGTGCCGGCGCAGGACTGACGATCTTCCGGGGCGGGGCGCGGCGGCCGCCGCAAGGGGCCGCCGCGGCCGAAAGGCTTTAGAATTGCGGTCCGGCCATCGGACCCGCCGTTCGGCCGCCGAATACATTGCCCCCCCATGCTACGCCTCAGTGAACTCAAGCTCCCCCTCGACCATTCAGAAAGTGACCTGGAGGCCGCCGTCCGTGCGCGGCTGATCGAGATCGGGGTCAAGGGCGACGGCATGGTGTCTTTCACCGTGTTCCGCCGCGCGCACGACGCGCGCAAGCGTTCCGATATCAAGCTGACCTACATCGTCGATATCGAGGTAAAGGACGAGGAGGCGGCGCGCAAGCGCATGGCCGGCAAGCCGAACTGGAGCGTGACGCCGGACATGACGTACCGCTTCGTCGCGCAGGCGCCGCAGCATGCGGCGACGCCGCGTCCGGTGGTGATCGGCATGGGCCCGTGCGGTCTGCTGGCCGGGCTGATCCTCGCGCAGATGGGCTTCCGCCCGATCATCCTGGAGCGCGGAAAGGAGGTGCGCGAGCGCACCCGCGACACCTTCGGGCTGTGGCGCAAGAGCGTGCTCAATCCCGAGTCCAACGTGCAGTTCGGCGAGGGCGGCGCCGGCACCTTCTCGGACGGCAAGCTCTACAGCCAGATCAAGGACCCGAAGCACTACGGCCGCAAGGTGCTGCACGAGTTCGTCAAGGCCGGCGCGCCGGAGGACATCCTGTTCAAGGCGCGGCCGCACATCGGCACGTTCCGGCTGGTCAAGATGGTGGAGAACATCCGCGCCGAGATCTTCGCGCTCGGCGGCGAGATCCGCTTCGGCACGCGCGTCGACGACATCGACATCGATGGCGGCCGCGTGCGCGGACTGCAGCTGTCCAATGGCGACTATCTGCCGTGCGAGCAGGTCGTGCTGGCGGTGGGCCACAGCGCGCGCGACACCTTCGAGATGCTGTACCGCCGCGGCGTGTTCATGGAGGCCAAGCCGTTCTCGCTGGGTTTCCGCATCGAACATCCGCAGGGCATGATCAACCGCAGCCGCTTCGGCAAGTTCGCCGGCAACAAGCTGCTGGGCGCGGCCGACTACAAGATCGTCCACCACTGCAGCAACGGCCGTTCGGTGTACAGCTTCTGCATGTGCCCGGGCGGCACCGTGGTGGCGGCCGCTTCCGAGCCGGGGCGTGTGGTGACCAACGGCATGAGCCAGTACAAGCGCGCCGAGCGCAATGCCAATGCCGGCATCGTCGTCGGCATCACGCCCGACGACTATCCGGGCGGACCGCTGGCCGGGATCGATTTCCAGCGCCATTGGGAGGAACGCGCCTTCGAACTGGGCGGGCGCAACTACTGCGCGCCGGGCCAGCTGGTGGGTGACTTCCTGGCGCGGCGGCCGTCGACCGCGCTCGGCACGGTCGAGCCGTCGTACAAGCCGGGTGTGACGCCGACCGATCTGAGCACCGCGCTGCCCGACTACGTGATCGAGGCGATTCGCGAGGCGCTGCCGGCCTTCGAGCGCCAGGTGCCCGGCTTCGCGATGGACGACGCCGTGCTGACCGGCGTCGAAACGCGGACCTCGTCGCCGCTGCGGATCCGCCGCAAGGACGACTACCAGAGTGTCAATGTCGCAGGCCTTTATCCGGCCGGCGAAGGCGCGGGCTACGCGGGCGGCATCTATTCCGCGGCGATCGACGGCATCGAGGTCGCCGAGGCGGTCGCGCTCGATATCGTCAGCCGGGTCGGCAAGGCGGCCTGAGCCATGTCGCCGTCGGAGCAGCAGGCGATCCTCGACGCCACGCGCCACTGGCTGACGCGCGCGGTGATCGGGCTCAATCTGTGCCCGTTCGCCAAGAGCGTCCACGTCAAGGAACAGATCCGCTACGTGGTCTGCGAGGCGGCCGATGCCGAGGCGCTGCTCGACACGCTGGAGGCCGAACTGAAGGGGCTGGCGCAGGCCGATCCCGCGCGCATCGATACCACGCTGCTGGTCGTCCCCCGGATGCTGGCGGACTTTGCGGACTACAACGATTTCCTCTATCTGGCCGAACGCCTGCTTGACAGCCTCGGGCTGGCCGGCGTGCTGCAGATCGCCAGCTTCCACCCGCAATACCAGTTCGCCGGCACCGACGCCGACGATATCGAGAACTACACCAACCGCGCGCCGTATCCGATCCTGCATCTGCTGCGCGAAGACAGCATCGCGCGCGCAGTCGAAGCCTTTCCCGACGCGGCGGACATCTACGAGCGCAACGAGGAAACCATGCGCCGGCTCGGCCACGAAGGCTGGCGGCGCTGGATGGCGGGCGACGAACCGCAGTAGGTGCGACGCGGCAGGTGCGGCGCAATGTGTGACGCAACAACTGCGACACAGTAGGCGCGATGCCCAGATCCCACATGCGGGTGAGCGCGCCCCGGTGAATCTCAGGCGGGCGTGAAGAACCGCTCGCGCATTTCCTCCAGCCCCAGCGTTTCGAGGACGTGGGCCAGCCGCTCGGCGGGCCGCCGGCGCGGCAGGTCCTTGTACTGGGCGACGATCAGCTCGTTCTTCATCGAGTGTTCCCACCCGACCAGCTCGGTCACCGTGACCTGATAGCCGTGCGCTTCCAGCTGGAGGCAGCGCAGCACGTTGGTGACCTGGCTGCCGAATTCGCGCGTATGCAGCGGATGGCGCCAGATCTCGGTCAGCGGATTGCCCAGCGTCTTCGACTTGTTCCTGCGCAGCACGGCGGCGACCTCGGCCTGGCAGCAGGGCACCACCACGATGTATTTGGCGCGCTTGGTCAGCGCGAAGCGGATCGCGTCGTCGGTCGCGGTATTGCAGGCATGCAGCGCCGTGACCATGTCGACCGTGGCGGGCAGCCGCTCCGAGGTGATCGACTCCGCCACCGACAGGTTCAGGAACGACATGCCCGGAAAACCGAGCCGCTCGGCGAGCGCGGTGGACGAGCGCACCAGTTCCTCGCGGGTCTCGATGCCGTAGATATGCGAGCGGTCCTGCTGCGTCTTGAAAAACAGATCGTAGAGGATGAAGCCGAGATACGACTTGCCGGCGCCATGGTCGACCAGCGTCAGGTCGGCATGGTCGCGCTTGAGGTCCTGCAGCAGCGGCTCGATGAACTGATAGAGGTGGTAGACCTGCTTCAGCTTGCGGCGGCTGTCCTGGTTCATCTTGCCGTCGCGGGTCAGGATATGAAGTTCCTTGAGCAGCTCGATCGACTGGCCGGGACGGATTTCGTGGGTGTTCGACATGGGATACGGCGGGGTTGGCCCGGGTCCTGAAGCGCCGCGTCTGGGGAGCGGCGAGGGCCCGGGCGGGCAGGGCGACAGTTTACCGGAAGGCGTCCCGAAAAAATTTTCCTAAAGTTTTGCCGAAATCCGCCGTAGGTGACGGACAGGCGGCATGCCGACTCGGGTGCCGCCCCGACAACAACGATAAATCAAAGGCAGACGGCTGGAGGACGCGATGGGCGACGTAGCAGCTTCGGTTGTACGGGTGTGGGTGGAGAACACGGACAAGTCCGTGCGGGCGCGGTACGAGCCGCCGGCGGAGGCCGATAGGGCCGATAGGGCCGATGGGGCCGATGGGGCCGGGGGGCCGCCCGATCGCGCTGCCTTGATGGCGGCCCTCGAGGCCCAAGGCTGGGCGCAAGCGAAGCTCGATGAGCAGGCTATCGCGGCCTTCCTGCTGACCTGCCATCGCGATGGCGTGCCGGCCGAGGCGGTGATCGGCGAGCTGGTCGACGGCTATTTCGAGATCGACATCGATGCCGATTCGCTGACGGTGCGGCTGACGCTATGGCCGCCGGAGGGCGGCCGCGCGGTGCAGCCCAACGACGTCCGTATCGTGCTGGCGGGGCGCGGCATCAAGCTGCCCGTCGACGAGCCGGCGCTGGCCGAGGCCTTCGCCGCGGGGCGTTGCGACGATCTGCCGATCGTGCACGGCACGGCGCCGACGCGCGGCACGCCGGCGCGCTTCATCAACCTGCTCGAGCCGCGCCGCGGCGGCGCCGAGGACGACCGCGCCCGCATCGATCTGCGCGACCTCGGCAACCTGTTGCTGGTGCAGCCCGGCACGCATCTGATGCGGCGTATCCCGGCGGTGCCGGGCACCGCGGGGCAGGACGTGTTCGGCCGTGTGTTGCCGGCTCCCGAGGTCGCCGACACGCCGTTCGCCGAACGCCTGAACGGCGTGGCCCAGGACGCAAACGACCCCAATCTGCTGGTGGCGACGGTGGCGGGCTTGCCGTCGGTGCGCGCGCGCGGCGTCAGCGTCAACCCGGTCGTCGCCGTGGACGCGGTCGACATGCACTCCGGCAACATTGCGTTCGAAGGCACGCTGCGCGTCAGCGGCGATATCAAGACCGGCATGTCGGTGCGCGTGGCCGGCGACGTGATCGTCGGCGGCACCATCGAGGCCGCCCATGTCGAGGCAGGCGGCAATGTGGTCGTCAGCGGCGGCATCATCGGCAAGTCCGAGGGACCCCACGATCCGGCCAGCGCCGTCGCGCGGATCCAGTGCAAGGGATCGGTGCATGCCCGCTTCATCGAAAACGCCGTGGTCGAAGCCGGCACCACGGTCACCGTCGACAGCGGCATTCGCCAGAGCGATGTCGCCGCGGGCGAGACCATCACTGCGGGCGATCCAGCGGTCGGCAGCGGCAATATCACCGGCGGCCGCTGCCGCGCCTGGCATGCGGTGCGCACCGGCACGCTCGGCGCGCCGGCCGGCACCGCCACCGCCATCCACGTCGGCCTGAACCCCTATGCCGACGCCGAAAAGGCCGCGCTCGAGGCGGACAAGCGCCGGCAGGAACAGGAGCAGGCCAAGATCCAGCAACTGATGGCCTTCTTCGCCAAGAACCCCGAGCGCGCCACGCCGGAACTGCGCGAGAAGGCGCGGGCCACCCTGTTCAAGTACACGCGCGACATGCTCGACACCGACGCCCATCTGGCCAGGCTGACCGAGCAGCTGCACCCGCGCCCGGACGCCGCCGTGGTGGTCGGCAAGAAGGTGCACGGCGGGGTCAGCGTCACCATCGGCCAGAAGGCCATGCGCGTGATGGAGGACATGCCGAAGGTGGAACTTCGGCTGGTCGGCGAGGGGATCGGGGTGGTGCGGGAATAAAAAAAACGGCGCCGCGGCGCCGTTTTTCATCGAGTGGATGCGCTTTCCGCGCTTCCCTTATTGCAGCGACGTTGCCGTCTGCACGTAGTGTCGGATATGGCCGGCCGGCTCGATGCCGGCATAGCTGTAGTTGAACTCGCACTTGACCGCGCGGCCAAGTTCGGTAGCCCACCAGCAGCGGTAGTCCATCCGATAGGCAGCATTGCCGGTGATGCCGTTGGACAGGGTGCCGTCGTTCGAATTGGTGAAGGCCACGTCATACTTGATGCGCAGCGTATCGAACGTATCGCTACCGACTGCGACTTGCTCGAAGGCTTCCACATTGGCTTGCAAGGCAGCGGTTTCGTGATACGCGCCACACTGATACTGCCAGCCCGACGTCCAGGTCTTGCCGACGAACATCGGGTATTGGAAATGTTCGCGCTTCGGCGTGAACGTGCAGGTCTGGGTTGGATTGCTTGCCCGAATGCGGGCCGTACGGTTGCGGTCGGCGTCGTTGAGGAAGGTGTCGGTCAGCGTGCCGTCGATGCGATAGCGGTTCATCGTGAATCCACCCTGTGCATCGACCGCGTCCGTCGTATCCCGATAGGTGACGTCGATCGGGGATCCGTCGACAGTCGTTCCCTGTTCGCGCCAGAAGGTGGTTTCACCGACCTTGGCCGCCACCCGCGCATAGCGGTGCGGCGGCACCTCGATACGGATCGTCGCAAGCCTGGTCGCATCTGCAGCGGACTTGGCCACCAGCGTCACCGTGCCGCCTTCCGGGCTGATCAGCACGGCATCCCACACGGCGCTGTTCTGGCTCTTGGGCTGGATCGTGGTCTTTTCCATGCTGGCCGTCCACGTCACGCCGTTACTGGCGCTCAGACGCACTTCCTGGCCCGACTCGATATTGAGCGTCGTGGTGCCACCATCCTTCAGCGCAAAACCACTGACCGGCGTGCCGTCCAGGCTGGCCGACAGCTGGAAGCCCGTGTCGTTGCCGCCATCATCCCCACCGCCGCCGCATCCGCTCAGCACCATTGCCGCGAATACCGTTGCGGTAAATCCCGTCCAATTTCTCATCTCTTTTCCTTGTTATTCACCGTTGTTTTTATCGGCCGAAGCCGCGCGGGATATTAACAAGGCGTTCCCCAAAAGTGGGGGCCGCAAAGTGGGGTTGACCGGCGAAAGGTAGATGGGATAGGGGCGCCGCGCTTCCAACAAAACAGGTGCCCGGGGCACGGCTCCTAGGCCATCGGCCGCCAACGCCGATTCCGATTGATGGACGCGCAATGACCATCATTCAACGCCGCAAGAGCGCGCCGCAACCATCGCGCTTCGTCCAGCGTTACCGGATAGCGCTGTTCCACGTCGTCGATCGAGCCGAGGTCGAAATAACTTCGCAGCGTTTCGCCGTGGATCGTGACGCCCCAGCTGTCCATTTGCCGCAGGTCGGCGACGCGGAGCGTGACGAAGGCATCGGGATCGTTCGAGCCGGCGCTGCCAATCGCCTGGTCCAATCGCATCGCCATCGCGCGCACTGCGGTGCAATCCGGCGGGCCGTTGTCGTCCGCGCCGTGTTTGGGCATTGCCGCGACGTTCTGCGAGGGCGGGGCTTCGGGCATGGATGCAAAGGCAAATACCTGTGGCCGACGGTGAGGGGTGATCGGATTCATGACGAGCTCGAGCGGATGGAGGAGGTTCGAGCTTATCCGGCGCCAGCGCGGTTGGCGTTGAGCGGATTCCGAAAGGCGGGGCAATCAGGAGGGCCCTTTGAATCGGCGTCCCGTCAGCGACCGCACAACTTCCTGCAGATGCGGGTCAACTCGTCCAACTCGCGGGGCGAAAGGCTCGACATTTCCGCTGGAGGACGGTGGTAGGCCGCCATCAACACGGTCTTGGTCTCGAGGCCCTTCTTCGTCGCGCGGACGAGTTTTACGCGACGGTCGTCAGGCGAAGGAATGCGCTCGGCCAGTTCCGCACGCTCCAACCGGTCGACCAGCCAGGTGGCGGTCGATGGATCGCATCCCCATTCGCGGGCAAGCACGCCGATGGGTCTTCCGTCTTCATCCAGTGAAAACAACGCGCGGGAATCGTTCGGCGTAAGCCCGTGCTCCTGCTGAGTCCGCAAGCGCTGCGGCGCGGAGCGCATCAGGAACTCAAACATCGAGCGCCACGCCTCGGCTGCGCGTTCGCCGCTGCTGTCGGGGGATTTCGTCATGCTGCCCTGTCGTTTGGCGGAGGTTGACATATTTTGATTGGTCAAATATTTTTGTCAATGAAAGTTTTGCGCGGAGGCCTTCGCGCGCGTCAACCAGGAGAGGTTCCATGGGCACGCAAACGTCCGTTCTTGTCGTCGGCGGCGGGCTCTCCGGCCTGACGGCCGCCGCGCTTCTTGCCCGTCAGGGCGTGCGCTGCATGGTCATTGAGCGTCATCCGGATACGTCGATTCAATACAAGTTTGCCGGGATATCGCCGCGCAGCATGGAGATTTTTCGGGGCCTTGGCCTGGAGACGGAAATACGCGCCAGCCGCACCGGCGACCAGCAGGGCGGCGGCATTGCGCGAGCCAGGAACCTCGCGGATCCCGATGTCCATTGGAGCGGCCCGGCCTGGCCTGACGCCAGTCCATACAGCCCCACGCAGCCCGCGACTTGTGACCAGCATGTCCTCGAACCGATTCTGCGGCATTGCGCCGAGCAGTTTGGTGCCGACATACGGTTCAACACCGAGTTCGTCTCGTTTGAGCAGGACGAGCGTCGGGTTCACGCCCGCATTCGTCATCGGGCAAGCGGAGCGGAAGAGACCGTGGGCGCCGACTACCTGATCGGTGCGGACGGCGCAAACGGAACGCTGCGGGACCAGCTCGGTATCGGCCGCACTGGTCCCGGTGTGCTGCAGCATTGGATGAACGTCATCTTCGATACCGACCTGCCGCCGGTACTCAATGGGAAGCGCTTCACCTCCTGCTTCGTCAGCGATCTCAACGGCACCATGACGCCTCGCGAAGGCGGACGTTGGCTGCTGGCACTGCAATATTTTCCGGAAGAGGGCCAACGGCCGGAATCGTTCGATGCGCATTGCTGCCGCCAACTGGTCGAGCGTGCCGCCGGGCGATCCGGCGTCAAGGCGGATCTCGTCGACGCGCGGTCATGGGAAGTGGCCGCTTGCATTGCCGACCGCTTTCGTGAAGGCCGCGGCTTCCTGATAGGCGATGCCGCGCACCTTATGCCGCCGACTGGTGCTTTCGGTGGCAACTCAGGCATCCACGACGCCCATAACCTTGCATGGAAGCTCGCCATGGTCGTCCGTGGCGAGGCGGACGAGAGGCTGCTCGGTACCTATGATCAGGAGCGTCGTCCGGTAATCGCCGCCACGTTGGCGCAGGCGCTCTCCCGTCTGCAGAAATGGTTCCAGGATCCTGCGGGCCGCCTGCCCGCTCCGGTTCCCCTGGTCGACGACTACGATGTTGTGTTCGGCCAGCGCTACGATGCCGGGGCCGTGTCGCTCGAGGGCCCGCCGCCCGATCGGCCGTTCGAGCCCGTGGCGGGACTGTCGGGCCAACCCGGCACGCGCGCGCCCCATCTCGTGATCGAATGCGATGGGAACCGGATTTCGACGCACGACCTGTTTGGCCGGAATCTTGTCCTGTTATGCAGTCGACCAGCGTGGCGAGCGGTTACGGAGGCGGTCACGGAGGAATTTGGCATTCCGATCGATCTGCATCTGCTTTCCTCATCCGGCGGCGGGCTCATTCCCGAGGACCGATGGCCGGCGGCCTACGGCCTCGACAGCAGCGGTGCTGTGCTCGTTCGTCCCGATGGCTTTGTGCTGTGGCGATCCCCGTGCGGCGAAGCCAATGACAGGGGCGTGCTGAACGACGCTCTCGCCCGAATGGGGCTTCACCGCGCAGACCGTCGAGGGGGCGGCGGCCGATGAACCGCCGCACGACAATGCTTCTTTTCCTTGCCGGCGAGTGCGTGCTCTTCGCGCTGGCTTCTGTGGTCCATGCCGGTGTGCTGTTCGCCGGTTATCCGCACTCGCGTGCCGCAACCGCGGAAGGCGTGATTGGAGCCGTGCTGGTTCTGGGCCTCGCGGCTTGCTTGATCCTCCCTTCGCGGGCACGTTGGATTGCATTCGGTGCGCAAGGCTTCGCGTTGCTGGGCACACTCGTTGGCGCCTTTGCGATTGCACTCGGTTTCGGCCCGCAAACGTGGGAGGACAAGGCGTTCCATGCGGCGCTGGTCATCACGCTCTTGGTGGGCATCATCGTTACCCGGACAGCCACGACGAGCGCTCGCGAACCATGACAGGTTTCGTCAACAGACCCGCGATCGCCGGATCGGGTTGAGCATGGTGGCCGCCGGGCCCCCAGAAACGACAAAGCCCAACCGCGCGGGTTGGGCTTTGTGCTTGGATCCATTGGTGCCGAAGAGAGGAATCGAACCCCCGACCTTCTCATTACGAATGAGCTGCTCTACCGACTGAGCTACTTCGGCAACACTACCGGTTTGGAACCGGATAGAGCCCGCAATAATAGCAGCGGATCAGGCGGCTGTGAAGCCCCTCGGCGCACTTTTTTCACCACCCGTGCCGGCGCCGGTCAGCCGAAGGTGCGGTCGGCGGGAGAGGCCGTATTGGCGGGATCGGCGCGATTGGCGGCATCGGCGCGATGGGCGGGCATGGGCTCGTCGGGCCGTGTCAGGGTGGCGAGCATGGCGTCGATCGCGGCGACGAATTCGCGCAGGCGGACCAGCGTGACCGGAAAGACGGGGTCCGATGCGTCGATGGTCCACGGATAGAAGTACAACTCGCGCTCCTGGGCGCTGATCGGCACGCCCCAGTTGGCCAGCTGGCGCAGGTCGCAGACATGCAGGTCGATGCCGTCGCTCAGGCCGTAGTGCAGCGCGACGTCCAGCGTCTCGTGCAGCCGGATGGCGAGGGCCTGCACGGCTGCGCGTTCGAGCGGGGCCTCGCCGCAGGGCGGGTTTGCCGGCGTGATGGCGGTGGCCGGCGGGTTGATCGGTGGGGTGATGGCGTAGCGGGCGCCGGCATCCGAGAGGGGGACCATCGCGGTTTCCTTGCTGCTTGTTGGGGGAGAAGTGTGGTGCAGAAAACAGCAGGGTAGGGACGCGTCGAGGCGGGGGAAATGAGCGGATTCTGATTTGCGCTGCCCAAAGAAAAAGGAGCCACCGCATTGCGGTTGGCTCCCATTCAGCGAGGCAAGGCGAGGACGGGCACGTCGAAGCCGGTCCGGATCAGACCGGCCTCTCCCGGAGGCCGGTCACCGTGCAGACACAAAGGCCGGTCCGCAGGCAGGCGCAACGGCCGGCCGCGGTGCAGCCAGGCGTATCAGCCGCCTGCCTGCGCTTCCCGGTGATAGCCGGTCACGCGCTCGACCTCGTTCTTCGAGCCCAGGATCACCGACACGCGCTGGTGCAGTTTTTCCGGCTGGACCTCGAGGATCCGCTGATGGCCGTTGGTGGCCGCGCCGCCGGCCTGTTCGACCAGCATCGCCATCGGGTTCGCCTCGTACATCAGGCGCAGCTTGCCCGGCTTCTCCGGCTCGCGCTTGTCCCACGGATACATGAAGATGCCGCCGCGCGTCAGGATGCGGTGCACGTCGGCGACCATCGAGGCGATCCAGCGCATGTTGAAGTTCTTGCCGCGCGGGCCTTCCTCGCCGGCCAGGCATTCGTCGATGTAGCGGCGCACGGGCGGGGCCCAATGCCGCATGTTGGACATGTTGATCGCGAATTCCTTGGTGTCCTCGGGGATCTTCACGTCCGACTGCGTCAGCACGAAGCTGCCCGCCTCGCGGTCCAGCGTGAACATATGGACGCCGTTGCCGACGGTCAGCACCAGCGTGGTCTGCGGGCCGTACACCGCGTAGCCGGCCGCGACCTGATGCGTGCCTGGCTGCAGGAAGTCGCTCTCGGTGACGGTCTGGCCCGGCTTGGGCATATGCAGCACCGAGAAGATGGTGCCGATCGACACGTTGACGTCGATGTTCGACGAGCCGTCGAGCGGATCGAACAGCAGCAGGTATTCGCCCTTCGGATAGCGGTTCGGGATCTCGTAGAACGAGTCCATTTCCTCCGACGCCATCGCGGCCAGGTGGCCGCCCCATTCGTTGGCGTCGAGCAGCACTTCGTTGGCGATCACGTCCAGCTTCTGCTGGGTTTCGCCCTGCACGTTCCCGGTGCCGGCCGAGCCGAGCACGCCGGCGAGCGCGCCTTTGCTGACGGCGTTGGAGATGGCCTTGCACGCGCGTGCGACCACCTCGATCAGCAGCCGCAATTCGGGCTGGATGGTGTTGTGCTTGCGTTGTTCCTCGACCAGATAGCGGGTCAGGCTGATGCGAGTCATGGGTTTCCTCCTTGAATGGCCGCCATTCTACAGGCCGGGGCGGGCGGCCCACCGATGCCGGTGGGCCTGGACCGCAATGGCCGGTTCGCTATCGCACCCAACTGGCACCCGCCCGAGACCTCCGGCGGGCACCCTGGCGGGCACCCAACCACGCCCCCCAACGGGGAGGCTAACCGCGCCCCCAAACCGGGCACGCGGCTGCGCCTCCAACCGCACCGCCATCGGCCCCAGCGGCCCGCATCACGCCGACAGCGCCTTGCCGACAATCTCGCGCACGTCGCGCGACAGCTTGTCGGCCGCGGCGACCCGCTCCAGCGCGGCGCGCATCCTGTCGCGCAGCGGCAGCGTGTACTTCTGCCAGCGGTCGAGCGCGCGCGCCAGGCGCGCCGCCACCTGCGGGTTGATGGCGTCCAGCGCCAGCACCTGTTCGGCCCAGAACTCGTAGCCGGAACCGTCCTCGGCATGGAACTGCGCCGGGTTGCCCGAGCAGAAGCTGAAGATCAGCGCCCGCGCCCGGTTGGGGTTGCGCAGCGTGAAGGCGGGATGCTGCATCAGCGCCCGCACCGTGTCGATGGTGCGCTTGCCCGCATGCGGGCCGACTTCGCCGCGTTGCATGCCCTGCAGCGAGAACCATTTGTCGACCACCAGCGGATCGTGCTCGAAGCGCTGGTAGAAGTCGGCCAGCGCGGCCTCGCGGCCCGGCGCGAAGCTGTTGACCAGCGCGGTCAGCGCGGCGAAGCGGTCGGTCATGTTGTCGGCCTGCTGATACTGCTCGCCGGCCAGCGCATACATCGCGTCGTCGCCGACCTCGACCAGATAGCCGAGCGCGAGATTGCGCAGCGCGCGCTTGCCGGCCGACTCCGCGTCGGGACGATACGGACCGGTGGTCGCGCTGGTTTCGTAGGCCCCGAGCCAGTCGCTCTGCAGCGTGCGAGCGAGGCCGGCGCGCATGAACTGCCGCGCGCGATGGATCGCCGCCGGGTCGGCCACGCCCATGCGCTCGGCCAGATAGGCCTCGGCCGGCAGCATCAGCGCCTGCTCGCGGAACGCGGGGCTCAGCGAGGTGTCGGTCAGTACCGAGCGGAACGCGCCGATCAGCGCGTGGTCCAGCTCGAGCTCACGCCCGGCCTGCACGTCGGCGACCAGCTTCAGCAGCGCGCGCGTGGCCAGCCGCTGGCCGGCTTCCCAACGGTTGAACGGATCGCTGTCGTGCGCCAGCAGGAAGGTCAACTCGTCATCGCTGTAGTCGACATCGACGATCACCGGCGCCGAGAAGTTGCGCAGCAGCGAGGGCAGCGGCGCGCGCGGGCCCTTGGGCAGGTTGACGAAGCGGAAGGTCTGCCGCGCCTCGGTGAAGTTCAGCACGCGCGTGGTGTCGCCCGCGGCGGCCTCGCCGTCGAGCTGCAGCGGCAGGTCCTTGCCGTCCTCGCCGATCAGCCCGAGCGCGAAGGGGATATGGAAAGGCTGCTTCTCCGGCGTGCCGGGCTGGGTCTCGATGCCGACCTTCGGGCATTGCTGCGTCAGCGTCAGCGTGAGCCGCCCCTGGTCGGCGTCCCAGTCGGTGTGCACGCCGACCAC
Organism: Cupriavidus cauae; assembly: GCF_008632125.1. Lineage (GTDB taxonomy): Bacteria > Pseudomonadota > Gammaproteobacteria > Burkholderiales > Burkholderiaceae > Cupriavidus > Cupriavidus cauae. The sequence continues at coordinate 52,518 of NZ_VWRN01000054.1, forward strand.
GGGCGTGCCCGCCTGGCTGTACCAGCGGCCGAACTGGGTCAGGTCGCGGCCGTTGGCATCGGCCATCGCGGCGAGGAAGTCGTCGCAGGTCACCGCCTGGCCGTCGTGCCGCTGGAAATACAGGTCCATGCCCTTGCGGAAGCCGTCGCGGCCCAGCAGGGTCTGGTACATGCGCACGACCTCGGCGCCTTTCTCGTACACCGTCACGGTGTAGAAGTTGTTGATCTCCTCGTAGCTGTCGGGCCGCACCGGATGCGCCATCGGGCCGGCGTCCTCGGGGAACTGCACCTGCCGCAGCACGCGCACGTCCTCGATGCGCTTGACCGCGCGGGCCGAGCCGTCGTCCGCACCCTGCTGCGCCATCATGTCGGCGGAGAATTCCTGGTCGCGGAACACCGTCAGCCCTTCCTTCAGCGACAGCTGGAACCAGTCGCGGCAGGTCACGCGATTGCCGGTCCAGTTGTGGAAGTACTCGTGGCCGACCACCGATTCGATATTGAAGAAGTCGGTGTCGGTCGCGGTCGCCGCATTGGCCAGCACGTACTTGGTGTTGAAGATGTTCAGGCCCTTGTTCTCCATCGCGCCCATGTTGAAGTCGCCGACGGCGACGATCATGAAGCGGTCCAGATCGAGCTCCAGCCCGAAGCGCTGCTCGTCCCAGCGGATCGCATGGATCAGCGAATCCATCGCGTGCTGCGTCTTGTCGAGGTCCTGCGGTTCGACCCAGACCTGCAGCAGCTTCTCCTTGCCCGAGCCGGTGGTGATGCGCTGCTCGATGCATTGCAGCTTGCCGGCGACGATCGCGAACAGATAGGAGGGCTTGGGGAAGGGGTCTTCCCACACGGCCTCGTGGCGGCCGCCGTCCAGCTCTTGTTCGCCGATCAGATTGCCGTTGGACAGCAGCACTGGATAGGCGGCCTTGTCCGCGCGCAGCGTGACGCGATAGGTCGCCATCACGTCGGGACGATCGAGGAAATAGGTGATGCGGCGAAAGCCCTCGGCCTCGCACTGCGTGAAGAAGTTGCCATTGGAGACATACAGGCCCGACAGGGTGGTGTTGGCCTCTGGCTGGCAGGCGCTGACGATCTGCAGCGTGCCTTGCTCGGGCAGCCCGTTCAGCGTCAGGCCGCCGTCGTCCTGGCGATAGTCGGCGAGCGGCTGGCCGTCGACGCTGACGCCCAGCAGTTCGAGCGCCTCGCCCGCCAGCACCAGCGGCGCGCCGGCCTGGCGGCGGGCAAAGCGCAGCGTGCTGGTCACCACGGTGCGCTGCGGATCCAGTTCGAACACCAGGTCGACGTGTTCGATCGCGAAGGCGGGCGGGGTATAGTCCTTGCGGTGGACGGTGACGGGGGTATCGGTGCGGAGCATGGATGGTCCTGTCCTGGAAGGCGGTGAGTCGGGCGCGCCGGGCGCCGGGTAATCCATTGTAGCCAAGCACGGCATGGCCGCATGGCGCCAAGGGAATTCCGGCGCACGCGGCCGGTCTGATGCAACGAGAGGGCGGCCCGCCGACCGCCCCCGCGCAATCCGTCGACGTGCGCTCGGGTGGCGCCCTGTCGGCAGGGCCACCCTGTCGGCAGCACCACCTATCGGCGGGACCATGAACAGAAGGAAGAACATCATGTGGCAATGGCGAAAGGCCTGTGCACGGGCGGGCCAATGGCTGGGCACCGTGGGCGGCCGCGGTGAGGGCGCTGCGCGGGCCGGCAACGCCGGCTCGCCGGCAGGCTGGTCCGGACGATCTTGGGCGCGATGGTGGACCCGATGGACCGGTGCCGCGATGCTCGGCGCCTTGCTGCTGTCGGGCTGCGCCAGCACCGTGACCACCGACGTGACGGCGTTCCGCCAGCCCGGCTGGCAGAACGATCCGCCGCGCACCTACGCCTTCGAGGCCGAGAAGGGCCAGGGCCAGCAGGAGCAGCAGGCGCAGCTGGACCGCGCCACCTATCAGAACTGGATCGCCGACGCGCTGGCCGGCCACGGCTTCACGCAGGTGGCCCGCTCGCAGGCGCGCTATCTGGTCAGCTTCGATTTCGATGCCGATCCGCGCCTGGTGCGCGTGCACGAGACCTACTATCCCGATCCCTGGTACCCGTGGGGTCCTTACTGGGGCCCGTACGGCTACTACCGCCCGTGGGGGCCTTGGGGCTGGGGTCCGGGTTACTGGCCGCCGCAGACGGTGATCCGCGACGTGCCGGCCACGCTGGCGAGCCTGCGCGTCTTCATCCGCGAAGCCGCGGGCAACAAGCGGGTCTACCAGGTCACCGCGCAGAACTTGAGCGAAGGCAGCACGATGCCGGGGCTGATGCCGTATCTGGTGCGCAGCGCCTTCGCGGAATTTCCGATGGAAAGCGGCCGGCCGCGGCGCGTGACGCTGGAGGTCGACAAGAACGCGAGATAGCGCGAAACGGCGCGGTTCCGGTGCGCCGGCATGGACGCCGGCATGCCTTCGCCAAGGGAGGCATGCCGGCGTCTTGTTTTACTGGTGGATCGCGCAGGGCGCATTCGCCTCCGGTTCGCACCGATCCGCCTGCTCTGCTCCATTCGCCATTGACGCTATTCCGGTAAAAGCTCTTTAACCGCAAATTCCCCGCATTTGCGGCCCTGCAGGGCGCCATCGGCGCGACTCGCGCACTGCGGCTGGGCTAGAATAGCTGCTCGATTTTTTCGGCCCTGGCTGTTCGATCGGCATCTGCCGGCATCGCACGGCGCCATGTTGGGCCTCTTTCCGGACGAGCGACATGAGCAGCAAGACCAGCGGTGACGCACCGCAACACGCCCCCAACAGTCCTGAAGCGCAACTGCGCCTCGCCGCGCTGGAATATCACCGCAGCCCGACCAAGGGCAAGATCCAGGTGACCGCGACCAAGGCGCTGTCGAACCAGCGCGATCTGTCGCTGGCCTATTCGCCGGGCGTGGCCTATGCCTGCGAGGAAATCGCCAGGGACCCCGCCACCGCGGCGGAGTACACCTCGCGCGGCAACCTGGTGGCGGTGGTCACCAACGGCACCGCGGTGCTGGGCCTGGGCGACATCGGCCCGCTGGCCGGCAAGCCGGTGATGGAAGGCAAGGGCTGCCTGTTCAAGAAGTTCGCCGGCATCGACGTGTTCGACATCGAACTCGATGCGCGCGACCCGGACCAGATCGTCGAGATCGTCGCCGCGCTCGAGCCCACGCTCGGCGGTGTCAACCTCGAGGACATCAAGGCGCCCGAGTGCTTCTACATCGAGAAGAAGCTGCGCGAGCGGATGAACATCCCCGTCTTCCACGACGACCAGCACGGCACCGCGATCATCTCGGCGGCGGCGCTGCTCAATGGCCTGAAGGTGGTCGGCAAGGACATCGGCAGCGTCAAGATGGCGGTGTCGGGCGCGGGCGCCGCGGCGATCGCGTGCCTGGACACGATGGTGAGCCTGGGCGTCAAGCGCGAGAACATCTACGTGGTCGATTCGAAGGGCGTGATCTTCGTCGGCCGCGACGCCAACATGGAGGCCAACAAGGCCCGCTACGCGCAGGACACCTCGGCCCGCACGCTGGCCGACATCGTCGAAGGCGCCGACGTGTTCCTCGGCTGCTCGACCGCCGGCGTGCTGACCGCCGAGATGGTCAAGACGATGGCCGACAAGCCGATCATCCTGGCGCTGGCCAATCCCGAGCCCGAGATTCGTCCGGAAGTGGCCAAGGCCGCGCGCCCCGACTGCATCATCGCGACCGGCCGTTCGGACTATCCGAACCAGGTCAATAACGTCCTTTGCTTCCCGTACATCTTCCGCGGCGCGCTCGATTGCGGCGCGACCAAGATCACCGAGGAAATGAAGCTGGCCTGCGTCAAGGCGATCGCCGAGCTGGCCGAGGCCGAGACCAACGACGCGGTGGCCGCCGCCTACGCCGGCAAGGAACTGAAGTTCGGCCCCGACTACATCATCCCGACGCCGTTCGACCAGCGCCTGATCGAGAAGATCGCGCCGGCCGTCGCGCGCGCCGCGCAGGAGTCGGGCGTGGCCACGCGTCCGATCCAGGACCTCGAGGCCTATCGCCAGCAGCTGACGCAATACGTCTACCACACCGGCCTGATCATGAAGCCGGTGTTCTCGGCCGCCAAGGCCGCGCCCAAGCGCGTCGCCTATGCCGAGGGCGAGGAAGAGCGCGTGCTGCGCGCGGTGCAGACCGTGGTCGACGAAGGCCTGGCGCGTCCGATCCTGATCGGCCGTCCGCACGTGATCCAGATGCGCATCGACAAGGCCGGCCTGCGCCTGAAGCCGGGCGTCGATTTCGAACTGGTCAATCCCGAGGACGATCCGCGCTATCGCGCCTATCACGAGGCCTACCACGCGCTGCGCGGACGCGATGGCGTGACGCCCGACATGGCCAAGGTCGCGCTGCGCCGCTCGAACACGCTGATCGGCACGATGCTCATGCACATGGGCGATGCCGATGCGCTGCTGTGCGGCACCGTGGGCCGCTTCGAGGCGCATCTGGAGCATGTGCGCGACGTGATCGGCCTGAAGCCCGGCGCCAAGGTGCTGGCGGCGATGAACGCGCTGATGCTGGAGAAGTACACGCTGTTCATCACCGACACGTTCGTCAACGAGGACCCGACCGCCGACGAACTGGCCGCGATCACGCAGCTGGCGGCCGAGGAAATTCGCCGCTTCGGCCTGACGCCGAAGGTCGCGCTGCTGTCGCACTCGATGTTCGGCTCGTCGAACCGCGCCTCGGCGCGCAAGATGCGCGCGGCGCAGGAGATTCTGAGCCAGATTGCGCCCGAGCTGGAAGTCGAGGGCGAGATGCAGGGCGATGCGGCGCTGGTCGAGGACGTGCGCCGTCATTTCCTGCCGGGCACCAAGCTGGCCGGCTCCGCCAATCTGCTGGTGATGCCGACGCTGGACGCGGCCAATATCGCGTTCAATCTGCTGAAGATCACCGGCGGCCAGGGCGTGACGGTGGGCCCGATCCTGCTGGGCGCGGCCAAGCCGGTGCACATCCTGAATCCGCAGGCAACCACTCGCCGCATCGTCAATATGACGGCGGTGGCGGTGGCGGAGTCAGGCGCGCTGCGCTGATCCGACGCACGGTCGGCCGGTGGCCGATCCAAACAAAAAGCCGGGCTGCGTGCCCGGCTTTTTTCATTGCGACATTCGGTCGCGTGTTGCAATCGTCGTTCTGGTGCCGTATTGGTGCCTGTCGTATTGGTGATCGCCGACTTGGTGCTCGATATTCCGGTGCTTGATATTTCGGTGCCGCGGTGCTCTGTTGCGGAGCAGCGTAATCGCTGAAGTCGCGCCGAAGGCAGCGCTATTGCAAGACGTTGTACTGCTGGCGCATGTCGACGATGATCGACTTCGCCGCGCGCAATTGCATCGACACGCTGTCTTCGGCCGCACGGGGAAAGTCCACCTCGGCGCTCCAATTGCATCCCGTATGGTCGGGCTGGTGCACGCGTACCGCATGCAATTCGCACTCGCCGCATTCCGGATTGTTATCGAGGCACTGGTTGAGGATCGCCATCAACTCCGACCGGGTCTTTGCGTATCGCCGCATGAGTCACCTCTCTCGTTTGGCTAATCGTGGTCTGGACGTTCAATGTAGGCACTCGTCCGGGGCCGTGCCAATTGAATGAGCCTATGAGGTGAAGTCGGTCATTCCCGCCGCGGCAGCAGGGAAAAGGTGTTGCGATGCAGCGGGGAAGAGAACGAAGGGCGCCGGGAAGGAGGGCGGTGCTGCGGCATTGCGCCGCAGCGAAGGGGCCGCCCTCTCCGCCGGAGAGAGGGCAAGCGAGAGGGCCAACGCGGGCCGTTCAGGCCCGCCCCTCATCAGAACTTGTGGCGAATGCCGACACCGAACGAATCGCCGTGCTCGGCGCCGGTGATCTTGTCGTAGAAGTAGGCGGCATACACGTCGGTGCGCTTCGACAGGTTGTAGTCGTAGGCGATCGCGAACGTGTTGCGCTTGAAGTCGTCGACATTGTTCTCGGCCTTCGCATAGCCATACGAAGCGAGCAGGCTGCCGGCGCCGATGGGCACCGAGGCGCCGATCTGGCCGCTGGTGTGCTTGATGTCGCCGGTGGCATTGGTCACGTCGCTCTTGATGTACTGGCCCTGGGCGAACAGCTTGACCACCTTGAAGTCGTACGACAGGCCGGCCAGCACCGCGTTCTGCTTGTCGAAGCCCGCCAGCGTGGCCGGCGAGGTGACATCGCCCGGCACGTTGTTGAACTTGACCTGCTGGAAGGCCACCGTCGCGGCCAGCGGGCCGTTGAAATACATCAGGTTGCCGCCCCACTTGTTGCGGCCGGTGGCACCCGCCTGCTCGCCGAACGAATAGATCAGGTTCGCGGTCAGGCCGCCGAAGGTCGGCGTCGAATAGACCAGCGAATTGCTCCAGCCCGAATCGCCGATGATGCCCGGATCGAACACGGTGCCATTGGTCGCCGTGAAATAGGTGTGGAAGATCGCCGGCGAGAACACGTACGAATCGACCAGCGGGTTGAACAGGATGGTCGAGATGAAATACGGCGTGGTGTTGCGGCCGAGCTTGAGCGTACCGGCGCGGTCGCTCTGCAGCCCGACATAGGCATTGCGGCTGAACATCGCATCGCCGTCGAAGCGGCCGGTGCGGCCGTTATCGGTGCGATAGAAACCGTTCAGGTCGAAGATCGCCTTGAGCCCGCCGCCCAGATCCTCGGCACCCTTGATACCCCAGTACGACGTTTGCATGCCACCCGAATTGGCGACCCAGGCGCGCTCGCCGGTGCCCGGGTTCTTGACCGCGCCGACGAACATGTCGACCTGGCCGTAGAGCGTGACGCTCGATTGCGCCATGGCCGCGCCGCTGAAAAGGGCCGCGGCCAGTGCCGCCAACTTGAACTGCTTCTGCATGAAAGACCTCCGTGGTTTGATCCTGTTGGAACGTTGTGTACTGGGTCCCTGACGGGTTCTCTTTTTGGTATGACCGCCGGCATCGGTGGCGGGGGTGCAGGCGGCGGACGGCGCTGGCTTCGGGCGCCGTTCATCGTGTCATCGGGCAGGGCGCCGGCGATCCCTTGCCGGGGCCTTGTCCGATGCGCGGTCTTGCTCCATGCGCATGTTCCATGCGAGCGGAATTTCGACTCAGCCGGATACTAAGTCGTCGAGGCGGAACTGGGCAATCCGATGGATCTGGTTGATGCATGTTTGCAACTCATCGGCCGGCGAATTCTCGATGCGTCTTGCGAACTCGTCGATGATGCCGGCGCGATCGTAGCCGCGTACCGCCAGAATGAACGGGAAGCCGAATTTCTCGTTGTAGCGGGCATTCAATGCCTGCAGCCGTTCGAACTCCTGCGGCGTGCATTGATTCAGGCCGGCGCCGCTCTGTTCGCGCGTCGATTCCTCGGTCAGCTCGCCGCGCACCGCGGCCTTGCCGGCCAGTTCCGGGTGGGCGCGCACCAGCTTGAGCTGGGCCGCTTCGCCGGCCTGGTCGACGGCGGCGCGCATCGCTGCGGCCAGCGCCTGGCGATCGGCGAAGGGACGCTGCTCGGCGGCGCTGGCCGCGACCCAGGGCGAGTGTTCATAGATGCCGCCCAGCGCCTGCACGAATTCGGCGGACGGCATCGCGTTCAGTTGGGAGAGGGTGTAGGTCACGTCGGGACTCGGTTATCAGGTTCGGGTTCGCAGGAGAGGGGCATGGCGGTGGGGCATCGCCGTGTCGCACCGCCGTGGCGTATCACCGCGGCGAATCACCGTGGCGTATCACCGCGGCGCACTGGCCGTGTACGGATGCGTCTCGATCCAGTGCCGCGCGATATCGATGCGGCGCGCGATCCAGACCTTGTCGTGCGACTGCACGTAGTCCAGGAAACGCTGCAGCGCGCGAAAGCGCCCAGGGCGGCCGAGCAGCCGGC
>NZ_VWRN01000055.1 GCF_008632125.1 Cupriavidus cauae
AGGCCGCCTCGACCCGCTTGGGCACCTTGGCCGGGTTGACGAACTCGAAGTGCGACGCCATCAGAATCTGATGCCAGAACGCCGCTTCGTTGGAATGACTGTCGGGGCGTCGGCTCCATACCACCAGGGGCACGACTGCGCTAAATCGCTCCTCCAGCACCTTGCCGACATACCACTGCACGCAACGCGACTTGCCGAGCCGCGACGCACCATAGATATAGCCGCCCGGGCGCTGCTGATCGATCCATTCGCCCATCTGCTCGATCATGGCATGCATCGGCGGCGTGTAGATCGCATACTGCTTGGTCACAATGCAGTGACGCGGATCGATGCGCTCGGGCAGCGAGAACGACACGTTCTACTCCGTTCGCGCCATGCGCCGCGGGGGAAGCTCACCCTTCCCATCCGTGCCCGGGTCACCGGTTGTGTCAGCCCGTGTCACGGCCGGCGCGACCTCGGGCGCCTCCCCACCTCGGGATGACCCGCCGCGACCGCGCTCCAGCGCGGCATCAAGCATCACGGCGCCAATGGGGGTCGTCTCAGAAAACGGAAAAAATCGTACGCTAAGACCCGGAGAGCGGACGTAGCGGCCTGAACTTCCCCGCGCCGATCTTGGCGCTGCTACGCCAGAGGTAATCGCCGGTCAGGTTGATGTGT
>NZ_VWRN01000056.1 GCF_008632125.1 Cupriavidus cauae
GGAACAGCATGCCGTGCTGCATCGGCGTGAGCGGATACAGGTCCTCGATCTGGCCGCCGTCGAGGCGATCGAGCTGATGCTGGTTCAGGCCGGCGAGCGGTACATCGGACGGTGTCAGCGCGCCGGGCGGCATGCCGATGCAGTGGTCGATGGTGGTCTCCAACGCCTGCCGGTAGGCGTCCACCAGCGAGGCGATGGTGTCGTGCCGGTAGCGGGCGGTGCTGAACGTGACGCCCAGCGACAGCACGCCGCCGCTGACCTGGCCATTGATCGTGATCCAGTTGCCAAGCGGTGCGTCGGGGGAGACGGGCTGCCCCGGAGACTCTGTGGCCCGATCGAACAGGGCCGCTTCGTCGATATTGGCGTCAAGCTGGCCCAGATAGTTGAACGTAATGCGAGGCGAACGAAGCGCGGCAAGTTCGTCGCGGATCGCCTGCGGTCCGAGAAGCCGCAGTAAGCCATGGCCGATGCCGTGATGGGGGATGGCGCGCAACGTTTCCTTGACCGCCTTGATGCTGCTGCCGGTGTCGCCGAGCACCGGCAGGACGACGGGGAACAAGCTGGTGAACCAGCCGACGGTGCGGCTGATATCCACGTTCTCGAACAACGCCTCGCGGCCATGCGCTTCCAGGAAGATGGCCGCTCGGTCCACGCTCGCCCAATCGCCGACGGCTCGCGCGAGCGCGCTGAGCAGCAGGTCGTTGATCTGCGTGCGATACGCCGCAGGGGCTTGCTTGAGCAGCCGCTGCGTCTGCGCCGGCGACAGCTGCAGGGTCAGCGTGGCGGCGTCGGCGATGCGATCGTTCTCCACGACGCGATCGCAAGGCAGTTCCGGCCCTTGCTGGGTGCGCCAGTAGTCCGCCTGCCGGATCAGATCGTCCGAGTTCGCGTGCTGGACCAATGCCTGCGACCAGGCCTTGTACGACGCCGTCCTGGGCGGAAGGGCGATCGACCGGCCGTCCCGCGCAAGGCGATACGCCTGCTGCAGATCTTCCAGCAGGACGCGCCATGACACGCCGTCGATCACCAGATGGTGTACCGCGAGCAGAAGGCGCTCACTGCCGTCCGGAAGCCGCAGATGCAGCGCACGAAGCAACGGACCGTGTTGCAGATCGAGGCTCTGTTGCGCGCGGGTGCAGTGTTCGTCCATGGCCTCCAGACCAGCGACATCTTGCTGCCACAGCAACTCGTCTTCTGCCGGCTCGGCGTAGTGCTGGCGCCATTCGCCCTCGGTCTGCCGGAACCGTAGCCGCAGCGCGTCGTGATGTTGGACCACCGCCAGCAGCGCCTGCCCCAGTGCGTCGTGGTCGAGCGGCGACCGCGGACGCAGCAGCACCGATTGGTTCCAATGGTGGCGGTGCGGCATCGGCGTCTCGAAGAACGCCTGTTGGATCGGCAGCAGCGGCACCTCGCCGGTCGGCGTGTCTTCGACGGCCCGGTTTGCTTCCTCGCGCGTGGCGATCTGCGCGAGTGCCTGCACGGTCTGATGCAGGAACAGGTCCTTGGGCGTGAAGCGCAGGCCGACGCGACGCGCCCGGCTGACCGCCTGGATCGACAGGATCGAGTCGCCGCCAAGTTCGAAGAAGTTGTCGGTGATGCCGACTCGCTCGACACCAAGAACCTCCTGCCAGACCTGGGCGAGCCGCGCTTCGATGCCGTTGCGCGGCGCGACGTAGCTCTTGGCTTCCCACGCCGGCTCAGGCAGCGCGCGACGATCCAGCTTGCCGTTCGTCGTGACCGGCAGCCGATCCAGCTCGATGATGTGCGCCGGGACCATATAGGCCGGCAGGCAGCCTTCGAGATAGGCGCGAAGCTCGGCGGAGAGATCGGAGGTGTTCTCGCGCGTGACGATATACGCGACCAGCTGTTTCCCGCCTTGGCCATCGTGCGCAAGGACGACGGCCTCCCGGACCGCGGCATGGGCGCGCAGGCGTGCCTCGATCTCGCCGAGTTCGATGCGATAGCCGCGGATCTTGACCTGATGGTCCAGCCGGCCGACGTATTCGATGCTGCCGTCGCGGCAGCGCCGCACCAGATCGCCGGTGCGGTACATGCGGGCGCCGGCGGTGAAGGGGTCCGGGACAAAGCGCTCCGCGGTCAGTCCCGGTTTGCCGACGTAGCCGCGCGCGAGACCCAGGCCACCGATATACAGCTCGCCTGCTACGCCTACCGGCACCGGGTTCAGGTCGGCGTCGAGCACGTAGGCGGTGCGGTCGCCCACCGGTGTGCCGATCGGCACGTATGCGCTCGCGCAATCGGTGTCGTGCTGCCCGACCCAGGCCAGCGGCGTGACCACGGCCTCGGTCGGGCCATAGCCGTTGATCAGCGTGCGGGCCTGGAACTTCTGCTTGATGCGCGCGAAGGCCTCGCGCGACATCGCTTCGCCGCCGAAGGACAGCAGGCGCAGCGGCACCGGTTCGGTGGCCGCCTCGGCCAGTCGCAGCAGGTACGCGGGCGGGAAGCCGGCATTGGTGACGCCTTCGCGCGCGATCACTTCGAGGGTCTGCTCGGCGCTCCACAGGGCGTCGTCGCGCAGCACCAGCTGGGCGCCGGCGATCAGCGGTACAAGCCAGCGTTCGTGGGCCCCATCGAAATTGAACGACAGGAAGTGCAACTCCCGGTCGTCCGGTCCCATGCCGTATTGCTCGACGGTGGCGTGGCAGTGCATCGCCAGCGGTCCGTGTTCGACGGCGACGCCTTTGGGCGTGCCGGTGGAGCCGGAGGTGTAGATCAGATAGGCGAGCTGCCGGGGATCGACGGTCGGCAGTTGCACCGGCGCCGGCTCGCCAATGTCCTCCATGACGATGACCGGCACGGTGGTATCGATGCGGCCGGCCAGCGCCTGGGACGTCAGAACGAGCTTGACCCTGGCGTCCCGCAGCAATTGCTCGATACGCGCAGCCGGCAGTTCGGGGTCCAACGGCAGGTAGGCGGCGCCGGCCTTCAGCGTGGCCAGCAGCCGTACGATCAGGTCGGGGCTGCGGTCGAGCACGACGCCGACGACGGTTTCCGGGCCGACACCGGCTGCGTGCAGGGCGTGGGCAAGACGCGTAGCAGCGCCATCAAGCTCGCCGTAGCTGACCGCGCGTTCGCCGCAACGCACCGCAATGGCATCAGGGCGCTGCGCCGCTTGGCGAGCGATGGCGACGTGTACCGGCTCCATGGCGGAGAACCGCTTGTTCGGCGTGTTCCAGTCACGCAACCGACCTTGCTCGCCGATATCGAGAAGGTTCAACTCTCCGATACGAACCTCGGGCCGTGCGACGACCTGCTGCAACAGACCGACGAAATGCCGCTGCAAGCGCTCGACGGTGTCGTGCTCGAACAGATCGGCGGCATAGCCGAACACGCCGCTGAGAACGCCCTGTTCGTCCTCCTGCGTATCGAGCGCCAGATCGACCTTGGCGGCGCTGCCCGTACGCTCGACTTTCTCCAGCATCAGACGGGGCAGGCGATCCAGCGCGCGCAGGTCGCGCCGCTGATGGTTCAGCATCACCTGGAACAGCGGGTTGTGCGACAGATTGCGCTCGGGCTGCAGCGCCTCGACCAGTTGCTCGAACGGCAGTTCCTGATGCGCCTGCGCTTGCAGCACGGACTCGCGAGCGCGGGCGAGTACCGCGTCAAACGCCATGCTGCCGTCGATCTCGGTACGCAGGACCTGCGTGTTGACGAAGAAGCCGACCACACCCTCGGTTTCCACCCGATTGCGGTTGGCCACCGGCACGCCGATGCGCAGATCTCGCTGACCGGTGTAGCGGTAGAGCAGGACCTGGAAGGCGGCCAGCAGCACGGTAAACAGCGTGGTGTCGGCACGACGCGCCAACGTCCTGAGCTTGGCCGAGAGGTCCGCGTCGAGCGAGAACGAAACCGCGCCACCGCGATGGCTTGGCACCGCAGGACGCGGCCGGTCGGTCGGCAGTTCCAGCACCACGGTGCCATCGTTGGCCAGATGCGACTTCCAGTAGCCCAGTTGCCGCTCGAGTTCGCCGGCCTCGAGCCATTGCTTCTGCCACGCCGCGTAGTCGGCGTACTGGATTGGCAGCGGGGCCAACTGCGCCGGCTGGCCGCTGACGAAGCCCGCATAGAGCCGCGCGAACTCGTCGATGATGACGTTCATCGACCAGCCGTCGGAGACGATATGGTGCATGGTGACCAACAGGATGTGGTCGTCGTCGGCCAATCGCAGCAGGCGCACGCGCAGCAGCGGTCCTTGTTCGAGGTCGAACGGCGCCTGGGCCTCGGCGTCGACCATCGATTGCACAACAGCGTCGCGCTGTGCCGGATCGGTGTCCGTTAGATCGCTGACGTTGATCGGCAGCGAGAAGCGCGGATGGATGCGCTGCACCGCCTGCTCGCCCTCCTGATGGAAGGTGGTGCGCAGGCTTTCGTGCCGCTCCACCAGCGCATCGAAGGTCCGCTGCAAGGCGCCATCGTCCACCGAGCCGCGCAGACGCAGCATGCCGGCGAGGTGATAGGCGCTGCCGGCGGGCTCCAGCTTCCACAGGAACCACATCCGTTGTTGTGCGGCGGACAGCGGCAGATCGCCGGAGGGCGGGCGCCAGTCGGGCGTAATCGGAAGCACCGACAGCGAAATGCCCTGCTGGCCCAGCCGCTCCAGCAGGATCTTCCGCTTCTCCGGCGGAAGCCCGACGAAACGCCGGATCAGTTCCCGGCTTGCTTGCTGTTCGTTCATTGGATTAGGAAGTCTCGAGATCGGCCATCAGGTCGTCGATGGTTTGCAATTGGCTGGCGACGTTGACCGTGGCGCCGGTCGCCTGTTGCTGGGCGATGTATTCGGCAAGCTCGGCCACGGTGGGCAGCGACATCGCTTGACGCAGCGTCAGCGTGTTGCCGAACTCGCGGTGCAGCCGGGAAACGAGTTGCGTCAGCAGCAGGGAATGGCCGCCAAGCTCGAAGAAGTCGTCGTGAATGCCGACCCGTTCGACGCCCAGCACCTCCTGCCAGATCGCCGCCAGCAATGCCTCGATGTCGTTGCGCGGTGCCACGTAGGAATGGGTTTCCCAAACCGGCTCGGGCAGGGCACGGCGATCGAGCTTGCCGTTGGAGGTAACCGGCAACTGGTTCAGCGGCACGATCTGCGCCGGCACCATGTAGGGCGGGAGGCAGCCTTCGAGATAGGTTTTCAGCTTCGCGCCGACGCCGGGCTGGTCTTCGGCGGGAACGGCATAGGCGACCAACTGCTTTCCGCCCGGACCATCGTGGGCGACGACCACCGCTTCCCGCACGGTTTCGTGTGCGCGCAGCCGCGCCTCGATCTCGCCCAGTTCGATGCGATAGCCGCGGATCTTGACCTGATGGTCGAGCCGGCCGACGTATTCGATGCTGCCGTCGCGGCAGCGCCGGACCAGATCGCCGGTGCGGTACATGCGGGCGCCGGCGGTGAACGGGTCCGGGATGAAGCGTTCGGCGGTCAGTCCCGGTTTGCCGACATAGCCGCGCGCCAGGCCCAGGCCGCCGATATACAACTCGCCGGCCACGCCTACCGGCACCGGATTCAGGTCCGCGTCGAGCACGTAGGCGGTGCGCTCGCCCACCGGTTGGCCGATCGGCACGTATGCGCTCGGGCAATCGGTGTCGTGCTGTCCGACCCAGGCCAGCGGCGTGACCACGGCCTCGGTCGGTCCGTAGCCGTTGATCAGCGTGCCGGCCTGGAATTTCTGCTTGATGCGGGAAAAGGCTTCGCGCGACATCGCTTCGCCGCCGAAGGAAAGCAGGCGCAGCGGCACCGGTTCGGTGGCCGCCTCGGCCAGTCGCAGCAGGTACGCAGGCGGGAAGCCGGCATTGGTGACGCCTTCGCGCGCGATCACTTCGAGAGTCTGCTCGGCGCTCCACAGGGCGTCGTCGCGCAGCACCAGCTGGGCGCCGGCGATCAGCGGTACCAGCCAGCGTTCGTGGGCCCCGTCGAAGTTGAAGGACAGGAAGTGCAGCTCCCGGTCATCCGGTCCCATGCCGTATTGCTCGACGGTGGCGTGGCAGTGCATCGCCAGCGGTCCGTGCTCGACGGCGACGCCCTTGGGCGTGCCGGTGGAGCCGGAGGTGTAGATCAGGTAGGCGAGCTGGCGAGGATCGACGGCGGGTAACTGCACCGCTTCCGGCTCGCCAATGTCCTCCATGACGATGACCGGCAGGGTGGTATCGATGCGGCCGGCCAGCGCCTGGGACGTCAGAACGAGCTTGACGCCGGCGTCCCGCAGCAGTTGGTCGATACGCGCAGCCGGCAGTTCGGGGTCCAGCGGCAGGTAGGCGGCGCCGGCCTTCAGCGTGGCCAGCAGCCGTACGATCAGGTCGGGACTGCGGTCGAGCACCACGCCAACGACGGCCTCCGGGCCGGCACCGGCCGCGTGCAAGGCGTGGGCAAGACGCGTAGCAGCGCCATCAAGCTCGCCGTAGCTGACCGCGCGTTCGCCGCAACGCACCGCAATGGCATCAGGGCGCTGTGCCGCCTGGCGCGCGATGGCGACGTGGACAGCCTCGGTCGGAGAGAAGCGGCGGTCCGGCGTATCCGGGTCGCGCAAAGGCTCCTCATGGTCCGTATCGAGCAACTTCAAGTCGGCGATACGTGTCGTCGGGGCAGCGGCAAGTTGGTCCAGTACGCCAATGTATTGCCGCTGCAATTGCTCGACGGCAGCGTGCGAGAACGCTTCGCACCGATAGCTGCAGACGATATCGAGCGTGGCACCGGCCGAGATCACCAGCGTCAGCGGATAGTTGGTAGTCGCCGCATGGCTGACCTCGCCGAGCTTCAGGCCGTTCTGCTCGCGCTGGCGCAGTGCCGCATCGACCGGGTAGTTCTCGAACA
>NZ_VWRN01000057.1 GCF_008632125.1 Cupriavidus cauae
CTGGTGGTATGGAGCCGACGCCCCGACAGTCATTCCAACGAAGCGGCGTTCTGGCATCAGATTCTGATGGCGTCGCACTTCGAGTTCGTCAACCCGGCCAAGGTGCCCAAGCGGGTCGAGGCGGCCTATCTCTGTCGGCAACGCTTCATTGCCATCGCCAACAATGCGTGTCGCAACTATGTCGTCTTGTTGATTGACGAAGCGCAGGATTTGACGCTGCGCGAGTGGAAGTGGCTGGTGGGCCTGCAGAACGATCTCGATTACGACGGTTACCTGCTCAGCGTCTTCTCGGTCGGCACGCATCAGTTGAACTATCGCCATGAATACATGGCCAGCACCGGCAACGCGCATGTGGCCGCCCGCTTCATGGCAGCCCATGCGCGCTTTCACGGTCTGCGCTCGGTGCAGGAGGTCGAGTATGTGCTGAACGGCTATGACGTCGACTCCGAATGGCCGGTCGACAGCGGGGTGCCGTTTCTGGCGTATTTTGCGCCAGAGGACTTTGCCCGCGGGCGCCGGCTGGCCGGCAGCGCCAAGCTTCTCTGGAACGCCCTGGTCGAGTTGTCACCGCAGCAGGCGCGACGGCGGCATGAGTTTCCGATGCAACACGTTGCCAAGGCGACCGAGAGCGTGCTGTTCCAACTGGCCCGCGGCATGGACTGGGACGAGGCGACCTGCTACGAGAA
>NZ_VWRN01000006.1 GCF_008632125.1 Cupriavidus cauae
CGCCAACGGCGCCGGCGTCGCCCGCGGCAGCGTACCGCGCGCCGCCAGCGGCCGGGCCGGCAAGGCAATCGTCTGGCGCGCGCCGTCGCGCTCGATCACGACCGCGCGGTCGCGGATCTCGACCAGCCGGATCTGCGGCGACAGCGCGGCGCCGGCGCGCAGCGCCTTGGGCGGACCGTTGTCGATCGACACCACCGCCGCGCCGCCGCCCACCGGGTCGGCGATCACGCCAAGCAGCTGCACGTCTCGCACGCCGGCTTGCGGACTGCCGCCGAACAGCGTCGCGATGGCGCCGGTCTCGACCGCCTCGGTCTGCGCCACGCGCGCGGTCTTCGGCACGGGGATCGTGTCCATCGCGCTGAAGGTCAGCACCCATCGCGTCGCCAGCGCGCACAGCGCGACGAACAGCAGCAGCGTGGCGATGCGCGGCAGCCAGGCGGCGCCGGCATCGAAACGGAAAGCGGATGGCAGGGACAGTGGCACGAGGTCGCGTCGGGCGGACCGGGATGGCCGCCGCAGGTTGTCGATGGCGGCAAGCGTAACAGAGCGTCATGGCGATTGTCTTGCAACCCGCATGACGGCGGCGGCCGCGGCCGTCGGGGCCGGCGCGGCAACGAACATGGCAGCCGGCGGGGCGACGACGCAGCAGCCGACGTGGCAGCCGGCGGGGCAACGACGCAGCAGCCGACGCGGCAGCCGGCGGCCGCAACGACGTAGCAGCCGACACGGCAACCAACGTGGCCGCCGACGGGGCCGCGATGTCGGTGCTCGTCGGGTACCGAGGCGTCACAAGCCGCGGGTATACTGGACGACCATCCACCGGTGCGCGACGCGGTCGCCGCGCCGGCTTCGACTCCGTCGACAACCTAGGCCTGAAAACCCGATGCGCAGAAACACTCCGTCCAGCTCCGCCCTCGCCCGACCCAGCCAACCCGCCGGCGCCGCCCGCCTGCGCCGCCGCCGTGCCGGCTTCACGCTGATCGAGATCATGGTGGTGATCGTGATTCTCGGCGTGCTGGCGGCACTGGTCGTGCCCAAGATCATGAGCCGCCCGGACGAAGCGCGCATCGTCGCGGCGCGCCAGGACATCTCGTCGATCATGCAGGCGCTGAAGCTGTACCGCCTCGACAACAGCCGCTACCCGACCACCGAACAGGGCCTGGCGGCGCTGGTCACCCGCCCCACCACCGAGCCGATCCCCAACAACTGGAAGGGCGGCGGCTATCTGGAAAAGCTGCCGCGCGACCCCTGGGGCCAGCCGTACCAGTATCTGAACCCCGGCGTGCGCGGGGAGATCGACGTGTTCAGCTTCGGTGCCGACGGCCAGGCCGGCGGCAATGGCAACGACGCCGATATCGGCAACTGGGACTAAGCGTCCCGCCGCCGGCTGACGCCCGTCTTCATCATGGCCACCGGCGCGCACCGCTCGCATCCATCGCAACCACCGTGCCCACCGGGCGCATCCCGTGCGCGGGGTGCATCGCGGAAGGGCTCGCGCGGCTTCACGCTGCTCGAACTGCTGGTGGTGATGGTGCTGGCCGGCATCGTGGTGTCGATGGTGGCGATCAACGCCACGCCCAATGAGCGCGGCCGCATCCTCGACGATGGCCAGAAGGTCGCCCGCCTGTTCGAACTCGCGCAGGAAGAGGCGCAGCTGCGCGCCCGGCCGCTGGCCTGGGAAGCCGATCCGCAGGGCTGGCGCTTCCTCGAGGCCACGCCGTCCGGCTGGATGCCGCTGCTCGACGACGTCTTCGCGCCGGGCCAGTGGCGGCTGCCGCTGGACCAGGTCGCGGTGACCGCCGGCGCCGCCGGCCAGGGCGGCGCCCGGCTGGTATTCGGCCGCGAGTGGATCGACGCGCCGCGGCAGCTGGTGCTGGTACGCGGCAATATCCGCGTAGAGGTGACCGGCGACGGCACCGGCCGCTATTTCGCCAGCGCGCAATGACTCCACACCGCCGCGCCCGCCTTCGCGCGGGAACGCCAAGCCGCCGCCCGCGCGGCTTCACGCTGATCGAGGTACTGGTCGCGCTGACTATCCTGGCGGTCGCGCTGACCGCCGCGATGCGCGCGATGGGCTCGATGATCGAGGCAGGCGGCTCGCTGCAGCAGCGCATGCTGGCCGGCTGGAGCGCCGACAACCAGCTGGTCGCGCTGCGCCTGACCAAGACCTGGCCCGAGCCCGGCACGCGCGGCGCGCCCTGCCCGCAGGGCGGCATCGTGCTCTATTGCGAGCAGACCGTCGCGCCGACGCCGAACCCCGCCTTCCGCCGCGTCGAGATCGCGGTCTATCCGTCCGCCGAGGACCGCTCGGTGCGGCTCGCCTGGCTGGTCACCATCGTCCCCAATGAAACGCGCAACCTGCTCTGAAGCGCGCGGCTTCACGCTGATCGAGATGCTGGTCGCCATCACGCTGCTGGCCGTGATGGCGGTGATGGGCTGGCGCGGTCTCGACGCGATGACGCGCGGCCGCGAGCGCCTGGTCGACCATGACCAGCGGCTCGATGCGCTCAAGCTGCTGTACGGCCAGTTCCAGACCGATTGCGAGAACCTGGCCCGTCCCGAGGCGCTGCAGCAAAGCCCGGTCGAACTCGAGGACGGCCGGCTGCTGCTGGTGCGCGACCGCCGCGAGCCGGGGCTGCCCGGCGCCTGGCAGGTGGTGGCCTACCGGGTCGAGAACGGCGCCGTGGTGCGCGCCGCTTCCCCGCCGCTGGACAACCGCCAGGGCGTGCAGGCGGCGTTGATCGCGCTGCGCCAGCCGGGCGGCGGCGGCGAGCTGGTGCGGCCGCTGGTGCCCAACGCGGAAGGGCTGGTCGCGCGCGCCTGGGTCGAGCCCGGCGGCTGGCGCGATACCAGCGGCGAGCTGCGCGCCGCGCTGCGGATCGGCGCGGCCAGCGCGGTGCCGGCCAGCAATGCGCAGATCGGCGTCCCGGCCGGCGCGCTGCGCGGGCTGGAGCTGGTGGTGCTGGCGCGAATGGGCGACGGCGACACGCCGCGCCGCTTCGACAAGCTGTGCATGACGGGCCAGTGAGCATGAGCACGCCATGAACGGCAGCCCCCGTTTCCCGTCCCTCCGGCCGCGGGCCGGCCGCCAGCGCGGCGCGGCCGTGGTCACCGCGCTGCTGATCGTCACGCTGGCCGTGGTGGTGGTGTCCGGCCTGCTTTGGCGCCAGCAGGTGCAGATCCGCTCGGTCGAGAACCAGCGCCTGGCGGCCCAGGCCGCCTGGATCGAGCGGGCCGCGGTGGATTGGGCGCGGCTGATCCTGCGCGACGACCTGCGCCGCTCCAACGTCGACCATCTCGGCGAGCCGTGGGCCGTGCCGATCGCCGAGACGCGGCTGTCGGACTTCCTCGGCTCCGCGCTGCGCACCGACCGCGCCGGCGAGACCTCCTTCCTGTCCGGCCGCATTCTCGACGCGCAGGCCCGCTTCAACCTGCGCAATCTGATCACCACCACCGCGGGCGCCAACGGCGGCATCTCGGTGACCATCGACCCGGCCGGGCTCGCGGCCTATCGGCGTCTGCTGCGCGTGCTGGGCCTGAACCAGGGGCTGGCGGAGGCGACCGCGCGCCATCTGCTCCAGGCCGAGCGGGCCGGCGCCGGCCGCGCCGGGCTGCGGCCGCCCGACACCCTGGCGGACCTGATGGCCATCCCCGGCTACGAGCCCGACATGCTGCCGGTGCTCGAGCCCTTCGTCGACCTGCTGCCGGACCGCACGCCGGTCAACGCCAACACCGCCGACCCGGAAGTGCTGGCCGCGGTCATCGACAAGCTGCCGCTGGACCGCGCCCGCGAACTGGTGCGCCAGCGCGATCGTGCCTATTTCAACAACGTGGGCGACCTGCAGACGCAGTTGCGCGCGATCGCGCCGCAGGCCGATGCCAGCGTCGGCACCGCGCTGGAAACGCGCTCGCACTACTTCCTGATCTACGGCCTGATCCGCCACGAGCGGGCGATCCGGATGCAGGTCTCGCTGGTGCGGCGCGCGGCGGTCCTGGGCAGCGCCCAGGCGACGCAGGTGGTCTGGACGCGCGACCTCGAGCGGATGCCGGAGTTGCGATGAGGGCGATGACGGCAATGAGCGCGATGAGGGCGGCGACCGGGGCGACGACCGGGGCAACGACCGGGGCGGCGACCGGGCGACGAGCGGGGCGACGAGCGGGGCGATGAAGGCGACGAAAGCGATGGCGCCGATCGACATCCCTTGCCCGGAACACCCGCGCCGCCGGCACTGCGGCCCGCCGCACGCTGCCGAAACGGTTGACGCGAATCCGCCACAAAGGCAAGGTATGCTGATGCCTTGGCGGAAAGGCATTTACCGGCACCCGGCTGTGCGCACGGCGATCGCCGCCGGCACAGCGGGCACCGCCGACACCGGACCGGCCCGTGCCTTCGCACGAAACCGGACCAGCTTGCAGACGCGCCCCCGGGCCGTCGACGATTCCGCCGTCCATCTTTACTGCCGCGCAGCCCCAAGGAAACCTTGAGCACCACCCTGTTCGTCCGCCTGCCGCATCGCCCCCACGATCAACCGCAGCCCTGGCGCTTCGGGGCGCTGCCGTTCGCGCTGGTGCGCGATGCCGCGGCCGCCCAGGGCCGGCGCGAGCGGACCCCGGCCACCGGCCACCTGTTGCGCGAGGGCTACGCGCCGATCGCCGAGCTGCCGCCGGCCGACCGGCTGGTGCTGATCGTCGCCGCCGCCGACGTGCTGGTGACCGCCGCCGCGGTGCCGCCGCTGGCGCCAAACCGGCTCAAGCTCGCGCTGCCGAACCTGGTCGAGGATTCGCTGGCGGCCGATGCGCAGGCCTGCCATATCGCGGTCGGGCCCGAGGCCCCGCAAGCCGGCGCCGATGCCACCAGCGCCGCAGCCGCCGCGCGCGGTCCGCGCCGCCGCCTGCTGATGGTGACCGAACGCGCCTGGCTGCGCGCGGTGCTCGACGCCTTCGCCGAACACCGCCATCGCCGCCGCCATCTGCTGCCCGCGCAGTTCTGCCTGCCGCTGGCTGATAGCGAGTCCGAGGGCGGTGGCACGGCGGCTCCGGCCAACGCATCCGGTCCGGCCGAGCCCTCGGCTGCGCCCGAAGCCGCCTCCCCGTCCGAGCCGCCCGCCACGCTGGCGCTCGAAGCCGCCTCCAGCGCACTGGCCGCCGCCGCGCCCCTGCTCGAAGGGGAAATGGGCACCGGCGGCACCGGCGCCGGCACCGGCCATGCCGCGCCGTTCTGGCAACTGACCGTGCGCACCGAACGCTATCAGGGCTACGGCCTGCTGCTCAGCGACGACGCACTGGCCGCCTGGCAGGCGCTGGCGCCGGCCGGCATCTGGTACGGCGACCGCGAGGCGGCCGCGCTGCCGACGCTGACCTCGGTACGCCCGCTCGGCTGGCCGGTCTGGATCGAAGGGGCGCAGGCGAGCCTGCGCGAGCCCTCGCTGGATCTGGCGCAGTTCGACTTCGCGCAGGGCCGCGCCGACCGCTGGAACCTGCGCGCCTGGCGCGCGCCGCTGGCGCTGGCCGCCGCGCTGCTGGTCGTCCATCTGGTCGCGCTGAACATCCACTGGCTGATGCTGCGCGGCGAACAGGCGCGGCTGCAGCAGGCCCAGACCCAGCTGCTGCGCAGCGCCTTCCCGCGCATGCCGGTGGTGGTCGACCCGCCGCTGCAGATGCGCCGCCAGGTCGAACAGCTGCGCCTGGCCAGCGGCCGCAGCACGCCCGACGATTTCCTGCCGCTGGCCGACCGTTTCGCCCAGGCCGGCCGCCAGTTGCCGCCCGACGCGCTGCTCGCCCTCGAGTACCGCGGCCGCGCACTGCACGCGACGCTCAAGCCGGGCACCGATACCAATGCGCTGCGCCAGGCCGCGCGCCAGGCGGGACTGTCGATGGAAGAAGACCGCGCGCCGGCCGACACGGGCCGCTCCGGCGGCGGCCCCGCGCCCGCCGGCTCGCGCTGGATCATCAAGCCGGGATCGCTGTCGTGATGCGCGCCATTTGCTCCCTCCCCGCCATGTCCGCCATCCCAGCCATGCCCGGCCTCCGCGCCATGTCCGGCCTTTTTGCCATGGCCGCCCTCCCGGCCATGTCCGCTCACCAGGCAACACCATGAACGACCGCGCGCACGATCGGCCCACGTCCGCCGCCGCCTCGCGGACCCGCTCAACCGCCGGCCTGGCCGCGCGGCTCGGCAAGCTGCGCCCGCGCCTGCCCGCCCGCTGGCGCGAGCAGGCCGAGGCCTTCTGGACCGCCCGCAACCCGCGCGAGCAGACCCTGCTGGCGGTCGGCGGCGCGCTGCTGGCGCTGACGATCGGCTACAGCGTGTTGTGGGAACCGGCCGCCGAAGGCCGCGAGCGGCTGCAGAGGAGCCTGCCGCAACTGCGCGCCGAGCTGGCCGAGATGGAAACGCTGGCGCAAGAGGCGCGCGGCCTGTCGGCAAGCCCCGCGCCGGCGTTGCGCGGCGAGGCGCTGGTGCAGGCGCTGCGCGACGGCCTGTCCCAGCATGGCCTGACCGCCAGCCGGGTCGCGCCGACCGGCGACAACACGGTGCAGGTCCAGCTCGACAAGGTGCCGTTCGGCGCGGTGGCCGCCTGGCTGTCGGACGTGCGGCAGCAGCAGCGGCTGAAGGTCACCGACGCCCGCATTGTCTACGTCGGCGCCACCGCCGTCGTCAACGTCACCGCCACCTTGCAGGGACCCGCCGCCGGGCCCGAACGTCCGGGTGGACGTGGCTGATGGCGCGCCTGGAAGCCCTGCGCCTGCGGCGACGCGAGCCGCGGCCTGCCCGCCGCCGCGGCATGCTGCGCTGGGCGCTGCTGGGCCTGGCCACGGTCGCGGTGACGGTGATTGCCGCGCTGCCGGCGGCCTGGATCGCCGACACCGTCGCCAGCCGGACCGAGGGCCGGGTGCTGCTGGCCGATGCCGCCGGCTCGCTCTGGCGCGGCAGCGCCACGCTGGCGCTGTCGGCCGGCGCCGGCAGCCGCACCGCCACGGTCCTGCCCGGCCGCCTGCAGTGGCAGGTCGCGTTCTGGCCGCTGCTGACCGGCTCGCTGCGGCTGGTCGCGCAGCACACCGAGGCGATGCCCGCCCCCGTCACCGTCACGGTGACGCCGGCCGGCTGGCACGCCCAGTCGGGCTCGATGCGGCTGCCGGCCTCGCTGCTCGAGGGCATCGGCGCGCCGTTCAACACGCTGCGCCCGGACGGCGCGATGCGGCTGGACTGGAGCGCGCTGGAGGGCCGCTTTCGCGGGGACAAGTCCGATGGCGGCCGGCCGGCGGGGATGTACGGCCACCTGACGCTTCGCATCGACCAAGTATCATCGGCCGTCAGCCGTCTGCGGCCGCTCGGCAGCTACCGCGCCGAAATCGACTGGAGCGGCGCCACTGGCATGCTCAGGCTGTCGACCGTGGCGGGCCCGCTGCACCTGGAGGGCGGCGGACCGCTGGGCCGCCAGGCGCGCTTCGAGGGCACCGCCCACGCGGACCCGGACGCCGCCAATCAGTTGGCCTCCCTATTGAGCCTGCTGGGAAGACGTGAGAACAATGTGACCAGGCTGCGCTTCTGACCCGGCGCAAGGCACCGCCAAGCACCGGAATGCGCAACCAACCGAGCTTATGACGACAACAGACCGACGCCCCATCCTGCCTACCGCCTGCGCGCGCGCCGTCACGGCGCTGTGCGCCCTGTCGCTGATGGCGCCGGCCCCGCTCTGGGCGCAGGCACCCGGACCGGCGAGCCCCGCCGTGCCGGCGCCGCCCGACGTCACGCCGCGCAACCGCGACCAGGTCGTGCTCAACTTCGTCAACGCGGATCTGGAGGCGGTCGTGCGCGCCGTGGGCCAGGCCACCGGCAAGAACTTCGTGATCGACCCGCGCGTCAAGGGCACCGTCAACCTGGTGACCGAGGCGCCGGTGTCGCGGGCGCAGGCGCTGGAGACGCTGGGCTCGGTGCTGCGGATGCAGGGCTATGCGATGGTCGAGGCCAACGGCTTCACCAAGGTCGTGCCCGAGGCCGACGCCAAGCTGCAGGGCTCGCCCACCGTGGTCGGCGCGGGCGCCAGCCGCGGCGGCCAGGTGGTGACGCAGGTGTTCCGGCTGAACTACGAGTCGGCCAACGCGCTGGTGCCGGTGCTGCGGCCGATGATCGCGCCGAACAACACCATCACGGCCTATCCGGCCAACAACACGCTGGTGATCACCGACTATGCCGACAACCTGCGCCGCATCGCGCGGATCATCTCGGCGATCGATGCGCCCGCGTCGGGCGAGGTCGAGCTGATCCCGCTGAAGTACGCGATCGCGAGCGACGCCGCGGTGGTGCTGCAGCGCCTGCTCGATCCGGGCGCGGCCGGCGGCGCGCCGGGCGGCGCGGCGGGCCCCGCCGTCGATGCCAGCCTGCGCACCTCGGTGGTCGCCGAGCCGCGCAGCAACGCGCTGCTGGTGCGCGCCACCAGCCGGGCGCGCCTGCAGCAGGCGCGCCAGCTGATCGAGAAGCTGGACCAGCCGCACGCGCGCCCCGGCAACATCTGGGTGGTGCCGCTGAAGAACGCCGATGCGGTCAAGCTGGCGCCGACGCTGCGCGCGATCGTCGCCGCCGACGCCAGCTTCAATGTCGCGCAGCAGGGCCAGGGCGGCATCGGCGGCATCGCCGGCGCCGTGGGCGGGGCCGCCGGCATGGCCGGCACGCAGAACATCGCGGCGCCGACCGGGCAGTTCACCGGCGGCACCAGCGGGATGGGCGGCTACGGCCGCACCGGCAGCACCGGCGGCGGCTTCGGCGGCGGCACCGGCGGGACCGGCTCGGCCTTCTCGGCCTCGTTCGCGCCGAACCAGATTCCGACCACCGGCGGCATCATCCAGGCCGATCCGTCGACCAACTCGCTGATCATCACCGCCAGCGAGGCGGTCTACCGCAGCCTGCGCGCGGTGATCGACGACCTCGACGCGCGCCGCGCGCAGGTCTACATCGAATCGATGATCGTCGAGGTGACCTCGACCCAGGCGGCCGAGCTCGGCATCCAGTGGCAAGGCATCCTGAGCTCCTCGGGCGGCAACAACAACTTCTTCGCCGGCACCAATTTCGGCACCGGCGGCAGCAACATCATCAACCTGAGCGGCGCGGTCTACGACATCTCGCAGAACGGCGCGGCGGGGATCGAACGGGCGGCCCAACTGGTGCCCGACATCGGCGGCCTGAACCTGGGCGTGGTCAACCGCGCGCTCGGCCTGGGCGCGCTGCTGCGCGCGCTGGGCAGCCAGGGCAGCGTCAACCTGCTGTCGACGCCGAACCTGATCACGCTGGAGAACGAGGAAGCCAAGATCCTGATCGGCCAGAACATTCCGATCACGACCGGCTCGTACGCGCAGAACAACGCGGTCGGCGGCGGCACGCCGTTCAACACGTTCGACCGCAAGGATGTCGGCATCACGCTGCGGGTCAAGCCGCAGATCACCGACGGTGGGCTGGTCAAGCTGCAGATCTACCAGGAGTCGTCGTCGGTGGTGCCCGGCACGACCAACCTGATCCAGGGTCCGACCACCAATGTGCGTTCGATCGAGACCAATGTGCTGGTCAATGACGGACAGATCATCGTGCTGGGCGGCCTGATCGAGGACAACTACGGCGACGGCGTGCAGAAGGTGCCGGGCCTGGGCGACCTGCCGTGGATCGGCGGGCTGTTCCGCTACGAGAACAAGTCGCGCGCGAAGACCAACCTGCTGGTCTTCCTGCGCCCCTACGTGATGCGCACCTCCGGCGCGACCGACCGCATCACGCAGGACCGCTATGGCTATATCCGCGGCGAGCAGCAGGGCTTCGTCTCGCCGAACATGATGATGCGCGACACGCAGACGCCGGTGCTGCCGCCGGCCGAGGCGCCCACCGCGCCGTTCGTC
Organism: Cupriavidus cauae; assembly: GCF_008632125.1. Classification (GTDB taxonomy): domain Bacteria; phylum Pseudomonadota; class Gammaproteobacteria; order Burkholderiales; family Burkholderiaceae; genus Cupriavidus; species Cupriavidus cauae. The sequence goes on from NZ_VWRN01000006.1 coordinate 9,880, forward strand.
GACCCGCGCAACAACGGCCCGGTGCCCGGTCCGCTGCCGCTCGAGCAGACGCTGCCGCCGCCGGGCCCGACCTCGCGCGCGCCCAACCAGGGCGAGGGCGCCTGAGCGGCGGGCTCGACCACAGAGGCAAACCACGATGGCGACACTGCCCTCCTCCGTTCCCGGCGCAGCTTCCGGCATGGCTTCCGGCGCAACTTCCGGCGCAACTTCCGGCGCGACTTCGGGCGATATCCTCGGCGATACCCCGGCCGGCACGGTCGGGGGCACGCTTGCCGGTGCCGGTGCCGGTGCCGGTGGCGCTGCAGTTGCCGCTGCCGTTGCCGAAACGCCGCTGTCCTCGCCGATCGCCGCGCGCCTGGTGCCCTACGGCTTCGCGCGCGAGGCAAAGCTGCTGGTCGCGCATCAGCGCGCCGACGGGCTCGAGGTCTGGGTCAGCCGTTCGACCTCGCCGGCGGCGCTGGCCGAGCTGGCGCGCGTGCACGGACCGCTGCATCTGCGCGTGCTTGACCCGCAGGCGCTGGAACACGCGATGTCCGACGCCTACAACCGCCAGGACGGCACCGCCGCGCAGGTGGTCGGCGAAGTCGAGGGCGAGGTCGATCTGTCGCGGCTGATGCAGGACATCCCCGCGGTCGAGGACCTGCTCGAATCGGAAGACGACGCGCCGATCATCCGCATGATCAACGCGCTGCTGACGCAGGCCGCGCGCGAAGGCGCCTCGGATATCCACATCGAGCCGTTCGAATCGGCCTCGGTGGTGCGCTTTCGCGTCGACGGCACGCTGCGCGACGTGGTGCGGCCGAAGAAGGCGCTGCATGGCGCGCTGATCTCGCGCATCAAGATCATGGCGCAGCTCGATATCGCCGAGAAGCGGCTGCCGCAGGATGGCCGCATCACGCTGCGCGTGGGGGGGCGCCCGGTGGACGTGCGGGTGTCGACGCTGCCGACCGGCCATGGCGAGCGCGCGGTGCTGCGTCTGCTGGACAAGGAGGCCGGCCGGCTCGACCTGGCCAAGCTGGGCATGGCGCCCGGCACGCTGACCGCCTTCGACGACCTGATCCGCCAGCCGCACGGCATCGTGCTGGTGACCGGCCCGACGGGCTCGGGCAAGACCACCACGCTGTACGCGGCGCTGTCGCGGCTCGATGCGCGCACCACCAACATCATGACGGTCGAGGACCCGATCGAGTACGACCTCGACGGCATCGGCCAGACCCAGGTCAACGCGCGCATCGACATGACCTTCGCCAAGGCGCTGCGCGCGATCCTGCGGCAGGATCCGGACGTGGTGATGATCGGCGAAATCCGCGACCTGGAGACCGCGCAGATCGCGGTGCAGGCCTCGCTGACCGGCCACCTGGTGCTGGCGACGCTGCACACCAACGACTCCGCCTCGGCCGTGACCCGCCTGGTCGATATGGGGATCGAGCCCTTCCTGCTGTCGTCGTCGCTGCTGGGCGTGCTGGCGCAGCGGCTGGTACGGCGGCTGTGTCCGCACTGCAAGCGCGAGGAGACCATCGCGGTGACGCCCGCCGAGGCGGACACGCTGCTGGCCGAGGGCAAGCCGCTGCAGAAGCTGTGGCACCCGGTCGGCTGCGACAAGTGCGGGCAGTCGGGCTACCAGGGGCGGATGGGCGTCTACGAGCTGCTGGTGGTCGACGACCGCATCCGCACGATGATCCATCGCCAGTCGCCCGAATCGGAAATCAAGCAGACGGCGCTCGCCAACGGCATGCACACGATGCGCGGCGATGCGCAGCGCTGGATCGACAGCGGCGCGACCTCGCTGGAAGAGGTGCTGCGCGTGACGCGCGATTGAAGCCGCGATGGAACGCTTGCGATCGCGCCCCGTGCCGGGTTCCGTGCCTTCGACCTCCGTGGCTTCGACCTCCGTGCCTTCGACCTCCATGCCTTCGACCTCCGTGCCCTCGATCCACGTGCCGTCGAGTTCCGTGCCGGACTCCGCGCCACCGAGCCCCGTGACCTGAGCCATGCCAGCCTATCGCTACGAAGCCGTCGACGCCGCCGGCAAGACCGACCGCGGTGTGATCGAGGCCGACAGCCCGAAGCAGGCCCGCACGCATCTGCGCACCCGCGGGCTGACCCCGCTGACCGTCGACGCGCTCGGCAGCGCGGCGCAGGCCGCGCGTGGCGGCAGCGCGGTGGGCTTCGGCCGCCGGCTGTCGACGCAGGAGCTGGCGCTGTTCACGCGGCAGCTCGCCAGCCTGATCGTCGCCGGCCTGCCGCTGGACGAGGCGCTGGCCGCGCTGGCCGACCAGGCCGAGCGCGCCTATGTGCACGAGCTGCTGGCCGGCGTGCGCGCCGAGGTCATGGGCGGCAGTTCGCTGTCGGTCGCGCTGATGCAGCATCCGCGCGACTTTCCCGATATCTATCGCGCGCTGGTCTCGGCCGGCGAACACTCGGGCCATCTGGGCCTGGTGCTGGAACGGCTGGCCGGCTATATCGAGACCCGCAACACGCTGACCGCCAAGATCCGGCTGGCCTTCACCTATCCGGCCATCGTCACGGTGGTGGCGTTCGCGATCGTGATCTTCCTGCTGTCGTACGTGGTGCCGCAGGTCGTCAGCGTGTTCGCCAACACCAAGCAGAAGCTGCCGATGCTGACGGTGGTGATGCTGGCGCTGTCGGACTTCGTGCGGCAATGGTGGTGGGCCGCGCTGATCGTGCTGGCGCTGGCGGTGATGGCGATCCGCGCGCTGCTGCGCCAGCCCGGCGTGCGGCTCGAATGGCATCGCTGGCTGCTGACCGCGCCGCTGGCCGGCAAGCTGATCCGCGGCTACAACACCGCGCGCTTTGCCAGCACGCTGGCGATCCTGGTGTCGGCCGGCGTGCCGATCCTGCGCAGCCTGCAGGCGGCCGGAGAAACGCTGGGCAACGAGGCGCTGCGCGCCAACGTCGAGGACGCCACCACACGCGTGCGCGAGGGCTCGTCGCTGGCCCGCGCGCTGGCCGCGCAGAACCAGTTTCCGCCGGTGCTGGTGCACCTGATCCGCTCGGGCGAGGCCACCGGCAATCTGCCGACGATGCTGGAGCGCGCCGCGCAGGGCGAGGCGCAGGAACTGGAACGGCGCACGCTGTTCCTGACCAGCCTGCTCGAGCCGCTGCTGATCCTGACGATGGGCGTGGTGGTGCTGCTGATCGTGCTGGCGGTGCTGATGCCGATCATCGAGATCAATCAGCTGGTGCGGTAGCGCGGGGCGTTGCACGGAGCAACACCACCTCCCTCTCCCCGGCCCTCTCCCCCTGAGGGGGAGAGGGAGAACACCGTCGATGTGCATCACGATGTCCCACTCTCTCCCGCTTCAGAAAGCTGACACTCGGTAGAACACCACCGGTTTTCTCCCCTCTCCCGCTTCAGGAAGCTGACACTCGGTAGAACACTGCCGGTTTTCTCCCCTCTCCAGCTTGCGGGAGAGGGGCGGGGGGAGAGGGCAAGCGGCGCCCGCCCCGCGAACGGCTTATTCCGCTGCCGCCGTCTTCTTCGCCGCGCGCTTGCGCGGGGCCGGGCTGCGGCGCTTGCGTGCCGGCGGCGCGGCCTCGGCGGCCTGCACCGCGTCGGCGGTTTCCATCGGTTCCTCCGGCTCCGCCATCGCCGGCGCTTCCGCGCCCGGAACCTCCAGCGCTTCGCTTGCCGCTGCCGGTGCCGCAAATACCGTGCTGTCGATCGGCCATGGCGTGTCGCTCAACTTCACGTCCGGACGGCGCGAGGCGCGGCGGCCGCGCGACGAGCGCGGCGGCGCGGCGGGTTCGGGATTGCCATGGGCGCCATGGCCAGGCTGCTCGGCCGCGGCGGCTACCGCCGGCTCGTCGAACTGCACCGGCTCGGGCGCAGGCACGGGTTCGCTGACGGCCGGCACCGCTTCTGCCGGTTCCGGTGCCGGTGCCGGAGCCGCGTTGCCGCGTCCGCGCTGACCGCCCCGCCCCTGGCCACCCTGGCCCTGACCGCCTTGACGCTGGCCACCCTGCCCCGCGTGGTCCTGTCTGTCGCCCCGCTGCTCGCTTCCGCGCTGTTCACCACCTGGCTGCTCGCTACCGCGCTGCTCGACGCCTCGCTGCTCACTACCGCGCTGCTCAGCACCTCGTTGTTCGGTACCGCGCTGCTCGGCACCCCGCTGCTCGGCACCCCGCTGCTCGCCGCCGCGCTGCTCACCGCCACGCTGCTCACCGCCACGCTGTTCGGTACCACGCTGTTCGCCGCGCCGCTTGAGCCGGACCCAGATGGTCTTGTTGTTGCCGCCGTTGCGGGTCTCGACCTCGAACAGGCCGGTCGCGGCGACCAGCTCCGACAGCTTGCCGTAGCCGTAGTTGCGCGAATCGAACTCGGGCGCCTGCTTGGCGATGTGGGTGCCCATGCTGCCGAGCGTGGTCCAGCCTTCCTCGTCGGACACCGCCTGCGCGGCCGACTGCAGCAGCCGCACCAGTCGCGTGTCCTGCCGCAGCTCGCCGCCGCTGCGGCGGCGGGCCGGCGCGCTGGCCTCGTCGGTTTCGTCGCTGCCGACGTCGCCGCGCAGCAGGTCCGAGTAGATGAACTTGTCGCAGGCGGTGACGAAGGGCTTGGGCGTCTTGCGTTCGCCGAAGCCATAGACCGTCAGGCCCTGCTCGCGGATGCGCGAGGCCAGCCGCGTGAAATCGCTGTCGCTGGAGACAATGCAGAAGCCGTCGAAACGGCCGGAGTACAGCAGGTCCATCGCGTCGATGATCATCGCGCTGTCGGTGGCATTCTTGCCCACCGTATAGCGGAACTGCTGGATCGGCTGGATCGAATGCGACAGCAGGCATTCCTTCCAGCCCGCCAGATTGGGCTTGGTCCAGTCGCCATAGATGCGCTTGACGGCGGCCACGCCGTACTTGGCCACTTCGGCCAGCAGGCCTTCGACGATGCCGGGAGCGGCATTGTCGGCGTCGATCAGAACGGCCAGGGTCGCGGTGCCCTGGCGGGGATTGGTATTCATCGGTTGTCCTGGGGGAGCGCTCGCTCCAGCAGTGGGGGGTTGCACCACCGCGGCCCGGGCGGCATCCCTTGGACGCCGCCCGCTGCCGGGCTTGGATGCAGTGCAGTGTACACGCCAGGGCTTGTCCATTCGGGAAATCGCCGAGCCGGAAGGGGCCCGGGATGCTGCGCCGCAGGGTGCCGTGTCAACGCCGCCGGTGCTACCATGCCGGGCAGAGACACGGTCGCTTCCGCCTTCACAAGAGGCCTGCGCGGCTGCCCACCACTGAAGTGTGTCGGCGATCCCGACAACATGCCCGAAGAGGAGCACATATGAATGCCCCCCTGACCGCCCCGGTCAGCGACGCCATCCGTCGCGCGCTCGCAAACGTTACCCTGGACGACAAATATACGCTCGAACGCGGCCGCATCTACATCAGCGGCACGCAGGCGCTGGTTCGTCTGCCGATGCTGCAGCAGGAACGCGACCGCGCCGCCGGCCTCAATACCGCCGGCTTCATCTCGGGCTATCGCGGCTCGCCGCTCGGCGCGCTGGACCAGGCGCTGTGGAAGGCCAAGTCGCACCTGGCCGGCCACAACATCGTGTTCCAGCCGGGCCTGAACGAGGACCTGGCCGCGACCGCGGTGTGGGGCTCGCAGCAGGTCAACATGTACCCGGGCGCCAAGTACGACGGCGTGTTCGGCATGTGGTACGGCAAGGGCCCGGGGGTGGACCGCACGGGCGACGTCTTCAAGCATGCTAACTCGGCCGGCTCGTCGAAACACGGCGGCGTGCTGGTGCTTGCGGGCGACGACCACTCGGCCAAGTCCTCGACCCTGGCGCACCAGTCCGAACACATCTTCAAGGCCTGCGGGCTGCCGGTGCTGTTCCCGGCCAACGTGCAGGAATATCTCGACTACGGGCTGCATGGCTGGGCCATGAGCCGCTACTCGGGCCTGTGGGTGGCGATGAAGTGCGTCACCGACGTGGTCGAATCGTCGGCTTCGGTCGAACTCGATCCGCACCGCGTGCAGATCGCGCTGCCGCAGGACTTCGCGATGCCGCCGGGCGGTCTCAATATCCGCTGGCCCGATCCGCCGCTGGAACAGGAAGCGCGGCTGCTCGACTACAAGTGGTACGCGGCGCTGGCCTATGTGCGCGCCAACCGCATCGACCGCATCGAAATCGATTCGCCGCACGCGCGCTTCGGCATCATGACCGGCGGCAAGGCCTACCTCGATACGCGCCAGGCGCTGACCGACCTGGGCCTGGACAAGGAGACCTGCGAACGCATCGGCATCCGGCTGTACAAGGTCGGCTGCGTCTGGCCACTGGAAGCGCAGGGCGCGCGCGCCTTCGCCGAGGGCCTGCAGGAAATCCTGGTGGTCGAGGAAAAGCGCCAGATCATGGAGTACGCGCTGAAGGAAGAGCTGTACAACTGGCGCGACGACGTCCGGCCCAAGGTCTACGGCAAGTTCGACGAGAAGGACAATGCCGGCGGCGAATGGTCGATTCCGCAGAGCAACTGGCTGCTGCCGGCGCACTACGAGCTGTCGCCGGCGATCATCGCCAAGGCGATCGCCACGCGCCTGGACAAGTTCGACCTGCCCAGCGACGTGCGCGCCCGCATCGCCGCGCGCATCGCGGTGATCGAGGCCAAGGAGCGCGCGCTGGCCACACCGCGCGTGGCCGCCGAGCGCAAGCCGTGGTTCTGCTCCGGCTGCCCGCACAACACCTCGACCAACGTGCCCGAGGGTTCGCGCGCGCTGGCCGGCATCGGCTGCCACTACATGACGGTCTGGATGGACCGCAGCACCAGCACCTTCAGCCAGATGGGCGGCGAAGGCGTGGCGTGGATCGGGCAGGCGCCGTTCGCCGGCGACAAGCACGTGTTTGCCAACCTCGGCGACGGCACCTACTTCCATTCGGGCCTGCTGGCGATCCGCGCGTCGATCGCGGCCGGCGTCAATATCACCTACAAGATCCTGTACAACGATGCGGTCGCGATGACCGGCGGCCAGCCGGTCGACGGCCAGCTGTCGGTGCAGGACATCGCCTTCCAGGTCGCCGCCGAGGGCGCCAAGCGGATCGACATCGTCACCGACGAGCCCGAGAAATACAGCGGCGCGATCAAGCTGCCGCAGGGCGTCACGGTTCACCATCGCGACGAGCTGGACCGCATCCAGCGCGAACTACGCGAGGTGCCGGGCTGCACCATCCTGATCTACGACCAGACCTGCGCCACCGAGAAGCGCCGCCGCCGCAAGCGCGGCAGCTTCCCCGATCCGGCGCGCCGCGTCTTCATCAACGACACGGTGTGCGAAGGCTGCGGCGACTGCTCGGTGAAGTCCAACTGCCTGTCGGTCGAGCCGCTGGAAACCGAGCTCGGCACCAAGCGCAAGATCAACCAGTCGTCCTGCAACAAGGACTTCTCCTGCCTGAACGGCTTCTGCCCCAGCTTCGTGACCGCCGAAGGCGCGCAGCTGCGCAAGCCCGAGGCGCACGGCGTGTCGATGGCGAACCTGCCGCCGCTGCCCCAGCCGGCGCTGCCCGCGCTGCAGCGGCCGTACGGCGTGCTGGTGACCGGCGTCGGCGGCACCGGCGTGGTGACCATCGGCGGCCTGCTCGGCATGGCGGCCCACCTGGAGCAGAAGGGTGTCACCGTGCTCGACATGGCGGGCCTGGCGCAGAAGGGCGGCGCGGTGCTGTCGCACGTGCAGATCGCCGCGCGGCCGGAGGATATCCACGCCACGCGCATCGCGATGGGCGAGGCCGACCTGGTGATCGGCTGCGACGCGATCGTGTCGGCGACCGACGAGGTCCTGTCCAAGGCGCAGGCGGGCCGCACGCGCGCGATCGTCAATACCGCGCAAACCCCGACCGCCGAGTTCATCCGCAATCCGAAGTGGCAGTTCCCCGGGCTGTCGGCCGAGCAGGACGTGCGCAACGCGGTCGGCGAGCAATGCGACTTCATCAATGCCAGCGCGCTGGCGGTGGCGCTGCTCGGCGACGCGATCTACACCAACCCGCTGGTGCTCGGCTATGCGTGGCAGAAGGGCTGGGTGCCGCTGTCGCTGGACGCGATGGTGCGCGCGATCGAACTGAACGGCGTGTCGGTCGACAAGAACAAGGCCGCGTTCGAGTGGGGCCGCCATATGGCCCACGACCCCGAGCACGTGCTGTCGCTGACCGGCGAGCTCAAGCGCACCGCCGAGGGCGCCGACGTGGTCAAGCTGCCGACCTCGTCGGGGGCGCTGCTGGAGAAGCTGATCGCCCATCGCGCCGAGCACCTGACCGCGTACCAGGACGCCGCCTATGCGCAGACCTATCGCGACGCGGTCAACCGCGTGCGCGCGGCCGAGAGCGCGCTGGTGGGCAGCGGCAAGCCGCTGCCGCTTACCGAGGCGGTAGCCCGCAACCTCGCCAAGCTGATGGCCTACAAGGACGAGTACGAGGTCGCGCGGCTCTATACCGATCCGGTCTTCCTCGACAAGCTGCGCAACCAGTTCGAGGGCGAGCCGGGCCGCGACTACCAGCTGAACTTCTGGCTGGCGCCGCCGATGATCGCGAAGCACGACGAGCAGGGCCGCCTGATCAAGCGCCGCTTCGGCCCGTCTACGATGACGATCTTCAAGCTGCTGGCGAGACTGAAGGGACTGCGCGGCGGTCCGCTGGACGTGTTCGGCAAGACCGAGGAACGCCGCACCGAGCGCGCGCTGATCGGCGAATACCGGGCGCTGCTCGACGAACTGGTGGCGGGGCTCAATGCCGCCAACCACGGCACCGCGGTGGCGCTGGCCAATCTGCCGGACGACATCCGCGGCTTCGGCCACGTCAAGGCCAACAACCTGAAGGCGGCGCGCTCGCGCTGGCAGACGCTGCTGGCGCAGTTCAGGAATCCGCAGGCGGGGCAGCAGGCGGCGTGAGTTTGAAAGGCTGATCTCGCCTGCGATGTGCTCCCCTCTCCCGCACAGCGGGAGAGGGGAGCCGATTCTCCCAGTCAGCTTGCCGCCCTACTCCACCTGCGCCAGCTTGTCCTCGCCCTTCTTCACATACATCGAGTTCTTCGGCTGCGCGAACACGCGCCGCACCATCGGCTCGAAGAACGACAGCGGCAGCGTGTCGTAGTCGGTCATGAAGGCCGCGGCGTCGTACTTCGCGCAGAACTCGGCGGTACGCTCGAACAGCTCCGGCTGGCAACGGAATTGCTCGCGCAGGTTGCGGTCCAGGCCCAGGTGATGGAAGAAGTAATAGCCCTGGAATACGCCGTGCTTTTCCACCATCCACAAGTTCTCGGCGCTGACGAAGGGCTTCAGGATCGCCGCGGCGATGTCGGGATGGTTGTAGCTGCCCAGCGTGTCGCCGATATCGTGCAGCAGCGCGCAGACCACGTATTCCTCGTCGCGGCCGTCGCGGTGGGCCAGCGTGGCGGTCTGCAGGCTGTGGGTCAGCCGGTCGACCGGAAAGCCGCCGCAGTCGCCGTCGAGCAGCCGCAGATGGGCCAGCACGCGGTCCGGCAGCGCCGCGGCATAGGGCATGAACTCGGCCGAGATCGCGGCCCAGTCCTCGCGGGTGCCCTGTTCCATATGGCTGAAGCGCGCACGCGGCGCGGGGTGGGATTCGCTCATGGTGGTCTCCTGGTGGGGTCGGCGCTGATGCGCTCTGGGGATTGCGGCATTGTGACATCGGTTGATGCCGCTACACTGTCAGGATACCGACAGTCGCCGGCAGGATACTGAAGCAAACCCCAGTCTGAAGCCAACCCGCCGAAACCGACCCGCTGAAGCGAAGTCGCTGAAGCGAAGTCGCCGAAGCGAAGCCGCCGAAGCCAAGGCGCCGAAGCCATCCCCCTGGAGCACCGGCGGCACCCTTTCACCGAACCGAGGAGAACACCATGCCATACCAGGGCAGCTGCCACTGCGGCCGCATTGCATTCGAGGTCGAGGGCGAGATCGAGGCCGTGCTGTCGTGCAATTGCTCGATCTGCCAGCGGCGCGGCCATCTGCTGTGGTTCGTGCCGCGCGACCGGTTCCACCTGAAGACGCCCGAGTCCGACTACTCGACCTACCGCTTCCACACCATGAAGATCGCCCACCATTTCTGTCCGGTGTGCGGCTGCGGGCCGTTCGGCGAAGCCATCGATCCGAAGGGCCAGCCGACGGCGGCCGTCAATGCGCGCTGCCTGGAGGGGATCGACCTGGACAAGCTGAAGGTCATCCCCTTCGACGGGCGGCGCCTGTAACGCCGCCGCGCCGACGCCATGCTGTCGATCCGGGGTATCGATCATCTGGTGCTGCGCAGCGCCGACGTGCCCGCGCTGCTGCGCTTCTACGTGGACGTGCTGGGCTGCACGCTCGAGCGCGAGCAGCCGAAGCTGGGGCTGACGCAGCTGCGCGCCGGCGCGAGCCTGATCGATCTGGTCACGCTCGACGGCCCGCTCGGCAAGGCGGGCGGCGCGGGACCGGGTCCGGAGGGCCGCAATCTGGACCACTTCTGCCTGCGCGTCGAGCCCTTCGATGCGCAGGCCATCGCCGCCCATCTGCGCGCGCACGGCGTCGAGGCGGGGCCGGTCGAATCGCGCTACGGCGCCGAAGGCACGGGGCCGTCGATCTACCTGCGCGATCCCGATGGGAATGTGGTCGAGCTGAAGGGACCGCCCGACGCCAGGGTGTAGGGGCCGCGGAAGGGAGGAGACGCGAAGGCTCGGGGAAAGCGCGAAGGCCGCCGGGAAGGCGCGAAAGCCCGGGAAGGGGTGAAGGCCCGGGGAAGGCGCGAAGTCTCGGGGAGAGCGCGAAAGCCGGGAACGCGCGATGCCGCCGCGCAACGCCCCGCGCACGCTGCGGCGAGCCGCCGCTACAATCGGGTTTCCCCCAAACCATGCGCCGCCGGCATCGCATCGGCGGCCACGGCGCCGGCCTTCCCGGCGCATGCCATGACGACACCCGACCTCTCTTCCGGTCCCCGCCCCGACACCGCCGGCTCCGCCCCCGGCATGGCGGCCGACAGCGACGCCGCCGGCCCCGCCGAACCACAGTCCCAATCCGCCCCCTGGTCCGAACCGCCCCGCCATCTGGCCTGGGTACTCGGTCTGACCGAAACCATCTCCTGGGGCACGCTGTACTTCGCCTTCACCGTCTTCATCGAGCCGATGAGCCGCACGCTCGGCTACGGCAAGCCCTTCCTGGCGGGCGGCTATTCGCTCGGCCTGCTGGTCTGGGCGCTGTGCTCGTTCGCCGTCGGCCGGCTGCTCGATCGGGCGCCGGCGCGCTGGGTGATGGGCACCGGCTCGGTGCTGGCGGGATTGGGACTGATGCTGTGGGCCTGGACGCCGAACCCGACGCTGTTCCTGCTGATGTGGGTGCCGCTGGGCCTGGCGATGGCGACCACGCTGTACGAGCCGGCCTTCGTCGTGCTGCGCCAGGCCTATGGCGACGGCTACCAGAAGTCGATCGTCATCGTGACGCTGGTGGCGGGCTTCGCCAGCACCATCTTCATTCCGCTGGCGCAATGGCTGGTATTGCATATCGGCTGGCGCGGCACGCTGCTGATCTTCGCCGCGCTGAACCTGCTGGTCTGCGCGCCGCTGCATGCGCGGCTGCGCTTCACGCCGCATCCGACCTATGCCAGCGTGCAGCCAGTCGCGCCGCTGGGCGGCGGCTCCCCGGGCATCGCCACGCTGGCGCTGCGCGATCCGGTGTTCTGGGCGGTGGTGCTGGCCTTCACCGCGCTGGCGGTGGTGGCCTCGCTGCTGGGCGCGCACCTGATTCCGATGCTCAACGAAAAGGGCCTGCCGGTCGGCGAGCAGCTGATGGTGGCGGCGCTGATCGGCCCGGCGCAGGTCATCGGCCGCCTGGCGATGGCACGCATGCCGTCGCGCCAGCCGGTGCGGATCGCGATGCCGGTCTATCTGGTGATGAGCCTCGGCCTGCTGACGCTGGCGCTGGGCCACGGCAAATGGCTGATGCTGGCGGCGGTGCTCTACGGCTGCGCCAACGGCATCAACACGATGCTGCGTGCGATGGCGATGCCCGAGCTGATCTCGCGGCACCACTATGCGACGCTGAACGGGCTGATGATGACGCCGGTGCTGTTGATGCAGGCGATCGCGCCGTGGCTCGGCGCACTGATGTGGACGGCGGCCGGCGGCTATTGGCTGATGCTTTGGGTGATGGTGGTGCTGGCCATCGCGGCGCTCGGCGCGTTCGCCTATGCGCTGCGCCGGCGCGGCATGCTGGGGGCGCCGCCGGCGGCCGCCTAGCTGTACCCCGCCGGACTCACGCCGCGGCGGCCACGCCCATGCCTTCGAAGACGAAGGTATCCATCGCCAGTACGCCGTAGGTGACCGCATCGGTCGCACGCGCGACCTTGGCGGCCCCGGCGACCTTGGCGACCTGTGCCACCTCGGCAGGCTCTGCCGTCTCTGCCGTCTCTGCCGTCTCTGCCACCTCGGCCGTCTCTGCCACCTTGGCCGGCACAGGCGCGCCGGCCGTTCCCGCCGCGGGGCCTAGCGCCGCCCCCAGCGCGACGAAGAACGGCAGCAGATGCTCGTCGGTCGGATGGGCCCGGCGCGCATGCGGCGCCTCGCTGCGATAACGCGAAATGCGCGCGGTATCGCCGGTGCGCAGCGCCTCGTCCAGCGCGCCGGCCATCCAGCCGCGAAACGCCTCGACATAGGGCTCGGCCGCGCCGCCGTGCTGCACGGGCCGTTCCCCGCCGAACACTTCGCGCAGGTTATGCGTGAAGCTGCCCGAGCCAACCACCAGCACGCCCTCGTCGCGCAGCGGCGCCAGCGCGCGGCCGATCTCGATCTGCACGGCCGGGTCCAGGTAGGGATTCAGCGCCAGCTGCACCACCGGCACGTCGGCATCGGGGAAGAAATACCGCAGCGGCAGCCAGGCGCCGTGGTCGAGCGGCCTGGCATCGTCCAGCGCGACAAACCCGGCCCCCGGGATGCCGGCGGCCTCTACCAGCGCCTTGACGCGCCCGGCCAGCGCCGGCGAACCCGGCGCGTCGTAGCGCAGCGCATAGAGCTCCGGCGGGAAGCCGCCGAAGTCGTGCCAGGCCTGCTGGCGCTCGGCCGTGGTCACGGCCAGCGTGCTGTAGATCCAGTGCGCCGAGATCACCAGCACCGCGCGCGGCTGCAAGGCGCGCAGCCGCTCGCCCAGCGCATCGAACGCCGGGCCCACCGGGCCGGGTTCGATCGCCAGCATCGGCGAACCGTGGGAGACATAGAGCGCGGGCAACATGGGGATCCTTTCTTCGACAGCGTGGATGCGGGGAATACGGGCCTAGTTTGACAAATCCCCACCGTCGCGGCGTCAAGCGTTGCGGACGCCTCGGTCAAATATTTTGAAATTCAGCGTTGCGGCGTTGTCCCCTGCAAGCGGCGGCGAACTCGCACTAACATGGCGGCTTGCTTGCGGGGTCGCGACCTCGTCCCAACCTGGCCCCACCCAGCCCCACTTGGCTCAACCCGGCCCAACGTGGCCCAAACCGGCCCAAACCGGCCCAAACCGGCCCCAACCCTGCCCCACCGGCCCCAATCGAGACAACGGAGACACGATGACCACCATGCCCGCCACCACCCGACCCAAGCAGGCCGCACCGGCGCCCGACACGCCGCTGGTGCGCTGCGGCTGGTGCGGCACGCTCGAGGACTATTGCCACTATCACGACAACGAGTGGGGCTATCCGGTCGACGACGACCGCCGCCTGTTCGAGAAGCTGTGCCTCGAGGGCTTCCAGGCCGGCCTGAGCTGGCTGACGATCCTGCGCAAGCGCGAGGCCTTCCGCAAGGCATTCGCCAACTTCGACGTCGAGAAGGTGGCCCGCTTCGGCGAGCGAGACATCGAGCGGCTGCTCGGCGATGCCGGCATCGTGCGCCACCGCGGCAAGGTCGAGGCGGCGATCAACAACGCCCAGCGCGCGCTCGAACTGCTGGAGACCGAGTCCTCGCTGGCCGCCTATCTGTGGCGCTACGAGCCCGACCCGAAGAGCCGGCCTGCCGTGCTGACGCCGGAGGTACTGCGCACGATGACGACCTGTCCGGAGGCGACGGCGCTGTCCAGGGACCTGAAGAAACGTGGCTGGCGCTTCGTGGGGCCGACCACGATGTATGCGCTGATGCAGGCGATGGGCATGGTCAACGACCACCAGCAGGGATGCTGGGCGCGCGAGGAAGCGCAACGTAAACGGGCGGCGTTCAAGGTGCCGCGGTAGCGGGACCGCGGTTGGGGCGGCTGGGGCGGCTGGGGCGGTTGGGACGGTCTGGGCGGTCGGCGCGGTTGGGGCGGACGGGCTGCGTGCCTGGGACGCATGAGCATCCCAAGGTACATGGCGTCTCCAACCTGCCGAACGTGCCCAAACGTGCTTGGCGGCCCTACGTACGTAAACGCACATCCAGTCGCCGCTCCGCGCAACGGTGCCCCATGGTCTTTAAAGATTGTTTACGTATACGTAGATAGTAGTAGGTAAACGGCGCCCTCCACAGTGGATAAGGGCGCCGCGCCCTTGCGGCACAAGGGCTGGCGGACTGTATAAGGCTTAGGGGAAAACCCGACGTATACGGGATAACCCGATGCCCTCGGGGAAACGGGTTCGGAGCGCGCCGGACTTGTCCGTCCGCGGTCCACAGGCGCCCCACAGGCTGCCCAGCGCTTGTCCCTTGCGCGGCGCACAGGGCGGGCACAGGGTTGTCCCCGGAGTTATCCCCAGGGCGCCGTGAAAACGCCTTGCGCGGATCAGTGCGAACTCGGCCGCAACGCCCGCCGGCCGCGCTGCACCAGCATCACGCCGGCCAGCACGATGGCGCCGGCGATCACGCCGCCGACCAGATTGATCAGCAGCGGCCCCAGCCAGGACAGGAAGGGTCCGACGCCGGGGATGGCCGCGAGCCATTGCGCGGCGGTCTCTTCCAGATGGTGCGCCCACGGCAGGCCGTGAACGAGGATGCCGCCGCCGACCAGGAACATCGCGATCGTGCCGGCCACCGACAGCGTCTTCATCAGGATCGGCGCCAGCCGCAGCAGGCCATCGCCGATGCGGCGCGCGAAGCCGTTGCCGCGGCCGCTCAGATAGAGCCCGGCATCGTCGAGCTTGACGATGCCCGCCACCAGCCCGTAGACCCCCACCGTCATCAGCAGCGAGATCGCGGTCAGCACCGCCAGCCGCGTGCCGAACGGCGCGTTGGCGACCGTGCCGAGCGAGATCACGATGATCTCGGCGGACAGGATGAAGTCGGTGCGCACCGCGCCCTTGATCTTTTCCTTCTCCAGCGCGACCAGGTCGACCGCGGGATTGGCCGCCGCCTGCCGCAGCGCGGCGCGCTCGACCGCCTCCCGGGCGCGCTCGGTCGGTTCGGCGTGGCCGGGCAGGTAGCGGTGGGCGAGCTTCTCGAAGCCCTCGTAGCACAGGAAGGCGCCGCCGATCATCAGCAGCGGCGTCACGGCCCACGGCGCGAAGGCGCTGATGGCCAGCGCCGCCGGGACCAGGATCACCTTGTTGCGCAGCGAACCCAGCGCCACCGCCCACACCACCGGCAGCTCGCGCTCGGCCTTCAGGCCGGTCACCTGCTGCGCGTTCAGCGCGAGGTCGTCGCCGAGCACGCCCGCGGTCTTGCGCGCGGCGACCTTGCTCATCGTCGCGACGTCGTCGAGGATCGTCGAAATATCGTCGAGCAGCGCAAGCAGGCTGGCACCGGCCATCTCAGCGGCCTCCCTGCAGCAGCTGGCCTGCAACGGTACGGCGATCGAAACTCGGCATGGTTCGGGCTCCTGTGGGGTTGGAGAATCGGCAAGGCGCCGCGGGCCGCGGCCGGGACCGCGAGTGGCGCCGCCATCGCGCCATACTGCCATAGCCGCTCCCGCTTCCAGCATGGCGGGCATGTCGGATTTTGTCTGATTTTTTTACGTCACTTGGATCTGTAGCATGGGGCGTCATGCGCAGGCACCGGGCGGCTGTTGCGCCGGCGCCCCCGCCTCTCCCCAATTCCACCCGGTCGCCCATGCCCCAAACCCTTGCGCGCAGCGATCTGCTGCGTACGCTCGTCATTCCCCTGCTGCTTGCGGCGCTTCTTGTCGCGGACCTGCTGACCCCGCTCGGCGTCGCCGAGTGGATCTTCTATCTGCTGCCGATCTGCCTGTGCGTGTTCGTCGACCGGCCGATGATGCCGCTATGGACGGCCGCCGGGGCGACCCTGCTGATGGCGGCCGGCTATATCTTCTCGCCGGGCGGGGGCGATCCGACCATCGGCCTGATCAACCGCCTCTGCGGCACCGTGGTGATGTGGTTCCTCGCCGCGGCGATCTACCGCTATATCGCCAGCCAGCTGCAGATGCGCCGCTTCGTCTGGCTGCAGGAGGGCCAGGTACGCGTGGTCCAGCAGACCCGCGGACTCGATACGCCGGCCGAGGTCGGCACCGCGCTGCTGCGCGCGCTGGTGCCGCTGGTGCAGGCCCAGGCCGGCGTGGTCTACCGGCTCGAGGACGCCAGCCTGAAGCGGCTGGCGGGCTGGGCCGCGCCGGCGGACACGCCGGAGAACCTGGCGCTCGGCGAGACGCTGGCCGGACAGGCCGCCAGCGAGAACCGGCCGCTGCTGGCGCGCGGGCTGTCCTCGCACTATCTGCGCATCGGCTCGGCGCTGGGGCGCGACGTGCCGCAGGCGGTGCTGGCCGCGCCGCTGACCTCGGACGGCCATGTGGTCGGCGTGGTGGAGCTGGCCTTCGCCAGCGCGCAGCCGAAGCTGGACGATGCCGTCGAACTGATCGGGCGCGTTGCCGAGGCGGCCGGCGTGGCGCTGACCGCCTCCGCCTATCGCGCGCGTCTGGAGACGCTGCTGGCTCAGACCCAGCGCCAGGCCGAGGAACTGCAGGTCCAGCAGGAGGAGCTGCGCGTTTCCAACGAAGAACTGGAGGAGCGCGGCCGCGCGCTGATGGAATCGCAGGCGCGGCTCGAGACGCAGCAGGCCGAGCTCGAGCAGAGCAACGTCCAGCTGGAGGAACACACCCAGCTGCTGGAGGCGCAGAAGCGCGACCTGCTGCAATACCAGGCCGAGCTGGCCGCCGGCGCGCGGGCGCTGGAGCGCGCCAACCAGTACAAGTCCGAGTTCCTGGCCAACATGTCGCACGAGCTGCGCACCCCGCTCAACAGCGCGCTGATCCTGGCCAAGCTGCTGCAGGACAACAAGGAAGGCAACATGACGCCCGAGCAGGTGCGCTATGCCGCCACCATCCATTCGGCCAATACCGACCTGCTGAACCTGATCAACGACATCCTCGACCTGTCCAAGATCGAGGCCGGCCATCTGACGGTGCAGCCCGAGCCGGTCGACATCGAGGCGTTGGTCGGCGGCCTCGCGCAAGGCTTCGCGCCGATCGCCGCGCAGAAGTCGGTGCAGTTCCGCATCGAGCGCGCGCCGGACCTGCCCGCGACGCTGGTGACCGACAACGTGCGGCTGCAGCAGATCCTGCGCAACCTGCTGTCCAACGCCTTCAAGTTCACCGAGCGCGGCGAGGTGACGCTGTCGGTCACGCGCGATGGCCACGACGGCATGCGCTTCGCCGTGCGCGATACCGGCATCGGCATTGCGCGCGACAAGCAGGCCATCATCTTCGAGGCCTTCCAGCAGGCCGACGGCACCACCAGCCGGCGCTATGGCGGCACGGGCCTGGGCCTGTCGATCTCGCGCCAGCTGGCGCAATTGCTCAACGGCACGCTGACGGTCGACAGCGAACCGGGGGCCGGCAGCACCTTCACGCTGACGCTGCCGCTGGAATTCATCGGACCGGCCGCGCCGGCGGCGGCCGTCTCGTCGGTCCCCCCTGCCCCGGCGGCGGTGCTCGAAGCGGCGGCCCAGGTCGCGGCCGAAGGCGGCATCGACGTGACCGAGGCGCTGACCTCGCCGCAACCCGCGCCGGTGCCCGAGGCGGTCGCCGCGATGTCCGCGCCGACACATGCCGCCGGCGCAAGACAAGGGCACACGGCGCAGATGTCGCACACCACCCCCACGACGCAGAGCGCGTCTCCGATCACGATCAGCGCGCCGCCGCTCCACACCATGCTCGGCCCGGCGCCGATCGACGACGACCGCGACCGGCGCTCGCGCGGCAACCGCCTGATCCTGGTCATCGAGGACGACGTCGCCTTCGCGCGGATCCTCTACGACCTGGCGCACGAACTCGACTTTGACTGCCTGCACGCGACCACCGCGCAGCAGGGGCTGGAGCTGGCGCGCGAATACCAGCCCTGCGGCATCCTGCTCGATGTCGCGCTGCCCGACCATTCGGGGCTGACGCTGCTCGACTGGCTCAAGCGCGACCCGGCCACGCGGCATATCCCGACCCACCTGGTGTCGATCAGCGACCATGCCGAGGCGGCGCTGCACCGCGGCGCGATCGGCTACACGCTCAAGCCGAGCGGCCGCGACGACCTCGCCAGCGTGATCCGCGAACTGGAAGCGCGCATGGCGCGAGGCGGCATGCGCACGGTGCTGGTGGTCGAGGACGACGCCACGCTGCGCGAGAGTATCCGCGCGCTGCTGCAATCGGCCGACATCGACATCGTCACCGCCGACACCGTGTCGGCGGCGCTGGCCCGGCTGTCGGAACGCCGCTTCGATTGCGTGGTGATGGACCTGGCGCTGCCGGACGGCTCGGGCCACGACCTGCTCGAGCAGATGGCGGCCGATGCCTCGTATTCGATGCCGCCGGTGATCGTCTACACGGGCCGTCAGCTGTCGGCCGAGGACGAGCAGCAGCTGCGCCGCCATTCCAAGTCGATCATCATCAAGGGCGCGCGCTCGCCCGAGCGGCTGCTCGACGAGGTCACGCTGTTCCTGCACAGCGTCGAATCGGCGCTGCCGCCGGAACACCAGCGCATGCTGCGCGCGGTACGCAGCCGCGACGATGCCTTCGAGGGCCGCCGGCTGCTGCTGGTGGAGGACGACGCGCGCAATATCTTCGCGCTGTCCAAGGTCATCGAACCGCTCGGCGCGCAGGTCGAGATCGCGCGCAACGGCCGCCAGGCCCTTGAAATTCTCGACGGCCGCGACGATATCGACCTGGTGCTGATGGACATCATGATGCCGGAGATGGACGGACTGACCGCGATGCGGCATATCCGCCAGGATGGCCGCCACGCGCAATTGCCGATCATCGCGCTGACCGCCAAGGCGATGTCGTCCGATCGCGAGGCCTGCCTGCTGGCCGGGGCCAACGACTACATCGCCAAGCCGATCGATATCGACAAGCTGCTTTCGCTGTGCCGGGTATGGCTGCACGCGCGCTGACCCCTCCCGTCCGCCCTTCGACCGGCCCCATGCCGGCCGACGACGCCTTCGCGGCCGTGTCCGCCGACGACTTCGAGATCGAGCTCGAATTGCTGCTCGAGGGCATCTTCCGCAAGTACCAGCACGATTTCCGCGGCTATTCGCGCGCGTCGCTGCGGCGCCGGCTGTCGCAGGCGCTGCGCGACCTGAGGCTCGACACGCTGTCGCAGTTGCAGGACCGCATGCTGCGCGATCCCGCGCTGTTCGGGCGGCTGTTCCAGTACCTGACGGTGCAGGTCAGCGAGATGTTCCGCGATCCCTCGTACTTCCGCGCGATCCGCGAACATGTGGCGCCCGTGCTCAAGACCTATCCGTCGATCACGGTGTGGGTCGCCGGCTGCAGCACCGGCGAGGAGCTGTGGTCCCTGGCGATCCTGTTCGCCGAGGAGGGCCTGCACGAGCGCACCACCTTCTATGCGACGGACATCAACCCGGCGGCCTTGGCCGAAGCGCGCGCCGGGGTCTACGACGCCGGCCGGCTGCGCGGCTTCGGCCGCAATTACCTCGCCGCGGGCGGCCGGCATTCGCTGGGCGACTACTATCACGCCGCCTATGGCAAGGCCAAGTTCGATGCCGGCCTGGTCTCGCGCGCGGTGTTTGCCGACCACAGCCTGGCGACCGACAGCGTGTTCCAGGAAGCGCAGCTGATCTCGTGCCGCAACGTGCTGATCTACTTCGACCGCGCGCTGCAGGACCGCGCGCTCGGGCTGTTCCGCGACGCGCTGGTGCGCCACGGTTTTCTGGGGCTGGGCAGCAAGGAAACGCTGCAGTTCAGCGCGCACGCGGAGGCGTTCGAGGCGGTGATGCCGTCGGACCGGTTGTATCGCAAGCGGTGAAGTCGCGCCGGCATCGCCGCATCGACATCGCTCTATCGACATCGCCATATCAACATCACCGCATTGACATCGACGCATTGACACCACCGCATTGACACGACTTATCGCCGCATGAACGCCTCCATCGCCAACCCGTCCCCCGCGCCCGACGCCGTCGTCATCGGCGGCTCGGCCGGCGGCATTGAGGCGCTGAACGTGCTGCTGCCGATGCTGCCGGCGGCCTTCCGTCCGGCGCTGATCGTGGTGCTGCATCTGCGGCCGGATACACCGAGCCTGCTGCCGCAGCTGTTCTCGCTGCGCTGCGCGCTGCCGGTCTGCGAAGCCGAGGACAAGATGCCGGTGCGGCACGGCCACCTGTACCTGGCGCCGCCCGACTATCACCTGCTGGTCGAGCGCGACAGCCGCCACGGTGGCGCTTACTCCGGCAGTCACGTCGGTACTCCCGTTGGAAATCTCGGCAGCGAGCGCGCCGAAGGCGTGCATTTCGCGCTGTCGGTCGATCCGCCCGAGCGCTTCTCGCGCCCGTCGATCGACGTGCTGTTCGAGTCCGCCGCGCATGCCTGGCGCGAGGCGCTGCTCGGCATCCTGCTCAGCGGCGCCAACGACGACGGCGCGCGCGGGCTCGAGACCATCCGCCACTGCGGCGGACGTACCTGGGTGCAGGCCCCGGACACCGCGTCGGCCGAGACCATGCCGGCCGAGGCGATCGCGCGCGGCGCGGTCGACGAGGTGCTGACCCTGGAAGCGATCGGCAGCCGGCTGCGGCGCGCCGTCCACTGAAACCTTGCCATGTCCGATCCCATCAAGATCCTGACCGTCGACGACATCGCCAGCAATCTGACCGCGCTCGATGCGGTGCTGGCGCGACCCGATGTCGAACTGGTGCACGCCAACTCCGGCCCGCAGGCGCTGGACCTGCTGCTGCAGCACGAGTTCGGCCTGGCCATCCTCGACGTGCACATGCCGGGCATGGACGGCTTCGAGCTGGCCGAGCTGATGCGCGGCAGCACCCGAACCAACCATATCCCGATCCTGTTCCTGACCGCGGCCGGCTACGACAGCCAGCGCACGTTCAAGGGCTATGCGACCGGCGCGGTCGATTTCCTCTACAAGCCGCTGGACGCCAACATCCTCGCCGCCAAGGTCGATGTGTTCGTGCAGCTGGCCCGGCAGAAGCAGCAACTGGCCGAGCAGCTCGCCACCACGCAGCGGCTGCTGAAGGCCAACGAGATGCTGATGGCGGTGCTGGCGCACGACCTGCGCACGCCGCTGTCGGCGATCCTGGCTTCGACCTCGTTCCTCGAGCGCTTCTGCCACGATCAGAAAACCGCGCCCGCGGTCGAGCGCATCCGCCGCAGCGGCACGCGCATGGTGCGGATGGTCGATCAGCTGCTCGACGTCGCACGGCTGCACGGCGGCCGCATGCAGCCCGCGGTGCAGCGCGAGGACCTGCATGCGCTGTGCGCGGCGATCGTCGACGAACACGAGAGCCGGCACGGCAAGGGCCGGCTGCTGCTGGAACGTTTCGGCGATACGGTGGCGACGGTGGACCCCGGGCTGCTGTCGCAGGTGCTGGCCAACCTGATCGGCAACGCGCTGCAGCATGGCGACCCGGCGGTGCCGGTGCGCGTGCGTGTCGAGGGCACGGACGAGCGCGTGACGGTGGCGGTCAGCAACGGCGGCGCGATCCCGCCTGACCTGCTGCCGCATCTGTTCGACGCCTTCCGCTCGGGGCGCTCCGCCACCGAATCCGAGGGGCTGGGGCTGGGCCTGCATATCGCGCGCGAGCTGGCGATGCTGCATGGCGGCGATATCGAAGTCGTTTCGCGCGAGGGGACGGGAACGACCTTCACGGTGTGGGTGCCGCGGCAGGGGGGTGTGTAGCCGTTCGCTGGTCGTTTGGGGGCGCCCGTCGTCGGGTACCCTGCTCCCGTGACGCTGGTCCTCTGCGCACTGTTCATTCGGCGCGCGCGTCATTGGGCGCTGGTCATTCGGTCCGTAATACCCTCGCCATCTGCTGCGCCGCCTCCTGCAGCACCGGCACCGCGCGCAGCAGCCCTTCCAGCGGCACGCGCGCGGTCGGCGCGTGGCAGGCTATCGCCGCCAGCACCGGGCGCGCGTTGGCCGCCGCCGTACCGTTGGCCTCCGGCCCCAGCTCGCGCACCGGCACCGCCACCGCGGTCATGCCGCGCACGAATTCCTCGTTGTCGACACCGATGCCGCGCGCGCCGAGCCGATCGAGCTCGGCCTCCAGCAGCGACAGGTCCGCCAGCGTGCGCGGCGTATTGCGCGTCAGCACCAGACGCTGCAGCGTCTGCTGCCGTTCCAGCCGGCTCATCGCCGACAGGAACAGCTTGCCGCTGGCGGTGCAATGCAGCGGCACATGGATGCCCGGCGACAGTTGCAGCCGCAGCGGCTCGTGGGTTTCGACGCGTTCGACGTAGAGCACGCGATCGCCGTCCAGCGCGGTCAGATTGCAGGTCTCGCCCAGGGCCGCCACCAGCCGGCCCAGGATCGCGCGGCATTCGCGCAGCACCGGCGGACTGCGCAACGTCTGCAGCGCCAGCCCCGCGGCCCGCGGTCCCGGCACGAAGCCGCGTTCGGCCGGCATCTGCAATACGAACCCGGCGCTCTCCATCGCCGCCAGCAGGCGCATCAGCGTGGTCTTCGGCACGTGCAGGCGCTGCGACAGTTGCGCGAGGGTCTGCGGATGCTGGGCGCGGGCGAGCGCATCGAGCACCATCAGCACGCGCAGGCTGCGCGCGTCCTCGTCGGTCACCCGCAGGTCTGCCGGACTCTCTGCTGCACTGCGATTCTGAAACGGAATTTGCACGTTCTGTTTCACTTTCCGCGCCTCCACGCGTATTACCTTTTCATTCCCGGGTCGGCAAATAAAATCGGGACAAGTCGTTCCATTATAAGAACGTTGCTGACAGGACCCGCGGCCAATGCGCCCCGGACAAACCCTGCCCGCAACACCCGATCAGGAGACAGCGACGATGTCGCAAACCGTTGACTACATCGTGGTAGGCGCCGGCTCGGCCGGCTGCGTGCTGGCCAACCGGCTCAGCGAGGACGGCCGCCATGCGGTGTGCCTGCTCGAAGCCGGACCGCCGGACCGCTATCCGTGGATCCATATCCCCATCGGCTACGGCAAGACGATGTTTCACAAGGAGGTCAACTGGGGCTTCCATACCGACCCCGACCCAAACATGCTGAACCGGCGCATCTACTGGCCGCGCGGCCGCACGCTGGGCGGCAGCAGCGCCATCAACGGCCTGATCTACGTGCGCGGGCAGCGCGAGGACTACGACCACTGGGCCGCGCTCGGCAATCGCGGCTGGAGCTGGGACGACTGCCTGCCCTACTTCCGCAAGCTCGAGAACAACGACCTCGGCCCCGGCCCGACGCGCGGCACCGATGGACCGCTGAACGCGACCTCGATCGATCGGCGTCATCCGCTGGTCGATGCCTTCATCGAGGCCGGCGAAGCGCTCGGCCTGCCGCGCAAGGCCGATTTCAATACCGGCGACCAGGAAGGCGTCGGCTACTACCAGCTGACCACGCGCAAGGGCTGGCGCTGCTCGACCGCGGTGGCCTATCTGCGGCCGGCGCAGTCGCGTCCCAATCTGCGCATCGAGACCGGCGCGCATACGACCGCGATCCTGTTCGAAGGGCGGCGCGCGGTGGGCGTGCGCTATATGCAGAACGGCCGCCAGCACGCGCTGCGCGCGCGCCGCGAAGTGCTGCTGTGCGCCGGCGCGCTGCAGTCGCCGCAGCTGCTGCAGCTGTCCGGGATCGGACCGGCGAGCCTGCTGCGCGAGTTCGGTGTGCCGGTGGTGCACGCGCTGCCCGGCGTTGGCGAGAACCTGCAGGACCATCTGCAGATCCGGCTGATCTACCAGGTGGCGCGGCCGATCACCACCAACGACCAGTTGCGCTCGCTGTTCGGCAAGGCCCGCATGGGGCTCGAATGGCTGCTGTGGCGGCAGGGACCGCTGGCGATCGGCATCAACCAGGGCGCGATGTTCTGCCGCGTGCTGCCGCAGGAGAGCGCCACGCCCGATACGCAGTTTCACTTCGCCACGCTGTCGGCCGACATGGCCGGCGGCCAGGTCCATCCGTTCTCGGGCTGCACGTATTCGGTCTGCCAGCTGCGGCCGGAGTCGCGCGGCACGGTGCGGATCCGCTCGACCGATCCGTTCACGCCGCCGTCGATGCAGCCGAACTATCTGTCGGCCGAGCTGGACCGGCGCAGCGCGATCGCCTCGGTCCGCTTCGCGCGCCGCGTGGCGCAGACCGAGCCGATGCGCTCGCTGATGCAGGCCGAGTTCCGGCCCGGCGACGCCGTGCAGTCGGACGACGAGATCCTGCATTTCTGCCGCGAATACGGCGCCACCATCTTCCATCCGTCTGGCACCGCCAAGATGGGGCCGGCCAGCGATCCGTTCGCGGTGGTCGACGAGCGGCTGCGCGTGCATGGCGTGGCGGGCCTGCGCGTGGTCGATTGCTCGGTGATGCCGACGCTGGTGTCGGGCAATACCAATGTGCCGGTCGTGATGATGGCCGAGCGCGCAGCGGACTTCATTCGCGAGGATGCGCGCGCGGAGACGGTCGGCGAGATCGTCGGCGCGGGGGCGGTGGGGCCGGTTCAGGATGAACGCGAGACCGAGCGCGAGACCGAGCGACAAACCGCACGCGAGACCGAGCACCAAACCGAGCGCGATACCGAGGGCCAAGGCGAGCACCAGGCCCGTCACCAACCCGAGCGCGGCATCACCGAGCCGGTCTGACCCCGGCCCGCCATCGCCCCGCCAACGCATAGCGGCAGCGAACCCGGGCTCGGTTCGCTGCGCCACCCACGGCCGAGCCCAGCAGCGCGCGCGCCCGCATACTCATTCCACCAAGGGCGCCGTCAATCCAAAGGAGACAAGCATGGCAAGCCCCAACGAGCAGGCGGTACGCAAGGTCGCGATGGCATCGGTGATCGGCGCCACCATCGAGTGGTACGACTTCTTCCTCTACGGCGTCGTCGCCGGCATCGTGTTCAACAAGCTGTATTTCCCGGCCGGCGATCCGGTGGTCGCCACCATGCTGGCCTACACCACCTTCGCGGTGGGCTTCGTCACGCGGCCGCTCGGCGGCGTCATCTTCGGCCACTTCGGCGACCGCGTCGGCCGCAAGAGCATGCTGGTGATCACGCTGATGATCATGGGCATCTCGACCTTCCTGATCGGCCTGGTGCCCACCTACGACAGCATCGGGCTGTGGGCGCCGATCCTGCTGCTGTTGCTGCGCGTGCTGCAGGGCATCGGGCTCGGCGGCGAATGGGGCGGCGCGGTGCTGATGGCCTACGAATACGCGCCGCCGGGCCGCAAGGGCTTCTATGCCTCGCTGCCCCAGATCGGGCTGTCGATCGGCCTGTGCCTGGCCTCCGGCGTGGTGGCGCTGCTGTCGCTGACGCTGACGGACGAGCAGTTCCTCAGCTGGGGCTGGCGCGTGGCCTTCCTGGTGTCCGCCGGCATGGTCTTCGTCGGCATGTATATCCGGCTGTCGATCAAGGAAACGCCCGAGTTCACCGCGGTCAAGCAGCGCAACGCCGAGACGCGCATTCCCTTCGTCGACATGATGCGGCGCTACCCCGGCAATATCCTCAAGGGCATGGGCGCGCGCTATATCGACGGCGTCTTCTTCAATGTCTTCGGCGTGTTCTCGATCAGCTATCTGACCCAGACGGTGAAGATCAGCCGCACCGAGGCGCTGACCGGCGTGATGGCCGCCGCCATCGTGATGTGTTTCTTCATCCCGTTCTTCGGCCACCTGTCGGACCGCATCGGCCGCACCCGCGTCTACTTCTGGGGATCGCTGATTACCGCGTGCTCGGCCTTCCCCGCGTTCTGGCTGATGCTCAACGGCGGCGGCAACGTGATGCTGCTGTGGCTGGCCATCATCGTGCCGTTCGGCATCTTCTATGCCGCGGTCTACGGGCCGGAGGCGGCGCTGTTCTGCGAACTGTTCGATGCCAAGGTCCGCTATACCGGCATCTCCTTCGTCTACCAGTTCTCGGGGATCTTCGCGTCGGGGATCACGCCGATCATCGCCACCGCGCTGCTGAAGTCGGGCGAGGGCAAGCCTTGGCAGATCTGTGCTTACGTGATGTTTGCCGGCTTGGTATCGGCGGTGTCGGCGGCGTTGATCGGACGGTCGTCGGGGTCGGGAGAGGCGCGGGAGGCGGGGCCGGTCGTGGCGGCTTCGGCCAGGCAGATGCGCTGATCGTTCGCGAGGGACGAAAGCCGAAGCTTCGGCCAGGCAGATGCGCCAATCGTCCGCGAGGGCCGGAGCTGAAGCTTCGGCCAGGCAGATGCGCTGATCGTCCGCGAGAGCCGGAGCCGAGGCTTCGGCCAGGCAGATGCGCTGATCGTCCGCGAGGGCCGGAGCTGAAGCTTCGGCCAGGCAGATGCGCTAATCGTCCGCGAGGGCCGGAGCCGCAGCTTCGGCCAGGCAGATGTGCTAATCGTCCGCGAGGGCCGTAGCCGCAGCTTCGGCCTTTTCTTCCACCAGGAACTTGACGTTCAAGGTCGTCCACTCGCTGGAGCGGATCACCAGCCGATTGCCCTCGATCGGGTAGAAGCGCCCGTGCTCCTCCAGGCCGCGCCCACGGTCGTCGGTCAATTTGCGCCGGGACGCGGCCGACAGGATGATTCGCTCCAGCTCCCCATCGCTCTTGAACTCGAAGTCCTCCAGCAGGCCGGTGTAGAGATACGACTGGTCCTTCATCGGCACCACGGCGCTGATGACCACCATGGCGCCGTCGCTGATGCCCGAATCGATGCCGCTGAAGAGGTAGTACCAGGGCGCCTGCTGCCGGAAGAAGCCGCTCGCCCAGCTGTTCGGGTGGTCCAGATGGAACCGGCTGACCAGCCAGCGGCGCAGCATGGCCAGCGCGAAGGCGAGGCCAAACGTCCCGGCGAAGAAGCCGAACACCGGCCAAGGGTGTTCGTTCAGCCATTCATAGCGGTGCGGCGGGACGCTGGCCGCCGCGGCACCGCCGGACAGCATGCGCAGCGCGTCGCCGAGATAGAGCTGGTAACCGAAATATTCCGTGGCGGCGAGGCCGACCACGGCATCCACGATCAGCGCCAGCACGATGGACTTGATCGCCGTCGCCCCGAAGGGCGTCATATCGGCTTCGCGCGCCTCTCTGGCCTGGCTGTAGTGGTGGTAAAGAAAGCCCGGCGCGACCAGGAAAAACAGCAGGATCGCGGGCAGCGCGATGTTCAAGGTCAGCCCTGGGCGGGAATCAGCTTCAGCTTGACCTCGCGCTCAACGCCCTTGGCGGCGTCCCGGATCTTGAACGTCCTGGTGGAGTTCAGCTTCCCGGTGGCGATGAACTCGCGCAGCGCCTTGTCGCTCTCGGGATCGTTGCGGATCAGCTTGACCGTGGTCCTGACAGTGGCTTTCATCGCTTGTCCTCCAATGGGAAAAGTATAGTAGGTCCGACTCGTTCGACCTCAAGCTGTTATTTCACGCCAGATTTCCATGCGTTCCCAGCCGTGCGGAAAGCCCATTGCCTGTACCGGAACGGCATATTGGGTAATCAGCTTCTTGAGATCGGCACACCAGCTTTGCTTGGGCGAAATCCGCCGCATACAGTGCGTCAGGATGACAAGGGAGTTGTAGAGCTTACGGGAGCCATGCTGGAATCCATCGCGCAGCGCAGCGGGCTTGTTCCGAGGCAAAACCGGGGTAATCGTGAACTCCCGGTTCCAGAGCCGGCAGTGATGCGCGCAGGTGTTGCGTACCAATGAAAGGTGACGCAGCCACGATTCCCATACCTTCTCGTCCACCCCATATTCCATCGCAATGGCCCGGCGGGCCGGCATCGGCTTGAGGTTGTTGTACCAGCGAGAAAGCAGTCCGAGCGTCATTACCTCACAGACCGCCCACACTGGGGGCAAGGGCTCTGCGTAAGTCGCTTTCAAATGTTTGATGAACACTTCGTCGGACCGGCCTACTTCTTCGGCAAGCTTATCGAGGTTCAGTCGCCATAGGTGGGGCTTGAACGCCAATGCGACATCGAGATGGGCGTGAGGCCCGTATCGGTGAGCCAATTGATAGGCCCACTGGCTGCGCATGGAAACCTCCAGGCGTTCGATGGCATCGAGGACATGCAGCCGCAAGGCGCGATCGAATGCGTAGAGATTCATCACGTCAGCAAAGCGGCTGCCGGGCCTGAAAATATGGTTGGTGTGGTCCTGTTCGAATGGCAGCCAGTACGCCGCCAGGCGGTAATAATTCAGATGTCGCAGGCAGGCTTCTGCTTCCGCCGGATCGTCGATCATCATGCCCCGCCGTTGCAGCAAGGCCACCTGCTGCGCGTGAGTCGTAGCCGGCTTGCCAAAGGGGATTTTCATCGTTGTTCCGATGCAGCCCTGGCCAGACTCTGCCGCACAAAAAAGTAACCCGCCGGTTTGAGGGTACGCTCGCGCGCATAGCCTTGGCGGGTTTTGTTGCCGCGTAGTATAGGGGCGGGCCGGAGCCCGGTGCAAGAGGTTCGCTTCATGGCACGCATATCAGCATGCCTGCTCCACAGCGTCGACTTCAACGCTGCAGCAAGCTGTCGGTTCTTGCATTCGGCGTTCTGGCGGCCCCAAAAGGCCCCAAAAAGCAAAAGGCCAGAGCGCACGCTCTGGCCTTTGAATCTTGGTGGACCGAAGGAGGATCGAACTCCCGACCTCTGCATTGCGAACGCAGCGCTCTCCCAGCTGAGCTATCGGCCCGTAGCGGGCGATTATAGCGCGAGCTTTGCGGCGATTTCAAGCCGTCGTGGCGGGTTGGCGTGACCGCCGTCGACCCAGCCATGACGCCGCCTCTAGCCGCCTCAAGGCCCTCAAGCCACCTCACGCCAGCTCAAGCCGCCATGCCCGGGTTTCCGCCCATTCCCTTGACCGACGGCAGGTTCAGCGGCGCCGCGGCCACTTCCTTGCGCTGGCGCAGCCAGCCGGCCATCAGGTCCCAGATCGGCGGGCCGCCGTTGTGGCGGGCTTCCTCGGCGACCGGGGCCCAGCCGGCGACCTTGTAGGTCTTGCCGGCCTCGATCGGCTTGCCCTTCAGGCGCATCTCGGTGATCCGCTTGCCCATCGGCGCCGCCGGGTCGATGGTGTACTGCAGGCCGCCGACGCGGACCATGTCGCCGCCCTGCTGGTAGTAGGGGTCGGGGTTGAACAGGTTGTCGGCCACGTCCTCGAGCACGGTCTTGATGGTCTCGCCGCTCATCTGCGTCACCGTGGTGTACGGGTAGGTGATCGCGGTCTGGTCCATCAGCTTTTCCATCGTGATGCCCTCGCCGGGCAGCAGCGTGGTGCCCCAGCGGAAGCCGGGCGAGAACGCGATCTCGGCGCCCTGCACGTCCATCAGCCCGTCCAGGATCAGCTGGTCGAAGGTGCCGTTGAAATTGCCGCGGCGGTAGAGCAGTTCCTTGTTGACCGCCAGCACCTCGCCCAGCTTCTGCTCGTAGGGCGCGCGGACCTTGCGGATCAGCACGTCCATCGCCGGATCGGCGGGCAGGTAGTCGGCGAACACAGGCAGCAACCGGTAGCGGAAGTCGGCGACCTTGCCGCCGCGCACGTCGAAGTCGAGCACGCCGAGGAACTTGCCGTTCGAGCCGGCGTTGGTGACCAGCGTGGTGCCGCCCGCGTTGCGCACGCGCACCGGGGCCGGCACGCCGTCATGGGTGTGGCCGCCAAGGATGGCGTCGAGTCCGCGCACGCGCGAGGCGAGCTTCACGTCGACGTCCATGCCGTTGTGCGACAGCAGCACCACCGCCTGCGCGCCCTTGGCGCGGGCCTCGTCGATGATGCGCTGCAGGTTCTCTTCCTGGATGCCGAAGGTCCAGTCGGGCACCAGGTAGCCGGGGTTGGCGATGGGTGTATAGGGGAAGGCCTGGCCGATGATGGCGACCGGCACGCCATTCATCTCGCGCAGCGTGTAGGCCTCGAAGACCGGGTCCTCGAAGTCCTTCGTCTTGACGTTCTGCGCCAGGAAGGCGACCTTGCCCTTGAAGTCGCGGTCGACCACCTCGCGCACGCGTTCGGCGCCGAGGGTCATTTCCCAGTGCGGCGTCATCGCGTCGACACCGAGCGCGAGCGCGGCATCGACCATGTCCTGGCCGCGCGTCCACAGCGCGGTCGCCGAGCCCTGCCAGGTGTCGCCGCCGTCGAGCAGCAGCGCGCCGGGGCGGCTGGCCTTCAGCTGCTTGACCAGCGTGGCCAGATGGGCGAAGCCGCCGACCTTGCCGTAGCGGCGCGCGGCCTCGGTGAAATCGAGATAGGTGAAGGCGTGCGCCTCGGCGCTGCCCGGCGCGATCCGGTAGTGCTTCAGCAGGGCCTGGCCGACCAGGTGCGGCGGCTTGCCGGCATAGTCGCCGATGCCCAGGTTGACGCTGGGTTCGCGGAAATGGACCGGCAGCAGTTGCGCATGGCAGTCGGTGAAATGCAGCAGGTGCACGTTGCCGAAGCGCGGCACGTCGTACAGCCTGGCGGCGGCCTGGGCCGCCTGCGCGTCGCGCGTGGGGAAAGCCATGCCCGCGGCGCTGGCGATGGCCAGCACCTGCAGGAACTCGCGTCGGTTCATTGTCGTCTTCCTCTCGATGGCGGCCGCGCCGTCCGGGCAGGATCGGTGCAGGACCGGGACGGGCCGCTTTGCCGCCGCGCTAGGGCCTGGCGTACTTGGCCAGCGCGGCGACTTCCTCCTCCAGCATCTCGCCGACTTCCTTCTGTATGACCTTGCCCCTGGCGTCGATCACGTACAGCTCGGGCAGGCCCTTGCGCGGACCGATCGCGGCGCGCAGCGCCGGCGTGTCCATCGCCGCGGGGAAGGTATAGCCGCGCTGGCGCAGATAGCCGACGGCGTCCTTCTGGTCCTTGTCGATGCTGATGGTCAGCACCTGCAGCGGCGTGCCACGCGTGCTGTCGTAGAGCTTCTGCAGGCGCGGGTTCTGCAGCGCGCAGAACGGGCACCACGAGGCCCAGATCTGCACCACCAGCGGCTTGCCGGCCCAGTGCTCGGGCGGCACGGTGCGGCCGTCGAGCAGCTGGACCGCGGGCAGGCGCACGGTGTCGCCGACTTCGAGGGCGGCGGCCGGGGCGGCAAATGCCAACGCCAACGCCAACGCCACGGTGGACGCGATGGCCGCGACGATGCCCGACGCCGCGGCGCGCATCGCGCGATGCGGCCCCTGCCTCCAGCCGACCGTCACCACCGCCGCGGCCCGCATCCCGCCCTCTTACTGGTTGACCGGCGACGCCGGGTCCAGCAGCAGCGCCATCACGTCGCGAATCTGCTGCTCGGTCAGGATGCCCTTATGGCCAAAGCGCGGCATGTTCGAGCACGCGGCGAAGGCGTTCGAGTCCCAGATCTTGCCCCAGGTGTACTTGAGCACCGCTTCCGAGTTGCCGCGCAGCTTGCCGTACTGATACAGCGACGGGCCGATGTTGCCGAACGAGATCTCGGCCTTGGTCATCTGGTGGCAGGCATAGCAGTTGCCGCCGTTGACGCCGCCGGGCGGGTCGGAGAACTGCATGCCGCGGCCGAGCTGGGCCACCTTCTCGCCTTCCTTCCAGTCGCCGAGCCAGCGGTTGTCGGCCGGATAGCGGATCTTCTGCTGTTCGGCGGCCTCGACCTTCTTCGCCACCGCGGCCGGCACCTTGCTGCGGTCCGGATAGTCGCTGCAGACCTTCTGCATGTCGTCGCGCTCGATGACGCCCTGGACCGTCGCCGGCCCCTTGGAGCTGAACGATGTTGCAATCATCCGCATCATGTCGGCGTCGCTGACCGACGGGATGTCGGCGACCTTCGCCGGCGTCTTCGATGCCGCGCGCGGGGACGCGGCGCGCTCCTGGGCCATCGCCGGCGCCGCGATCACTGCCAGCGCGGCGCTGACCGCCACGGCCGCGGCGCCGCGCAGGCGCGATTGTTTTGTCTGGATCATGTCGTGCTCTCCCCCTGGTTCAGCGCTTCAGGCCGGGGCCGTCGTAGGTGCCGCCGTTGGCATTGCGCGCCAGGAACATCGTGAGCGCGGTGATCACATCGGAGCCGTAGGCGGGCTCGGGGAAGCGCTGCTGGCGCAGGCAATCGTAGAGCCGGTGCTGCATCGTGCGAACCTCGCCCTGCGAGACGCGGTACGCCGGCCAGGTGGTGTAGGCCGCCTGGGCGCCCTTGTCGGTCAGCAGATTGGGCAGGTCCTGCAGGCGGATGCGCTGGCCGTCGACCGCATGGCAGGTCGCGCAGGCGAAGTCGTAGGCGCCGCCACGGTAATAGAACATCTTCTGGCCAAGCGCGTAGACCTGCTTCTCTTCCGGATGGTCCAGCTTGACGTTCATCTTGACGCCGCGCGACTCGCCGGTGACGAAGGCCACCAGCCGCTCGATGTCGGAACGCTTGCCCGAGGACGAGAACGGCGTCACCTTGGCCTGCTGCTCGGTCAGCCCCTGCAGCGTCGTGCGGCACCACACCAGCCGCTGCTCCAGGTCCATCACCTTGCCGGCGTCGGCAAAATAGCGCGGCAGCTCGGCGTAGGCGCCCTTGGTCACGCCGGGGCCCTTGCCGAGGTCGCACCGCTCGAGCGATACGTTCTTCGGCCCGGCCGGCTTTTTCCACAGCTCCTCGCCGGCGGCTTCCCACAGCTCTGCGGGATTGCCCTCGGCCAGCATCTGCCGGTACTTGGCGATTTCGTCGGTGGTATTGCTTTCGCCCTGCGCCTGCACGGCCATCGCGCCCGTCAGCGCGACGGCGCCGGCCAGCACGGCCCAGCCAGAACGGCGTCGGTTCGGTCTCATGGGGTTTCTCCTCTCGGTCTCGCCGACCAGGCGGGCCGCTGTTGTTCTATGCGCGCATCGTTCCCTGCGCGGATCTTCCCTGCGCGGATCGCGCCGCGCAGCACGCTACGGCTTGATATAGGCGTAGCCTTCGTCCTGCTGCAGCCGCGCGATCTCGACCACGCCGGCCTGCACTATCCTGGTCTCGAGCAGCAGCTTGTTCTCGGGAATCTGGCGGGCGGTCAACGTGTTGCGGCAGACGCGGAACTCGACGCCCATGCCGGCCAGCGCGCCGACCGCGGCATCGAAGGTGTTGCCGCGCGCGTCGCGGGCGCCCTCGACCAGGAAATCCACGCCGTAGCCGAGCGCGACCACGACGATCTTCGTATTGGGCGCGCCGGCCAGATGGTTGCGCAGATTCCCGATCGCGCGCACCGCCTGGTCGTTGCCTTCCGACAGCTGGTACACCACCCGGTGGCGTCCGCCCCCGCTCCGCGGCGCGCCCGCCGTCTGGGCCGCGGCCCGGCTACCGAGTCCGACCGCCGCCAGCGCGGCGGCCGCCTTTGCAAAGAATGCTCGACGCATGATCTTCCTTCCGCCGCGTCCGCCGCGCCTCGTGCGCGGCCGCCGACCCGGCTACCGAAGGGGCACCTTACCAGAGCGGCCGGCAACCTGCCGTCCGCGCCGGCATCACGAGATGGTGGCCTCGTCGGTCCGCTTGTCGCCCCGATTGTCGACCCAGGTCACCGTGACCTTGTCGCCCTTGGCGCCGCCCTTGAACTTGAAGTTCAGGAACGGGTCCTTGGACACCGCCGGGCCGAAGTTGGCGTGGAAGACCTCCTTGCCCTTGCACTGGGCGATCACGGTCTGGATGTGCCAGGCCGGGATGGTCTTGCCGGACGCGTCCTTGCGCTGGCCGGTTTCCATATCGTGTTTCATCAGAATCTTGACGTCGACCACGCCGCCGTTCTCGGTGGCGCGTACGCGCATCGGGTCTGCCATGACGTTCTCCTGTTGCGATGGTTGCGATGGGCAGTCTGGGAAAGCGGGACGCCGCGGCGGTCAGCGCGGCGCCTGTGCCTGCGATCGGCTTGTCAGCCGCCGCAGCCGCCCAGCGTCACCTTGATCTCCTTGGAGGCGACATACCACTTGCCGCCGGCCTTGACGGCCGCATGCACCACGGAGGTCTGGCCCATCTTCACGCGCGTGGAGACGAACGGTTCGGTGCCGGCCGGGATCACGAAGTCCGCGGCCAGCGTATTGGGATTCTTCTCGACCAGGATCGCGATCTGCTCGGTGTCGGGCAGGTTGCTGGTGACCGCCACCGGCACCACCGCGCCGTTCTCGGCGATATCGGGCGCGTTGAAGGCGATCGAGCCGCTCTTCTCGGGCGCACCGCCGCCCAGGGCCTTGATCACGTCGTTGACGCTCTTGCCCTCGAAGGCCGCCTTGTTCCATTCGGCCGCCTGCGCCTCGCCGATCAGGCCGGCGGCCGCCATCAGCGACACGACGGCGCTGACGCGCAGCATCTCTCGTCTTGTGATGTTCATGGTGTCCTGCACTCCTGCTTCTACCCGCCCCGCGGTATTCGTTTTGGTCGCCAGGCCGGCCGGCCTGGCGCGGGCGGTGCATCGCCGCCCGGTGAGCGGCCCCTGACGCGAGGCGCCGGGACCGTCCGCTTACTGCCGTTGTTGCTGTTGTTGCTGCAATGACTGCTGTTGCTCTCTTGCAGTGGCCGGCGTATCGGCGCAATCACGATTGCCGCCGATACGCCGGCCCGTCACCAGGCATTACTTGGCCGGTGCGCCCGCCAGGATCCACTCCAGCACGGTCTTCACATCGGCATCGCTGATATTCGGGTTGGCCGGCATCGGCACCGGGCCCCAGACGCCCGAACCGCCCTTCTTGACCTTGTCGGTCAGCTTAGCCATGGCGGTCTTGTCGCCCTTGTACTTGGCGGCGACTTCCTTGTAGGCCGGCCCGACCAGCTTCTTGTCCACCTGGTGGCAGCCCATGCAGGCGTTCTTGGTGGCGATCTCCTGGGCCTTGGCCGCATCGACGGCGGCGTGGGCGGAGGCCGCACCGGCCAGCATCATGGCTGCAATCACGAACTGCTTCATTGTTCTCCTCTCCGAACTGGAATGAGCCGTGGGGACGGCACGGCCGTGTGGCAGCGAATCTGCCCGGCACGGCGGCGTATTGGTCCGGCCCGGCCCCTTCGATGGGGGCGCCAGGCGGCCCAATACGCTATTTTGCCTCAAGTATCCACTTCACCATGGCTTGAATATCCGATTCTGGAACCTGCGGTTGCGGCGGCATCGGCACTGGCCCCCACGCGCCCTGCCCGCCGCTGCGGATTTTCTGCGCCAGCGGACCGTGCGCGTCCTTGCCCTTGTAACGCTGGGCGATCTCGTGGAACGACGGTCCGACCAGCTTGCGGTCCTGCGCGTGGCAGGCCAGGCATTGGTACTGGCCGGTCAGCTTGGCGCCGAGGGGCTGGGCGGCGGCGGTGGCGGCCGGGTTGGCCGCCGCGTTGCCTACAGTCGCGGCCGCGGCCTTGCCCTCCGGCTTGTCCTTCGCCTCGTCCTCCGGCGACCCGGTCGCGACGCCGCGCACCGGGCCGAAGCCGCGCTGCTGCGCCGCCAGGTCCCCATGCGTGCCGCGCGCGTATTCCGGGATCAGCGAACTGACCTCGACCTTGCCGGCGCAATTGGTCATGCAGGCGGTATTGCGCGTGTCCGGCTTGCCGCGGCCCGGCCACAGGCCGTGCTCGGTCGTCATGCCGTTGCGGTTCGGCAGCTTGCGCTGGACCTCTCCGATATTGGCGTCCGACAGCGTGAAGTCGGACGGCACGATGTCGCCCAGGTTCAGGATGTAGGCGGTCACCGCGTAGACCTCGTCGACGGTCAGGCTCTTTGGCGCGTCCCACGGCATCGCGCGGTGGATGTAGTCCCACAGCGTGCTGACGGTGCTCAGCTTCATCAGCGAGGTGCGGTAGGGCTGCGAGCCGGTCATCGCCGCGACGCGTCCGCTGGCGATATCGGCCGCGGTGGTGCCGCCGGCGATCGGCGTGAAGACCGCATTGGATTCGCCGAAGTCGCCGTGGCAGGAGGCGCAGCGCGCATCCCAGACGGTCTGGCCCTGCGCGACGGTGCCGCGCCCGGGCGGCAGGCCCTGGAAGTCGGGGCGGACGTCGATGTCCCAGGCTTTCACTTCGGCGGCGGTGGCGGTGCGGCCGAGCTGGGCGCGGGCGGCCCTGGTGTTCTTGTTGTCCTTGTTGTCCCTGGCCGCCGCGCCGCTCGGCCAGGCCTGCGCGGCTTGCACCGTGCCCAAGCCCGGCACCGACAGGGCCGCGCCGCCCGCGACACCGAGCAGCAGGCAGGCCAAGGTGGCGCCACGGCGCCAGCCCAAGCGGGGGCTATCGCACCTGGACATTGGACACCTCGCCGCTGGCCGCGACCAGCCAGCTCTGGATCGCGTTGTTGTGGTAGATCGAACGCGTGCCGCGCACCGCGCGCAGTTGCGCGATGGTCGGCTGCACGTAGCCGGTCTCGTCGATCGCGCGGCTTTGCAGGATTGCCGGCGAGCCGTCCCAGACCCAGTCGAGATTGAAGCGGGTCAGGCATTTGGACAGCACCGGCGTCTCCAGCCGCGCGGTGCGCCAGTTGCGCCCGCCATCGACCGAGACATCGACGCGGCGCACCTTGCCGCGGCCCGACCACGCCAGCCCGCTGACGTTGTAGAAGCCCTTGCCGGTCAGCCGCTGGCCGCCCGACGGCGTGGTGATCACCGACTTGCACTCCTGGATCGACGTGTACTGGCGCAGCATGCCGTCCGGCATCATGTCGACGTAGTGCAGCGTCTCGTCCTTGGTGTTCCAGGGCCGGTCGCCCAGCTCCAGCCGGCGCAGCCATTTGACCCACGACACGCCCTGCACCCCGGGCACCACCAGCCGCAACGGGTAGCCGTTCTCGGGCCGCAGCATCTCGCCGTTCATGCCCCAGGCGACGATGATCTCGTCGGCCAGCTCCATCGGGATGGTGCGCGTCATCGCCGAGCCGTCGCCGCCTTCGGCCAGCAGATAGCGGCCGCGGCGCTGGTCGGCGCCGGCGTCGTCGAGCAGCACGCGCAGCGGCACGCCGGTGAATTCGCAGCAGGACAGCATGCCGTGGGTGTACTGCACCGTCGGCACCGCGACATTGCCCCATTCCATGCCGGTATTGGCGCCGCATTCGATGAAGTGCATGCGCGACACCGACGGCAGCCGCATCAGCTCGTCCATCGTATAGACGCGCGGCGCCTGGACCAGGCCGTTGATCATCAGCCGATGGCGGGTCGGGTCGATGTCGTGCCAGCCCTGGTGATGCCGCTCGAAATGCAGGCCGTTGGGCGTGATGATGCCGAACAGGCCCTGCAGCGGCGCGAAGCTGACCGAGGCGGCCGACACGCGCGTCAAACCCGGCGATTCGCGCCGCACCAGCGCGGTTTCGTGGCTGGAGGGCTGGCCGTAGGGGCGCGCGGCAACTGGCTGGCCGAGCGAGGTCGCCCAGGGTTGGGGTTTCAGGATCGCGGGATCGCCGTCGGCGGCGGTGTGGGTGGCCGTAGAGGTTGTCGTAGAGGCCGTGGCATTGCCGGTCGCGGCGCGGGCCGGCTTGACCAGCCCCACAGCGGCCGCGGTGGCGCCCGCCGCCGCAAGAAAACTGCCGCGCAGCAGATCGCGCCGGCGGCTGTCGATGCCGTGGCGCCCGATCTGCTGCCGCAGGTCGGCACTGACGAAGTGTTCCGGCGCGGGCACGATGCGACCCGGGCGACTGCGGTCCGGCACGTTCGGTCTCCTCCGGCCGCTCGCCGCGCTCCCGTGCGGGCGCGGTCGGCATGCCTGTTCGTATTGGGGCGCGCGCCGGTGGGGACCGCTGCGCGCTTCGTGCTGCTGTCAGCGCACCGCGCCGGCTCCGCCCGTCTTGCGCGGCGACGCGCCGCGCCGCTTCGGCTCGGTGGGCATGAAGCGGTCCACCATCGCGACCTGCTGCGCGTCGTCCTCGATCCGCGCGGCCACCTGCACGCACACGGTCCGGCACAGCTCCACCACGCTCTGGTCGGCGATCGCGTAGTACACCAGGTTCGCTTCCTTGCGCCGCGCCAGCACGCCGGAGCGGAACATCGCGTTCAGATGCCGCGACACATTGGCCTGCGACGAGCCGACGGTCTCCACCACGGCCCCGACCGGCTTCTCGCCGTCGCACAGCGCGTGCAGGATCTTCAGCCGCGTCGGCTCGGCGAGCAGCGCGAAGTAGTGCGACACCTGTTCGAAGACGCGATCCAGTTCGTTCATGCGATTCACTATATGCGTATATGCGTGAGGACGCATATATCGTTTACCCCCGGCTCCCGGCAACGGCGGCGCTCGGGCCACGCTCGCCATATCGCGTCATGTCGGGGCCATTTTCCGCGTCATGTCGTTGCGATGTCGGGCGCCGTCGGCCGGGGTCGTGAGAATGTGAGCCACCCACGCAACCTTGCTAAAGTCCGCGCCGTTAGACGATCGAGCCGGGATAGCCCGCGCCCATACATTGCGTCCCTCCACCACGACGAAGGAGCAACGAAGCATGGCCTCGGTTTTTCCTACCCTCTGTTCCCACAAGGCGCTGATGACAGCCGCCGAAGGCGCGGCCGCGGCCAGGGACGCTGCTGGCGCGATGCGTTCCACGGCGCCGTACTTCGAAGCAACGGGCTCCGTGCAGATCGGTCCCTATTCGGGCCATCTGCGCTATCTGACCCCACCGCGTGCCAATCGGCCCACGCGCGCGATTGCAGAGCTCGACGAAGCGGTGCAGAAGCAGCGCAGCCTCTGCAGGAAGCTGTTCGACAAGGTGTTTCGTGGCATCGGCCTGGACGGCCAGGTATCGCTGAGCGAGACACAGTTCCACGCGTTCCGCTACGTGGACGGCCTCTATGACACTGCGGTGAATTGGCTCGGGCAACAGAAGTGGGCCGAGGCAAGCGAGGACATTGCGTTCATGGCTTCCTCGATGGAGGTCTTCAGGAATGCATCGGCGGCATTGGCGCGAATTCGGACGGCCGCCAGAAAGGGCGATCAATCGGCGCTGCAGGGTATCGCCCTGTCGATCTCCGTGCCGGTCGTCGCCGAGGCAGCGTGGCGCGACCCCGGCACCATTCGGCGGCTCGTGGCGTTGTGCGGCACCAGCCGGGACATCCTCTGCCTCGCGGGAACCGGTGATCCGATGCACCAGGGGAGCGCCGTGGCGGGCTTCAGCCGCATGCTCGATGACGATGCCACCGTCCAGTGCATCGCCGACACACTTGCCAACGAAATCCGCGGCATGTCGTTCCACGATGCCCGCAAGCGGGTGCTGTCCTTCATGATCCAGGGGCGGTACAGCTCCTTTGCCAGGGATCGCGCAGGCCGCGACCGCGTTCCGCAATTGTGGATCGCACTGCGCGACACCGTGGCGACGAGCGAGGACGCGGCCATCCTGGCGAACGATCACGTCGCCTGCGGCCTCGGGGCGTATCACCGCGCGATGAACTTCGTGCTGTCGGACAAGTCGGCCATCCATCGGATACGGCTGTCCCTGCTGGACCTGCTCCACATGAATCCGCCCGACGACGGCTGGCGCATCAGCCCGGAAAACGGGCGCAAGGTAGCGGCATTCCTGATGGGCACTGCCGTGGACCAGCAAGCGCAACCGGGCACGATACTGTCGCGCAGTGCGCTGCAGCTGGTCTGGGGCCACTCGGTCATCGCGACGGCCATCGACCGGACGGCGCGGGACACCCTGGCGGCCGGCGGCGACATCAGACCGCTGCAGCCGCTACTGCGGACGCACCCGAACAAGACCTACGTCGCGCAGTACTGCCGTATTTCGCCCGTCATCGGCACATGGGGCCGGGCATGGACCAGTCGCTATGGCGCACGCGAGGAGATTCCGGCCGATGCGGGGAGCGCACCGCGTCGTTCCCCGGCAGCGGCACGGTCGTTTGCGGTGGCCTGACGCCGGCCTTGCCGAGTCATTGCTTACCCCAGCGCGTCCGCCCAGATCGCATTGGCCCAGGCGAAGGCGTAGGTCGCTTCCAGCGTATTGGGCGCCGTCGACACGCCGCCGGAGTCCGGCACCGTCACCATGGTCTTCTTCTGTGCGTCGTAGCGATGCACGCTGGCGACGTGGATCACCTCGCGATCGGAAGTGAAGCTGTAGCAGGTGTTGTTGTACAGCGGCTCGGGATTGGGCTGCCGGCCGGACAGCAGCGCGACGATTGCCGCCGCCGCGATCTTGCCGTGCTGGTTCGCCATGTGTCCGGACTTGGGCATCAGCGGCGCGATCTGGATGGCGTCGCCGAGCACGTGGATGTTCGGCACGGCCTTCGATTCGAAGGTCAGGAAGTCGACCTCGCACCAGCGGCCATTGGCGGTCGCGAGGCCGGTGTTGACGGCGATCGCGCCGGCGCGCTGGGCCGGCACCACGTTGGCGACGTCGACCCGCTCGTCGTCCTGGACCTCGAACTTCAGCGTGCGCGTGGCGGGGTCAATGTCGACGGTGCGGTATTGCGGCCGGTATTCGACGATGCCCTTGTACTTGCTGGCCCACACCTGCTTGAACAGCGCGGCCTTCGATGTCACGTCGGGATTGGCGTCGAGGATCAGCACCTTGCTGCGCGGCTTGGCCTGGCTGAAATAGTGCGCCACCTGGCAGGCGCGCTCGTACGGCCCCGGCGGGCAGCGGTAGGGCGCCAGCGGCACCGTCAGCGCATAGGTGCCGCCGTCGCGCATCGCTTCGAGCTGGCGGCGCAGCGCCACCGTCTGCGGGCCGGCCTTCCATGCGTGCAGGATCTGGTCGCCGCCGGGCCGCTTCAGGCCGGGCACGTCGTCGGGCATGAAGTCGACGCCCGGCGACAGCACAAGCCGGTCATACGGCAGCGTGCCGCCGCCGGCCAGCCGTACCTGGCGCTTCGACGGGTCGATCGCGGCGACGGTGTCACGGACCACCTTGACGCCGTGGCGCCGGCTCAACGCATCGTAGGACACCGTCAGGTCCTCGATCCGCTTGCTGCCGCCGAGCACCAGGTTCGACAGCGGGCAGGAGATGAAAGTCGGATTTGGCTCGACCAGCGTCACGTCGATGGTGTTGTCGCTCCATTCGCGCAGATAGCGCGCGGCGGTCGCGCCGCCGTAGCCGCCGCCGACCACCACCACCTTGCCACCGCTGGCGCGCGCCGTGCCGGCGCTGCCGCAGCCGCCGAGCAGCGTGCCGACGGCCGCCGGCCCGATGGCCGCGGCGGCCGCTGCCGCGCCGAGAAATTCGCGTCGTTGCATGTCAGCTTCCCCTCGCTTGTTTGACCGCACTACTGGATCGCACTACTGGATCGCATCGCTGGATCGCGTTCCCTGGACCGCATGACTTGTGCGTATTACTTGACCGCGGCGAACCACTTCGCCATCGCCGCGATCTGCTCGTCGGTATAGCCCTTGGCGATCTGGTGCATCACCGTGGCCTCGCGCTTGCCGGTCTTGAACGCCTGCATCTGCTCGATCAGATAGGACTGCGGCCGGCCCGCCAGACCGGGCACCGGGCTGCCGGCGGGCGCGCGGCCGGAGGGGCCGTGGCAGCTGGCGCAGGCCGCGGCCCAGTTGCGCGCCTGCTCGGTGGTGGGATCGGCGGCGCTGGCCGGCGCGATGACGAACATCGCGAGGGCGGCCACACCAGCCGCGGTGCTTCGCAGGGGATTGTTGTTTTTCATGGTCTCGCTCCTCGCTGGGATCGGCACTTCGGCGCATCGATCGGCCGCACGGCGCGGACCGGACGAGCGACCGGCCGGGGCGCGTGAGTGACGCGCAAGGCAGGGCAACCCTATCACATCGGCCGGCGCGGGCGTACTGCGGTTTTCGCAGATGATCGGACGGCGAGCGCCATTGGGCCGCCGCAACATCAGCGTAGGTCAGCCGCGGGCAACGCGGGAGCAGCCGGACGGTGGAGGAAGGAAGGCGAGGAGCGCGCGGCCGGCGGGTGGGAGCGAGGAAGACGCGGAGGGCGCGGCAGACGGGTGGGAGCGAGGAAGACGCGGGGGAGCGGCAGGCGGGTGGAGGGAGCATGGGAGGCGCGCCGGGCCGGATGGCCGGCGCGCCTGAACGTCGGGAGACGGAGCGAGCGGATCAGGGCAGGTTGCGGCCCGGAGGCAGGCCGACCGCACCGGGCACCGGCGCGGTCGTCGGTGCCGTCGTCGGCGCCGTCACCGGCGAAGACAGATCGGGGCCGATGGGCGCGGGGGTCGAGTTGGTCGGCACCGCGGCGCCAGGGGTGCTCTGCACCGGCGCCGGCGTGCCGCCGACCGGTTCGCCGGGCGCGGCGTTCTGCGACGATGCGGCCGCGTCCAGGCGGGCGCGCTCGGCCTCGTCGATGTAGTCGAACACCTTGACCACCTTGCTGACGCCGCCGACATTGCGTGCCGTCTCGGTGGCGCGATCGCCCTCGGGACGGGTGACCAGGCCCATCAGATAGACCACGCCCCGTTCGGTGGTGATCTTGGTGGAATTCGACGGCACGCCTTCGGCGGTCATCAGCATCGTCTTGACCTTGCTGGTCACGAAGGCGTCCTGGCTCTGCTGGGCGAACGACGGCGACGACACCACCTCCAGCTCGTTGATGACCTCGCGCGCGTTCGGCAGCCCGCGCACGTACTGCTCGATCTGCTGGCGCAGATTGGCGTCCTTGACCTCGCCGGTCAGCAGCACCTTCTTGTTGAACACGGTGACGTTGACGCGCGCGGCGCCGCTGTAGCGCGTCGCCAGCGTGTTCTCGATCTCGAGCTGCAGGCCGCGATCGACCGCCTGGATCGACGTCGGCCGGCGGTCGGTGGCGCTCATCACGCCGGCCCCCATGGCGCCGGCGATCACCGGGAAGCAGCCGCTCAACTGCGTCGCGGCGGTCAGCATCAGCGTGGCGGTGGCGGCGGCACGGGCGATGGCGGCGAGCCGGCTGGCGCCACGGGCCTGGGCGGGGGCGCGGACCGGCGTCGGTTCAGCGAGCGCGTCGCGCGAAAAAAGCGAAGTCTTCATGCGTTCCTTGCTGTAGCGGTAATGCGAAAGAGGATTGGCAGTCGGCAGGGCGGCCTGCGCCGCGCCAGGGCAATGCCAGTTGGCCGTGCGCCGCAACGCGCATTATGACGGACAGCCTGGCGGCCGCGGCCCCCGGCGAATGCGCTGGTTCGATGTCGATGGCGCCGTCCTGTCATTCCGACTCGCCCGCGCCGAACGCATCGCGCAGCCATTCGAGCCGTCGCGGTCCGATCGCCACCACATCGAGCCGGCAGCGCGGCGCATGGTCCAGCGTCGCCAGATAGTGATTGGCGGCCTGCAGGATGCGCTGGCGCTTGGTCGTCGTGATGCTGGCCAGCGCGCCGCCGAACGCGTCGCTGCTGCGCGAGCGGACCTCGACGAAGACCAGCGTACCGTCGGGCGCGCGCATCACCAGGTCCAGCTCGCCGCCTTTGCAGCGATAATTGCGGACCACCAGCGCCAGACCCTGGCCCTGCAGATAGGCCAGCGCCCGCGCCTCGGCGCGTTCGCCGCGCGCTTTCGACGTGTCCTTCGTCCCGGTGTTCGAAGTGTCTCTCGCCGAATCCCTCGCCGAGTCCTTCGCCAGGTCGCGTGCCGAGCCTCGTGCCGTGGTTTTGAATGTGCGCATCAACGGAAGTTCTCAAGCATGACTGACTGGATCTCGCTGGCAACCGGCCAGTCCTATCCCACCGGCACGCTGTACGTCGTCGCCACGCCGATCGGCAACCTTGCCGACCTGACGCTGCGGGCGCTGCATGTGCTCGGCCTTGCCGACGCGATCGCCTGCGAGGACACCCGCAATACCGGCCAGCTGTTGTCGCGCCTGGGCCTGCAGCGGCCATTGCTGGCGGTGCACGAGCACAACGAGCGCGAGGCCGGCGTGCGCGTGGCCGAGCGGCTGGCCGCCGGCGAACGCATCGCCTATGTTTCCGATGCCGGCACGCCGGGCATCTCCGACCCGGGCGCGCGGCTGGTCGAGGCGGTGCGCGCGGCGGGCCATCGCGTGGTGCCGCTGCCCGGTCCGAGCGCCGCGGTGGCCGCGCTGTCGGTCGCCGGCGAGATGCTCGATACCGGGGCGGGGCGCTTCACCTTCGCCGGCTTCCTGCCCAGCAAGGCCAAGGCGCGCACCGAGGCGATCGCCGCGCTGGCGACGCTCGAGCATGCCTGGGTCGTCTACGAAGCGCCGCACCGCATTGCCGACACGCTGGCCGCACTCGCGCAGCAATTGCCGCCGACGCGCCGCCTGCTGATCGGCCGGGAACTGACCAAGCTGTTCGAGCAGGCCGAGACGATGGCGGTCGCCGACGCGCCGGCCTGGCTGGCGGCCGATCCGGCGCGCGCCAAGGGCGAGTTCGTGCTGGTGATCGAAGGGGCAGGCGCACCGGCAAAGGGTGAGGCGGCGCTGGACGCGAACGCGCAGCGGGTGCTGGCGCTGCTGCTGGAGGAGTTGCCGGCCAAGCGCGCCGCCAAGCTCGCGGCGGCGATCACCGGGGCCGATACCGCGGCGCTCTATGCGATGGCGCTGGCGCGCCGCGAGCAGGAGTAAGACCGGAACGATGCAGACCGGGAAGATGCGGGGCGAAGCCATGCGCGCCGGCATCAGGGTCGGCGCCGCTCAGGCGCTCCGGTGGGGAAGCCGGGTGGAACGGGGAGCTGTGCAGCGGGCCGCGTAGCCGCTCACTGGAGCGGTGACTGTGGCTCCAGCAGGGGC
The DNA here is from genome assembly GCF_008632125.1 of Cupriavidus cauae. Taxonomy (GTDB): domain Bacteria; phylum Pseudomonadota; class Gammaproteobacteria; order Burkholderiales; family Burkholderiaceae; genus Cupriavidus; species Cupriavidus cauae. Next base: position 54,589 of record NZ_VWRN01000006.1, read on the forward strand.
TCGGACCGTGGCCCTGACGATGGCTCTGACTGCGGCGCAGTCGGAGGCGCGCCGATGCGCGAGGAAGGAGGCGAGGAAGGAGAAACCGGCCTCAGCGCGCATTCGCCTTGCTGGCCGTCTTGCGGGTCTTGAGTACCACGCGCTTGGCCTTGGCCGGCCTGGCCACGGTGTCGTCGTCGTCCACACCGTCGCCGCCGCCGTCGGTGGCGCCCGTGTCCATGCCGGGCTCGCGCAGCGGTCCCAGCGCGGCCAGTTCGGTACGCGACAGCCGGCGGATTTCGACCTGGGTATGCCCGCGGTCGACGAAGCCCAGCCTCTTGGCGGCGCGATACGACACGTCGAGCACGCGGTTGCCGTGATACGGGCCGCGGTCGTTGATGCGCAGTACCGCCACCTTGTCGTTGCGCAGATTGCGTACCAGCACCCAGCTGTCCAGCGGCAGCGACGGGTGGGCGGCGGTCATCGCACCCATGTCGAAGCGCTCGCCGTTGGCGGTCTTGCGGCCGTGGAATTGCTTGCCGTACCACGACGCCGTGCCGCGCTGCTCGAACGTGCCGATATCCGCGCGCAGGCCTTCCAGCGACGAGCCGCGCGGCGTGCCGCGGGACGCCGATTCGCTGTCGCTGCTGTCGTCGTCGCCCCAGCTGAACAGGCGCCACGAGCCGGTCGGGGCCGGCGTCTCGGTGCTTGCCGCGGCTGGCGCCTCGTTGCGGGCGTCGGCACGGTTGTCGTTGTTCGCGGACTTGGGCTTGCGTGCCTGTGCCTGTTTTGCGGCGGGCGTGGCAGCGGTCGGCGCCGCATTCTGGTCGGCCGCGGCGCTGTTGGGATCGTCGTTCGGCGACACCGCACAGGCGGCCAGCGTCAACGCACAGACGGCGTGAAAGCCGTAGCGGAGCGCGCGGCGAGCATGAGTAAGGGGGTGGGTCGGCCAAAGCATCGCGCGAGTCTAACATCGGTCGTGCGCGCGATTTACAGCGATTTTGTTACGAATTGTCTGGCTACGGCGTGCAATTGCTCGCAATCCCCGAACTGACAACGGATTGCGGCGATTCTCCCGACTATCCCGGCCGTTGACGTCGATGCAACGAAAAGGCATCACAGTTCACATATTGGGTACGTCGCCATGTCTAACAAAGGCCGACGCTACAATGCGACGACATAGGCTGGCACATCCACCAGAACGCCGATCCAACCCCATACGCCGCGCATCGCCGGCGATCGTCCGACACCCCTCAACGATGAAAGTCCTGCTGATTCCCGTCACGCCCTTCCAACAGAATTGCTCGCTGCTGATCGACGAGCGCACCGGGCGCGCCGCGGTTTGCGATCCCGGCGGCGATCTGGACCGGATCCAGGCCGCGCTGAAGGAACAGGACGTGACGCTGGAAAAGATCCTGCTGACGCACGGCCATCTGGATCACTGTGCCGGCGCCGCCGCGCTGTCGCGCGAGTTCGGCGTGCCGATCGAAGGGCCGCATCGCGACGAGCAGTTCTGGATCGACCAGCTGCCCGAGCAGACCAAGCGCTTCGGCTTTGGCCACGCGGAGGCGTTCGAGCCCGATCGCTGGCTGGATCAGGGCGATACGGTGCAGTTCGGCGACGAAACGCTCGAGGTCTACCATTGCCCCGGGCATACGCCTGGCCACGTGGTGTTCTTCTCGCGGCCGCACCGCCTGGCCATCGTCGGCGACGTGCTGTTCGCCGGCTCGATCGGGCGCACCGATTTCCCGCGCGGCAACCATGCCGACCTGATCCGCTCGATCCGCACGCGGCTGTGGCCGCTGGGCGACGACGTGACCTTCGTGCCGGGGCACGGTCCGGTGTCGACCTTCGGCGACGAGCGGCGCGACAACCCCTTCGTCGCCGATCATCTGATCAACGTGGCCTGACGGCCCACCCTCCGACCATGGCCAAGCGACAGCTGCCCGATACCCGCCCCGAGATCTACGTCAGCACGGACGTCGAGACCGACGGTCCGATCCCGGGCCCGCATTCGATGCTGTCGTTCGCCTCGGTGGCGATGCTCGCCGACAAGACCGTGCTCGGCACCTTCTCGGCCAATCTGGAGACGCTGCCCGGCGCGGTCGGCCATCCGGTGCAGATGAAATGGTGGGAAACCGAGCCCGAGGCCTGGGCCGCCTGCCGGCGGGACCTGCAGCCGCCCGAGCAGGCGCTGGTGCGCTATGTCGAATGGGTCGAAGCGCTGCCGGGCAAACCCGTGTTCGTGGCCTTCCCCGCCGGCTTCGATTTCACCTGGATGTTCTGGTACATGATGCGTTTCGCCGGCCGCTCGCCGTTCGGCTGGGCCGCGCTCGACATCAAGACGCTGGGTTTCTCGCTGACCGGCCTGCGCTACCGCCGCACCGTCAAGGCCGCGCTGCCGCAGGCATGGATCGATCCGCTGCCGCATACCCATGTCGCGCTGGACGACGCGCTCGAACAGGGGGCGATGTTCTGCAACATGCTGGCCGCGCTGCGCGAACGCGAAGCCGCCCTCGCGGCGATCGCCCCGGAATCCCCGGAATCCCCGGAATCCCCGGAATCCCCGGAATCCCCGGAATCCTCGGAATCCCCTGAACCCCCTGAATCCACGGAATCTACGGAATCCACGGAATCTCCTGCAGGCCCTGCATCCCCGGCCGAGCCCACCGGCACCTCCGCGCCGCCCGACGACCTGGCGCGGCAGGGTTGACCCTTAGGTCGCGTCCGCGCCACGCCGCGAGTCCGCCATGTCGCCATCGCCTATAGTAAAAGCGTGCATGGCCGTTCCGACGCCGCGCCGTGCGCAACTGCGGCGGCCTCGCCATGCATGGCGGTCCGTTGCTATGGTGAAGACCGCCTGACGCGCGTTCCTGTCGAGGAGGTGTCGATCATGCGTTTCCATCCCGATCTTCACTGGCGGCATCTGGCCGAACGGCTGCACCGGCCACCGCACGCGCACAGTGTCGCCCACTCCCACCCCGCCGACGATGAGGCCGACATCGCCAAGGCCACGGTCTACGTCAGCACCGTGGCGCTGGTCCTGCTGCTGATCGTCCTGGCGGCCATCGCTTTCGGTCAGGAGGCCATGCACTGGCTGGGTGTCAAATAACGACCCGCCTGAAGCTACCGCGCCTCCAGCACCGGGCCGGCCTCCACACGGAGGCCGGTTTCTATTTGGGGCTCGCTTCGATCGGGGCTCGCTTTGATCCGGGCTCGCTTCGATCCGGGCTCGCTTCGATCCAGGCTCGCTTCGATCCAGGCTCGCTTCGATCCTGGCTCGCTTTGATCCGGGCTCGGTTCAGTCCGGCCTCGGTTCAGTCTGCGGCACGGTCCGATCCGAAGCTCGATTCGATCAGAGGCTCGGTTCGATCCGGCGCTCAGGAAAGCAGCGCCGCGACATTCTCGGGCGGCCGGCCGATCGCGGCGCGCTGCCCCCGCACCACGATGGGCCGCTGCAGCAGGATCGGATGATCGGCCACAGCCTGCAGCACCTCGGCGTCGCTCAGGCCCGGATCGGCCAGGTCAAGCTCGGCGTAGATCGCCTCGTTGTCGCGCACCATCTGCCGCACCGGCACATCGAGCAGCGCATGCAGCTGCTTGAGCGTGGCCAGCGTCGGCGGCGTCTTCAGGTACTCGACCACCTCGACCGGTTCGCCCAGGCGTTCGGCGGCCTGCTGCACCAGCGCCAGCGTGTCGCGCGACTTGGAGCAGCGCGGATTGTGGTAAATCTTGATCATCGGTCCGTCCCTCGAAACGCAAACGTTGTCATCTGCAAACACGACGGACTATACAAGCTACAAGCAGCGCGGGCGAACCGGTACGCCGCGCGCCCTCCTTCGATACCACGCCAGACGCCATGACCACGAACCAGGCCACCGTTGCCGCGCCGACCGTGCGCGATGCCACCGACGACGACCTCCCCACGATCCACGCCATCTACACCCACCACGTTGTCCACGGCCGCGCCTCGTTCGAGGAAATACCTCCCACGCTCGACGAAATGCGCGAGCGCCGCGCCGCCGTGCTGGACAAGGGCCTGCCCTATCTGGTGGCCGAGCTGCAGATCGACGGCCGCCCGGTGGTGGCGGGCTACGCCTACGCGTCGTCCTATCGCACGCGCAGCGCCTACCGCCATACCATCGAGGATTCGATCTACCTGGACGAGCGCCATCGCGGCCGCGGCATCGGCGCCGTCCTGCTGGCCGCGCTGCTCGCCCGCTGCGAACACGGCCCGTGGCGCCAGATGGTCGCCGTGATCGCCTGCCCCGCCGGCGGCGAAGGCAACGGCTCGATCGCGCTGCACGAACGCATGGGCTTCCGCATGGCCGGCCGGCTGGAGGCGGTCGGCTTCAAGCACGGCCAGTGGATCGATACGGCGCTGATGCAGCGGCCGTTGGGGGCGGGTGCGACGGCGTTGCCGGGGGACGCTCCGGCCGGTTGAGCCGTGGCTGCGCCCGAATGCAAACGGCCCGCGTCAGCGGGCCGTTCGTCCATCCACAGGGCGGTGCCGGCCCCGGGTCAAATCACCACATCAGATCGCGACAGCAGATCACGACATCAAATCCGACAACGCCAGCGCCACCACCTTGGTGGCCCGGTTCAGGTCGTTCAGCCGCAGGTTTTCGTCCGAGTTGTGGCCGCGGGCTTCCATCAGCGTGCGGGGGCCGGCGCCGTACAGCACGGTCGGGATGCCGCGGCTGGTGTAGTGGCGGGCGTCGGTGTACAGCGGCACGCCGTGCACCGGGATGTCGACGCCGAACACTTCCTCGGCGCGGCTCTTCAGGGCGCCGATCAGCTTCTCCACGCCGGGCAGCTCGGACAGCGGCTCGGCCAGGATGATGCGCTCGACCTTGACCTCGATGCCGGGGCGGTCCTTGGCGGCCTTCTCGACCACCGCACGGATCTCGCCTTCCGCGTCGAAGCCGATCTCTTCCGGGATCATCCGGCGGTCGATGCGGAAGGTCACCAGGTCGGGCACCACGTTGGTGTTGATGCCGCCCTTGATCAGGCCGACATTCAGCGTCGCGGTGTCGATGCCCGGCACCTTGGACTTGCGCGTGGCCAGCTCGGCGCGCAGGCCGTAGACGGCCTGCAGGATGTGCGTCGCGGCTTCGATCGCGTCGACGCCGGTATGCGGCATCGCGGCATGCCCCTGCTTGCCCTTGACGGTGACCTCGACGTGCAGGCAGCCGTTATGCGCGGACGTGATGCCGTACGAGAAGCCGGCCGAGATCGCGTAATCCGGCTTGGTCAGGCCCTGGTCCAGCAGGAACTTCGGGCCGATGTCGCCGCCCGTTTCCTCGTCATAGGTGAACTGCAGCTCGACCGTGCCGTTGAGCTTGGCGCCCTGCTTTTCCGCTTCCATCAGCGCCAGCACCGCGTACGTGTAGGTGGCGAAATCCGACTTCGACACCGCCACGCCGCGGCCGTACATCACCGGGCCGTGCTCGCTGTCGGCGATCTCGCCGCCGTACGGATCCTTGGTCCAGCCCAGTCCCGGCGGCACCACGTCGCCGTGCGCGTTCATCGCGATGGTCGGGCCGCCGTTGCCGAAGGTCTTGCGCACGATCAGGTTGGTGGCGCTGATCATGCCGGCCGCCTTGACCAGCTCGTCGGGCACCTTGTGCGCCTCGACCTGGAAGCCCAGGCCTTCGAGCAGTTGCCGTGCGCGCGCGCCGTGGGCGTCGCAGTCGCCGGGGGGATTGTCCGACGGCACCTTGACCAGCTCGGCGAGGAAGGCCTCCTGCGCGGGACGGTTCGCGTCGATGAAGTGGGTCAGCGTGGTTTGCGTGGGGTTCATGTTGTCTCGTGCGGTCATGGCTCTTCGCTGGTTGGCTGAGGGCGCGCTGGGCGCGGGAGTTTGTTCGGAATGAAGGCGGCCGGCATGTGGTCGGCGGGCCGCCCGGATCAAGGACGGGCGCTGAAGTGTTCGACGAAATCGCTGAACACGCGCGCGGCCAGCGCGGCGTCCTCGACCGTCATGGTCTCGGTCGGATGGTGGCTGATGCCGCCGTTGCCGCAGCGCACGAACAGCATCGCCACGTCGGCGATCGCGGCGATCGCCATCGCGTCGTGGCCGGCGCCGGACGGCAGCAGGCGCACCGGCGCGCCCTGGCGCTCGATCGCCGCCGCCCATTGCTGCTGCAGCCACGGCGCGCACGGCACGCTGGCGGCCTCGTGGGTCTTGCGGACCTGCGCGCGGACCTTGCGGCGCGCGCAGACGCGTTCGATCTCGGCCAGCACGTCGGCGACGGCGGCCTGCCGCACCGCGTCCTCGCCGGCACGGATATCGATCGAGAACACGGCGCGGCCCGGCACGACGTTGGCGGCGCCGTTGGGCACATTGAACTGGCCGACGGTGCCGACCAGGCCCGGCGTGCCGCTGCAGCGGCGCTCGATGAACAGCCCGATCTCGGCACCGGCCATGGCGGCGTCGCGGCGCATGTCCATCGGCACCGTGCCGGCATGGCCGGCCAGGCCGTCGAGCTCGACGATGAAGCGGGTCGCGCCGGAAATCGCGGTCACCACGCCGACCGGCAGGTTCTCGTTCAGCAGCACCGGGCCCTGTTCGATATGGACTTCGACGAAGGCCAGCACCTTGTCGCGCGCGTGCGCCGCCGCGGGCAGGCCAGCCGGGTCGAAGCCGGCCGCGCGCATCACCTCGCGCATGGTCTTGCCGCTGTCGTCGACGTTGTCGAGCACGTTGTTGTCGAAGGTGCCGGCGATCGCGCGGCTGCCCAGCAGCGTCGCCTTGAAGCGCACGCCCTCTTCCTCCGCAAAGCCCACCACCTCGATCGCGAACGGAAAGCGCTTGCCCTGGCGGTGCCATTCGGCGACGCAGGCGATCGGCAGGATCACGCCCAGATTGCCGTCGTAGCGGCCGGCATCGCGCACGGTGTCGAAATGCGACCCCGTCAGCAGCGCCGGCGCGCCCGGCTCGGTGCCTTCATAGCGGCCGATCACGTTGCCGGCGGCATCGCGGCGCACCGTCATGCCGGCCGCTTCCATCCACGCCGCCAGCTGCGCGGCGGCGCCGTGGTGCGCGTCGGTCAGATAGGTACGAGTCAGCATGCCCGGCTGCTCGGTGTGGACGGCAAGGGCGTCGGCCCAGGCCATGATGCGCGCGCCAACTTCGGTGCCGGACACCGAGGAGGGCGTTGTGGATGCTGCCATGCGTGTCTCCTGCTGAACGGATCGTGCCGGCTGTACGCCGGCACCCGGGCCCCCGAACGGGGATGCGATGACTGTAGCGCGCTCGCTTGCGGCCTGGCGAGCCTGTTGGGCTGCCCGCCTGGCGCGGTGGCTGTTGTGCTTGTGGTGCGCTGTTCCCCGGCGCCGGGACGCGCACGGGGCCATCGATGCAGACCATGTTAGCACAGTGAATTCAAAAATTGCATACAAAAAAGATATGCACTATATTCCGGTCCAGGTTCCGACAAAGCGCTGCGGACAATCCGGTCCAGACAGTCGTCGGCGTGAATTCCGCCCCAACAGGGGGGCCTTCCACGCGAGCCACGTCCATTGCACCGGGTGTGCCGAACCCGAGACACCGTTGCCCACAGCGGCGCCGGTGGCAGTCCTGAATCGAACAGGGTGAGCCGTCACACCGACACGGACCCGCCCGTCTGGAGACAAGTCATGCAGCAACCCGCCCTGCCCGGCGCCGGCCGGCCGCACACGCCTACCCCCAATCCTGTCCCCCGCCATCCGATCCACCGCTTCACGCGCTCGCTGTTCGGCCAGGTGCTGATCGCGCTGGTGCTGGGCACCGTGCTCGGTCTGGCCTTTCCGGAGTTCGCCGCCAAGCTCAAGCCGCTCGGCGACGCCTTCATCAAGCTGATCAAGATGCTGATCGCGCCGATCGTGTTCTGCGTGGTGGTGGCCGGCATCTGCGGCGCCGGCGAGCTGAAGAAGGTCGGCCGCGTCGGCGTCAAGGCGGTGGTCTATTTCGAGATCGTCACCACCATCGCGCTGGCGCTGGGCATCCTGCTGGCCTATGTGTTCCAGCCGGGCGCCGGCATGAACGTCAACCCGGCGTCGCTCGACGCCTCGGCGATGAGCGCCTATGTCGACAACGCGGCCAAGGTGGCCAGCGGCGGCACCGTCGACTTCCTGCTCAAGCTGATTCCGTCGACCGTGATCGGCGCCTTCTCGTCGGGCGACGTGCTGCAGGTGCTGCTGGTGTCCGTACTGTTCGGCTGCGCGCTGTCGCTGATCGGCGAGCCGGGCCGGCCGCTGGTCCGGCTGATCGACACCTTCTCGCAGACGCTGTTCAAGATGATGGGCTTCATCATCAAGCTGGCGCCGCTGGGCGTGCTGGGCGCGGTGGCGTTCACCGTCGGCAAGTACGGCATCGGCTCGCTCAAGCAGCTGGGCTTCCTGGTGGTGCTGTTCTACGGCGCGGTGGTCGTGTTCGTGGCCGTGGTGCTCGGTACCGTGATGCGGCTGTCGGGTTTCTCGGTGTTCAAGCTGATCAAGTACCTGCGCGCCGAGCTGCTGGTGGTGCTGGGCACCGCCTCGTCGGACAGCGTGCTGCCGCAGATCATGCGCAAGCTCGAGTTCATGGGCATCCGCAAGTCGGTGGTGGGCCTGGTGATCCCGACCGGCTACTCGTTCAACCTCGACGCCTTCTCGATCTACCTGACGCTCGCCGCGGTGTTCATCGCGCAGGCCACCAATACCGCGCTGTCGATGGCCGACCTGCTGGGCATCCTGGCGGTCGCGCTGGTGACCTCCAAGGGCGCGCACGGCATCCCCGGCTCCGCCATCGTGATCCTGGCCGCGACGCTGTCCGCGCATCCGGCGATCCCGGCGATCGGCCTGGTGCTGGTGCTGTCGGTCGACTGGTTCATCGGCATCGCCCGCGCGCTGGGCAACCTGATCGGCAACTGCGTCGCCACCGTGGTGGTCGCGGCCTGGGAGAAGGACATCGACCGCGAACGCGCGCATGCGGTGCTGAACGGCGAGATCCCGGCCGCCGAACTGGACGAGGGACTGAGCGCCCCGGTGCTCGATGGCCTGGACGGGCTGGAGGGTGGCCACGCGGCCCCCGGGTATGCGCCGGTGCCGGGTAAAGCCACGGGACGATAGAATTCGGCATTTCCCCCAAGCGCGCCGCCCGCGCTGCGCCCCATGCCCGAGCATATCGACCCTGCCATGACCGCCGAGGCGATCGCCGACGACATCGTCGCGGCGATCGTTTCGCACCGCCTGCCGCCCGGCACCAAGCTGCGCGAGGAGGCCCTGGCGGCGGTCTACCGGGTCAGCCGTACCAAGGTGCGCGCGGCGCTGCTGATGCTGTCCAAGGACAAGGTGATCCAGATCGTGCCCGACAAGGGCGCATTCGTCGCCAAGCCCAGCGCCGAGGAGGCCCGCGAGGTCTTCGCCGTGCGGCGCATCCTCGAGGCCGCGCTGGCCCGCGAGTTCGTCGCGCGCGCCACGGCCGCCGACTACAAACGGATCGACAAGCATCTGGCCGCCGAAAGAAAGGCGCTGGCCGGCAACGACGCGCAGACCCGCACCCGGCTGCTCAGCGACTTCCATATCCTGCTGGCCGAGGTCGTCGGCAACAAGGTGCTCACCGAGATGCTGCACGAGCTGTCGATGCGCAGCGCGGTGATCACCATGCTGTACCAGTCGCGGCGGGACGCGGCGTGCTCGTCCGACGAGCATCGCGAATTCATCGAAGCGGCGCGCGCGGGCGACGCCGACCGCGCGGTCGAACTGATGGTCGGCCACCTGAGCCATGTCGAGGGCGCGCTGCACTTCGACGAGGTGCCCGCACCGGCGGGCAAGGACCTGGTGGCGGCGCTGCTGGCGTGAGTTCCGCTGCGGCGGCGCGCGCCGTCAACGCCAGCGCCGGCGCGACCACCACCACAGCGCATACACCGCGACATTGATCCCTACCACCAGCGCGCCCAGCCACAGCTGGGTCTCGCGCGTCAGCGCCTGCGGGTACAGCAGCGGCAGCAGGTACTGCTCGACGAAGCCGCCGGCATAGCCCTGTTCGCCCGCCGCATGCCGAAGGCGGTTCTCCAGCGGCGTCAGCGGGCAGATCCAGCCGGTCCATTCGACGGTGGCGCCCCACAGAGCGGCCGGCAGATGCAGCCATGCGACGCGTGGCCAGCGCCACAGCAGCACGCCGCCCGCAACCACGAAGGCGACGAACAGCAGGTGCAGCAGCACCACGGCGTCGGCCAGCCAGGCAGCCATCGGCCCTCCTCTGCAAAACGAGCGCTGCGGGTCCTTACGCGCCGCCGGCGCGCGCGGTCCAGTAGCCCGGGCGGTTGAATTCGGTCTTCAGGTGTTCGATGAAGAAGCGGATCTTCGCCGGGACGGGCCGCTGCTGCGGGTACACCGCCAGGATGTCGTAATCTGGCAAGGCGTATTCGTCCAGCACCGTGATCAGTTCCCCGCTCTCGAGCTGCGGCAGGATCTCCCACGTCGAGCGCCAGCCCAGCCCCAGCCCCTCGCAGGTCCAGCGGTGCAGCAGCTCGCCGTCGTTGCAGTCGAGATTGCCGGTCACGCGCACGCTGACGGCCTTGCCGTGCTGCCGGAAATACCAGCCGCGCTGCTGTCCGCCCTGCAGGTTGAACGCCAGGCAGTTGTGCTGCGCCAGGTCGTCCAGCGTGCGGGGCACGCCGTGCCGCGCGAAGTAGGCCGGCGTGCCGCACACCACGCGCTTGTTGGTCGCCAGCTTGATCGCGACGAAATTCGGGTCGATCGCGCCGCCGATGCGGATGCCGACATCGTAGCCCTCGCGCACCAGGTCGACCACGCGGTCGGTCAGGTTGAACGAGATCTGCACTTCGGGATTGTTGGCGAGGAATGCCGGCGCGTGCGGCGCCACATGCTTGCGGCCGAACGCCGCCGGCGCGGAAACGATCAGATGCCCGGTCGCCTTGTGGCGCCCTTCGGCGATCAGCATCTCGGCGCGGTCCAGGTCCGCCAGCGCCTTCTTGCACTGCTCCATGAAGGCCGCGCCCTGCTCGGTCACCACGATGCGCCGCGTGGAGCGGTGCAGCAATTTGACGCCGATGCGCGCCTCCAGCGCATTGATGCGCCGGCCGATCATCACCGGCGTCACGCCCTGGGTCAGCGCGGCGGCGGCCATGCTGCCCTGCTCCACCACCGAGATGAAGGCCTCGATCTGTTTGAGTTTGTCCAATGTTTGTCTCCTCCCGCGCACGATTGTGCGCCGCGCCGCCATGCCGCGGCATCCGCCGCACGCTATGCCGGCAATGCGCCGCGGCGCATGACGCCGGTGAAGGCAGACGGTGCGCCGGCGCACGCGCCATACGACATCATTCCAAACCTCAGGTATGGAATCAACTGATCTCTCTTCCCTTTATCGCAGCGCCAAGGCGGTAATAGCATCGACTCCAACGGATTGGATCACCCTTGGAGACAGACATGCCGAAGATGAGAGCAGTGGACGCGGCGGTAGCCGTGCTGGAAAAGGAAGGCATCACCGTGGCGTTCGGCGTACCCGGCGCCGCCATCAACCCGCTGTACTCGGCCCTGCGCAAGACGGGCTCGATCGACCACTACCTGGCCCGCCACGTCGAGGGCGCCTCGCACATGGCCGAGGGCTATACCCGCGCCGAGGCCGGCAATATCGGCGTCTGCATCGGCACCTCGGGCCCGGCCGGCACCGACATGATCACCGGGCTGTACTCGGCCTGGGCCGACTCGATTCCCATCCTCTGCATCACCGGCCAGGCGCCGCGCGCCCGCCTGTACAAGGAGGACTTCCAGGCCGTCGATATCGAATCGATCGCCAAGCCCGTGACCAAGTGGGCCGTGACCGTGCGCGAGCCGGCGCTGGTGCCGCAGGTCTTCCAGCAGGCCTTCCATCTGATGCGCTCGGGCCGTCCGGGTCCGGTGCTGATCGATCTGCCGTTCGACGTGCAGGTCGCCGAGATCGAATTCGATCCGGAAACGTACCAGCCGCTGCAGCCGTACAAGCCGGCCGCCTCGCGCGCGCAGATCGAGAAGGCGATCTCGATGCTGAACGCCTCGGCCAAGCCGCTGATCGTCTGCGGCGGCGGCGTGATCAATGCCGATGCCGCCGAACTGCTGGTCGAATTCGCCGAGCTGGTCAACGTGCCGGTGGTGCCCACGCTGATGGGCTGGGGCGTGCTGGCCGACGACCATCCGCTGCAGGCCGGCATGGTCGGGCTGCAGACCTCGCACCGCTACGGCAATGCGAACCTGCTGGCGTCGGACTTCGTGATGGGCATCGGCAACCGCTGGGCCAACCGCCACACCGGCAGCGTCGAGGTCTACACCAAGGGCCGCAAGTTCGTGCACGTCGATATCGAGCCGACGCAGATCGGCCGCGTGTTCGGTCCGGACCTGGGCATCGTCTCCGATGCCAAGCTGGCGCTCGAGCAGTTCGTCGAGGTCGCCCGCGAGATGAAGCAGGCCGGCCGGCTGCCGTGCCGCAAGGCCTGGGTCGCCGAGGTGCAGCAGCGCCGCCGCACCATGCACCGCAAGAGCGATTTCGACAACGTTCCGGTCAAGCCGCAGCGCGTCTATCGCGAGATGAACCAGTACTTCCCGCGCGACGTGCGCTACGTCAGCACGATCGGCCTGTCGCAGATCGCCGCGGCGCAGTTCCTGTCGGTCAACCAGCCCCGCCACTGGATCAACTGCGGCCAAGCCGGCCCGCTGGGCTGGACCATTCCGGCGGCAATCGGCGTCAAGGTGGCCTCGCCCGAATCGGACGTGGTCGCAATCTCGGGCGACTATGACTTCCAGTTCATGATCGAGGAGCTGGCGGTGGCGGCGCAGTTCAAGGTGCCGTACATCCACGTGCTGGTGAACAACTCCTATCTCGGCCTGATCCGCCAGGCGCAGCGCAATTTCGACATGGACTACTGCGTGCAGCTGGCCTTCGACAACATCAACGCGCCCGAGCTCCAGGGCTATGGCGTCGACCACGTCACGGTGGTCGAGGGCCTGGGCTGCAAGGCGATCCGCGTGTTCAAGCCCGAGGACATCGCGCCGGCCTTCGCCGAGGCGCGCGACCTGATGGCCGAATTCTCGGTGCCGGTGGTGGTCGAGGTGATCCTCGAGCGCGTGACCAATATCGCGATGGGCACCGAGATCGACAACATCAACGAGTTCGAGCCGATCGAGGACCGCGTCGACGAAGAGGCCGACACGGCGATCCTGAAGGAAGAAGCGGAAACGGCCTGACGCGCGCGCAGGCGGAGGCGGGCTTGTTCACACAGCCATGCTTCCGCCGCCCCGATGGCCACACCGACAACCCTACCCAGACTCTGGAGACATTCATGCCGAAACTGGCTGCCAATCTGACCATGCTGTTCAACGAGATCGGCTTCCTCGACCGCTTCGAAGCCGCCGCGCGCGCGGGCTTTCGCGGCGTCGAGTTCCTGTTCCCCTATGCGTTTCACGCCGACCAGATCGCCGATCGGCTCAACCGCTTCCAGCTCGACCTGGTGCTGCACAACCTGCCGGCCGGCAAGTGGGAAGCGGGCGAGCGCGGCATCGCCTGCCATCCGGATCGGGTCGGCGAATTCCAGGACGGCGTCGGCGACGCGATCCAGTACGCCAAGGTGCTGGGCGTGCAGCAGCTGAACTGCCTGGTCGGCATCCTGCCGCAGAACATCCGGCGCGAGCAGGCGCAGGAGACGCTGGTCGAGAACCTGCGCTTTGCCGCCCGCAAGCTCGCCGCCGAGAAGATCGACCTGCTGATCGAGCCGATCAATACCTTCGACATTCCGGGCTTCTTCCTGTCGCGCACCCAGCAGGCGCTGGATCTGATCGACCAGGTCGGCGAGCCCAACCTGTACGTGCAGTACGACATCTATCACATGCAGCGGATGGAAGGCGAAATCGCCGCGACGCTGAAGGCCAACCTGCCGCGCATCAAGCATGTACAGCTGGCCGACAACCCGGGCCGCAACGAGCCGGGCACCGGCGAGCTGAACTACGGCTTCCTGTTCTCCTGGCTCGACCAGATCGGCTACACCGGCTGGGTCGGCTGCGAATACAAGCCGCGCACGAGCACCGAGGCGGGCCTGGGCTGGCGCGCGCAGTTCGGCGTGCAGTGATCGCGCCGGACCGCAACGGCGACAGAACCAGAACAGATTTCATTCATCACCATTCCAAGGAGACTCACCATGGCAAACCAACGCAACGTCGGCTTCATCGGCCTGGGCATCATGGGCGCGCCGATGGCCGGCCACCTGCGCGCGGCCGGCCACACGCTGTTCGTCCATGACGTCAACCCGGCCCCGCAGGCCCTGGTCGACGCTGGCGTCACGGTCTGCACCAGCGCCGAGGAGGTCGCCAAGCGCGCCGACATCGTGATCATCATGGTGCCCGACACCCCGCACGTGGAAAGCGTGCTGTTCAGCGAGAAGGGCGTGGCCGCCGCGCTGAAGGCGGCCGGCAAGGAAGCCTCGCACAGCAAGATCGTGGTCGACATGAGCTCGATCTCGCCGATCGCCACCAAGGACTTCGCGGCGCGCATCAACAAGCTGGGCGCGGCCTATCTCGACGCGCCGGTGTCGGGCGGCGAAGTGGGCGCGAAGGCCGCCACGCTGACCATCATGGTCGGCGGCCCGGCCGAGGCCTTCGAGGAGGTCAAGCCGCTGTTCGAGCTGATGGGCAAGAACATCACGCTGGTCGGCGGCAACGGCGACGGCCAGACCACCAAGGTCGCCAACCAGATCATCGTCGCGCTGAACATCCAGGCCGTCGCCGAGGCGCTGCTGTTCGCCTCCAAGGCCGGCGCCGATCCGGCCAAGGTACGCCAGGCGCTGATGGGCGGCTTCGCGTCGTCGCGCATCCTGGAGGTGCACGGCGAACGCATGGTCAAGCGCACCTTCGATCCGGGCTTCCGCATCGAACTGCACCAGAAGGACCTGAACCTGGCACTGCAGGGCGCCAAGGCACTGGGCGTGGCGCTGCCCAACACCGCGACCGCGCAGGAGCTGTTCAACACCTGCGCCGCCAATGGCTTCGGCAAGCAGGATCACTCGGCGCTGTGCCGCGCGATCGAGCTGATGTCGAACCATACGATCGCGAAGTAAGCCGCGAAGCAAGTCGCAATGGCGCGTGCGAGCGATCCACGCGCCCGCCTCGTCCGCGCCGTGTTCGCCGGCGCGGACGCTCACCGCCACGCCATCCCGCCATCCCATCGCGCACCGCCATGCATTCCGATTCCCACGCCGCCCTGCTGACGCCGACGCGTCGCGACAGTCTTGCCGATCCGCGCGCGCTGCTGCGCGAGCTGTTCGACACCGCGGTCGCCGCGGTCAGTCCGGGCCAGTGCCTGCCGCCGCAACTGCCGGCTCCGCCGAAGGGCCGCACCGTAGTGATCGGCGCCGGCAAGGCCGCCGCGTCGATGGCGCAGGCGGTCGAGGCCAACTGGCAAGGGGAACTGTCCGGACTGGTGGTGACGCGCTACGGCCACGGCGCGCCGTGCTCGCGCATCGAGGTCGTCGAGGCGGCGCATCCGGTGCCCGATGCAGCCGGGCAGCAGGCCGCGCAGCGCATGGTCGAGATGGTCAAGGGACTGAGCGCCGACGACCTGGTGCTGTGCCTGATCTCGGGCGGCGGCTCGGCGCTGCTGGCCGCGCCCGCACCGGGGCTGACGCTGGCCGACAAGCAGGCCGTCAACAAGGCGCTGCTGCGCAGCGGCGCCAACATCGGCGAGATGAATTGCGTGCGCAAGCATCTGTCCGCGCTAAAGGGCGGCAGGCTCGCGCTGCAATGCGCGCCGGCGCGCGTCGAGACGCTGCTGATCTCCGACATCCCGGGCGACGATCCGACGCTGATCGCCAGCGGTCCGACCTTGCCCGACGCCACCACCTGCGCGGATGCGCTGGCGGTGATCGACAAATACGGCATCGAGGTTCCGGCGGCCGTGCGCGCGCATCTGCAGAGCGGTGCCGGTGAAACGCCCAAGCCCGGTGATCCACGCTTCGAGGGACATCGCAGCGTGACGCTGGCCACCGCGCAGCAGGCGCTGGAAGCCGCCGCCGCGCGCGCCCGCGCGCTCGGCATCGAGGCCCACATTCTTTCGGATTGCATCGAGGGCGAGGCGCGCGAGGTCGCGCTGGTGCACGCGGCGCTGGCACGCCAGGTCGCCCAGCGCGGCCAGCCGTGGCGCAAGCCCTGCGTGCTGCTGTCGGGCGGCGAGACCACGGTCACCGTGCGCGGCAACGGCCGCGGCGGACGCAACGCGGAATTCCTGCTGTCGCTCGCGGTGGCGCTCGACGGGCTGCCCGGCGTGCATGCGATCGCCGCCGACACCGACGGCATCGACGGCTCCGAAGACAACGCCGGCGCGCTGCTGTCGCCCGACACGCTGGCGCGCGCCGCCGCGCGCGGCGTGTCGGCACGCGCGCGCCTGGCCGACAACGACGGCTACGGCTTCTTCGCCGCGCTCGACGATATGATCGTCACCGGGCCGACGCGCACCAACGTCAACGACTTCCGCGCCATGCTGATTCTCTGACGATGGCGCTGCGTCGTCGTCACGCCTGTCGCCATCGGCAACGTGCACGACCGCAACCACGATCGCGACACGGAATCGCGCGCGGCACGGCAACGTGCCCCATCACAACCGCAATACCGCAACACCGCACCACTGCAAACACCGCAACAGGAGACACCATGAGACGCCAGCGCAAAGCCAAGATCGTTGCCACGCTGGGACCGGCGAGCACCGATATCGCGGTGATCCGGCAGCTGTTCGAGGCCGGCGCCGACGTGTTCCGGCTCAACTTCAGCCACGGCACCCACGAGGACCATCGGCAGCGCTATCAGGCCGTGCGCCAGGTCGAGGCCGAGACCGGCCGTCCGATCGCGGTGCTGGCCGATCTGCAGGGGCCGAAGCTGCGCATCGGCACCTTCGCGGTGGGCAAGGTCGCGGTCAAGGCCGGCGATCCCTTCGTGCTCGACAGCGATCCGACCCCGGGCGATGCGACCCGCGTGCATCTGCCCCATCCCGAGCTGTTCCGCGTCGCCGCGCCGGGGCAGTCGCTGCTGATCGACGACGGCAAGGTGCAGCTGCGGATCGAATCGGTGTCCGCGGGCAGCATCGTCACGCGCGTGGTCAATCACGGCACGCTGTCGGACCGCAAGGGTGTCAACGTGCCGGACGCGGTGATTCCGATTCCGGCGCTGACCGACAAGGACCGCCGCGATCTCGAGTTCGCGCTGTCGCTGGGCGCGGACTGGATCGCGCTGTCCTTCGTGCAGCGCCCGTCGGACATCGTCGAGGCGCGCGAGCTGATCGGCACGCGCGCCGGCGTGCTGTCGAAGATCGAGAAGCCGGCCGCGCTGCAGCAGCTCGACGAGATCGTGCGGGTGTCGGACGCGGTGATGGTCGCGCGCGGCGACCTCGGCGTGGAATTGCCGCCGGAGCGCGTACCCGGCGTACAGAAGCGCATCCTGCGCGTGTGCCGCCAGCTCGGCAAGCCGATCGTGATCGCCACGCAGATGCTCGAATCGATGATCGACTCGCCGGTGCCGACGCGCGCCGAGGCGTCGGACGTCGCGAGCGCGATCTACGACGGCGCCGACGCGGTGATGCTGTCGGCCGAATCGGCCAACGGCCGCCACCCGGTACCCGCGGTCGCGATGATGAACCGCATCATCACCGAGGTCGAACGCGACCCGCTCTATCGCAATCTGCTCGACGCCCAGCACGAGGCGCCGCTGTCGACGCGGCAGGATGCGATCTGCGCGGCGCTGCGCGAGGTCACGCAGATCATCGGGGCGGCGGCGACGGTGACCTATACCTCGTCGGGCGCGACCGCGCTGCGCGCCGCGCGCGAGCGGCCGTGCGCGCCGATCGTCAGCATCACGCCGCATGTCGAGATCGCGCGGCGGCTGGCGCTGGCCTGGGGCGTGCATTCGACGGTCAGTCCGGACGTGCAGAGCGTCGACGAGATGGTCGACGCGGCGACGCGCGCCGCGCTCGCCGAAGGCTATGCCGAGCCCGGCGATCAGATCACCATCGCGGCGGGCATGCCGTTCGGCCAGGGCGGCACGACCAACCTGCTGCGGGTCGCCGAGGTCGGCGGCACGAAGGTGCCGGCCGCCGCGGCGCTCGAAGCTTCGAACGCCGTGCCCGCTTGAAGCCAGGTGCTCTGGCCAGCCTGAGCTGGTGCGCGCCGCCCGCGCAAGCCGGGACCTTCCCGCGTGCGTCGGAGCGCCCACCCCCAAGCCCGGGCTCCCTGCCCGCCTGAAGCCGGCGGGCTTCCCCGCAAACCCGCGCCAGTGCCGCCATTGCTATACTTGGCGGCACTTCGCGGCCGGGCGCCTGTGCCCTCTTCCGTGGCCGCGTACCTGAACCAGCGGAGCCACCATGCGCCTTGACGACGAAGCCGAAAGCCAACATGTGGAAGACCGGCGAGGCGGCAGAGGCTTCGGTGCCGGTGGCAAGACCATCGGCATCGGCACGATCCTGGTCGCGCTCGCCGCCTCCTACTTCTTCGGCATCGATCCCACCGTGATCATGCAGGGCGCCTCGGTGCTGCAGCAGTCCGAGGCCCCGCAGCAGCAGGCCACCCAGGGCCCGCCCGCCACCGATCCCATGTCCGTGTTCGTGCGCAAGGTGCTCGGCAGCACCGAGCGAACCTGGTCACGCCTGTTCGAAACCGAGCTGAACCGGCGTTACGAGCCGCCGACGCTGGTGCTGTTTACCGGCGCCACGCAGACCGCCTGCGGCATGGGCCAGTCCGCGATGGGACCGTTCTATTGCCCCGCCGACCAGAAGGTCTATATCGACCTGGCGTTCTATGACGAGCTGCGCAAGCGCTTCGGCGCGGCCGGCGACTTCGCCCAGGCCTATGTGATCGCGCACGAGGTCGGCCACCATGTGCAGCACCTGCTCGGCGTGGCCGACAAGGTCGACAGCGCGCGTCGCCGCATGGGCGAGGCGCAGGCCAACCAGCTGTCGGTGCGGATGGAGCTGCAGGCCGATTGCCTGGCCGGCGTCTGGGCCGCGGCCGCGCAACGCGCCAATCAGCAGCTGCTCGAACCCGGGGATATCGAAGAAGGACTGCAGGCCGCCGCCGCGATCGGCGACGACCGTCTGCAGCGCCAGTCGCAAGGCTATGTCGTGCCCGAAGCCTTCACGCACGGCACCAGCGAGCAGCGGGTCCGCTGGCTGCGGCGCGGGCTCGAGTCGGCCGATATCGGCCGCTGCGACGCCTTCGCGGCGCGCCAGCTCTAAAGCCGGCGCGCGCGGCAGACAAGGAACTGCGCGGACCTGCGGAATAAAAAACACCCACCCGGAGAGAGAGAGAAGGAGGAAAGGAGGTCAACCGGGCAGGTGGGAGATAAACCGATTAGCCGGTGTGGCCGGCGCGCTTGCGTGGCGGTGGCCTGAGACAGGCCACCGGGGACGCGGCGCCGGCCCGGCATTCAGACGCAAGTCAGACGCGATAGCCGTACAGCGAGCCGTCGCCGCTGCGGGCGTTGTCCAGCGAGCTGGCGGCAATCTCGCCGCTCGGCGCACGGGCGCCTTCGCTGAAGCTGTCGAACTGGCCCTGGCGGGTGCCTTCGCTGTAGGGATCGAACTGCCCCTGGCGAGCGCCTTCGCTGAAGGTATCGAACTTGCCCTGGCGGGCGCCGTCGGTGAAGGTGTTGAACTTGCCGGCGCGTAGCGCATCGGCATAGACGTCGAACTTGCCGACCTTGCTCGAGGTGGCGGGCGCGGCCACGGCGACCGCCGAGGTCGCGGCCACGATGACGGCCAACGCGCCGCCGATGATACGGCTGGTGATCATTTGGGACTCCTTCAACTGAGCTTTATTTATGTGTCAGCTACCTGCTGCCCCTGAGCGATCTATGTCGCCATGTGAGCACGGGTTGAAGGTTAGTCCCTGGCCTTGCGGCCACAAATGGGGCTGCGACGAATGGTGAGTTGCGCGCCGTGAAACGACAAGGTGGCGGAACCAGCGGCGCCCCGCGCGAAGCGCCGCGGCCGGGCCGCCGGCCCTTTCCAGCGTGAACTACAGCGTGAACTACAACGTGAACGGCAGCCTGAACTACAGCGTGAACGGCAGCCTGAACTACAGCGTGAACTGGCCGTTGGCCTCGGGCTGATAGGACAGCTCCAGCACCGTCACCCGCTGCTCGCGGCCGTCCGGCAGCCGGTAGCTGACCGTCTCGCCCGCGCGGGCGCCAAGCAGCGCCTGGCCGACCGGCGAGAACACCGAGATCCGGCCCGCCTCGAAATCGGCGCTGTCCGGGTACACC
This sequence comes from Cupriavidus cauae, assembly GCF_008632125.1. Lineage (GTDB taxonomy): Bacteria > Pseudomonadota > Gammaproteobacteria > Burkholderiales > Burkholderiaceae > Cupriavidus > Cupriavidus cauae. The sequence goes on from NZ_VWRN01000006.1 coordinate 74,821, forward strand.
AGCGTCCACTCGCGCGGCGCCGGGTCGCCCTCCAGCGCGCAGCGCACCGACGAATTCATCGTCACCACGTCCTGCGGAATCGCGTCGGGCGGCACGATCGCGGCGCGGGCCAGCAGGTCGTCCAGCATCTCGGCGATGCCGTTGGCAGGGGCCCGGCTGGCGATGCGCTCCAGTCGGGTCACGTCGAGTTCGGTCAGATACAGCGTGGGCTGCAGCGAAGCGGATGCGGTCATGGCGGCTCCTGTATGGCTTGCGCGCGCTTGGGCGCGCTGGTCTTGCTTGTCTGTTGGATTCGGCCGGATCGGCGTCCGCGAGGTGACGGGGCGGTGGCGCCCGGCGTGCGGCTACTCCGAGCGGCGCGCGTGGCGGGAAAACGATCCGGAAAAGGAGGCTCGGGCCCGGTTCGGCTGGCCCGGCGCGACTGCGGTGCGGCTAGGCTGGGAACCGGGCGGGATCAAGCGGGGTGGAGATTCGGCGCGTGATCCGGCGGGAAGGGACGGCGGCCAGGCCGGCCGCCATGCGCGGTGCGCGCATGCGGGCCGCGTTCGCGATCTGCCGCGCCACGCGCGCGCCAGCCAGCCGGGCAAGGCGGCGGGCCTGGGCGAACGAGACGAAGCGGCGAGCGAACATCGGCAAAGGGTTCGGTTGAGGATTTGGCCCCGGCGGTCCGGTGGCCAGGTCCATGAGGCCAAACGTCGGAATCCGGAAACGGAAAGCGAGGCCTCAAAAAAAAAGCGGGCGCGACGAATCGCGTGACCGGTTATCGGGATGCTAGCACAGCACCGGCAAAGCGGCGTGGCCCCGGGCCGCCACGGCTCAGTGCGGATGGCCCGCTTCGGTGCGGTGGCACTCGCACGGTCCGCCGCCGGCCGCCTGCTGCAGGTTCTGCAGGATGCCGCATTCGCTGGCGCGGTGGCCCTCGTCGCATGTGTGCCGCAGCGCCCGCAGCTGGCTCTCCAGCGCCTCCAGCGCAAGGCGCTGCGCGTGGATCTGCTCTATCTGCCGGTCCAGCAGCGAATTGATGCCGTCGCAGGCCGCGCTCGGATCGCGCGCGAAATCGCGCAGCCGGCGCACATCGGAAAGGCTCATGCCCAGCGAGCGGCAATGGCGCACGAAGTTCAGCTGCACGAGATGGGCGTCGCCGTAGCGGCGATAGCCGTTGTCCTCGCGCTGGGGCGCATCGAGCAGGCCCTCCCGCTCGTAATAGCGGATGGTCTCCGCGTCGCAGCCCGACTGGCGGGCGAGTTCTCCGATTCTCATGACACTCACCTTGTAGCGATTACAGGGTTTTCAAGGGGCAGTGTAGTCCAGCCCGGAGCGGCTTGCCGGTAACCGCTTCCTCGGATGCCGGAGGGACCTCCGGCTCCCCGGTCTTGCCGAGGGCGCCGGCTCCGGTCTTCCGCCGCGCTGGCTCCGGTCTTCCCGAGGCGCCGGCTCCGGTCTTCCCCAGGGCGCACAAATCGAGCGATCTCCCATCGCGAATGGCGCGTTCGCATCTCAGGTAGAATCGCCGCAACCGGGTGCGGCCAGCGTACCCGCCCGGCACTTTTCCATACCCCACTGAATCTCGTGCTGCGCCCCGCCACCTTCGTGCGATCGCTGCAGCGGCTGCTCCGGCTGTCGCTGCTGCCGCTGCTGCTCGCCCTGCTGCCGCTGCATGGCTGGGCAGGCGCCGGCATGCCCGCGGGCGGCACGGCGGTGCATGGGATCGAATCCGTCGAGGTCGCCGAAGTCATCGAGGTCATTGGTGCCTTCGACGCGGTCTTGGCCAGCGGCACCAGTGCCGCCAGTGCCGCCGATGTGCTCGGCCCCCTCTGCGATCCGGCTCCGGACTCCAGCGCGCCAGGCCCCGCCCCGTTTGCCGACGCCGGCGAAGCCGCGCCGTCGGGCGCCGACCTGGCTGAACAGCTGCTGCTCCCCTCGGCGCCCGCGATGACGGACGCCGGCGGCCGCACCGGCCCGCCTGCCTACGCCGCGCTACGGCTGCCCGAACCCGACCTGCCCCTGCTGCCGCGCCCGCCGCGCGGCTGATCCCCGGCCGTCCGCGCCGATTCCGAACCCGAAGCCCCGTGACCGCTCACGGGCCTTCGCCATGCGGCCCTGTCCGCGCCTTTTCCCTGTTGACTGAACCAAGATGAAACGCGTCCTGCTTTTCCTGGCGACCAACCTCGCCGTCATGATCGTGCTGAGCATCACCGCGAGCCTGCTCGGGGTGAATCGCTTCCTGACCGCCAACGGCCTGAACCTCGGCACGCTGCTCGCCTTCGCCGCGCTGATGGGCTTCGGCGGTGCCTTCATTTCGCTGCTGATGTCCAAGACCATCGCCAAATGGTCCACCGGCGCGCAGGTCATCACCCATCCGAGCACCAGCACCGAGCTGTGGCTGATGCAGACCGTCGAGAAGCTGGCGCAGCGCGCCGGCCTGCCGATGCCCGAGGTCGCCATCTACGAGGGCGAACCCAATGCCTTCGCCACCGGCGCGACCAAGAAGAGCTCGCTGGTCGCGGTGTCGACCGGCCTGCTGCAGAGCATGTCGCGCGACGAGGTCGAGGCCGTGCTGGCGCACGAGGTCGCGCACGTGGCCAATGGCGACATGGTGACGCTGACGCTGATCCAGGGCGTGGTGAACACGTTCGTGATCTTCCTCGCCCGCATCGTCGGCTACTTCGTCGACTCGATGCTGCGCCGTAACGACGAGGAGTCGAGCGGCCCCGGCATCGGCTACATGGTCACGGTGATCGTCTGCGAAATCGTGTTCGGCATCCTCGCCAGCATCATCGTTGCGGCCTTCTCGCGCCATCGCGAGTTCCGCGCCGACGCCGGCGCCGCCCGCCTGATGGGCACGCCGTCGCCGATGGTGGCCGCGCTGCGCCGCCTGGGCGGCATGGAAGCCGACGGCCTGCCGCAGAACATGCAGGCGATGGGCATCTCGGGCGGCAAGTCGTGGCTCGCGCTGTTCTCCAGCCACCCGCCGATCGAGGCCCGCATCGCGGCGCTGCAGGGCACGCGCTGAAGTCGAACCGCGGGGACCGCGGGACGCCCGTCGCTCAGGCGGCGGCGTTCACCGGTTCCCGCTGTGACGCTGGCGTCCGAGATTGCGCCTGCGTTTGCGTCCCCTGCGCCCGGAACGCGGCGCGATAGCGTTCCGGCGTGGTGCGCAGATGGCGCAGGAAGGCCTGCCGCATGCCGTCGGCGCTGCCGAATCCCGCCATGCGCGCCACCGTCTCGAGCCGGCGCTCGCTCTGCTCGAGCATCCGCCGCGCCGCCTCGACCCGCTGCGTCTCGACATAGCGGGCGGGCGTCTGCCCCACCTGCTTGGCAAATACCCGCGCGAAATTGCGCGGGCTCATCGCCACGCGCTCGGCCAGCGCACCGACCGACAGGTCCGCGTCGAGATGGTCGGCGATCCATCCCTGCAAATCCCTCAGCTCCGGACTCTGCGCCGCCTGGGCCTGCAGCGCGCTGGAGAACTGCGCCTGGCTGCCCGGCCGCCGCAGGAACAGCACCAGCTCGCGCGCCACCGCCAGCGAGGTGGCGTGGCCCAGATCGTCCTCGACCAGCGCCAGCGACAGGTCCATGCCGGCGGTGACGCCGGCCGACGTGTACAGGCGCCCCGCCTGGATCCAGATCGGATCGGCATCGACCGTCACGCGCGGATGCCGCCGCGCCAGCTTCTCCGCGTGGCGCCAGTGCGTGGTGGCGCGCTGCGTATCGAGCAGCCCGGTGCGCGCCAGCACGAAGGCGCCGGTGCAGACCGCGCCCAGCCGCCGCACGCGCGGCGCCATCTCGCGCAGCCAGTGGATCAGCGCGGCGTTGTCGGCGGCCGCCGCATGGCCGGAGCCGCCCGCCAGCAACAGCGTGTCGATCGGACCGGGCAACGTCTCGGCGATGCGGTGGAACGGCGCGTCGGCGAGCAGCCGGATGCCGCTCTCGGTCCGGATCACCGCATCGTCGCTGACGCTGGCGATGCGGATCTGATAGGCCGGATTGGGCCGTCCCGACAGGCGGTTGGCCTGCCCGAACACTGCCGTTGGACCGGTCACGTCGAGTTCCTGGGCCGGATCCGGCGCGACGATCAGCACCACGCGCGGCGTGTCGGGGACGGAATGCAGATGGCTGGGCATGGACGTGGGCTTAGGCATGTCGGGCAAGGTTCTCGCCAGCGCGAGCGTGAAGGCCGGGATGCGGCCGATCATACCGGCGCCAGCGCCCGGCTGCGCCGCTGCCAGCCCAGCGTGATCAGCAGCGCCACGGCGAGCGCCGGCAGGGCCGCCAGGTTCACCGCATCCCAGCCGTAGTGGTGCAGGATCTGGCCGGCCGCCAGCGTGGCCACCGCCGTCAGCACCGCGGTCGAGAACTCCGCCACCGCCTGCGTCCGCGCGCGCTCCGCATCGCGATAGCTACTGGTCAGCAACGTCGTGCCGCCGACGAACATGAAATTCCAGCCGACGCCCAGGCAAAGCAGCGCGACGTAGAACGCGGGCAGCGAGGTCGAGGCCAGCGCGATCACGCTGGACAGCCCCGACAGCCCGATCCCGGCCATCAGCATCGCCGGATTGCCGAAGCGCTGCAGCAGCCAGCCCGACACGAAGGACGGCGCATACATGCCGACCAGATGCCATTCGATGATCTGCGCTCCCTGCGCGATCGTGTGGTTGCAGGCCACCGCGGCGATCGGCGTGGCCGTCATCACGAACATCATCACCGCGTTGCCGATGCCGTTGTTGGCGAAGGCCGCCAGGAACACCGGCTGGCGCACGATCTCGCCCAGCGGACGCGCCGGCAATTGCGACTCGGGGTTGCTGCCGGCCGGCGGCGGAGGCGGCTCGCGATAGGCAAACGCCAGCAGCAGCACCGTCGCCACGCCGAACGCCGCGACCACGGCGTAGGAACCGGCGAATGGCAGCGGACTCATCAGGTCGGTGGACCAGGCGGCGATGGCCGGACCGCAGACCGCGGCGACCACGCCGCCGGTCAGCACGGCGGAGATCGCGCGCGGCTTGTCGGCAACCGGCGCGGCATCGGCGGCGGCCAGCCGATAGAAGCGGGCAAAGGCCTGGAATACGCCGACCAGCGCGGTGCCGGCGCAGAAGGCCAGGAAATCGTGATGGGCGATGGCCCAGACCGAGATCAGCCCGCCCGCGGTGCAGGCGATGCCGCCCAGGCAGAAGGCCAGCCGCCGCCCCAGCCGCTCGATCAGAAAGGCCGCGGCGATCGCGGTCACCGCCGAGGCCACCGTGATCAGCGCGAAGGGCACGGTGGCCAGCGCCTTGTCGGGCGCCAGCGTGTAGCCGACCAGGCCGGTCAGCGTCAGGTCGACGGACAGTGCGGAGGTGAACAGCGCCTGGCAGATCGCCAGCACGCGGGCATGGGTCATCGGGGACATCGGCTTCATCGGGACTTTCCTCGGGATTCCCCGGCCATTCGCAGGGATGCCGTCGAGCTTAAAAGTCCTGCGGCCTGGCCTTCGGACAACGATCCGTGGATTTCTGCCAAAGGGCTGGGTAGGTGCGAAGGCCGAGGGCGAAGAGCCGAGGGGCGGACGAAGGGCCGAAGGGGCGACGGCGAAGGGCCGAGGGCGCGAGGAGCGACGCGGTGAGGGAGAAGCGCCGAAAGCCCGAGGGGTGAGGGGTGAGGGACGAGGGCCGCGGGTGCGAGGGGCGAGAGGTGAGGCGGCGAAAGAGCGGGGAGTGAGAAACGTGCCGCCGCCCTACTCCGCCACCCGCCCGCGCAAGGCCTTGATCTGGCTGCGCTGGGTCTTGCCCTCCAGCCGCCGCAGCTTCGACGCGAACGTCGGCCGCGTCGGACGCCGTACCGCCGGCGGCACGGCGACGCTGTCGACCAGCTCATGCAGCCGCCGCACCGCTTCATCGCGATTGAGTTCGAGGCTGCGATGCTGCTGCGCCTTGATCACGATCACGCCGTCGCGGGTGATGCGGTGGTCGTGCAACTGCAGCAGGCGCTGCTTGTGGTCCTCGGCCAGCGAGGACGCGCGGATATCGAAGCGCAGATGCACCGCGTTCGACACCTTGTTGATGTTCTGCCCGCCCGCCCCCTGGGCGCGGATCGCGGTGATCTGGTACTCGTGGTGGGGGATGACGGCGGGCATGGTCGATCAATAAGGGCAACGCGGCAATGGGGCAATGACGGCGTGACGGCGCGCTTCAAGGTCAGGCCGGCGCGCATTGGGCAAAGTTCCGGCCAGGACGGTGGCTGGCCTTGGCAGTGAGCCCGCTACCCCCGCATCCTTGCGGTCCAGTCCTCGACCGCGCCGCTCTGGCGCCGGCGCTCGAACAGCCGCCGCCACGAATCGACCAGCGGCAACGCCAGCACCGCGTCGAGCAGCGCGGGATCGGTCTCGCGGTCGCGTACCAGGCCGGCCAGGCGCGCCACCGACCAGTCGGCGTGCGGCCGCTCCAGCAGCACCGCGGCGTCGCCGGCCTGCAACTTGCCCGGTTCCAGCACGCGGAAATACCAGCCGATCCGCAGGCTCTGCTGCACCAGCGCCGACATGTCGTCGCGGCCGAACCGCACGTTCAGCTTCCAGCACGGTTGCCGCGGCTGCGATACCTGCAGAGTCACCGAGCCGATCCGCCAGACGTCGCCGAGGCAGACGTCATGCTCGTCGCCGCCCGCCCAGCTCAGGTTCTCGCCGAACGCGCCGGCGCGCTCCAGCACCGGCAAGGGTCCGATGTCGTGCCGCCAGTTCGCGTAGTGTTGCCACGGATAGCAATGGACCGCCTTCTCCGGCCCGCCGTGGATGCGGCGGTCGCCCTGCTCGTCGCCGTGCAGTCCAAGCGTATGCACCGCGACGGGTGCGCCGACGGGATGCTTGTCGATCGCGCTCTGCTTGCCGGTCTTGGCTGGCATGCCGTAGGGCTTGGCGGTGCCGGTCAATACCTCGCGGATCGTGACCTGGGACGGGCTCACGGCGGACTCTCCTTGACGGTGATGGGTAGGGATCGACGCCGGTGGCGCACCGGCAGGCATCGAGCCGGCAAGTGTAGCGCCGAACACAGCAACGCTGCGCGGGCGTTGGGCGTATGTGAATACAGGCGCCAGTGGCAGCGGCACTGCCCGAGCGTGCGCCCGCCGCAGTAGCCAGATGCCTTGACCGCCTTAAGGAAGCCGTTCAGCGAACGGTCGGGGGTCTCGTGGAAAACGCTGCCAGGCTCAGCGTGCTGCTCAGTAGCCGGTCGCCTTCACTGCCTTCAGGAAACCGTTTAACGAACGGTCGGGGGGCTCGTGGAAAACGTTGCCAGGCTCAGCGTGCTGCTCAGTAGCCGGTCGCCTTCACTGCCTTCAGGAAGCCGTTTAACGAACGGTCTGGCGTCTCGTGGAAATGGTCGTCGAGCATCCGGATCGCCCGGCAGCGATCCAGCCGGAAGCTGCGATAGTCCTCGCGCGCGGTGCACCAAGCCGCCAGCAGCCAGACATTGCCCCAGAAGAACAGGCCGAGCGGCTGCACCACGCGTTCCGTGAGTCGCTGCTGTGCGTCGCAGTAATCGAGCCGCAGCAGCCGCTGCTCGCCCATGGCGCCGTGGACGACGTCGAAGGCCTCGCGGACCTTGCTGTCGTGCATATAGGCCGGCGCGAAGACCCGGCTCTGCTGCGCCGACAGCCGGCGCGTCGGCGGTAGCGCCGCCACCAGCTTCTCCAGCGCCGGATCGGCCGCGGCGGCGAGCGCACCACCGCCCCAGGCCTTCAGCATCCGCAGGCCGGCCACCAGCGCCTCGACCTCGATGCCGGAGAACATCAACGGCGGCACGTCGAAGTCCGCCCGCAGCCGATAGCCGATCCCGGCCTCGCCCTCGACCGGCACGCCCGATATCGACAGCGCTTGGATGTCGCGATAGACGGTCCGCTCGGACACGCCGAGCCGCTGCGCCAGCAGCGCCGCCGTGGTCAGGCGGCGGCCGCGCAGGACCTGAACGATCTGGAACAGTCGGTCGGCGCGGCGGCTCATTGGCGTGAGTCAGTGAGTGAGGCAGGGAATCAGTCAGGCGGTTCGGGCGAGTCAGGCCAGGGTCACACGGTCAGCGGTTGGCTGGCACGGGCTCGTGCAGGCCGATCTTGTTGCCTTCGCTGTCGATGATATGGGCGATCCGGCCGATCTCGTCCGGCAGCTCCATCGGCCCGAACACCGTCTTGCCACCGGCAGCGGCCACCCGGCCCAGCAGCTCATTGAGCGCTGGCGTATGCAGATAAGGCAGGCTGCCCTCGGTACTCGGCCGAAAACCCTCGCCGGCCACCAGCGCACCACCCGAATGGGAATGCGGAAAGATTGCCATATCGATCTCGCTCATCGTCTCGCGGCGCAGCTGCGTCTCGAATACCCGCTCGTAGAACTGCACGGCCCGGCCCATGTCGACGACGGGAATTTCCAGCCAGTTGATCAGAACGTTTTGCATGATGCCACCTCGGTGGTCGTTGAAGGAGACCGCAGTTTGCGAGGGGGCTGCTGACAGCGTGGTGTCAGGAGGGATGGTGGCGGTGGGTATCCGACGGATACGCGAGAAGCGAGAAGCGGGAGGCGGGGGCGGGGGCGGGGGGCATCGATCGCACTAAACTGGCACGACCGCGACGACATTCTGGTTTTCATCATGGCGCAGAACATCTACGACAACCCGGATTTCTTTCATGGCTACAGCCAGTTACCTCGCCAGGTGCATGGCCTTGACGGCGCTCCCGAGTGGCCGGCCATCCGGGCGATGCTCCCCGGTCTGGCAGGGAAGCGTGTCGTCGACCTCGGTTGTGGTTTCGGGTGGGCATCGAGATGGATGCGCGGGCAAGGCGCCGCATCGGTTCTTGGACTGGATATTTCCGAGAACATGCTGGCGCGGGCAAAAGCGGACACCACCGATCCCAACATCGAATATCGGATCGCGGATATCGAGACCGTCGAATTGCCAGAGGCGGCTTTTGATTTCGCCTACAGCGCGCTGACGTTTCACTATGTCGAGGACTTCGAGCGGCTGGCCCGGATAATTTATCGCGCCCTCGCGCCAGGCGGATGCATGGTGTTCACCATCGAACATCCGGTTTTCATGGCCGCCTCCAATCCACACTGGATGGTCGATGAGCAGGGTCGCAAGACGTGGCCGGTCAATCGTTATTCGGTCGAGGGCGAACGACGGACCGACTGGTTCGCGAAAGGCGTGTTGAAGTACCACAGGACGATCGGCACCACGCTCAATACGCTGATACGTGCAGGGTTCACGATCCGGGCCGTTGAGGAATTTGCACCGTCGCCCGAGCAAATCGAATCGAATCCCGGCCTGGAAGAAGAAATGGAACGGCCGATGATGCTTTTGGTCGCCGTAGCGCGATAGACGATCGCGCGTCGGTGCAATCCAGGTGCAGTGCAAGTGCATTGCGCCTCAAGGGCAGGACGGAGAAAAAGCGGAAAACCGTTGTGGGACTTGGCGCGCCCGGCTGGGATCGAACCAGCAACCCCTGCCTTCGGAGGGCAGTACTCTATCCATTGAGCTACGGGCGCACGAGATGCGGCGGGAGCCGCGCGGGTCGACTGCGGCGAATGCCGCCGTCGGAAAGTCGCATAGGATACCGCGTTTGCCGTAGCGCGTCCATGCCGGCGCACGTTTTCCCCGGGCCTACGGGTTTCGTCCGAGGCGCTTTTCGCGCCATCGGGAGGGGCTTTACGGCTATAATCGCCCGTTATTTGCGCAAAAGCGGGGCTGCGTCTCGTCCACACGGACGGCGCGCCAGGCGGCATGGGGTGTGGCTGTCAGGCTCGGCAGACTCGGATGCGCGGAGGGGGCGGCAGTCAGGCCCAAGACACGGACCAACGAAAGGCCGCCAAGCGGAGCGGTCACGGGTTTCCTGCAAAATCGAGAGTTCAGCATGAGCGACGTCCATAACGAACACGAGTCTCCCATCAAGACCCCGAAGCAGCTGATCGCTGTGGTGATTGCCGCCTTCGTGGTGCCGATCACCGTGATCATCCTGCTGGTCAGCTTCGTCGGCTACGGTGGCCCGGAAGGCGCCGGCTCCACCGATACGGCGGAAGCGGTGGTTGACCGCATCAAGCCGGTTGCCTCGCTCGAGCTGCGCGATCCCAATGCCCCGCGCGTCTTCAAGACCGGCGAACAGGTCTATACCGCCGTCTGCGCGGCCTGCCACGCCACTGGCGCGGCCGGTGCACCGAAGTTCGGCGCGGCCGGCGACTGGAGCGCCCGCCTCGGCCAAGGCTACGACGGCCTGATGAAATCGGTGATTGCCGGCAAGGGCGCGATGCCGCCGCGTGCCGGCACCTCGCCGGACGACTTCGCCGACTACGAGTTGGCCCGCGCGATGGTGCATCTGGTCAACTCGGCCGGCGGCAAGCTGCAGGAGCCCGCCGCGCCGGCACCGGCCGCTGCGACCACCGCTGCCGCTTCGGAACCTGCCGCCCCGGCGGCTGATGCTGCTGCGGCCGCTCCCGCTGCTGCGGCTCCTGCCGCCGCTGCCCCGGCGGCACCGGCCGCGCCGGCTCCGGCAGCCGCCGCACCGGCACAGACCACGGCTGCGGCCCCCGCCGCCGCTTCGGCCGAGGTGGGCAAGCGCGTCTACGACCAGGTCTGCGCCGCCTGCCACGCCGCCGGCGTCGCCGGTGCACCGAAGGTCGGCGACAAGGCCGCCTGGGCCCCGCGCATCAAGGAAGGCATGGACGCGGTCCACAACTTCGCGCTGAAGGGCAAGGGCGTGATGCCGCCGAAGGGTGGCTACGCCGGCCCCGACGCCGACGTGATTGCCGCGGCGGACTACATGGTCAACGCGTCGAAATAAGCCCGGGGGCGCCGCGCGGCGCTCGCCTCGGCAGGACAAAAAAGCCAGCGGGATCTCGCTGGCTTTTTTTACGTCCGGAGTTCGTCGCGTTAGACCACGCGCGAGTACCCGGGCGGTCGGCACCGTCCCGGAGCGCGATGTCGGCGGCTTCCGCAGCAGCGGGTGCGCCACCGGCTTTGGCGATTTACGTCCGGCGTTCGGCTTCGCTACACCACGCGCGAGTACCGGGCGATGGGCGCCGCGCCGGAGCGGGATGTCGACGGCATCCGCTGCAGCGGGCGCGCCATCGCCCTTTCCGAATCGGGATCGGTATTGGAACCCGAAAGCGGATTCGACAAGGAGTCCGAACCCGGCCGCTCCGCGATCACCCGGTCGTCCCGCAGATAGCGATCGAACACCATCGCCACGCGCCGCACCAGCAGGCGGCCCAGCGGCGTCACCTCGATCCGCGCGTCGGACAGCCGTACCAGCCCCTGCGCGGCCAGCGACGTAAGTTCCGCCCGCTCGGCGGCAAACTCGGCGTCGAAGTCGATGCCGTGCCGGCGCGCGACCTCGGCAGTATCCAGTTCGCCATCGCACATCAGCGCACCGATGATGTCCTTGCGCACCCGGTCGTCGGCGTCGCAGACATGGCCGCGCAGCACCGGCAGCCTGCCGGCATCGAGCGCGCCGTAGTACGCGTCCAGCGTGCGGGCGTTCTGCACGTAACGGCCGGCGACCGCGCCGATCGCCGAGATGCCAAAGCCGAGCTGGTCATGGCCGGCATGGGTCGCATAGCCCTGGAAGTTGCGCTGCAGCCGTCCCTCACGCTGGGCGCGGGCGAGCGCGTCGTCGGGCCGCGCGAAGTGATCCATGCCGATATGGACATAGCCGGCCGCGGTCAGCCGCTCGATGGCCGAGACCAGGATGTCCAGCTTTTCGCCGGCCGACGGCATCGCGGCCTCGTCGATGCGACGCTGCGGCTTGAAGACGTGCGGCAGATGCGCGTAGCTGTACAGCGACAGGCGGTCGGGCCGCATTTCCAGCACCCGCTCGATGGTGGCGCCGAAGCGGGCCGCCGTCTGGTGCGGCAGGCCGTAGATCAGGTCCATGCTGATCGACAGGAAGCCGAGCCGTCGGGAGGCGGCGACCACGCGGCGCGTGTCCTGCACCGGCTGCACGCGATGGATCGCGGCCTGGACCTCGGGATCGAAGTCCTGCACGCCTAGGCTGACGCGGTTGAAGCCGAGTTCGGCGAGCAGCGTCATCCCTTCGTCGTCGACGCGGCGCGGATCGATCTCGATCGAGTGCTCGCCGTCCGGCCGCAGATCGAAGTGCCGATGCAGCGCCGCCATGACCTGCCGCATTTCCCCGGGGTCGAGGAAGGTCGGCGTACCGCCGCCCCAGTGCGATTGCACGACGGCCCGGCGCTCGTCCAACCGGGCCGCCACCAGCGCCATCTCGCGCGCCAGGTAGCGAACGTAGCGCGCGCTGCGGCCGTGGTCGCGCGTGATGATCTTGTTGCAGCCGCAGTAGTAGCAGATGTTCTCGCAGAAGGGGATATGCAGATAGAGCGACAGCGGCGCGGCGGCGCCCCCTGCCCGGCAGTCGTCCAGCGCGGACAGATACCCCTCGTCGCCGAACCCCGCATCGAAGCGGTCGGCGGTCGGATACGAGGTGTAGCGCGGTCCGTTCACGTCGATGCGTTCCGCAAGCGCGCGGAAATCGGCGAGATCGCCGCGGCGGATGGCGGCATGCTGAGCGGCTGGGGAAGCGGCTTCGGCAGGGACTTCGGGAACGGCTTCGGAAGCGAAATGCGGAACGGTCGTTGCCATCGGCGGCCTTCTGAGGAATCCGCTTCGATGCTAGCCAGACCAGCGTGCGCAGGACTTGATCGACATCAAGGGCCGGCGATTCGGCTGTTCTCTCGGCGCTTCGGCGCCACGCGCCTGCGCCCTCAAAGTCCGATCGGCAATCCGCCACCGTAGCAGCCGGATGTTGCAGGCCCTGGCTGCCTTGTATCGACGCCGATACGAAGGGACGGGCGTACCCGGCGCTGCGCCTCAGCCCCTCAGCCCCCTCAGCCCCCTCAGCCGCTTCAGCCGGTGGCGGCCTTGGTGCCGAGCAGCGCCTTCAGGCCCGCCAGCCGGTCCTTCGGGCTCATCGCCGGCGTCTCGTCCTTCGGTGCCGGGGCCTCCTCGAGCTTCATCTCGCCGATGAAGCGCGACGGCTGGCACGAGTAGGTGTCGCGCGCGCGCTTGCGCTTCTTGCACCAGCTGATATGCAGGCTGCGCTGCGCGCGCGTGATGCCGACATACATCAGGCGGCGCTCTTCCTCGATCTTCTCGTCGCTCAGGTCCTCGTCCTCGCGGCAATGCGGCAGGATGCCCTCCTCCACGCCGACCAGGAACACATGCGGATACTCGAGGCCCTTGGACGCGTGCAGCGTCGACAGCCGAACCGCGTCGGGATCTTCCTCGCGGCCTTCGAGCATGCTCATCAGCGCGACGGTCTGCGTCAGCTCCAGCAGGTTCTTGCCCTCGTCGCCAAATCCATCGGCGGTGTCGAAGCCGGTCGCCTCGCCATCGGCGGCCTCCGGCTTGGTGCCCTTGCGCTTGAGCCAGTCGAGGAACTCGAGCGTATTGGTCCATTTGGCCTGGGCCTGGCGCTCGTCGAATGTGTCGTACAGATAGGCTTCGTAGTGGATGCCTTCCATCAGGTCGTCGAGCACCTCGGTGGCCGGGTCGCGCGCGGCGCGGTCCGCCAGCCGCACCATCGCCTCGCAGAAGGTGCGCAGCGGCTCGAGCTGGCGCGGCTGCAGCTTGCCTTCGATGCCGCCCATCATCGCCGCCTCGAACAGCGAGACCTTGGCCTGGCCGGCGAAGGTCCCCAGCACCTCCAGCGTGGTATTGCCGACGCCGCGCCGCGGCGTAGTTACCGCGCGGATGAAGGCGGGATCGTCGTCCGGATTGGCGATCAGCCGCAGGTAGGCGCAGATGTCCTTGATTTCGGCCTTGTCGAAGAAGCTCTGCCCGCCGGACAGCACATACGGGATGCGCTCGCGGCGCAAGATCTGTTCGAACAGCCGCGCCTGGTGGTTGCCGCGATAAAGGATCGCGTAGTCGCGGAACTGCGCGCGCCGCTCGAACTTGTGGGCCGACAGCTTGAACACCACCGACTCGGCCTCGTGCTCCTCGTCGTTCATCTGCGTCACGGAGATCGGATCGCCCATGCCGTGCTCGCTCCACAGCGTCTTGTCGAACAGCTTGGGATTGTTGGCGATCACCGCGTTGGCCGCCTGCAGGATGCGGACCGTGGAGCGATAGTTCTGCTCCAGCTTGATGACCTTCAGGTTCGGAAAGTCGGTCTGCAGCAGGCGCAGATTGTCCAGCGTGGCGCCGCGCCAGCCGTAGATCGCCTGGTCGTCGTCGCCGACCGCGGTGAAGGCGGGCGCGCGCAGATGCGAGCCGCCGGCCAGCAGCTTCAGCAGCTGGTACTGGCAGGCGTTGGTGTCCTGGTATTCGTCGACCAGGAAATAGCGCAGCCGGTTCTGCCACTTGAGCCGCACGGTTTCGTCGCGGGCGAACAGCTCGGCCGGCAGACGGATCAGGTCGTCGAAGTCGACCGCCTGGTAGGCCGCCAGCGTGGCGACGTAGTTGCGGTAGATCAGGGCGGCCTGGTGCTGGTCGGCATCGGTGGCCTCGGCGATCGCGGTTTCCGGATCGACCATGCCGTTTTTCCACAGCGAGATCGTGCTCTGCACGCTGCGGATCAGCTTCTTGTCGGTGGTCGCCAGCTGTTCCTGGATCAGGCCGAAGCAGTCGTCGGCGTCCATGATCGAGAACTGCGGCTTCAGGCCCAGGTGCTCCGCCTCGGCGCGCAGGATCTGCACGCCGAGCGAGTGGAAGGTACAGACGGTCAGCTGGCGCAGCGGAATGCGCTTGCCGTCGCGGGTCTTGCCCTCCATCAGCTTGGCGATCCGCTCCTGCATCTCCTTGGCGGCCTTGTTGGTGAAGGTCACCGCGGCGATATGGCGGGGCTCGAAGCCCTTGTCCTCGATCAGATGCGCGATCTTCTGCGTGATCACCCGGGTCTTGCCCGAGCCCGCGCCGGCGAGCACCAGGCAGGGGCCGTCCAGATAGCGGACGGCTTCGGATTGGGCGGCGTTCAGTCCGTGGGTCATCGGTCGGGGATCGGAGGTCGGGTACAGCCGGAGGTCGGACCGCATCGCAAGGGACGCGGGCCGCAGGCGCGACGCGTTGGGGGACGGGTCGCGAATGGGTCGAAGCCGGCGATGTTAACACGGGGGCGGGTCGGGCCGAGGCTCCGGAACCGACTCCTGCGACGCGCCGCTCTCGCGTTGACAGCCGCCAAGGCTGCGGTTAGAGTCGCGCCATCCGTCCGGGAGAGCGCGCGACTGTATCGTCATTCGCGCCGCCGAAGGGGAATCACCCGAAAACTCTCAGGCACCATGGACCGGGCGGATCGGCATGCAGCATGCACACGATGTATGCCGAACTCTGGAGAGCGACACCCGTCATTCATCAGCTGGATGATGAGCGTGTCCACCGAAGGGGCGCACGGCGTGGCCAGTCAGTCCGACGAGGACGGCAAGCCGGGCCGTAATCTCTCAGGTATCGAGGACAGAGGGGGTCATCCGTCGCGACGGTTCGCACCGAGCCGCGCGACGGATGACCCTTTTTTTGTTTGGCGCGCCGCGCGCGCCGGACCGAACGATGCCACGCTCCGAGGAATCCATGACGCTTCAGGCCACGCCCCTCAACGCCATCCACCGCGCCCTCGGCGCCCGCATGGTCGATTTCGGCGGATGGGACATGCCGGTCAACTACGGCTCGCAGATCGAGGAACACCACGCGGTGCGCAGCGATGCGGGCATGTTCGACGTCTCGCACATGTGCGTCGTCGACCTCACCGGCCCCAATACCCGCGCCTTCCTGCGCGGACTGCTCGCCAACAACGTCGACAAGCTGCAAACCCCGGGCAAGGCGCTGTATTCCTGCATGCTCGACCCGAACGGCGGCGTGATCGACGACCTGATCGTCTACTTCTTCGCCGAGGACCGCTTCCGCCTGGTGGTCAACGCCAGCACCGCGACCGGCGATATCGACTGGATCCGCCAGCGCAACGCCGACACCGGCGCCGGCGTGACGATCACCCCGCGCCGTACCGATAACGCCGCCGAGGGCTCGGCGCCGCTGGCCATCGTCGCGGTGCAGGGCCCGAATGCGCGTGCCAAGGTCTGGAGCGCATTCCCGTCGACCCAGCCCAGCGAATCGCTCAAGCCCTTCAACGCGATGGTGGTCGAGGACCCCGCGATCGGCGAAATCATGGTGGCCCGCACCGGCTACACCGGCGAGGACGGTTTCGAGCTCGTGGTGCCGGCCGACAACGTCGCCGCGGTCTGGGAAAAGCTGCATGCCGCCGGCGTGCGCCCCGCCGGCCTCGGCGCACGCGACACGCTGCGCCTCGAAGCCGGCATGAATCTGTACGGCCAGGACATGGACATCCACACCTCGCCGCTCGACGCGGGCCTGGCCTGGACGGTCGACCTGCAGAGCGAGCGCGATTTCGTCGGCAAGGCCGCGCTGGTGGCCAACGGCCAGCGCCAGCAGTTCGCCGGCATGATCCTGCGGGACAAGGGCGGCGTGCTGCGCGCGCACCAGACCGTGCTGACCGCCGCCGGCGAGGGCGAGATCACCTCGGGCACCTTCAGCCCGACGCTGTCCCAATCGATCGCCTTCGCGCGCCTGCCCAAGGATGTGGCGCTCGGCAGCGAAGTCCAGGTGCTGATCCGCGACCGCAAACTGACTGCGACTGTGGTTAAACTGCCGTTTGTGCGCAATGGCAAGGCACTCGTGAGCTGACAGCTCGCATCGGACATCGTCCACCCGGTCACGCTGCGCCCCGCGGCCCCCTTCATCCCGATGGCACGCGGCGGCGCGACACAAGAATCTGAAATTGGAGAATCTCGATGAATTTCCCCGCTGACCTGAAGTACACCGAGTCGCACGAATGGGTGCGCGTCGAAACCGACGGCACGCTGACGATCGGCATCACCGATCACGCGCAGGATGCGCTCGGCGACATCGTCTTCCTGGAACTGCCCGAGGTCGGCAAGACGGTCGGCGCCGGCGACGCGCTGGCCGTGGTCGAATCGGTCAAGGCCGCGTCGGACATCTACGCGCCGGTGGCCGGCGAGGTGGTCGCCGTCAACGACGCCGTCAAGGACGCGCCCGAGAGCGTCAACGCCAACGCCTTCGACGCCTGGCTGTTCAAGATCAAGCCGGCCAACGGCGACGACGTCAACGGCCTGATGACGGCCGACGCCTACAAGGCCAGCGTCGGCGCCTGAGCCCGGCGCCCCGCCCGCGGCGCCGGGGGCCATGGCTGACCACCATGTCCCGGCCCGCCTCTCCGAGTCACTTGCCATGAACGCTCCCCTGCCCATGAACGCCGCTCAATCCGCTCGCCCTTCGCTGGCCGAACTCGAAGCTCGCGACGCCTTCTCCCACCGCCATATCGGTCCCGACGCCGCCGAACAGCAGCACATGCTGAAGGTGCTGGGCTACGACAGCCGCGCCGCGCTGATGGATGCCATCATCCCGGCCGCGATCCGCCGCCGCGACGGCATGCCGCTGGGCGAATTCACCGAGCCGCTGACCGAGGAAGCCGCGCTGGCCAAGCTGCGCGGCATCGCCGGCAAGAACAAGGTGTTCAAGAGCTTCATCGGCCAGGGCTACTACAACACGCTGACGCCGGGCGTGATCCTGCGCAATATCTTCGAGAACCCGGCCTGGTACACCGCGTACACGCCGTACCAGCCGGAGATCTCGCAGGGCCGCCTGGAAGCGATGTTGAACTTCCAGCAGATGGTCACCGACCTGACCGGCCTCGATATCGCCAATGCGTCGATGCTCGACGAAGGCACGGCCGCGGCCGAGGCGATGACGCTGCTGCAGCGCGTGAACAAGCACGCGTCGAATACCTTCTATGTGGCCGACGACGTGCTGCCGCAGACGATCGAAGTGGTGCGCACGCGCGCGCTGCCGCTCGGCATCGAGGTCAAGGTCGGTCCCGCCGCCGACGCGGCGCAGGCGCATGCCTTCGGCGTGCTGCTGCAATACCCGGGCGTCAACGGCGACGTGGCGGACTACCGCGCGATCGCCGATGCGGTCCACGCGGCCGGCGGCCTGGTGGTCGCCGCGGCGGACCTGCTGGCGCTGACGCTGCTCACCGCGCCCGGCGAATGGGGCGCCGACGTGGCCGTCGGCAATTCGCAGCGCTTCGGCGTGCCGCTCGGCTTCGGCGGCCCGCACGCCGGCTATATGGCCGTCAAGGACGCCTACAAGCGCTCGATGCCGGGCCGCCTGGTCGGCGTCACGGTCGACGCGCAGGGCAACCCGGCCTACCGGCTCGCGCTGCAGACGCGCGAGCAGCATATCCGCCGCGAAAAGGCGACCTCGAACATCTGTACCGCGCAGGTGCTGCTGGCGGTGATGGCGTCGATGTACGCGGTCTACCACGGTCCGCAAGGCCTGAAGCGCATCGCGCAACGCGTGCATCGCCTGACCGCGACGCTGGCCGGCGGCCTGCAGGCGCTGGGCTACGCGCGCAGCAACCAGACCTTCTTCGACACGCTGACCATCGAGACCGGCGACGCCACCGAGGCGATCCACGCCGCGGCCGCCGCGCGCCGCATCAATCTGCGCCGCGCCGGTGCGACGCACGTCGGCATCTCGCTGGACGAGACCACCACCCGCGACGATGTGGTCGCGCTGTGGGAGATCTTCGCGCAGGGCAAGCCGGTGCCGGCCTTCGACGCACTGGAAGCCGCGGCCGATGACGGCTATCCGGCCGCGCTGTCGCGCCAGAGCGCCTACCTGACGCATCCGGTCTTCAACACGCATCACGCCGAGCACGAGATGCTGCGCTATCTGCGCATGCTGGCCGACAAGGACCTGGCACTCGATCGCACGATGATCCCGCTGGGCTCCTGCACGATGAAGCTCAACGCGACCAGCGAGATGATTCCGGTCACCTGGCCCGAGTTTTCGAGCATCCATCCGTTCGCGCCGGACGACCAGACCGTCGGCTACCGCGAAATGATCGCCCAGCTCGAGGCGATGCTGTGCGCGGCCACCGGCTACGCCGCCGTCAGCCTGCAGCCGAACGCCGGCTCGCAAGGCGAGTACGCGGGTCTGCAGATCATCCACGCCTACCACGCGAGCCGCGGCGAGAGCCATCGCAATATCTGCCTGATCCCGTCGTCGGCGCACGGCACCAATCCGGCGTCCGCGCAGATGGCCGGCATGCAGGTGGTCGTGGTGGCCTGCGACGAGGACGGCAACGTCGATCTGGCCGACCTGGAGAAGAAGGCCGCGCAGCACAGCAGGAACCTGGCGGCGATCATGATCACCTATCCGTCCACGCACGGCGTGTTCGAGGAAGGCGTGCAGCGCATCTGCGAGATCGTGCACAGCCACGGCGGGCAGGTCTATGTCGACGGCGCCAACATGAACGCAATGGTGGGCACCGCGGCGCCGGGGCAGTTCGGCGGCGACGTGTCGCACCTGAACCTGCACAAGACCTTCTGCATTCCGCACGGCGGCGGCGGCCCGGGCGTCGGTCCGGTCGCGGTCGGCGCGCATCTGGCGCCGTTCCTGCCGAACCACGCCAGCAGCGGCTACCGCCGCGCGGCAGACGGCATCGGCGCGATCTCGGCCGCGCCCTACGGCTCGGCCAGCATCCTGCCGATTTCGTGGATGTATATCGCGATGATGGGCGCGCGCGGCCTGACGGCGGCCACCGAGAACGCGATCCTGGCGGCCAACTACGTCGCCAAGCGGCTGTCGGACTACTACCCGGTACTGTACACGGGCGGCAACGGCCATATCGCGCACGAGTGCATTCTCGACCTGCGTCCGATCCAGAAGGCGACCGGCATCAGCAACGAGGATGTCGCCAAGCGGCTGATGGACTATGGCTTCCATGCGCCGACCATGAGCTTCCCGGTGCCGGGCACGCTGATGATCGAGCCGACCGAGAGCGAGGCGCTGCACGAGCTGGACCGCTTCATCGACGCGATGATCGCGATCCGCAAGGAAATCGCCCGTGTCGAGGACGGCAGCTTCGACCGCGAGGACAACCCGCTGAAGAACGCGCCGCACACCGCCGCGGTCATCACTGCCAATGAGTGGAACCACAAGTACACTCGTGAGGAAGCCGCTTATCCGGTCGCCTCGCTGCGGACGCAGAAGTACTGGCCGCCGGTCGGCCGTGCCGACAACGTCTACGGCGATCGCAACCTGTTCTGCTCGTGCGTGCCGATGAGCGCGTACGAGGAGTAAGCAGGCAGTCCGCGGGCAGTCGGCACATAGTCGGCGGGCACTGCGGGCGATCCCGGCACGGCGGCTCCATCGCCGCCCGGACGCGGTTCCGCGTCCGGGCCTGAGTTCCCGGCATTCGCGCCGGGGCTGTCATCGGTAAGGAGACTGTCGATGTGGGAGATGAGCGCACCGTGGTGGGAATTTATCGTCCGAGGACTGATCGTCTATTTCGCGCTGCTGATCATGATGCGGCTGGGCGGCAAGCGGCAGATCGGACAGATGACCCCGTTCGATCTGATCCTGCTGCTGATCCTGTCCGAAGGCGTGCAGAACGCCATGGTCGGCGATGACAAGTCGGTATCCGCAGGCCTGATCCTCGCCGCCACGCTGATCGGCATCAACGTGCTGGTCAGCTGGCTCAGCTGGCGCAGCCGCAAGTTCGAGTACGCGGTCGAGGGCCACCCCCAGCTGCTGATCCGCCATGGCAAGGTGATCGACAAGGTCATGCACGGCGCGCGGCTGACCAGCGACGATCTGATGAAGGTATTGCGGCGCGAGGGCTGCGCCAGCCTGGACGACGTCTATATCGCGATCCTGGAGAACGACGGCGCCATCAGCGTGCTCAAGCGCAAGGAACTGCCGGAGGAACCGCCCGGCCCCGGCGTCTCGTTGTGGGAACGCCCCGAGGACGATCGGCCGGTCTAGCCCGTATCGCGCCTGGCCGGACGGCAAGCCGCGGCGGAAGCCGGCAAACCGCCGGCAAACGATAGGAGACCAACGTGGCTGTCAGCGTATTCGACCTGTTCAAGGTCGGCATCGGGCCGTCCAGCTCGCATACGGTGGGACCGATGCGTGCGGCCGGCATGTTCGCGCATGGACTGGAGCGCGACGGCCTGCTGCCGCAGGTGGCCAGCGTGCGGGTCGAGCTGTACGGCTCGCTCGGCGCGACCGGCAAGGGGCACGGCACCGACAAGGGCGTGATTCTCGGCCTGCTCGGCGAGGCGCCCGATACCATCGATCCGGACACCATCGACGCCAGGCTGGCAGCGCTGCGCGCTTCGCGCACGCTGTCCCTGCTCGGCAAGCATCCGATTCCCTTCGTCGAAAAGGAACATATCGCGTTCTACCGGCGCGAAGCGCTGGCCGAGCATCCGAACGGCATGAAATTCCATGCCTTCGATGCCGCCGGCGCGACGCTGCGCGAAGGCCGCTATCTGTCGGTAGGCGGCGGCTTCGTCGTCAGCGCGGGCGCGGCGAACACGCAGGTGCTCGAGGCCGACCGGCAACTGCCGCATCCCTTCCGCAGCGGCCGCGCGATGCTCGACATGGCGAGCAGCAGCGGCAAGTCGATCGCGCAGCTGATGCTCGAAAACGAATGCACCTGGCGCAGCGAAGCCGATGTGCGCGCCGGCCTGTTGCATATCTGGCAGGTGATGCAGGCCTGCGTCGCGCGCGGCTGCCGCACCGATGGCGAGCTGCCGGGCCCGTTCAAGGTCAAGCGGCGCGCGCCGGAGCTGTACCGCAATCTGACCGAGCGCGCCGAACGGACGCTGTCCGACCCGCTGTCGGTGATGGACTGGGTCAACCTCTATGCGATGGCCGTCAACGAGGAGAACGCGGCCGGTGGCCGCGTGGTGACCGCGCCGACCAATGGCGCGGCGGGCATCATCCCGGCCGTGCTGCATTACTACGATCGCTTCGTGCCCAGTGCGAACGAGCGCGGCGTGATCGACTTCCTGCTGACGGCCGGCGCGATCGGTCTGCTGTACAAGCTGAACGCGTCGATCTCCGGCGCCGAAGTCGGCTGCCAGGGCGAGGTTGGCGTCGCGTGTTCGATGGCAGCGGGCGCGCTGGCGGCCGTGCTCGGCGGCACGCCGGAGCAGGTCGAGAATGCCGCGGAAATCGGCATGGAACACAACCTGGGGCTGACCTGCGATCCGGTCGGCGGGCTGGTGCAGATTCCCTGCATCGAGCGCAATGCGATGGCCTCGGTCAAGGCGGTCAACGCCGCGCGCATGGCCTTGCGCGGCGACGGCAATCACTATGTCTCGCTCGATTCGGTGATCAAGACCATGCGCGAGACCGGTGCCGACATGAAGACCAAGTACAAGGAAACGGCGCGCGGCGGGCTCGCCGTCAATATCGTCGAGTGCTGAAGCTCGAACACTAAAGTAGCACGCACTTTTGTGGAATCTCGCGGCCCTTCGGCGCGGCATTCTCTCGGCACCGCAACTGCGATGCGCGAGCCATGCCGAGCCACGATGCCTGTTACAAGCTGTTGTTCTCCACACCGGAATTCGTCCGTGATCTGCTGCGGGATTTCGTGCCGAGCGCGTGGGTCCGCGCGCTGGACTTCGACACCCTCGAACGTATCTCGAGCAACTACGTTACGGACCGCCTTCGCCAGCGCGCCAGCGACATGGTCTGGCGCATCCAGGCCGGCGGCGAGTGGGTCTACCTCTATCTGCTGATCGAATTCCAGAGCACCATCGATCGCCATATGGCGATTCGCATGACGAATTACGTCACGTCGTTGGATCTGGAGCTGATCCGTGGGCGGAATATACTGCCAGACGGCCAGTTGCCGCCGGTCCTGCCGATCGTGGTCTACAACGGGGAAGGCAGCTGGACGGCAAAGACCGATATCGCGGATCTGTCGCCGCGGCTGCCAGATGACTTGTGCCGCTGCCAGCCGCGCTTCGAATATCTTCTGGTGGACGCGCGGCGATATTCAGATGAGGAACTGGCCACGCTCGACAATCTCGTCGCCGCGGTGTTCCGCTTCGAGAACGCGGAGACGGAGACGGCGATGCTCGAAGCGGTTCGCTGGATCAGGCTGCGCGTGGCCGACGACCCGGTCCTGGAGGACACTTTCGTACGATGGCTGAAGCATGTAGGCTCACGGCATCGCCGGGCCGGTTTGTATTTAACGGACATACACAACCTGATGGAGGCTGAAATGTCGCTGTCGACGAATATTGCGCAGTGGAAGGCCAATTACAAGCGGGAAGGCCTGCAGGAAGGTTGGCAGGTAGGACTGCAGGAAGGCCGGCGAGAAGGCCGACAGGTAGGTCTGCAGGAAGGCCGGCAGGCAGGTCTGCAGGAAGGCCGACAGGCAGGACTGCAGGAGGGCCGGCAGGTAGGTCTGCAGGAGGGCCTGCAGCAGGGTCAGGCCATGCTCCTGCGAAATCTGCTTGCCAAGCGCTTCGGCCCTCTGCCAGCCGAACTCGAATCACGGCTGAACAGCGCCCGGCTTGAACAATTGGAAGCCTGGGGAGAAAGACTGCTGAGCGCCCAGCACCTCGCCGACGTATTCGAAGACTAGCGCCAGGCGGCGCTTCGTTAGTATTCCCGCAGATGCAAACCTTCCATCAACTCTTCGACCGCGAGTCCAGTACCTACACCTACCTGCTGATCGACGCGGCGACTCGTGACGCCGTGCTGATCGATCCGGTCGACCGTCAGCTCGAACGGGATCTCGCGCTGGTGCAGCAGACCGCGGTACGGCTTGCCTGGGTCATCGAGACGCATGCGCACGCCGACCACATCACCTCTGCCGGCCATCTCGCGCAACGCACCGGCGCGCATACCGCCGCGCCGTCGGGCTGCGATATCCGGCCGGCGCTGAAGCAGCTGATCGACGGCGACACGATCCCGTTCGGCACGCAAACGCTGCGCGCCATCCATACGCCGGGACATACCGCCGGCAGCATGAGCTATCTGTGGGAAGAGGCGCAGCCGGACGGCGGCGTGGTGCGCCGGGTCTTTACCGGCGATGCGCTGCTGATCGACGGCTGCGGACGCACCGACTTCCAGTCCGGCGACGCCGGCACGCTATACGACAGCCTGACGCGCAAGCTGTTTGCGCTGCCCGACGACACGCTGGTATATCCGGCCCATGACTACAAGGGCCGCACCCATTCGACCATCGGTCACGAACGGGCCACCAACAGCCGGCTGTGCGGCCGCACACGCGAAGAGTTCATCGAGATGATGAAGGGCCTGAACCTGCCGCCGCCGAAGCTGCTGGCGGTCGCGGTACCGGCGAACCAGCGGCTCGGGCTCGGCGACGGCGACAGCATCCCGCACGGGGTCTGACCGCCGCGCCCCGCGATCGCAGCGGTTGCTGTGATCGCAGGGAAGGCAAGGATCGCAGCGGCGCGGCCCGGCACAAAGACTCTCTTACCCTGCCCAGCGCTCGCAGCTCTGCCGCACCGCCTCACGCAGACTGCGCGTATCGGCATCGACCTGGCGCGCCCATTCGGCGTCGCCGCTGCGGCTGGCGGCCAGCATGCGAATATTGGCCAGCGCCTCCAGCGAACCGAGCGCTTCGGCGTGCGGCACCAGCACGTCGCAGATCGACAGGATATGGTCGGCGATCGGCATCCGCGTCAGTTCGTTCGGATGCACGTATTCGCCGTCGAGTCCGAAGCGGCAGGCCTGGAAGCGGTTGAAGGTATAGACCAGGTAGTCGTCCTCTTCCGGCATGAAGGGACGCGACAGCAGCAGATAGCGCGCCAGCGCCTGGATATAGGCCGCAATGTCGCAGGCGCGCGCGACCGTCAGCGGCGTGTCCATGACGCGGACTTCGATGGTGCCGAATTCCGGCTTGGGGCGAATATCCCAGTAGAAGTCCTTCATGCTCTCGATCACGCCCGTCTTGCGCATCTTCTCGAAGTACGCGGTGAAGGCGTCCCAAGTCAGCATGAAGGGCGCGCGGCCGCTCATCGGGAAGGCAGCGACCGAATTCAGTCGCGCGGAAGCGAAGCCGGTATCGACGCCCTGCACATACGGCGACGACGCCGCCAGCGCAATGAAGTGCGGCACGTAGCGGCCGATCGCATGCAGCAGGAACAGCGAATCGTCCGCGGTCGGGCAGCCGATATGCACGTGCTGGCCGAACACGGTGAACTGCTTGGCCAGGTAGCCGTACAGCTCGGAGATGTACTGGTAGCGCGGCGAGTCGGAGATGGTGCGATCGGCCCACTGCTGGAACGGATGCGTGCCGCCGCCGCAGATGCCCAGGTTCAGCGAATGCGAGGCCTCGACCATCAGGTCGCGCATCGTGGTCAACTCGGACAGCGCCTGCGCGTAGTCATGGCAGATGCCGGTGCTGATCTCGATCATCGACGGACTGATCTCCGGCTTGATATCGCCGGCATGCTGGGCGCCCTTCAGCAGCCGCAGCAGATCGGGGGCGAACGGCGCCAGATCGTAGTCATGGCGATTGACCAGCTGCATTTCCAGCTCGACGCCGAAGGTCAGCGCCTCGGATTGCTTGAACGGTTCGAGTGACATCAGCGCCCTCCTCCATTGCCTCTGACCTCGCCGGCATAGCGAAGTGCCCATGCGGCCAATACCGGCGCCGCGATCTGCTCGATCGCCAGCGCGCACAGCACGATCGCGTTGAGCATTTCCCCGGTTTCAGGATAGAGCCGCGCCACATCGCTCATCAGCAGGTAAGCCAGACCCGACATCGGCCCCAGCGCCACGCCAAGCGCCACGCACTGCCGGATGCTCAGGCCCGAGAACGAACCCAGCGACACCACGCCGCCGAGCTTGGCCAGATGCCGCAGCAGCACCAGCACGATCGCGGCGACGCCGGCGATGGACCAGTCGCGCACGGTCACCGGCAGCCCCAGCGACACCACCATCACGATGATCAGCAGCGTACCGGCGCTGCCGAAGTGCGCGGGCCACACGCGCGGCTGATTGTCCTGATGCTTGAAGACGACGCCAGCCAGCAGCAGCGTCAACGGCATCGACAGCTTCAGCAGCCGCGTCAGCGCCAGCGTGAACAGCACGATGCCGACCAGCACCAGAAAGCTGTACTGATCGTCGGCCGGCATCCGCGCATAGACCGCCTGGCTCAGCTTGCCGACGAGCCACGCCAGCACGCACGAGCCGACCAGCAGATACAGCGGATGCAGCAGCGCCGCGCCCAGATTGCCGTATTCCGAATGCAGCCAGCCGGTCGCCAGCTGCACGATTACCGCGGCATACATGCTGTTGAGGGCGGTCATCGCCATCAGCCGTTCGGTGACCTGGCCTTCGGCACGCAATTCGTTCTTCAGCTGCAGCACGATCGACGGCGACGTGCTGACCGCGATGCCGCCGGCGAGGATGGCGACCGTCGGGCTCACGCCGATCCATTGCAGCACCGCGGTGACGAGGCCCCAGGTCAGCAGGCTCTCCGAGGCACTGGTAAACAGCAGCCAGCGATTGGCCCGCAGCCAGACCAGCGACAGGCGATGGCCGAGTTCGAACAGGGCCAGCGCCAGCGCCATGTCGATCAGGATGCGGGTCTGCGCGATCATCGTCTGGTCGACGATGGGGCGGCCCAGCGTGCCGGCCAGCAGGCCGGTGGCGGCATAACCGACGATACGCGGCAATCTCAGATACATCCGGCAAATTTCGCCGGCAAGGCCCGCGCCTACCAGCGCGAGGCCGACCCAGAACAGCCCGCTGGGTGCGAGCGGCCAGGTCGGAAATAGTTGGCTCAATCCATTCATGGGTGACATCCTAACGGAAGGGCCTTTGAACCCGTGTCCGGGTTTGTCCGACAAGGCACGAGTTTTGCTGAGGTTTCCGCCGACGCGCTATCGGATCGCGTCTCCATCGCGTCTCCATCGCGTCTCCATCGCGTCTCCGGCGCGTCTCCGGCGCGTCCACACTCACGCGCGCGGCCTGCACCTCAGGCTTAGACGCCCCACAGTTTCCACGCCGGCCGCGTCGCCTTCAGTGCGTTTTCGACCTTCGCATACAACGCGCGGGTACGCCCTTGCGCGGCCCCACGCGCGCGGGCCTGCAGGAACAGATCGCGCGCCTCCTCGCGCCTCGCCAGACCCAGCGCGGCCTGCGCCGCATGCAGATGCACGTCCGCCTCCCAGTTGTCGCGCACCGCGAAGGCGGCATGGAAGTCGGTCAGCGCCTCGGCGTATTGCTGCGCGTCGAGCCGGATCAGCCCGCGCTGCAGCCGCGCCGCGGCCTGGTCCTCGGCATCGCCCTCGGTCAGCGCGATGGCGCGCTCGAACAGCGGCAAGGCGCGCTCGTTGTCGGCCAGGCCGCGCCAGATGCGGCCAAAGGCGTCGTAGACCCAGGCGTCCTCGACCACCACCGCGCGCGCCTGCAGGGCCTCGATCTCGTCCAGCGCCAGCGCGCGTTCGCGCGCTTCCATCGATCCGGCCGAATTCCCCAGCAGCGTGGCGAAATGCGTGCGCGCATGGGCCATCGACAGCGCCGCCTCGCTGCGTTCCTCGACCGGCAGCGCGTCAAGCCGCGCCTCCATATGGGCGATCGCGGCCCGCGCCGCGCCGATCGCCTCGCTGCCGCCGATCGCCTTCCACGCGTGGATCAGCCGGCTGAACACCCAGGTCACGTGTCCCGCATGGCGATCCAGCGGATAGCGGTTCAGCACCTCGCCGGCGATCTCGACCACCCGCTGATGGCGTCCGGCGGCGTCGTGGCAGGCCAGCAGATCGAGCCAGTGCTCGATGAAATCGCTGACGGCAATGCCCTTCTCATGCAGCGCGATGCGTTCGTCGCGCTGCGCGGCATCGTCGAGATCGAGCCGGCGCGCCAGCCGGTCGCACAGCAGCGAATAGATATGCGGGTCGGCGTCATCGTAGCCGCCTTCCCCGGTGGCGAAATACTGCTCGAAGCGGGCCAGGCCCGTTTGCCAGGCGCGCAGCAGCTGTGGCCGCAGCGCTTCCGCCGCCGCCGGCACGCGCTCGATGAAGTCGGCCAGCGCCAGCCCGGCAAGGTAGTAGCCATGCGCGTCGGTGGCCGCGTCGGTCAGCACGAAGTCGCGCCAGGGCTCGGCCTCGCCGCCCTGATGGCGCCACTCGAGCTCGCGTATCTGCGCCTTCGGGTCCGGCACCTGGCGCTGGTAGACCGCCAGGTCGTCGCGCGCACCGGCGAGATCGCCGGCCCGCAGCCGCAGCGGCGCGAGGATGCGGCGCGCGTGCGGATGGTCCGGGTTCTCGGCCAGCACCATCTGCGCCTGCTGCGCGGCCAGCGCGTCGCCCTGCTCCTCGCTCATCTCCAGCAGATCGGCATTGTCCAGGCCGATGCGGGCCAGGCACAGCCGCAGCATCGGTTCGGCGCGCTGTCCCTCGGACTCGGCGCCCTGCACGTGCGCGGCCGCCAGGCTCAGGATGTCGTGCGCACCCAGGTCCGGCGCGCGATACAGCAGGTCGTACCAATAGCGGCCGGCCTCGGCGAACTGGCGCAGCCGATAGTGCGCCAGCCCCGCATGCAGCTGCGCGCTCCATTCGCCGGTGGCCAGCCCGTTGCGCCGGGCCGCCTCTTCCAGCCAGGGCAGCGCCTCGGCGAAACGCTGCTGGTTCATCAGCAGCATGCCGTAGCGATGCGCCAGCACGCCGCGCGAGGCCCAGCGGTGCGCGGGATGCAGCGGCAGCTCGGGCAGGCGGGACAGCGCCGCCTCGAGCGCGGCCAGCGCCTGCTCGGGCTCGCCCTTGTCGAACAGCAGCCGGGCGCGCAGCGCCTCGTAATCGACGACCTCGGGCCGCTGGCGCGCCAACGCGTCGATCACCGCCAGCGCTTCGTCGTAGCGCTCCTGCGTGGCAAGCTCGATGGCGTGGTCGTAGCTGACTGGCTGCGCGGACACGGGTACTCCTTCAGGGTGATGGGCAAAGAGGGACAACTGGGATAGCGAGGAAACGGCAAGACCGCGATTATGCGCCACGCGGGAGGCAAGGCCGTGGAAGCGGGTCGAGCCGGCCGGATGCCGCCGCCCTGGTGGTCAAGCCGGCGGCCAACGCCGCGGCCCATGCGGTGGTGATGCGGTGGTGATGCGGCGGCCAAAGAAAACGCCACCCCGAGGGGTGGCGTTCCGGACCACAGGCCAACTGTGGGACTGTGGAATTCCGGGACAGTGGACCCAATGTCGACCCGCTGTGGAAAACCCGGGCTTACTTGCCGCCCAGCGTTTCCAGCACGGTCCACTTGCCGCCCACGACCTTGTAGACGGTGATGCCGCCGTCCTTCAGGTCGCCGCGCGCGTCGTACGCCAGCGTCTTGGTGGTGACGCCCGGCATGTTGGTCGCCGCCAGCACCGGCAGATAGCGCGCCGGATCGGCCGAGCCGGCCTTGACCATCGCCGTCATCAGCGCGGTGGCGCCGTCGTAGGCATACGGCGAGTAGGTCTGGACCTTGCTCTTGAAACGCTTCTCGTAGTCCTGCGCATACTTGGCGCCGCCCGGCATCTGCTCCAGCGGCAGGCCGGCCAGCGACACCACCGTGCCTTCCGCGGCGGGACCGGCCAGCTTCAGGAAGTTGTCGGTCTTGGACATCTCGCCCGACACCAGCGGCGACTTCAGGCCCAGTTCCTTGATCTGCTTGGCCATCGGCGCGGACTGCGTCTCGGCGCCGCCGAAGAAGATGATGTCCGGGTTGCTGCGCTTGATGTTGGTCAGCACGGCCTTGAAGTCCACCGCCTTGTCGTTGGTGAACTCGCGGCGCACGATCTTGCCGCCGGCGGCCTTGGCGGCCTTCTCGAACTCGTCGGCCAGGCCCTGGCCGTAGGCGGTACGGTCATCGACGATGGCGATGTTCTTCGCGCCGAGCTTCTTGACCACGTAGTTGCCGAGCACCGAACCCTGCTGGGTGTCGGAGGTCATCATGCGGAAGGTGGTCTTGAAGCCCTGGCGGGTGTATTCGGGCGCGGTCGCCATCGCGATCTGCGCGATGCCGGCGCGGTTGTAGACCATCGAGGCCGGGATGCTGGTGCCCGAGTTGAAATGGCCGAGCATGCCCTGGATGCCGTTGTCGACCAGCTTCTGCGCCACCACCGAGCCGGTCTTCGGATCGGCCTGGTCGTCCTCGGACAGCAGCACGAACTTGACTTCCTTGCCGCCGATCTTGGGCTTGGTGGCGTTCATCTGCTCGATCGCCAGCACCACGCCGTTCTGCATGTCCTTGCCGTACTGCGCCTGACCGCCGGTCATCGGCGCGGCAAAGCCGAGCTTGATTTCCTGCGCCTGCGCGAACGCGGCGGACGCCGCGGTCAGGCCGGCGATCGTCAGTGCGACGGTCAGCGCCGTCTTGTGGAAGTTCGTGTTCATCCGTTCTCCTTGGGTAGCCTGTAGGCCGGTTCACTGCACTCTTGGAAGCGTTCGGCCCGCCCCTGCGGACCACGCTTTCTCGGTGGCGCAGCGAGGGCGGGATCGCCGCCGCACCTGCGCCTGTCTGGCGCCCAACCCGGACGTCCGACCGATACGTCGGACCGGCTCGGGCGGTCAATCGTTGTCGTTGCCGTCGGTCCCCGCGGTCAGCCGATCGTCATCAGGCTCGCGTTGCCGCCGGCCGCCGCGGTATTGACCGACAGCGAGCGCTCCATCAGCAGACGCTCCAGCGCGATGCCGGTGTCGCCGTGGCCCAGCCCCTGCACGCCGACGATCGGACCGGGCCGCTGCGCGGCCTGTTCGCACACCGCGCGCAGCTGGTCCGAATCGCCGTGGTGCAGCACCGCGTCGAAGGCGACGTCGGCCGCGCTCCAGTCGGCAACCAGGCGGACGCGCGATTGTACTGCCTTCGGCAGCCGCGCATACAGGGTCCGCGCGGGCTCGGCGTCCGGGCACAACGCGCCGGCGCCGACCGCCAGCACCGCCGCCAGCTGCGTGGCCAGGTCGGCCTCGTTCGGCGCCAGGCACAGCACGGTGTCGCGCGGCAGCAGCGTGTAGGTATTGCGCTCGCCGGTCGGGCCGGGCAGCGTCACCGTCATGCCCGAGGTCGAGGCCGCGGCAAAGCGGTCGCACTGCTCCACCAGCGCCGGCGCCGGGGCTGTGTCCGATGCCGCCCACTGGCGGAAGGCATCGAAGGCGGCCTGGGCCTCGGGGCGCAGGGCCGCACGCGGCTCCGCAGCCGGCGCGTCGGCCGCCGCGGCCGCACGGGCCACGGCGACGAAGGCGTCCTGCGGGCAGGTCGACAGCAGGCGGTGCAGATAGAGCGGACCGCCGGCCTTCGGACCGGTGCCTGACAGGCCCTCGCCGCCGAACGGCTGCACGCCGACCACCGCGCCGACGATATTGCGGTTGACGTAGAGGTTGCCGACATGGGCGCGCGACACGATGTGCTCGATCGTTTCGTCGATGCGGGTGTGCACGCCCATGGTCAGGCCGTAGCCGGTGGCATTGATCTGGTCGAGCAGCGCATCCAGGCGCGAACGCTGGTAGCGCACCACGTGCAGCACCGGGCCGAACACCTCGCGCTGCAGCTCGCCGATATGGTTCAGTTCGATCAGCGTCGGCGGCACGAAAGTGCCATGGCGGCACGACGGCGACAGCGCCGCGTTGGCATCCGCCTGATGCACGCGACGGCCCTTGGCGCGCATCGCCTCGATATGCTTGACGATGCCGGCGCGCGCCTCCTCGTCGATCACCGGACCGACGTCGGTCGACAGGCGATCCGGGTTGGCCATCGTCAGCTCGGCCATCGCGCCCTTGAGCATCTCCAGCACGCGGTCGGCCACATCCTCCTGCAGGCACAGCACGCGCAGCGCGGAGCAGCGCTGGCCGGCCGAATCGAACGCCGAGCTCACGACGTCGGCGACCACCTGCTCGGCCAGCGCCGACGAATCGACGATCATCGCGTTCTGGCCGCCGGTCTCCGCAATCAGCGGCACCGGGCGGCCGGCGGCATCGAGGCGGCCGGCCAGATTGCGCTGCAGCAGGCGGGCGACCTCGGTCGAGCCGGTGAACATCACGCCCTTGACGCGCGCATCGCCGACCAGCGACGCGCCGACGGTCTCGCCACGGCCCGGCAGCAGCTGCACCGCACCGGCCGGCACGCCGGCCTCGCGCAGCAGGCGCACCGCCTGCGCCGCGATCAGCGGGGTTTGCTCCGCGGGCTTGGCCAGCACCGTGTTGCCGGCGGCCAGCGCCGCGGCGACCTGGCCGGTGAAGATCGCCAGCGGGAAGTTCCACGGGCTGATGCAGACCACCGGACCCAGCGGGCGATGCGAGTCGTTGGAGAAATGCTCGCGCACCTGCACCGCGTAGTAGCGCAGGAAGTCGACCGCCTCGCGGACCTCGGCGATGGCGTTCGAGAACGTCTTGCCGGCCTCGCGCATGATCACGCCCATCAGCGCCTGCATCTGCGCTTCCATCAGGTCGGCGGCGCGCTCCAGCGCGGCGGCGCGGACCTCGGGCGGCGTGGCCTGCCAGATCGGCGCGGCATTGACCGCGGCCTGCAGCGCGGCCTCGACATCGGCCGCGCTGGCCTCGGTGACCTGCCCCACCACATCGCGATGGTCGGCGGGATTTAGCACCGGCGCAGTGTCGCCGCCGCCCACGGGGTCGACGCCCAGCATCGGCTCGGCGCTCAGGCGCTCGGTCGCGCCGTGCAGCAGCGCCGACGACAGCGAGGCCAGGCGATGTTCGTTCGACAGATCGAGGCCCGCCGAATTGGCGCGCGCCTTGCCGTACAGGCCGCGCGGCATCGGAATGCGCGGATGCGGCAGGCCCAGCGTGCCCTCTTCCTTGTGCATCCGTTCGACCTGCGCGACCGGGTCGGCGACCAGCTCGTCCAGCGAGATGGTGTCGTCGGCAATGCGGTTGACGAACGAGGTGTTGGCGCCGTTCTCCAGCAGGCGCCGCACCAGGTAGGCCAGCAGCGTCTCGTGCGTGCCGACCGGCGCGTAGATGCGGCACGGCCGGTTCAGCTTGCCCTCGGCCACCGGGCCGACCACCTGGTCGTACAGCGGCTCGCCCATGCCGTGCAGGCACTGGAATTCGTACTGTCCGGGGTAGTAGCTATGGCCGGCGATCTGGTAGATCGCGGCCAGCGTGTGCGCGTTGTGGGTGGCGAACTGCGGATAGATCGCGTCCGGCACCGACAGCAGCTTGCGCGCGCAGGCGAGGTACGACACATCGGTGTAGACCTTGCGCGTGTAGACCGGGTAACCCTCCAGGCCGTCGACCTGGGCGCGCTTGATCTCGCTGTCCCAGTAGGCGCCCTTGACCAGCCGGATCATCAGGCGATGGCGGCTGCGGCGCGCCAGGTCGATCAGGTAGTCGATCACGAACGGGCAACGCTTCTGGTACCCCTGCACGACGAAGCCGATACCGTTCCACCCGGCCAGCTCGGGCTCGAAGCAGAGCCGTTCCAGCAGGTCCAGCGAGATTTCCAGCCGGTCGGCCTCCTCGGCGTCGATGTTGATGCCGATGTCGTACTGGCGGGCCAGCAGCGTCAGCGACTTCAGGCGCCCGTACAGCTCGCCGAGCACGCGCTCGTGCTGGGCGCGGCTGTAGCGCGGATGCAGCGCCGACAGCTTGATCGAGATGCCCGGGCCCTCGTAGATGCCGCGGCCGCGCGAGGCCTGGCCGATCGCGTGAATGGCCTGCTCGTAGGAGGCCAGATAGCGCTGCGCGTCGGCCTCTGTCATCGCGGCCTCGCCCAGCATGTCGTACGAGTAGCGGAAGCCCTGGGCCTCGTACTTGCGCGCGTTCGCCAGCGCCTCGGAGATGGTCTCGCCGGTGACGAACTGCTCGCCCATCAGGCGCATCGCCATGTCGACGCCCTTGCGGATCAGCGGCTCGCCGCCCTTGCCGATGATGCGCGTCAGCGCGCGGGTCAGGCCGGCCTCGTTATGGGTCGAGACCAGCTTGCCGGTGACCAGCAGGCCCCAGGTGGCGGCGTTGACGAACAGCGACGGGCTCTGGCCGAGGTGCGACTGCCAGTTGGCGCCGCTGATCTTGTCGCGGATCAGCGCGTCGCGGGTGGCCTTGTCGGGAATGCGCAGCAGCGCCTCGGCCAGGCACATCAGCGCCACGCCTTCCTGCGACGACAGCGAGAATTCCTGGATCAGCCCCTGCACCAGCCCTTCGCGGCCGCTGCCGCCCTTCTGCTGGCGCAGGTTCAGGGCCAGCTTCTTTGCCATCGCCAGCGCGGCGTCGGCCTGCTGCTGCGGCAGGCGGGCCTGCTCCAGCAGCACCGGCACGCATTCGGTTTCGGGCCGGCGGTAGGCGGAGGTAATCGCCGCGCGCAGCACCGACTGCGGCTGGATGCTCTGGGCAAATTCGAGGAAGGGCTGTGGCGCGCCCTCGCCGGCCACCGCGTCGAGCGTGTCGGCCCCGTCCGCGTCGGGCTGGCCGCTGCCGTTCGCCTCGTGCGGCGCCTGTCCGCGCTCGATCTGCTCCAGGTAGGAGAAGATCGCCTGCTTGATCAGCCAGTGGGGCGTGCGGTCGATCGACTGGGCAACGCGCTTGAGGCGGTCGCGGGAGGCGTCGTCGAGCTTGACGCCGAGGGTGGTGGTGGCCATGCGAGGAGATCTCCGAGGAACGCGCTTGCCGCCTCTCAATCGCCCGCCGTGGGTCGCTCAATGGAGCCCGGACGGTCGTGCGGAAGTCGCGCGATGTGATGCAAATTGGCGCGATCATACTCCCGGAGAAAGCCAGGGTGCAACTTGGTATAACCCACTAGGTGCAACTGCCATGAAGGCACCGGCTCCATGCGGTTGCACCGCCGGTGTGCCGAGAGGCGATGGCGGGCTTGGTGCGCCCGTGGTCAGATCCGCAACGGGTCGATCTCCAGCTGCCAGCGTACTCCTTTGACGCTCGTCCCGACTTCACTGAAAGTTTGCGTCCACTCTCCGACAAAGCGTTGCAGTGCCATGCGCGATCCGCTTTCGATCAGCATCTGGGCGCGCTCCCGGTTGGCGATTCGCACCATCGACATCGGTACCGGGTCGTGCAGTTGCACCTCGGCGCCCAGCACCATGCCGTCGGCCCGCTCGCGGGCGGCATGCAGGAAGTCCAGGGCCCGTTGCAACTGCCCATGTTCGGCCGTCACCAGTACCTGATGGACGAAGGGCGGCAGCCCGGCCTGGCGCCGTTCGCGCAGCTGCGTGGCCGCAAAGCCGTCGTAGTCGTGGCGTACCAGCGCCTGCAGCGCCGGGGCATCCGGATAGCGGGTCTGGATCAGCACCTCGCCCGCCAGGCCGGCGCGGCCGGCGCGGCCCGACACCTGCATCAGCGACGCGAACAGGTGCTCGGCCGCGCGGAAATCGTGGCTGAACATCGCCGCGTCGGGATGGACGATACCGACCAGCGTCACGCGCTGGAAGTCGTGGCCCTTGGCGATCATCTGGGTGCCGACCAGGATGTCGACCTCGCCGGCGTGGACCTCGTCGAACATCGCTTGCGCACTGCCCTTGCGGCGGGTCGAATCGGCGTCGATCCGGGCAATGCGGGCCTGCGGGAAGCGCGCGGCCAGCGCCTCCTCGATCCGCTGCGTGCCGCGGCCCAGCGGCGCGATGTCGACGTTGCCGCAGTCGGGGCAGTGGTGCGGGATGCGGGCCTCGAGCCCGCAGTGATGGCAGCGCAGGCAGCGCTCGGGGCGATGCAGCACCAGGTACGCGGAGCAGCGTGGACAGCCGGACAGCCAGCCGCAGCTGTCGCAGGCGATCACCGGCGCATAGCCGCGCCGGTTCAGGAACAGCAGGCTTTGCTCGCCGCGGGCCAGGCGCGCCTCGATCGCCTGCAGCAGCGGCGCCGACAGGCCCTCGTAGAGCGGCCGCTGGCGCTGCCGCTCGTGATTCAGGTCGACCAGCCGCACGGTCGGCAGCACCGCGTCGGCCTGGGCCCGTTCGCGCAGCACCAGCTTGCGGTAGGCCCCCTGCTCGGCGCGCCACCAGGATTCCATCGACGGCGTGGCCGAGCCGAGCACCACCGGGATGCCGAGCTGCTTGGCGCGCCAGACCGCCAGATCGCGGGCCGAGTAGCGCAGGCCCTCCTGCTGCTTGTACGAGGTGTCGTGCTCCTCGTCGACCACGATCAGCGCCAGCGTCGGCAGCGACGCCATCACCGCCATCCGTGTGCCCAGCACGATACGCGCTTCGCCGCGATGGGCCGCCAGCCAGTGCAGCGTGCGCTCCTGATCGGCCATGCCGCTGTGCAGGACGGCCAGTGGCGCCGCCGGGAAGCGTGCGGCGATGCGCGCCTGCAGCTGCGGTGTCAGATTGATTTCGGGCACCAGCATCAGCACCTGGGCCGCGGGATCGCGCGCCAGTGCGGCCGCGATCGCGTGCAGATAGACCTCGGTCTTGCCGCTGCCGGTGACGCCGTGCAGCAGGAAGGGGGCGAAGCCGATCGCGGCGGCGATGGCGTCGACGGCCTGACGCTGTTCCGGGTGCAGGGCGGGTGTGGGGGGACGTACTGCGGCCGTCGATTCGGCCGTTGCGGCAGGATCGGCCGGATCGCGGCGGTCGCCACCGCGACCGGGGCCCGAGTCGCCGGGTTCGCCGGGTTCGCCGGGTTCGCCGGGTTCGCCGGGTTCGCCGGGTGCGCCGGGTGCGCCGGAGTGGCGGGGGCCGCCGTCGTGGCTGAGGATGCCGGGCTCGCAGGGATCAGCGGATTCATCGGATCCGCCTGGCTCGGCGGCGGTCAGCAGCGGCCGGTCCACCGTCTCGCAGTTGACCCAACCCGCCTCGACCCATTGCGCCAGCCGCGCCGGCGCGGCGGTGCACAGCAGGCGCGCGGCCTGCTGGGTCAGCCACTGCCCCTGCGAGCCGGCATCGACCAGCGCCTTGGCCAGCGCGCCAACGGAGCGGGCGCGCGGCGGCACCGCGGCCAGCAGCGCCTCGGCGCAGC
>NZ_VWRN01000058.1 GCF_008632125.1 Cupriavidus cauae
GGATGCGTCTCGATCCAGTGCCGCGCGATATCGATGCGGCGCGCGATCCAGACCTTGTCGTGCGACTGCACGTAGTCCAGGAAACGCTGCAGCGCGCGAAAGCGCCCAGGGCGGCCGAGCAGCCGGCAATGCATGCCGATCGACAGCATCTTCGGCTGGTTCAGCCCCTGGGGATCGCCCTCGGCGTACAGCACGTCGAAGGCGTCCTTCAGGTACTGGAAGAACTGCTCGCCGGTGTTGAAGCCCTGCGGCGTGGCAAAGCGCATGTCGTTCGAGTCCAGCGTGTAGGGCACCACCAGATGCGGCTTCGTCTCGCCGTTGCTCGTCCGCACCTCGGTCCAGAACGGCAGGTCGTCGCCGTAGTAGTCCGAGTCGTAGACGAAGCCGCCGTGCTCGACCACCAGGCGCCGCGTGTTGGGGCTGTCGCGGCCGGTGTACCAGCCCAGCGGCGCGCTGCCGGTCAGCTCGCGGATGATCTGCATCGCGATGCGCATGTGCTCGCGCTCGGTGGCCTCGTCGATGTTCTGGTAATGGATCCAGCGCCAGCCGTGGCAGGCGATCTCGTGGCCCAGCTCGACGAAGGCGCGGGTCAGCTCGGGATGGCGCTGCAGCGCCATCGACACCCCGAAGATGGTCAGCGGCAGGCCGCGCTGCTCGAACTCGCGCAGGATGCGCCAGACACCGGCGCGCGA
>NZ_VWRN01000059.1 GCF_008632125.1 Cupriavidus cauae
GTGGCACCGGCCGAGATCACCAGCGTCAGCGGATAGTTGGTAGTCGCCGCATGGCTGACCTCGCCGAGCTTCAGGCCGTTCTGCTCGCGCTGGCGCAGTGCCGCATCGACCGGGTAGTTCTCGAACACCAGGATCGAGTCGAACAGCGCCTGCCCGCCTTGGCCGGCCCAGCGCTGGATCTCGTACAGCGGCACGTGTTCGTGCTCGCGCAGCGCCAGGTTCTCGGCTTGCAGCGCCTGCAGCCAGTCGGCGACGGCCTGGTCCGGCGACGGGGCCTGGATCACCGGCAAGGTATTGATGAACAGGCCGAGCATCGCCTCGGCGCCCGGCAAGGCCGCCGGCCGACCGGCCACGGTCGCGCCGAAGGCGACGGCACGCCGACCGGTATAGCGCTGCAGCACGATGACCCAGGCCGCCTGCAACAGCGTGTTCAGCGTCAGATGCTGGCTGGCGGCGCTGCGCTGGAGGCGGGCGAGGGCGTCGGCATCGAGGCTGGTGCGGCACGTCGCGTGACCGGTGCCGGCATCCGGTGCGGGAAGTGCCGAGGCCAGCCGGGTAGGCTCGTCGAGCGCTTGCAGCCGCTCGCGCCAGAACGACTCGCTGGCGGCGACATCGTGGGTCTGCAGCCAGGCGATGTGGTCGCGATAGCGCGAGGCGGGCACCTCGACCGGCTGGCCGTGGTAGCGCTGCAGGAC
>NZ_VWRN01000060.1 GCF_008632125.1 Cupriavidus cauae
CGACACCGGCGGCAAGCAGGACGGCGCTGCCGGCGGCCGCGACGGCGCCGCCAGCCAGTTCGCTGCCCCTGCACAGCAGCCCGCTGCGGCGGCGAGCAGCACCACCGTATCGCCGACGGCCGCGTTGCAGGCCGCCCTGCAGGCCGCGTCGGCCGCCGCCAAGGCACCGGGTGAAGACAACGGCGCGGTGGCCGCGCCGATCGAGGGTGCCACGCCGCTGGCGCACGGCACCGCCACCACGCTCGGTGCGCAATCGGGCGCGCAAGCCGCAGTCACGCTGCCGCTGGCCCCGCGCGTCGGCGATCCGCAGTGGCCGCAGGCCCTGGGCCAGCAGATGGTCCGCCTGACCACGCAGGGCAACCACACCGCCGAACTGCAACTGAACCCGCCCGACCTTGGTCCGCTGAAGGTCGTGCTCAATGTGGTCAACGACCAGGCCCAGGCCCAGTTCGTCTCGCCGCACGCCAGCGTGCGCGCGGCGCTCGAAGCCGCCCTGCCCCAACTGCGCCATGCGATGGCCGACAGCGGCATCCAGCTCGGCCAGACCTCGGTCGGCGCCGAGCAGTTCGCCGGCCAGCCGGGCCAGGGGCAACAGCAGGCCCCGCAGCATCGCGGCCAGGGTTTCGCCCAGGGCGTGACGGAGTTCCAGCAGCCTGGCGCGGCCCAGACGGCGACGGCACCGGCGGCGCCGCGTCGCGTGGCGCTGGGTGAGGTCGATACGTTCGCCTGAGCAGGCGGATAGTCAGCTGGGTGGGCTCCCTCTCCTCCAACCCCTCTCCCGCGCGCGGGAGAGGGAAGTCAACCTGCGGGCGATTCCACCCGCCGGCGTATCATTCCCTCTCCCAGTGAATCGACACGCGCCGTCCCCCCATGACCTTCGACCTGTTCGACAACCTGCCCGAGCCCGACAGCCGCGGCGGGGAACACAGCGAAGCGATCGGGCCGGGTGCCGTGGTGCTGCGCGGCTTCGCGCTGTCCCGCGCGCTGGCGCTGCGCCAGGCAATCGAACAGGTCCACGCCCAAGCCCCCTTCCGTCATCTGGTCACGCCCGGCGGCTTTCGCATGTCGGTGGCGATGACCAATTGCGGCACGCTCGGCTGGGTGTCGGACGAGCGCGGCTATCGCTATGACCCCAACGACCCGGACAGCGGCCGGCCCTGGCCCGCGATGCCCGCGGTCTTCGTCGAACTGGCGCGCGAGGCCGCGGCGGCGGCCGGGTATCCCGGCTTTGTACCGGATGCCTGCCTGATCAACCGCTATACGCCCGGCACGCGGCTGTCGCTGCATCAGGACCGCAACGAGCGCGATCTGCATGCGCCGATCGTTTCCGTCTCGCTGGGACTGCCGGCGGTGTTTCTGTTCGGCGGCGCGCGACGCGCCGACCGTCCCGCCCGCATCCGCGTGGCGCACGGCGATATCGTCGTCTGGGGCGGGCCGAGCCGGCTCTTCTATCACGGCATCGCGCCACTGGCCGACGGCGACCATCCGCTGCTGGGGACGCTTCGCCTGAACCTGACCTTCCGCAAGGCCGGCTGAAACACGCCGGCATGACGGCGCGATGACACGCCGATGAAATCTCGATGAAGTTTCGTCGCCAAGGCCGCCGTCCGCGCCTTCCCCCGCACTTGATGCCATTGCATCAGACATCTTTTCATCGCGACGTCACGGACCGCCCCTAGCATCCACCTCGCCGTCAATTTGCACTTGCCGCTGCATTCATCGCATTGGCACGATGCGGCCGCGAAATGTCTTCGATTGCCCTCGATATCGCTTCGATAAGGCTTCGATAAGACCTCGATAAGGCCGCGATGCGATGCCCGGCATTCAATCCAACAAAGGGAGGTCCCCCCGTCATGTCTTACATCACCGATAAGGCGCGCGAGCCGCGCCGTGCGGCTGAAGGCTACATCACCGTTCCCGGCCAGACGCTCGAAGAGATCGTCGCCGCCAACCCGGCCCGTCGCAAGGTCCTGCGTGGCGGCCTGAGCCTGTCGCTGCTGTCGGTCTTCGGTTCGACCGGCCTGCTGGCTGCCTGCGGTGGCGACGACGATCCCGCGCCGGCCCCGGCTCCGGCCCCCGGCCCGACCCCGAGCCAGCCACTGGACTACAGCATCGGCTTCAACCCGGTGGCGGACAAGGTCACCGCCGACACGGTGACGCTGCCCGAGAACTACTCGTACGAGGTCCTGTTCTCCGCCGGCGATCCGGTCGAAATCGGCTCGGTCGGCTATAGCGGCTCATTCCAGAGCTCGGCGGAAACCGAGCGCCAGGCCGGCGGCAACCACGACGGCATGCACTTCTTCGAGATCCCCGGCGTCGACCCGCAGAAGGGCGGCCTGCTGGCGATCAATCACGAAGCGATGGATTCGGCCATCCTGTTTCCGACCAGCTACGACGAAGCCACGGCCACGGCCGAGCAGAAGCGCATCGCGCTGTCGTCGGTCGGCGTGTCGATCATCGAAATCGAATTCGCCGACGGCAAGTGGCGCGTCAAGCGCGACTCGCAGTACAACAAGCGCTATACCGGCAACACCATCTACAAGGTGGGCGGCCCGGCCGCTGCCGCGCTCGGCGGCAGCGTGGTCGGCACGCTGAACAACTGCTCGAGCGGCGCCACGCCGTGGGGCACGTACCTGACCTGCGAAGAGACCACCGACAACTACCTCGACCAGTCGAACCCGGAAGAAGGCTACGGCTGGGTGGTCGAGATCGACCCGCTGAACCAGCTGGGCGCGCCGACCAAGCGCACCGCGATGGGCCGCTTCGACCACGAGAACACCGCGTACATGACGGACGCCAGCAACCGCGTGGCGTTCTACATGGGCGACGACGGCACCCCGGGCTGCATCTACAAGTTCATCCCGAGCAATGCCTTCGATCCGAACAACCGCGCCGCCAACGCCAACCTGCTCGACCAGGGCACGCTGTACGTGGCCAAGTTCAACGCCGACGGCTCGGGCCAGTGGGTCGAGCTGACCCAAGGCAAGAACGGCCTGGTCACCGGCGCCAGCGATCCGGGCAACTACACCCAGTCGACCACGCCGCCGGCGCCGACGACGGTGGACTTCAACACCCAGGCCGACGTGCTGATCAAGACCAAGGCCGCGGCCCGCGTCGCCGGCGGCACGCTGATGGACCGTCCGGAATGGATCACCGTGGGCCTGGACAAGACCGTCTACTGCACGCTGACCAACAACGGCGGCCGCCGCGTCACCGATGCGGCCAACCCGCGCGCCACCAACCCGCACGGCCACATCATCCGCTGGAAGGAACAGGGCGACTCGCCGCTGGCGACCACCTTCACCTGGGAAATCTTCCTGCTGGCCGGCGACCCGTCGCTGGCCGCGGACAACCTGAAGGGCAACATCGTCGGCGACACCTTCTCGAGCCCGGACGGCATCCGCGTCGATCCGAAGGGCCGCCTGTGGGTGCAGACCGATGCCGGCACCGGCAGCAGCACGACCGACATCTTCGGTGCCAACTCGATGCACTACGTCGACCAGCAGACCCGCGAGTGCAAGCGCTTCCTGGTGGGCCCGCACGGCTGCGAGATCACCGGCATCGCCTACACGCCGGACCTGACGACGTTCTTCATCAACATCCAGCACCCGAACGGCGCATGGCCCAGCGCCAGCCTGCCGGCGCGCTCGTCGACCATCGTGGTTCGCCACAAGGACGGCAAGCCGATCGGCGCGTAAGCGTACGCCATAGCGTCCGATGCCGGCCTCGCGCCGGCAATTCCCGAAGCCCGACGGCGACCTGCCGTCGGGCTTTTTTGCTGGTTGGGTAGGAAGCCGCTCGGAAACCGGTCGATGCCGGCCAGGAAGCCGTTCAAGAGCCGTTCAAGAGCCGTTCATGAGCCGTTCATGAGCCGTTCATGAGCCGTTCAAGAGCCGTTCAGCCGGCCGCCAGGACGCGGCGCCAGCGGCCGCCGCGCGCGGGAACCATCGTGGCGATCGCCGTCACGCCGGCGTGCGCCTGCGCGGCATAGCGGCGGGCGAGCATCCCCTGTTCGAGCAGGAAGCGGTCGCGCCATGGCGGCGCGGCTTGATGGGTGCCGTCGTGCTTGGTGTCTTCGCTCTTCACGGCGATGTCGGTCGCTGCAGCCTCCCCTGGCCTCGCCGCCAGCGTCGCCAGTTCGTCCTGCACCTGCGCAAGCCAACGCCGCGTGTCGGCGCTCGCCGGTACCGGCGCTTCGCTGCCGACCGCCTCCGCGCGAATCACGCCGGCGAGCGCCGCCATCTTCCGCACGGTCACATGCAGCCGCGCGAATTCCGCCACGATGGCCGGGCCCAGTTCGGCGCCGGCCTGCTCGAGCGCCTGTTCCGCGCGCACCGATGCGCGGCCCGCGGCCACGCGCAGCGCTTCCAGCCGCGTCTCGGACGGTTCCAGTTCGGCATCGGACAGTGCCTGCGCAAAGGCCGCCCGCAGATAGATCGCATGGATGGCCACCGCTTCCCGCGCGCGGCGGCGGGCGCGTGACAACTCGGCGCGCGGGGCGAGCACCAGATAGCTCGCCAGCGCGATCAGGCAGCCGAACGCGGTATCGGCGCCGCGCAGCATTGCGACGTGGCTGCTGTCGGAAGCAGGTTCGCCGATCCACGAAAACAGGATCACCGCCGGCGTCAGCATCAGTGCGAACAGGCCCGGGCTGCCGGCAAGGCGGGCCACATAGGCAGCGGACAGCGACACCGCGCTGATCGCGAGCGCGACTGGGGCGGTGGGATGCAGCAGCCCCACCATGCAGGCCAGCAGCGCGCCGCCCAGCGAGCCGGCGAAGCGCTGCAGCGAAATACGGCGCGTGGTCTGCAGCTGCGGGCTCAGCACCATGATCACGGTCACCGCGACCCAGTAGCCATGATCGAGCTGCCAGACCAGACCGGGCAGCAGGCTGAGGCCGCCGGCCAGTGCCAGCCGGGCCGCGTGGCGCGTCACGCGCGCATCGCGCGCACCGAGCTCGGCCAGCGTCGTTCCCCACGCGCGCAGGCCGATCCATAGCGAGCGGCGCGGCCAATGGAAAGACGCGCGCCATGCGGCAAAGTCGGGAAAGCGCGCCAGCGATGCCAGCGCGGCGTGATACAGCGGCGGTGCGCTGGCATTGGCGACCTGGCCGTGCAGGCGCTTGAGCTGCAGATACATCGACCGCGTCAGCGCGGGCAGATCGGCCGCATGGCGGGCCAGGCCCTGCTCGATCTGCTCGCGCAGATCGTCGAGGCAGCGATGCAGGTGGCGCAGCGGCAGCCGTTCGTGGCCGCGCCTGCCGCGCAGATCGGAAGCGACGATCAGCAGGGCGAACACCGCCTCGGCCATCGCGATCAGATAACGGTAATGCAGCAACGTGGCCGGATCGAACCAGCTACGTTGCGTCGCGATCAGTTCGCGCGCCTGCTCGATTCGTTCGCGAACGCGCCGCTTGCCGATGTCGGTCTGCGCATCGCCTTGCGTACTGGCGTCGCGGTCGTCGGCGAGTGGCGTCGCTTCGGCCAGCGTGCGGGCCAGCGCTTGCAGCGCCGCGAAGATCGCCACCATCTGCGGCCGCGGCCGCGTATCGCGTGCCGAGGGCAGCAGCGCCAGCGAGAGCGCGCAGGCAAACACGCCACCAAGCAGATAGTCCCGTCCCAGTTCCAGTGCCCATGTGGCGGCGCTCGCCTCGCCAACCGGTTGCAGGCAGGCTGCGATCAACACCACGTAGAGCAACTTGGCCGACAACGCAGCGGCCGTGCCGCGCAGTTCGACCATGCCGGCGGCGAGGCCGGCCGAGACCACTACCAGTAACGCGGCGATCGGGCTGCCGGCCAATGCTCCTCCGAGCGCGCTCGCGAGCGCCCCGCCGACCCCCACCGCGGCAAGCGGAGGCAACCGGTCTCGCGCGGTGCCGCCCGGATCGGCAAGGCAAGTCCAGATCGAAGCGGTGGCCGACCATAGCAGGCCCTGGTCGGCGCCCAGCCAACCCATCGTGGCAAGGGCGAGGAAGGACGCGCCATAGACCGCGCCGCGGCGGCACAGGCCCCCGGCGCGGGCTTTCATGGCCGTCTCGCGAACGGTGGCGAGGATGGCGGCGGCGACGGCGGAAACTGGGCGAGTCAGAGCGGATACAACGCGCATCGGGTAGCGGAAATCGACGTTTCAGCCACTCTATGAGATTCG
This sequence comes from Cupriavidus cauae, assembly GCF_008632125.1. GTDB lineage: Bacteria > Pseudomonadota > Gammaproteobacteria > Burkholderiales > Burkholderiaceae > Cupriavidus > Cupriavidus cauae. The sequence continues at coordinate 6,148 of NZ_VWRN01000060.1, forward strand.
ATGTTGCAACGCAATAAATTGACGGCCGGGACCGTGTATTCGCCGGGGTGGTGCGGGCTTGCCGCGCGATGGTGCGGGCGGATCGCCGGTGTGGTGCAGCGTGACGCCCGCAAGCCGCCATTCTCGCGGCGCGTCTTACGATATGCGGAAATCGCCGGGGAAACCGACCCGACCAGGCACGGCTCGCCGCCTTCGTAGGGGCGAAAAAAAACCGCGCGAAGTTTCGCGCGGCTGGAATCCACCGAGGTGGTGGAGGAGACAGACTCGACTATATACCATCTGCTGCGACGCAACAAGTCCGCTGCAAATACCCCGCGCTGCGACGGCAGATTTGTGGCATGGACGCCACAACATAGTGCTTCATTTGTCCGGCTCCACCGCGAGCCGCAACGCAGCGCGGGCCAACAGCCGCGTCGAGTCGAGCGTCGGCAGCGGCGAATTGGCATCGCTGATGATCAGTGGAATCTCGGTGCAGCCGAGCACCACCGCCTCGCAGCCCTGTGCCTTCAGACCGGCAATCACGCTCTGGAAGTACGCGGTGGTTTCGGTTCGCAGAACGCCGCGGACCAGCTCGTCCATGATCAGCCGGCCGATTTCCGCGCGCTCCTGCAAACCAGGTCGTACCGCCTCGATGCCCCGCGCCGCCAGTTTTTCCGGATAGACCTCGCTGTCGACGAGCCACCGGGTACCGGTCACGCCAACCTTGCGATAACCACGCCGAGCCGCTTCGTCCGCGACCACCTCGGCGATATGCAGCCACGGCAGCGGAGAATGCGGCGCGACATGTTCGAACGCCTGGTGGATCGTGTTGTCCGGACAGATCAGGAAATCGGCGCCGGCCCGCGCCAGCTTGTTGGCGGAATCGAGCATCAGCTCGCCGACACCGCGCAGGTCGCCGCGATCCAGGCAGGCAACATAGTCGGCCAGCGAAGGCGTATGCATCGAGATCTCGGGATGCCCGTGCGGCCCGAGAAACTGCGCGCCTTCGGCGCAAATGGTCCGATAGCACAGCGCGGCGCCCTCGGCGGAGCAGCCAACGATGCCGATATGTTTTGGCATGGCGTGAATTCCGTTGCGTTGGTCGGATGGCGGTGGGATCACCGTGGGTCATTGTAGCGACGGCGGCGTCTGCCGGTCTTGCACTCAGCCGATCGCCCGCCGCAGGCAATCGAGAAACGCCCGCGCCAGCGCCGGCTCCGGATGCTGCCGGGCGCGCAGCACGTAGCTGTTGAAGACGATCGCCGGCTCGAACGGCAGCGCCTTGACGCCGGCAATCCGCAGGCTGCGGATCACCACCGGATTCACCACGCTGACGCCCAGACCCATGCTGACCATCGTGCAGATCGTCGCCGCGTATGGCGTCTCCAGCGTCAGCTTGCGGCGATCGGGGACGAAGGCGGCGTCGATGGCGGCGCGCGTGCCGTCGCCATGGGTCAGCGAGATAAAGGTCTCGCCATCGAGATCGCTGGCCACGATGCGGCGCTTGCGCGCGAGACGATGGTCGGCCGGCACGATGCAGACGCCCGGCACATCGCGCAGCAAAGTCGCCTCGACGCCCGCCGTATCGACCACGTAGGACACCAGGCCGAAATCGCAGAACCGCGTCGCGGTCCATTTGGCGACCATCGGCGAATCGCTGGTATGGACGGAGATCGCGACGTCCGGATGCCGCTTGCGGAACTCGCGGATGGCGGGCGACATCACGCTCATCGCGATCGATGGCACCGCGCCGATGCGCAGTGCGCCCGTGCCGAGCTGCCGGATCGCACGCGCCGAATCGCGCAGCGTATCCAGGCCGACGAAGGCGCGCTCGACATCGCGAAACAGCGCCTCGCCCTCGACGGTCGGCACGAGCCGGCCCGCGATGCGCTCGAACAGGCGAAAGCCGGCCTCGCGCTCGAGCTGCGCGATCACGCGGCTGACGTTCGGTTGGGAGGTATGGAGTTGCTCCGCGGCGATGGTCATCGAGCGCGCCAGCATCACCGCGCGGAAGGTTTCGATCTGCTTGAAGTTCATCGTGTCGTGGTGGAGAAGGCGCGTGGCGATGGTATATCAAATTGGTATGCGCCAACCGCAGATTGTGATTTGACGATATGGAGGACGATTTCCATACTGGCCCACAACGCAATGTCAATTCCCCTATCCCCCCGGGCCATATGGACACGAACGCAATCGACACCACCTACGGCGCCAACAGCGCCAGCAGCGCCACCAACAGCACCGCAAACCACACCGCTTCCAAAGTCAGCCGCCGCCTGCAGCAGGCCACCGCTCCCGAAGTGTGCGAGCTGATCTACCTGCCACGGCTGAACCGCGATTTCGCCAGCGGTTTCCCTTATCTCACCGACATCAACCAGGCCCATCTGCTGATGCTGCATGCCGCCGGGCTGGTGCCGCGCGCGATGGCGGCGCGGATCGCGCGGGCGTTGGAGGAGATCGAACGCGCGGGCCCCGACGCGGTGCCGCTCGACCCGGCGCGCGAAGACGCGTACTTCAACTACGAAGCGCAGCTGATGCAGACCGCGGGCGCCGACGCCGGCGGCCGGCTCCATGTGGCACGCAGCCGCAACGACATCCTCGCCACGCATGATCGGCTGCGCGCCCGCGATGCCGGGCTGGCGCTGCTCGAGGCCATCCAGGCCTTGCGCGCGACCACGCTGACGATGGCGCGGCAGCACGCCGACACGGTGATGCCGGGCTACACGCATCTGCAGGCGGCGCAGCCGATCACCTACGGCTATTACCTCGTCGGTCTGGCCGACGCCTTTGCCCGCGATGCCGAACGGCTGCTGCGCGCACTCGATGCGCTCGATGCCTGCCCGCTCGGTGCCGGTGCGCTCGCGGGTACCGCCTTCCCGATCCAGCGCGAGGAAACCGCACGGTTGCTCGGGTTCTCGCGCTGCGTCGCCAACGGGCTCGACGCGGTGGCATCGCGCGATTTCGCCTGGGAGATGATGTCGGCGATGACGATCGCCGCCGTCGGCTGGAGCCGCATCGCACAGGACTATTTCGTCTGGTCGACGCCGGAATTCGGCCTGATCGACTTCCCCGACAGCGTGGCCGGGACGTCGAGCATCATGCCTCAGAAAAAGAACCCGGTCGTGCTCGAATACCTGAAGGGCAAGGGCGCGCATCTGACCGGCCTGCTGACCGCCGCGTTGTCGACGGTCAAGGGCACCAACTTCTCGCATACCGGCGACGGCAACCGCGAGAGCATGCGCAGCTTCTGGGAATGCGCCGACGAATGCTTGCGCAGCGCCCGGCTGCTGACGCTGGTGATCGGCTCGGCCACGCCGCTGCGCGACAACATGCTGCTGCGCGCGCGCCGGGACTTCTCCGCGGCCACCGATCTTGCCGATGCACTGGTGCGCGAGGCCAATCTGTCATTCCGCGAGGCGCACCATATCGTCGGCGCCGTGGTGCGCCAGGCGCTGGACGCGCAACTGCCCGCCGACCGCATCACCAGCGACATGGTGGACATCGCCGCGCGCCAGCAGATCGGCCGCGCGATCGGCCTGAGCGAAGAGGCGGTGCAGCGCTGCCTGGACCCGGTGCAGGGTGTCCGCGCCCGCATGGCCGCCGGCGGTCCGTCGCCCACGCTGGTGCGCGCGCGTCTCGTCACGATGCAGGCAGAGCTCGACGCGGCCGCCGCGGAACTGGCGGCGCGGCGGCGGGCCGTCGCCAGCGCCCGCGCAACGCTCAAGCGCGAAAACGCCGCGCTCGCCGCGACCCCGGCCTGAGAGACCGGCCGCGCGCAACGTCGCGCCGGCAGAAACGAAACCGCCGGCTCGAAGCCGGCGGGTCATCGTGATCGCCATCGGCGCTGCCGGCGCCCATCATGCCGGCGGCGCGCCTTCCTTGAAGGCTGCCTTCAGCTGCTCGCGCAGCTGCGGCGAATCGTCATGATGATGGACCTCCACCGCATGCTGCACCGCGGCCTCCAGCAGTTCTTCCTCGCTGTCGGCGCTGATCGCCACCGTGCACTTGGTGTCGCTGGGAATTTCCCGGCAATCGATATATTTGCGTCCCATTGCTGCCTCCTGACGCTGCCTGCATGAAATGGCGGATCGAGGTCCGCCCAGGCGCCGCCGGCGCGACACCGGTCAAGGCCGGCGGGCTGCATTGAGTATAGGCAGGCGGCAGGCAATCGATGCTTACCGGGCGCTACCGCCGAGCCGTCGGCGCGTCACCGCGGCGATGTCGCGCGTCCAAGGCTCGGCGGCCCAGCGCCGCTCGGCGAAGGCCTCGACTTGCTGCCGATACGCCAGCGACAGGCCGATGATGTCCAGCCCCTGCAGGAACATCTCGCGATGGCGCGCCGACAGCGTAAAGCCGGCATCGAAGCCCTCGGCGTGCACCCGCATCGCTTCGATGTCGATGCCGACCGGACCACCGTCGCTGGCCTCGACGATCTCCATCAGCGCGGCGACCTGCTCCGGCGGCAGCATCACCAGCAGCAGCCGGTTGTTCATCGCGTTCGAATAGAAGATCTCGCCGAAGCTCGGCGCGATCACCGCGCGGATGCCGTACTGCTGCAAACCCCAGACCGCATGCTCGCGGCTCGAGCCGCAACCGAAGTTGGAGCCGCCGATCAGGATCGACGTGCCGACGTATTGCGGGCGATTGAGCACGAAGTCGGCGCGCGGCTCGCCCTTCGCGTCGAAGCGCAGGTCGTACAGCAGCCCTTGCGCCAGCCCCGATTTGTCGATGCCGCGCAGGAACTGCTTCGGCATGATCTGGTCGGTGTCCAGGTTCTCGATGCGGATCGCCGCGGCCTTGCCGTCGATACGAAGCGGTTCAGTCATGGTGGCGCTCCAGTGCGCGTACATCGGTGATGCGGCCAGTCACGGCGGCGGCGGCCGCCATCGCAGGGCTCATCAGATGGGTGATCGCCCCCCTGCCCTGCCGGCCTTCGAAATTGCGGTTGGTGGTCGAGGCGCAGCGCACGCCGGCCTCCAGCACGTCGTCGTTCATCGCCAGGCACATCGAGCAGCCCGGCTGCCGCCATTCGAAGCCGGCGTCGATCAGCAGCGCGGCGATGCCCTCGGCCTCGGCCTGCGCCTTGACCGCGCCCGAGCCGGGCACCACCATCGCGCGTACCCCGTCCGCCACGCGCCGGCCGCGCACCACCTGGGCCACCGCACGCAAGTCCTCGATGCGGGCGTTGGTGCAGGAGCCGATGAACACATGTTGGATCGGCGTGCCGGCGATCGGCGCGCGGGGCTCCAGGCGCGTATAGGACAGCGCCTGTTCGGTGCTGCGGCGTGCGGGGCCCTCCGGTTGTTCCAGCGGATCGGGGATCCGTCCGCCCACCGGCACGACCTGATCCGGGCTTGTGCCCCAGGTGACATGCGGCGCCACGTCGCTGGCATCAAAACGGTGTTCGACGTCGAAGGCCGCGCCGGCATCGCTGCGCAGTGCGCGCCAGGCGGCAAGCGCCTGCGGCTGCAGTTCCTCATCGATATCCGGCGCGCGTTGCAGCACGTACTCGATGGCGGTGGCGTCGGGCGCGATCAGCGCGCCGCGCGCGCCGGCCTCGACCGCCATATTGCACAGCGTGAAGCGGGCCTCGACGCTGAGCGATTCGATCGCGCTGCCGCAGAACTCGACCACATAGCCGCGTGCGCCCTGCGCGCCGATCCGGCCGATGATCATCAGTACCAGGTCCTTGGCCGTGGTGCCGGCCGGCAGCGTGCCGTCGACGCGAATCCGCATGTCCTTTGCCAGCCGGTAGACCAGCGTCTGCGTCGCCAGCACATGCTCGACCTCCGAGGTGCCGATGCCGAAGCCGAGCGCACCCAGCGCCCCATAGGTGGTGGTATGGCTGTCGCCGCAGATCACCACCATGCCGGGCCGGATCATGCCGTGCTCGGGCGCGACCACATGCTCGATGCCCTGCAGCCGGTCGTTGGTATCGAACAGCGCAATCCCGTGCCGGTCGCAGTTGGCCTTCAGGTTGCTCGCCTGCAGGGCCGACGCAGGGTCGGCAATCACGCGGATCGCGCCGGGATGCGTCGGGATGATATGGCTGACCACGGCGACGTTCTGCCCCGGCATCAGCACCGGCCGGCCCTGCTCGTGCAGGCCGGCGAAGGCCTGCGGGCTGGTGTACTCGTTCATCAGATGCAGATCGCAGAACAGCAGGACGTTGTCGTCGTCCAGTCTGGCGACCGTATGCGAATCGACCAGCTTGCGATATAGCGTGCGGGGAATCATGCAGGGTTCCGAATGAGGCGATATGTCATGCCGCGATGTTCCGCGGCGCCTGTCGCGGGCAATGTGCCTGGCTTATGGCTTACTCCGCCGAGATGCCGCGCTCCTTGATCAGCCTGGCCCACAGCGGCATTTCCTTGGCGAGGCGGGCGCGGGCCTGCTCCGGCGTGGACGGCATCGGATCGAAGCCCTCGCGCACCATGCGGGCCTTCAGTGCCGGCGCGTTCAACGCGGTATTTAGCGCGGCGTTCAGCTTGGCAATCACCGGCTGCGGCGTGCCGGCCGGGGCGAACACCATGAACCACGTCTCGAAGGCATAGCCCGGCAGGCCCGCCTCGGCGATGGTGGGCACATCGGGCATCAGCGGCGAGCGCTTGGGTCCGGTCACGCCGATCGCGCGCAGCTTGCCGGCCTGCACCTGCTGCTGCGCGGCGGACAGCACCGGGAAGCTCATGTTGACCTGGCCGGCGATGGTGTCCATCAGCGCCGGACCGCCACCGCGATACGGGATATGTTCGATCGGCACATTGGCCACGCTCTTGAACAACTCGGCCGCCATATGGAAGGTGCTGCCCGGGCCCGCCGATCCATAGGTGTACTTGCCGGGCTGGGCCTTCAGCATCGACAGCAGCCCCTTCAGGTCCTTGGCCGGCAGCTGGTTGTTGACCACCAGCACATGCTGGGAGCTCGCCACCATGCCGATCGGCGCCAGGTCCTTCTGCGTGTCGTACGGCATCTTCGCGAACAGCGACGGATTGATCGCCAGCGACACCGTCTGCAGGCCGATCGTGTAGCCATCGCCGGCCGCCTTGGCTACCGCATCGACGCCGATATTGCCGCCGGCGCCGCCCTTGTTCTCGATCACGATGGTGCCGCCGAGCGCCTTGGCCCATTCGTCGGCGACGAGCCGCGCCGCGATATCGGCGCTGCCGCCCGGCGCGTAGGGCACCACCAGCTTGATCGGCCGCTCGGGATAGCCCTGCGCATACGCGCCCGCGGCGACGACCGTGCTACCGAAAGCCAGCGTCAGGCCGGCGCAAAGGAGTTGCAGTTTCATCGTTGTCTCCGTCCACTCGGGGGTTCGTTGTTGATTTCGTTATTGGTTTCGTTGTTGGTCTTGTTGTGGAAGGCATCGTATCATTGATGAAAACCAGCATAATTTCCGGCCGGATCATGCTTGATTAACTGCGATTCACGAATCACCACTCCCGTCGGTCGCTCGGCTCCCCCTCCACCAGATCCACCCTTCATGGACGGCTTCTCCGATCTCGCCTTCTTCGCCACCGTCAACAAGCACGGCAGCCTGGCCGCCGCCGCGCAGCAACTCGGCGTCACGCCCCCGGCGGTCAGCAAGCGCCTGGCCGCGCTCGAGCGGCGCCTCGGCGTGCGCCTGCTGCAACGGACCACGCGCCGGCTCAGCCTGACGCCCGAGGGCGAGACCTATCTGGTCGAAGGCGCGCGCGTGCTCGCCGAACTGGAGGCGCTGGAGCGCACCGTGGCGGGCAGCGGCGCGACGCCGCACGGTCTGTTGCGGATCAGTGCGACGCTGGGCTTTGGCCGCCGGTATATCGCGCCGGCACTGTCCGCCTTCGCGCGGCTGCATCCGCGCGTCGAGGTGCAGCTGCATCTGAGCGACCGCCCGGTCAATCTGGTCGAACAGGGCTTCGATGCGTCGGTCCGCTTCGGGGAGTTGCCGGACGCGCGGCTGACTGCGCGGCTGCTGGCCAACAATCGCCGCCTGCTGTGCGCCACCCCTGCGTATCTGAAGGCCGCCGGCACGCCGGCCACGCCGCAGGACTTGACGCGGCATCAGTGCATCTTCATTCGCGAGAGCGACGAGACGTTCGGCACCTGGCATTTGCGCAGCGGCACGCGGCAGGAGACCGTCAAGGTGCGCGGCCCACTGAGCACCAACGACGGGGAATCGGCGCTGGGCTGGGCGCGCGAAGGGCATGGCATCCTGGTGCGTTCGGAATGGGATGTGGCGCCGCTATTGCGCAGCGGAGAGCTGCAGCCGGTGCTGAAGGAATGGAGCCTGCCGAACGCCGATATCTACATCGTGTTCCCGACGCGCAGCCATCTGTCGGCGAAGACGCGCGCGCTGGTCGATTTCCTGCTGCAACGCTTTGCCGCGCACCGGCGCGTGGATAGCGGCGCGGCGCACAACGGCTGGTGAGGGTGACGGCGGCGTGCCGGCGCGTTTAGTCGCACTCAGTCGCACTCAGTCGTGCTCAGTCGAGATACGGCCGCAGCGGCGCCGCCACCGCCTCCAGCGGCTTGCGTTCGGCGTCGACCGCGTATCGCCACGCCAGCAGACCGGCGATGATCACCAGCGCCGCGCCGATCGCATAACCGATCGCCACCGCTTCCCGGCTGCCCGTTTCGACCAGCATGCCGAACAGCGCCGGCGCCACGAATCCACCGGCGCCGGTGCCGATCGCAAAGAAGATCGAGATGGCCAGTGCGCGGATTTCCAGCGGGAAGACCTCGCTGACCGTCAGATACGCGGAGCTTGCCGCGGCCGACGCGAGGAAGAATACCGCCGACCAGCACAGCGCCAAGCCGCGCGCCTCGACCCAGCCCTGCACGAAGGCCCAGCCGGTCAGCGCCAGCCCCACGCCGGACAGGCAATAGGTCAGGCCGATCATCCTGCGCCGGCCGACCTGGTCGAACAGCGGGCCAAGGATCAATGGGCCAAGCACGTTGCCGAGCGCGAAGGGAAACAGATAGAGCGCCACGCGGGCATCGGGCACGGCGTAGAAGCGCGTCAGCACCAGCGCGTAGGTGAAGAAGATCGCGTTGTAGAAGAAGGCCTGCGAGATCATCAGCGCCAGCGCGACCACGGTGCGTCTCCGATAGCGATGCAGCATCACGTCGGCGACCTCGCGCCACGGCGTCGCCTGTCCGGCGGTGCGCGGCATTTTTCGCAGCACGGTGTCGTCGCGGGCGGTATGCGCCGAATGCCCGTAGACCTCGGCCTCGATCCGCTCGACGATCCGCAGCGCCTCTTCCGGGCGGCCATGCGTCAGCAGCCAGCGCGGGCTCTCCGGCACGTCGCGCCGCACCAGCAGGATCGCCACGGCCAGGATCGCGCCCAGCGCGAAGCCCGCGCGCCAGCCCAGTTCGGGACCGAGCACGCGCGGGTCCAGCAGCACCAGGCTCAGGCCCGCACCGAGTGCCGCGCCCAGCCAGAAGCTGCCATTGATCGCGAGGCTGACGCGGCCGCGCACGCGTGCCGGCACCAGTTCGTCGATCGCCGAATTGATCGCCGCGTATTCGCCGCCGATACCCAAGCCGGTGACGAAGCGGCATAGCGCAAAGACCGCGAAGTTCGGCGAGAAGGCGGTCGCCAGCGTCGCGCCCATATAAACCGCCAGCGTCAGCAGGAACAGCCGCTTGCGGCCAAGGCGATCGGTCAAGCGGCCGAAGATCAGCGCGCCGAGCACCGCGCCGGCGATATAGATCGAACCCGACCAGCCGAATTGCGCGGCCGACAGCCCCAGCGTATCGGGCCGCTGCAGCACGCCGCCGAGCGAGCCGACCAGCGTGACCTCCAGACCGTCGAGCACCCATGCCACGCCGAGCGCGATCACCACGCGCCAGTGCCAGCGCGACCAGGGCAGCCCATCGAGGCGCTCGGGCAAGGCCGCCGCCGGCGCGATCGTGCTCGCCTGCGCGCGCGCCGTCATCACGCCTTTCCGTCGGACTTGCCGGACTTGCCGGAGCCGCCGGACTTGCTGGACTTGGTGCCCTTGTCCTTGCCGATGGAACTGAGCTTCGCCTTGCCGCCAGCCTTGCCGCGAGTCTTGCCATCCTCCCGGTCATCGAGATGACCCGGCAAGCCGCGCGCCTTGCTGCTGCGCGCCAGCTTGACGGCATGCGCGAGCGCCAGCGCGAAACCGGGCACCGTGTCGAGGCGCCCGTCGATGTGGCGACGGAAGAAATCGGCCCAGCGGAAATCGGGATAGGCCTGCTTGACCTTGTCGTAGCCGCCGGCCAATTGGGCGAAGGCCTCCAGGCTGCGGTACGGATCGTCGCGCATCTCGGCCAGCGAATGCGGCAGGGCGGCGAGCCCCTGCCGCTCGCCGTATTGATCGTAGGGATGGACCAGATGCCGGGCCTCCATCTCCAGCCAGAAGCGATCGGGCGGCAGCGCGCTCCAGTTGTGCTTGATCACCACCGGCACGCTTTCGATGCCGAGCTCATACCAGGCGCGCGCCCAGTGATGGTGGTCGATGACGTAGAAGGCCGGGCCGGGGCCGATCACGACATGGATGCGATGCCGCTCCAGCAGCTCGATCTGCTTGCGGCCCTGATGGCGCAGGGTCACGTCCATCTTGCTCTGGACGTGATACAGGCCAACGGTCATTTGCGTGGGCCGCAATTGCCTGACGGGCAGCGTGACACGCGCACCCTTGCGCCAAACCTCGCCGGTCAGCGCTTCGGCCGGCGGCACCGGCACGGCCCCGCTGGCCGCCGTCCTGTCGTCGGCCGATTCCAGAGTGTCGCGCAACCGGGCGGTCTCGCCGATGCGTTTCATTGCCTTGCCTCCCTTGCGACCGTCTTGCCGTGGCTTCATGCGGGCCTTTTGGTGGTTCGCTGATGACCGGGGCGGGGCAAGAAGCATGCCGTCGGGCCCCGGTCCTCCGGTGGGCGCTCTCAAACCGCGATACTGCCGGTACGCGGTTGGCACGTTGTGAGCCGTACATCGCTTTGCAACGCAGATTGTAAAAGGTTCAGGTGCTGCTCGCACCGCCCTGGGCCCACAACGGCCCCCGTCAACGCCGGGCTACTCGTCACCGCGTAGTGTCGCGAAACGCGTGAATCGCGACATCAAGCATGTCGTAGTGTCGGGAAACGCGCGAATCGCGACATTAAACATTCGGGCAGTGTCGGGAATCGGGGAATTTGCGACACTAAGGGCCGACGTAGTGTCGCGAAAGGGCACTATCGCGGATTCCCTCCGCGTCACAAAAAGTACGGCGCTAGCAGAGTTCCTCTGTAAAGCCATCGCGCCACTCGTAATACCGGACGTATGAAGATTCACCGAACAATAGAACTCGGCGCGCTGCTGGCCCAAGTCCGGGCCTGCAGGGCCTGCGAACCGGATTTGCCGCTCGGCGCCCGCCCTGTACTGCAGGCCTCGCCGCAATCCCGCATCCTGATCGTCGGCCAGGCGCCGGGGACGAAGGTCCACCAGACTGGCATCCCCTGGAACGACGCCAGCGGCAAGCGGCTGCGTGAGTGGCTGGGCGTCGATGCCGAGACGTTCTACGACCCGACCCGATTCGCCATCGTGCCGATGGGCCTCTGCTATCCCGGCCGCGCTGCCAGTGGCGACAAGCCGCCGCGGCCGGAGTGCGCGCCGATGTGGATGGACCGGATTCTGGCCGGGCTGGAGCACATCGAGCTGACGCTGCTCGTCGGCCTCCATGCGCAGCGGTATTTTCTCGGCGCCGCGAACAAGCCGTCGCTGACCGAGACCGTGATGGCGTGGGCGGAATATGGGCCGCGATATGTTCCGCTGCCGCATCCCTCGCCGCGCAATGTGGCGTGGTTCCAGCGGAACGCGTGGTTCGGTGAAGAGGTGGTGCCGATGTTGAAGACGCGCGTGGCCGAAGTATTGGAGAACGACGGGGTCAATGAGGCGGAAAAGGCGGCACCACGTCGAATCGCGGCGAGGCCGCGTCCCTAAAGCCTCTCTGCAAATCCTTCTGCCAGCGCTTTTGTCAGCGCTTCTGCCGTCCCTCTTGCCAGCCCTTCTACCAGCCCTTCTGCAGGCCCCCTCTGCAGGCCCCCCTCTGCAGGCCCGCTCTGCACGCCCTTCTGCAGGCCCCTCTGCAGGCGTCTCTGCAACACTGATTTCCCCATCGGTAAATTTCACCTCCCCGCCGGGGCGCCGGATCGCTTTATCTGCGAGCTCGCACGCCGCTTTCGCCCACCACGCCGGCTCTCCTTCCGCACCGTCGAACTGGCACACCTGATGCTCCCCGCTTTAATCGCTTCCCCGCCGCCGGGCGGGGGGTGTAGCCATTGTTCTCAAGGAGGCGCAAATGAACGACGGAATGCACGAGGAGCGGCGGGAAGGCATGCAGCGCGAAACGCACGGCAGCAAGCCGGGCCTGCTGCCATTTGCGGTCGCGGCGGCGGTTGGCGCGGCGATCATGTACCTGTTCGATCCGCAGTCGGGCCGCCGGCGCCGCGCGGAGCTGCGCGACAAGGCCGAGGCAAGCCGCCACGACATGCAGGATCTCGCGGAGAAGCAGGCAAAACGGATCACCGACCGGATGCAGGGCATCGCGGCGAAGGTACGTAGCGCGACCGGCCTGGGCAAGCACGCGGCCGATGACAACACCATCGCCGAGCGCGTTCGCGCGGAAATGGGCCGTCTCGTGGGCCACCCCGGCGCGATCGACGTGGCCGTGGTCGGCGGGCGAGTCTGGTTGAGCGGACACATCCTGTCGGCCGAACACGAGGCACTGATCGCGGCCGTGCGGGCCATCGCCGGCGTACAGGATGTCGACGATCGCCTGACCGTGCACGAGGAAGCCGGCAACGTGCCGGAGTTGCAGAGTTAGCGGTATCGCGCTGCCGCCCGACAGGCTGGTCTTCCCCGGCCCTGCGGAAGTTCGGCGGTGTGCGAAGTCAGGTCACCGGGCCCCGCGTGCGGGGGCGACAGCGACCTTATTCGACGCCGCCGGGCTGCGGGCTCAAATAACCCCTCGAATAGCCCCTCGAATAGCCTCTCGAATGGCCCTTGCATGGCCGCCCTTGAGCTGTCCGACCGTCACGAGTTCTGAATCCCGCGCCGCTTGATGAATTCGCCGCACACCTTGGCGTCCGTCACGGCGCGCTGCTTGATCGCCTCGGCCGACCCTGCCAGCGGCTCCAGATAGAGCGACGCCAGCTTGCTCTTGACCTGCGGATCCGACAGGAAGGCCTGCACGGACGCATTCAGCCGAGCCACCACCTTGGCATCCATATTGGCCGGCCCGAGCAAGGCGTACCAGCCAGGCATCACGGGCACGTCCAGACCCGCTTCCTTGACCGTCGGCACATTGGGCAACTCCTTGGCGCGCTTCTGCCCGACGATCGCCACCGGCACCACGTTGCCGCCCGTGATCTGCGGCAGCGCCGAACCCACCACGCTGACCATCGCATCGACTTCGCCGGCGATCACGCCGGTCAGCGCCGGACCCGAGCCCTTGTAGGCGGCGTGTGTCAGCTTGATGCCGGCCTTGTCGGCCAGCATCTCCATCGCCAGATGCGTGGAATTGCCGACGCCGGCGCTGCCGAAAGTCAGTCCGCCGGGCTTGGCCTTCGCCTTCTCGATGAACTGGGCCATCGACGTGATGCCGCTGGCCTTGCTGGTCACCAGCACGAACGGCGTATCGACCACGGGAGCAATGAAGGTGAAGTCCTTCTGCGGATCGTAGGGCAGCGACTTGTACAGATGCTGGTTGAAGCTGACCTGCGACACACCGGTCAGCAGCAGCGTGTAGCCGTCGGCGGGCTGCTTGGCCACGAAGGACGTGCCGATGATGCCGTTGGCGCCGGCGCGATTGTCGACCACCACGGACTGACCCAGCTCCTGGCTCAGCTTGTCGCCCAGCATCCGCGCGACCACGTCGCCGCCCGAGCCCGCCGACTGCGGCACGATCAGCCGGACAGGACGGTTGGGATAGGCATCCTGCGCCATCGCGGCGCCGGACAGCGTCATCAGGGCCGCCATCGCGGCGCCCATCAAGGAACGGTACATCTGCAGTTCTCCCCAATCATGCGAATTGAAATGGTCTCGACGGCTGCGGTTCGCTGGCTGCGTTTCGCTGGCCGCGTTTCGCTGGCTCCATTGGCACCGGCGCGCCACACGCCCTCCCATCGGCGCAATGCGCCGCCATCGATCCGGCTTGTAGAGCGATGGTAAGAATTCGCGCGAGTGCCAACCAATACGGAATCTCGATGTCGCCATAGGTCGAACCTATGGCGGATTCCGGGCTGCCCCTCCCGCGGGCATCGGGAATCGCCGCGGTGCATGCCCCGCGTTTTGCATCGGCATTCGGCCCTGCTTTGGCGCATCTCGATGCGCTCGCGGCCGATCTTGCGCGCCGCGGCGCAGCATGCCATAGGCCAGCCCTATATCCATATCGGCATTTCGTCTTTCCGGGGCTCGGGGGGCGCTGCTTACCATTGCCGCAAGCCAACCGACCTCAACGCAAGATTCATGTCCGATATCGATCTCCGCGGCAATGCCTGGAAAACGCCGGCCAGCACCTATCTCGAAGCGCGCCCCTCGCGCTTTTCTGTTCCCGATGCGCCGCTGTCCTGTTATGTGACGATGCGCGACGGATGCCGGCTCGCGGTCGATGTCTTCGTGCCGCAGCCGCTGGAGGCCGAAGGGCCGGTCCGCGACAACGATGCGCCGGCGCGCTATCCGACCATCGTCATCTTCACGCCCTATTTCCGCCGTTTCCGGCTGCGCGAGCCCGGTGCGGAGCCGAGCCCGAATACCGCTAAATACCGCGACGCCTTCGTACCGAAGGGCTATGCGGTAGTGGTGGTCGACGTACGCGGCACCGGCGCCAGCTTCGGCACGCGTGACGCGCTGCGATCGCCGACCGAGCGTGACGACTATTTCGAGATCGCGGACTGGATCGTGGCGCAGCCCTGGTCCAATGGCCGCATCGGCTCGACCGGCATCTCCTATCTGGGCGCGGCCGCCTGTTTCCTGGCCAGCACGGGCCATCCCGCGGTCAAGGCGATCGCCCCGCTGTTCGCGGTCTCCGACATCTACAGCGAGCAGCTGTACCCGGGCGGCCTGCTGTCCAAGGTCTGGGTGCAGGCCTATGACGAACTGATGGTCGCGCTCGATCAGGACGATCGCGCGCTGCTGGCCCGCTATCCCTACTTCAACGATCCGCGCTTCGATGGACCGGAGCGGGTCGACGCGGACACCGACGGCAGCCTGGTACAAGCGGCCATCGAGCAGCATCGCAACAACTTCGCGCTGGCCGATCTGGCGCCGGAGTTCGCCTTCCGCGATGGCGCCACGCAGCACGACCCGGCGCTCGATTCGGGCAGCTGCAGCCCCTATCGCTATCTCGACGGCATTGCGCAGGACGTCGCGGTGTATTCGATCTCGGGCTGGTACGACGGCGGCGGCTATGCGAATGGCGCGATCACCCGCTTCCTTTCACTGCCCAATCACGACAGCCGGCTGCTGCTGGGCCCCTGGGACCACGGCGCGCGCACCAATATCTCGCCGTGGCGCAACCACGCCGCCGCCGACTTCCCGCTGCTGGCCGAGGTACTGCGCTTCTTCGATCATCATCTGATGCAATTGCCCACCGGGCTCGAGCATGAGGCCCGCGTCCACTACTACAGCGTGCACGACGAGCAATGGCATGCGGCCGCGACCTGGCCCCCGGTGCCGGTGGATGACACGCAGCGGCTGTATCTGAGCGCGGATGCGGAAAGCCTGTCGCCGGCATGTCCCGCGGCGGAATCGGACCGCGACACGATGGCCGACTTCAACTGGTCCACCGGCCGCCAAACCCGCTATGAGCGGCTCGGCGCGGCCAATATCGAGGACTACTACCCGGACTGGAGTGAACGGCAGCAGGACCTGCTGTCCTTCGATGGCGCGGTGCTGACGGCGCCGCTGTCGATCGCCGGCCATGTCGTGCTGAACATTGGCCTCGCCAGCTCGCAGCCCGACGCCGCGCTGCATGTCTTCCTGTCCGAGGTCGAGGCGTCCGGGCAAGTGCGCTACATCACCGAAGGCATGCTGCGCGCGCTGCATCGCAGGACCGCGCCGTGCCCGCCGGAATACCGCACCACGTGGCCCTACCGCACGTTCGCGAAGGCCGACGCGGCGCGTCTGGTGCCGGGGCAGACCGAGCGCCTGCACTTTGCGATGCTGCCCGTCGCGTGGACGTTGGCCGCCGGAAGCCGGCTGCGTCTGTCGATCGCCGGCGCGGACCGTGGGCACTTCCCGCAGGTGCCGCACGGCCGTCCGCCGCGGCTGTCGATCCGACTCGGCGGCGAGCTGGCTTCGTATCTCGATCTGCCGATTCGCCGCTAGTCCCGCGGCTGGTCCTGTGGCGGGCCCCGCTGCGGAACGCGCAGCGGGGCGCCGGCGGATGCTACATTGCCGGCGTCCCCGCCACCGATCCGGCCGCATTCGCGACCGATTGGCGCGAGCCACCATGCCACCGCCTCGCCGAATATGGACCTGAAGCAGCTGCGCTATTTCGCGCGCATCGTCGAACTGGAGAGCATCACCGCCGCGGCCGATGCGCTCCATATCGCCCAGCCCTCGCTGAGCCAGCACGTCGCCAACCTCGAAGCCGAACTCGACGCCAGATTGCTGGTGCGCGGCCCCTCGGGCACCAGACCCACCGACACCGGCCTTATCCTCTACCGCCACGCCAAGATGGTGCTGCGGCAGATGGAAGAGGCCAAGGCCGCGGTACAGCACGGCCGCGACGTGCCATGCGGCCACGTCAGCGTGGGCTTGCCGACCAGCACCTCCCGCGTGCTGGCCCTGCCGCTGCTGCGGCATGTGACCGAGCACTTCCCCGATATCACGCTGGAGATTGTCGAAGGCTCCAGCGCCGATCTGGCCGAATCGCTGGCGCTGCAGAAGCTCGACCTCGCCGTGGCGATGGACGTGCAGCAGCGCCCCAACATGCAGTCGACCCCGCTGCTCGACGAACAGCTGATGCTGGTCGGCCGGCCAATTCCAGAACGTCCGGGACATCCGGGACATCCCCACGCCATCACGCTGGCGCAGGCCGCGGCGCTGCCGCTGCTGCTGCCCAGCTTCCCCAATTCGGTCCGCGTGCTGTGCGATCGCGCGCTGGTCAGTGCCGGCCTGCAATGCCGCCTGGTCGCGGAGACCAGCGCGGTATCGGTGCTGCTGTCCGCCGTGCGCGAGGGACTGGGATGGACCATCCTGCCGTGGTCCGCGCTGGCCGGCGACGAAGACGATGCGCTTGCGGCGATGTCGATTACCGACGCGACGCTGGAGCGGCGCGTCAGCCTGTGCCTGTCGTCGTCGGCAAGCCTGAGCCTGGCGTGCCGCAGCGTCGAGGCCGCGCTGCAGACCATCGTGTCCGAGATGGTCGGGAGCGGGCAGTGGAAGGGAGTCAGGCTGATCGGCGGAGCTTCGCCGGGCTAGGCGGGGCCCATGCGGCTGATCGGCGCAGCTGGGCCGGGCTGACGAGGCCCACGCGGCCGATTCACGCCTCGGCGGATGCGGGCGGGCGCTCCAGATAGCTGGCGACCTGGCGCCTCAGCACCGGCAGCTTGCCAGTAAAGAAATGGTCCGCGCCGGGCACCACCACGACGGGCAGCTGCTGCGGACGGGCCCAATCGAAGATGGCCGACAGCGCGACGCGCTCGTCGTCCTCCCCATGAATCACCAGTGCATTGGCGGGGACCGGCGGCGTATCGTAGCTGCGGTGATTCGCAACGGGGCCGGACGGCATGCCGGTCAGAATCAGATGATCGATCGCGATGCCGCGTTGCGTAAGCTGGACCGATGCCAACGCCGCAACGAAGGCGCCGAAGGAGAAGCCCGCCAGCGCCAGCGGCAGACCCGGGTACTGCTCGCGCAGATGGTCGACCACCGCCAGCATGTCGTTCGTCTCGCCGACACCGGCGTCGTGCTCGCCCTGCGTCGCGCCGACGCCGCGAAAATTCGGTCGCACCGCGAGAAAGCCATGCGCGGTCAATTCGCGGGCCAGCTGGTGCGGCACCTTGTGGTCAGCGGTGCCGCCCTGCATCGGATGAGGATGGCCGACCACGGCAATGCCCTGCACCGCGTCTTTCGGCGAGTCGATCAGCAATTCGATATCGCCAGCCTCGCCGCGAATCAGCGTGCGGGTCGTCGTTCCGGGGGTGATTGTCAGTGCCATGGCTTGTCTTCGATCGTTGGATGCGGCGGAGTTGATCCGCTTTGCAATGATCGAATGGTAAGGCAATTGGTTAATGCGGGCCTTTGTTGGGATGTTGCCCGATGGATTGATTGATTGACTGCGACGACGGTCGTCGCGTCCCTCACTCTAGCGTGCGCCGGCCCTGGTTGCCTCTGCGTGGCGCAATACGAAGTCGGCGGTTTCCTCCACCGTCATGGCCGAGGTATCGAGCCACAAGCCGATTCGCGGCGTGTGCTCCAGCCCTGCAGCCAGCGAAGCAGGGGTCCAATCACCGGCATAGGCGGTCTTGCGCCGTTCGGCATCGCGCCGCGCGACCACGTCCAACGCGGGGTTCAGCACCAGTACGCCGGGCGACCAGCGGGACAGCCTCGTGTGGACCTCGTCGAGATACTCACCGAGTATCACGTCCTGATAGATCACCGTGAAGCCCGCATCGGCATAGGCTTCGCACGCGTCGCACGCCAGGCGGTAGCGCAGCGAGAGTTGTTGCAGGGCCTCGTGCGTCAGTTCGGGTGTGATCTCCGCTCTGCCGTTCACGATCATTTTGCGGAACGTGTCGCCACGCAGGTGGACGGACTTTGGCAACCGCTCCGCGATGGCCTGAGCCACCGACGATTTGCCGGCGGCCATCAGGCCGGTGATGATCAGGATGTTGGGGAACAAGGCCGGCTTCAAGATTTCCATATTGCACCAATGGCTTAATTCGCATGTCGTCAAAATGAAATCACGCCGGGATCGCAGCGGAAGCTAACTTCTACGGAAACAGGAAAGCCCATTGTGATCTAACGAGGTTCACAAACCCAGACAGCGCCATTGCGATCGCAATGGTTGGCACAAATCCTAACGCCGGCTCTTTATAGGCTATCCACGCAAAAACCAACACTCCCATAAAGACACTCGACTTAATCCAATACAAGAATTTGGCTGTTCTTGTATCTGTTAAATTTTTACCAAATACAAGCCAAGTTATAAACATTGAAGCAACACAAATCAAGACCACACCGATCCCGATATCCATCTATTTCGCTCCGCAAATCTTCTTACTGGCGTAACGTCCGCTCACTATCGCTCTAAATGGCGATGGGCCGCGTACCCAAACCGCCATTGCGCCGCCCTCTATTCGCGTGATTCCACGGGCTCACATCCACCGAAATCCAGGCCACATTTTCTACATATCTTTGGGCCAAGATCTATGGCCATAAAAGGTGGTAACCGGGGAATCGCACGACACTTCGGGCAGCGGTAGTTTTTGCGGACAAAGAATATTCCCCAAGACACATAAGCAACAACCAATACGGTGTGAAAAATAGGGGAATCGAAGACGGCAAACCCGGCAAAGAATAAGCAAAATATAAATGCCGAAACCACAATCAACGTCCACCTTGCCCGATCGAACTGCTGCAGATCCTTTTTATTTACCGGCATTATGTCCTCTCCTACCATAGAATCTCAGGCTGACGCTGATGTTTTAGCCATCTCAATTATTATCATCATAAGTTCGTTTCATCTAATGCCATTCCGCTCCTCTTAAGGAGCGCAATCCAATTGCTTTTGCTCGCCCGGCATATCCCGCTGCGGCGACGAGGGTCAATCCAATCGAGAAGCTTATCAAGCGTCCCAGATAGCTCTCCAGCCAATAGACCACGGAAAATACCAATGCAACCCCACGACAAGAGCCATCGCGATCGCTATACCACTGAGATTTCCATCTTTCAATAGCTTCGCCACTTCCTTAACGCCTCATTAAAGTGCCTATCGCCCGGCGTTCTCATGGACATGCTCGAGCATCGGTAGGCATCACCACCGTGCCGGGGCGCCGCATGGCAACTAATCAGATCGCATTGCCGGCGGCGAGTCAGAATGGTTGCGCAGGCTAGAGAACCGCAGTACCTCCGATTAGTAGGAAGGTTTACGGAAATAGATTCATTCCGCGTTATCGCAACTTCTTAACGTGTCGAAGTCACGAAGTTTTCCCTACTGAAGTCCGGTCTCGAAATGCTTCAGCCGCGGCGCCGATCTTGCCTTGCGGGGCGCGCTCACCCCTCCGCAAACAACTCAAAAATCAAATCCCTCAACCACTGATTGCCGGGATCCCGGTGATAGCGCCCATGCCAGAACAGATTGATCTGGATGTCCGGCAGATCCACCGGATGGCGGATCGATTTGAGGCCGAAATACGCGGCGCTGCGCTCGGCGAACTTCTCAGTGACGGACGCGACCAGGTCCGTGGTGGCGACGATGTCGGCCAGCGCGACGAAATGCGGCACGCGCAGGCGGATGTTGCGGCGGACCCCGAGCTTGGCCAGGATTTCGTCGACGCGGGCGTGGCCGGTGCCGGCCGCGGTGACCACGACGTGGTCCGCGCGCTCGAAGTCCTGCAGTCGCACGGTACGCCTGTCCAGCGCATGGCCCGCGCGAAACATGCAGACGTAGCGCTGACGAAACAGCCGGCGCTGGTAGAACTCCGATGGCAGTTCGGGCAGATGGCCCACCGCGAGATCGACCTGTCCCACGCTCATCGCGTCGGCGAGGTCGATCGCGGTATTGCGGACGGTGGCGATCGACACGCCGGGTGCCCTTTCGCGCAGCGCGCTCATCAGCCTGGGAATGAAGTGGACCTCGCCGATATCGGTCATCGCCAGCTGGAAGCTGCGGTCGCTGCGCAATGGGTCGAACTCGACCTTGCGGTTCAGGGCTGACTGCAACGCATCCAATGCATAGGCGACCGGCTCCGCGAGGTCCTCCGCCACCGGCGTCGGCAGCATCCCCTTGGCGCTGCGCACGAACAGCTGGTCATCGAAGAGTCGCCGCAATCGCGCCAGCGCGTTGCTGACGGCCGGTTGCGTCAGGCCGAGTTCGCGGGCCGTTCCCGACACGGTACGCAGCCGCAGCAGGTGTTCGAACACGACGAGCAGATTCAGATCGACGTCCTGCAGCCGCATGTCTCCCCCTTTTCCGTTATCACTTTGGTGAATGGGTCATATAAGCGGGATTCTATTGGTTTATCACTGCCGATGTCCGATGATGGGTCCGGACTATAACGACCACCCCCACTACAACCACAACAACAACGACGAACTGGAGACGACATGGAAGTCCGCGTCCTCCCCCATGGACAGCGTCTGGACGTGCCGCAGGGCGAGAATCTGCTGAGCGCGTTGCAGCAGCATGGCGTGCCGATCTCGTACAGCTGCATGGCGGGCCGCTGCGGCACCTGTCGCTGTCGTCTGCTCGAGGGCGATGTGCGGCCAGCCGGCGATGACAGCGCCCACACCCTCATCAACGACGATGAGCAGGGCGGACGCGCCCTGCTCGCCTGCCAATCGATGGTGATGGGTCCCTGTACCATCGAGATCCCCGAGCCCGACGAGGTGGTGGTCCATCCATCTCGCATCGTGAAGGGCACGGTGACCGCACTGGCGGACCTGACGCACGACATCAAGCTGATCCGACTGGCGCCGTCCAAGCCGTTGTCGTTCTCTCCGGGCCAGTACGCGACGCTGCAATTCACGCCGGACCATATTCGCCCCTACTCCATGGCACGGCTGCCGGGCGATGGCGAACTGGAATTTCATGTGCGGATGGTTCCGCAAGGCCGCGTCACCGGCTATATCCGTGAACAGCTGAAGGTCGGCGATACCGTTCGCGTCAGCGGGCCGCTTGGCACGTCCTATCTGCGCACGCGTAACGACGATCCCATTCTTTGCATTGCCGGAGGGACGGGCCTGGCGCCGGTGCTCGCCATCGTGCGAGGCGCGATCGCCGCCGGGCTCTCGAATCCCATCCATCTGTACTTCGGCATTCGATCGCCGCGCGACGCGTATGGGCTGGACTGGTTGAACGAACTGGCACAGCGGCATCCGCGCCTGCGAATCGATGTGGTTTCCACTGAGACGGGCAGCGACCGCGATCTGCGCACCGGGCTCGTCACGGAAGCGGTCGCGCACGACTACGCCGATTTGAACGGATGGCGTGCCTATCTATGTGGCGCACCGCCGATGGTCGAGGCCGCGACGGTACTGCTGCGCGATCGCGGCATCCAAGCCGACCATATCTACGCGGACGCCTTCTACGCATCGAACGATTGATCCACCCGCGCCCCGAATGCACTGACCAACGACAGCCAACCGTCCAACAAGAACAGGAGACATCGCATGGACAGCAACGCCCCACGCAGCGACCCGATATGGACCGACGACGGCATCAGCCGCATCCCATTCCGCGTCTACACTGACCAGCAACTCTATCAGCGCGAACTGGAGCGCTGCTTCTATCGCGGCCATTGGAGCTATGTCGCCCTCGAAGCGGAGATTCCCAATCCCGGCGATTTCAAGCGCACCGCGATCGGTGAGCGCTCCGTCATCGTGATCCGCGATGCGGACGGCGATATCAATGTGGTCGAAAACGTCTGCGCGCATCGCGGCATGAAGTTCTGCCGCGAGCGCAGCGGTAATCGCAAGGACTTCCACTGTCCGTATCACCAGTGGAACTACGACCTGAAGGGCAATCTGCAGGGCGTGCCGTTTCGGCGCGGGGTCAAGCAGGACGGCAAGATCAACGGCGGCATGCCCGCGGATTTCCGGCCGGAGGAACACGGCCTGACCCGGCTGAAGGTCGCTACGCGCGGCGGCGTCGTCTTCGCGTCGTTCGATCACGAGGTCGAGCCGCTGGAGACCTATCTCGGCCCGGACATCCTCGGCTACTTCGATCGTCTCTTCAACGGCCGCAAGCTGAAGCTGCTCGGCTACAACAAGCAGCGCATCCCGGGCAACTGGAAGCTGATGCAGGAGAACATCAAGGACCCCTACCACCCCGGCCTGCTGCATACGTGGTTCGTGACCTTCGGCCTCTGGCGCGCCGACAACAAGGCGCGCCTGGTCATGGACCAGCATTTGCGTCACGCCGCGATGGTTTCGACGCGCGGACAGGGCGGAAAGAGCGACGTGACTTCGGGCGTCGCCAGCTTCAAGGACCAGATGACATTGCAGGACGATCGGCTGCTCGACATCGTGCACGAGCCCTGGTGGGGCGAACCCACCGCGGTGATGATGACCATCTTTCCCAGCGTGATCTTCCAGCAGCAGGTCAATTCGGTGTCCACGCGGCATATCCAGCCGCGCGGTCCAGATACCTTCGATTTCGTCTGGACACACTTCGGCTTCGAGGACGACGACGAGACCATGACGCGCCGCCGCCTGCGCCAAGCCAATCTGTTCGGCCCCGCCGGCTTCGTCTCGGCCGACGACGGCGAGGCCATTGAATGCTCGCAGCAAGGCTTTGCGCAAAAGCCATGGCATCGCGTGCTGGCCGAACTGGGCGGACGCACCGCGGAGAACACGGACCATATGGTGACCGAGACGCTGATTCGCGGCATGTACGCCTACTGGCGCAAGGTAATGGAGGTCTGAAGATGGAATTCGTCGACTACCACGCGTTGCTGACCTTGTACGCCGATTACGCCAGCGTCGTCGACAACGGCGACTGGGACCGCTGGCCCGATTTCTTCACCGACGACTGTATCTACAAGGTCCAGCCGCGAGAAAACCACGAACGCGGCCTGCCGCTGGCGACGCTGTCGTTCGAAAGCAAGGCCATGCTGCGCGATCGCATCTACGGCATTCGCGAGACGCTGTTCCACGATCCCTACTATCAGCGCCACATCGTCGGCGCGCCGCTGGTGCGCAGCGCCGACGGCGAGCGCATCGTGTCCGAGGCCAATTACGCGGTACTGCGCACCAAACCCGATCAGCTGACGGATGTGCTGAACGCCGGCCGCTATCTCGACACCGTCGTGCGCACGCCCGATGGCCTGCGTTTCGCCTCGCGGCTTTGCATATTCGACAGCGAGATGATCCCCAACTCGCTGATCTATCCAATCTGATGCGGGAGAGAACGATGACCGAAAGCTGGACCGAGGCCGCCCCCCTTGCGAGGGTGCCGCAGGACGACGTGATCGCCGTGGATGTGGGCGGACGCGAGATCGCGCTGTACGGCGTCGATGGCGAGATCTATGCCACCGACAACCTCTGCACGCATGGCCACGCGAGGCTGTGCGACGGGTTCCTCGACGGACACGAGATCGAATGCCCGTTGCATCAGGGCAAGTTCGACGTCCGGACCGGTGCGGCCGTGTGCGCGCCGGTGACGGAGGGCGTTCGCAGCTATCCGGTGCGGGTCCAGGGCGGGAAGGTCTTTATCGACCTCGGCGCCCATAACGCCGCGCGGGGAGAACCGCCCGCCTGAAGGCGACTCCGCGTAAACCCTGATAAATCCGGCCCTTGTTCTCTGTGAAATATCACACTAGTATCACTCCAACTTCAGAGAGAACGAGAACCGGACCGTGGCGACATCCATTCGACTGGTAGGAACCGACGACGACAGTGGCAAGCAGACCGCCTCCCAGACCGGGGCGGCCATGCGCGAACTGGCCTATACGGAAATCAAGCGGCGCATCATTTCGTGCGAATTCCGGCCTGGCGAGCCATTGAACGAGGCCCAGGTCGCGGCCATGCTCGGGCTGGGCCGCACGCCGGTCCATCAGGCGCTGCATCGGCTGGAGGTCGAAGGGCTGGTGTCGATCATGCCGCGCAAGGGCGTGCTGGTGACCCCGCTGTCCCTGAACGAAGTGCTGGACATGATCGAGGTTCGCGCTACCAACGAGGTGCTGTGCGCCACGCTGGCCTGCGAGCGCGGCCACGACAGCGATTTCAAGGCAATGCGCGACATCGTCGATCGCTCGCCCCCGCTGATCGCCGGTCGTGACATCCCCGCGCTGGCATCGCTGGACCTGAAGTTCCATACGGCGATGTCCGCCGCCTCCCGCAATCGGGTACTGGCCGAATTGCTGCGCGGCCTGCACGAAAAGCAGGCGCGCTTCTGGTTCCTGTCGCTGTCCGACCCGCAGCATCTCGAGAACGTCTACCAGGAGCACCTGGAGATCGTCGACGCGCTGGAGCGCCGGGATGTGCCGGCGGTGCGGGAAGCGGTCCGCACGCATATCGACGAATTCCGGAAGAACATCATCCGGACGCTCTAACCCCCTCTTTTCCCCAATCAAGGTAGTACGCAATGCCGACACTGCATTTCCAAGTTGCCGGCGGGGGCGAACTCGCCCTCGACATTCAACGTCTGATCATCGCCGGATGGACCGGGCGCGATCTCGAGGCCGTCCAGCACCATATCGAAGAGCTGCAGGCCATCGGCGTGAAGCCGCCCGCCAGCGTGCCGACCTTCTATCCGCTGGCGGCGTCGCTGCTGACCACGGCCGATGTCATCGAGGTGCCGCGCGACGACTCCTCCGGCGAAATCGAAGTGGTGCTGCTGCAGGCGGGCGATGGACTGTACGTCGGCGTCGGCTCGGACCACACCGACCGCAAGGTCGAGGCCTATGACGTGACGGTGTCCAAGCAGATGTGCGACAAGCCGGTCGGCAAGCAGGTCTGGCGCTTCGAGGAAGTGGCCGACCACTGGGACAGCCTCGAGATGCGCTGCTGGCGCGTGCGCGACGGCGAGCGCGCGCTGTACCAGGAAGGCAAGGTCACGCGCCTGCTCGACCCGCGCGAGCTGATCCAGCGCCTGACCGGCGAGTCGTCGCTGCCGGCTGGCACGGCGATGTTCTGCGGAACCCAGGCGGTGATCGGCGAGCTGGGCCATGGCGAGGCCTTCGAGGTCGAACTGCATGATCCGGTGCGCAACCGCACGCTGCGCCACGCGTATCGCGTCGAAAGCCTGGCGGTGGCCGAATGAGCGAGTCGACCATTGCGGCGCTGGCGGCCAGGCTGGCTGCCGGACAGACCACCAGCGTCGCGCTGACCGAGCAGGCGCTGGCGCGCATCGACAGCCATCGCCGCGCCGGCGGTGTTGCCTTTATCGAGGTGGACGAGGCCGGCGCGCTCGCCGCTGCGCGCGCCGCCGACCAGGCACGCGCCGCCGGCCTGGTGGTCTCCCCTCTCGCCGGCCTGCCGGTGTCCATCAAGGACCTGTTCGATGTGCGCGGACAAGTGACCCGCGCCGGCTCGCGCGTGCTCGACGGCAATGCACCGGCGACCGCGGACTCGCCCGCCGTGGCGCGCCTGCGTGCTGCCGGTGCGGTGCTGATCGGTCGCACCAATATGAGCGAGTTCGCGTTCTCGGGACTGGGCCTGAACCCCCACTACGGCACGCCGCGCACGCCGCTCGACACCGAGCGGATCGCCGGAGGGTCCACCTCTGGCGGCGCGGTCAGCGTCGCAGGCGGCATGGCGGTGGCCGCGCTAGGCACCGATACCGGGGGCTCGATCCGCATTCCGTCGGCGTTTTGTGGCCTGACCGGTTTCAAGCCGACCGCGCGCCGCGTGCCGCTCGATGGCGCCGTGCCGCTGTCGACGTCGCTGGATTCTGCCGGCCCGTTGGCCCGATCGGTTGCGTGCTGCGCGGCCATCGATGCCGTGCTGAGCGGCGAGGCACTCGACGCTCGTCCTACAACGCTCGCGGGATTGCGCCTCTACGTGACGCGCGATTTCGTTTGCGATGGCCTGGAGGCCGAGGTCGCCCAGGCATTCGAGGACATGCTGTCGCGGCTGTCGGCGCAAGGCGCGCGCATCGTGCCGTTCGACTTCCCCGAGCTGCGGCGCCTGCCCGAGATCAACGCGGCCGGCGGCCTGACGGCGGCCGAGGCGTGGGCGCTGCATCGCGAGTGGCTGTCGCGCGATGGCGATCGCTACGACCAGCGGGTTGCGCAGCGCATCCGGCGCGGCGAGCAACTGAGCGCGGCAGATTACATCACGCTGCTCGCCGAGCGTCGCGCGATGCAGCGCCAAGCCGCCGAGCGGCTGCGCGATGCCGATGCGTGGCTGATGCCCACCGTCGCGATGCGCCCGCCGCGGCTCGATGCGTTGGACCGTGACGAGGACTTCTTCGCGACCAACGGACTGGTGCTGCGCAACCCGAGCGTGATCAATTTCCTGGACGGCTGCGCGGTGTCATTGCCGGTCGCACCGGGCATCGGCCTCGGCGTTTGCGGCCTGCATGGCCAGGACGCCCGCGTGCTGCAGGTCGCCGGATCGATCGAGCCGCTGCTGCACTGATGCGGCCGCCGTCCGCAGTCGGCCCGCAGTAGCGCCAACCGCGGCGGCCCCCGCAGGCGCACGCAGCACGCCGCACGCCGCACGCCGCACGCCGCGGCAGAGAGAAGATCGCGCCGCCACCGCGGCGCCCCCCAGCACAGCGACCCTCCGAGGGCTGCGCCAATGCAGCGCAGCCCCGCCCACCACACCCAAGGAGCAACACCGATGTCTTCCGTGATGAGCGGCGCCGCGGGCGCCTTAGAGAACTTGCAGCCCACCGAGGTGGCGCGGCAATGCGAAGTGGCATATCGCAAGATCGCCATCCGCCTGATTCCCTTTCTGGTCTTTCTCTTCATCCTCGCCTGGATCGACCGCGTCAACGTGGGCTTCGCCAAGCTGCAGATGCTGCAGGATCTGCAATTCAGCGAAGCGGTGTACGGCTTCGGCGCCGGCATCTTCTTCCTCGGTTATTTCCTGTTCGAGGTGCCGAGCAACCTGCTGCTCGAGAAGATCGGCGCGCGCAAGACGCTGGCTCGCATCACGATCCTGTGGGGACTCGCGTCGATGGCGATGATCTTCGTCAAGACGCCGATGCAGTTCTACGCGTTGCGCTTCCTGCTGGGCGTGTTCGAGGCGGGCTTCTTCCCCGGCGTCGTGCTGTATCTGACGTACTGGTTCCCGGCGGCGCGGCGCGCGCGCATCAACGGCCTGTTCATGACGTCGTTCGCCATCGCCGGCGTGATCGGCGGCCCGCTGGCCGGCTTCATCATGACGACGATGGATGGCGTCGACGGGCTTGCCAACTGGCAATGGCTGTTCGTGCTCGAAGGCATTCCGTCGGTGCTCGCCGGCATCGCCGTCATGATGTACCTGCCGGAAAAGCCGGCAAACGCGCGCTGGCTGTCCGACGCCGAGAAGCAACTGGTCACGCGCACCATCGAGGCCGAGAATCGCGATCCGGCCAAGCACTCGACGCTGAAAGCCGCGTTCGCCAATTCCCGCGTGTGGATCTGCGCCGCGATCTACTTCTGCGTCGTCAGCGGCAACGCCACCATCGCGTTCTGGTCGCCGTCGATCATCAAGGAGCTGGGCGTGCAGGGCAATCTGCAGATTGGCCTGGTATCGGCCATCCCGTTCATCGCGGGCACCATCGCCATGGTCCTCAACGGCATTCATTCGGACCGCAGCGGCGAACGCCGGATGCACTGCGCGATGGCGACATTGCTGGCGGCCGTCGGCCTGACGCTGACCGGTCTATGGCTGCACAGTGCGATGCTGGCTCTGGTGGCGCTGACGCTGGCGTCGATCGGCATCCTGGCCGCGTTCCCGGTGTTCTGGTCGCTGCCGTCCGCCTTTCTCGCCGGCACCGCTGCCGCCGGCGGCATCGCGCTGATCAACTCGATCGGCAACCTTGCTGGATTCGTGGCGCCGTACATGATCGGCTGGTTCAAGACCAATACCGGCCAGCTGTCGTCGGGCCTGTACTTCGTGGCGTTCCTGGAGGCGTGCGCGACCGTGCTGGTGCTGGCCGCCATACGCGGCCGCGCCGCGGTGGTTCGCTGACCCCGGGAATTGCGCTCGCCTGCCGAGGCCCCCACAAGGCAACGCGTGGGGGAACGCGAAAGCCCGCCTCGTCCGTCGATCGATGGCGGCGCTCGCTACACCGACTCCGCCAACCACTTGCGCGGCGACACCCCCATCCGCTGCCGGAATGCCTTCGAGAAAGACGACGCGCTGGCAAACCCGAGCTCCGTGGCGATCAGGTTCACCGGTCGCCCGGAGCGCATCATCGATGCGCCGAGGCTGAGCCGCCAGTCCGTCAGATACGCCGCTGGCGTCGTACCGGTCGCGTCCTTGAACGCCGCGGCAAACGCGCTGCGGGACATGCCCGCGGTCGAGGCCATCCGTGCCAGCGACCAGTCCTCGTACGGCGAACGATGCAGCGCGACGAGCGCCTTCGCCAGGCGTGGATCGGACAGCCCCATGATCAGACCGCTGGTCACGCCGACCTCCGCAGGATGGTCGATGATCCAGCGCAGCAGCTGGATCAGCACGACCTCGAACAATCGGTCTGCCAGCACGCGGGAGCCGCAGCGGACGTGATCCGCCTCGGCGAACAGCAGGTCCAGCGCAGGCCGCAGCCCTTCCACCGTGTCCAGCGGCACCCGGACCAGTGACGGCAGCGATTGCACGATCGGGTTTCGTTCGCCGCCGTCGAAATCCAGCGTCGCGCAGGTGAAATCCGAGCCGTCCTCGGGCGGATTGACGAACTGATGGTGCACGGGCCGGGGATAGAGCAGCAGCGTCGGCTCGGCGAGGTGGAAACGCGGCACGTCTGTGTCGCCGGGCCGGTGCCGCACTTCCATCTCGCCACGGCGAAGGACGTGCAGGAAGGCGCGCCCCGGCAGCGGCTCGAAGGTCGATCGTCCGCACAGCTTGCCGGTATGGAACAGCCTGGTGCGGACACGGAACCGGTCCAGCAATGCGGTCAGCCGATCCACCGGATCGGCCGTGGTCTGCGCGAGCGTTTCGGATGGAAGGACACGTTTCATGGACGTTATTGCACCTTGCGTCCAGCCATTCTACCTACCATTGATTCCGACCGCTCCATTCGGACGGCAGCCTTCCACCTCAAGGAGTGACCACATGTCTCGCGTCCCGCTGATCGATCCCAATCACACCACCGCCGAGCGCCAGGCGCTGCTGGCGCAGATCCACGGCGCGTTCGGCGCCACGCCGAACATGTTCAAGGCCGTGGCCAACTCTCCTGCCGCGCTGCGGAGCATGTGGGGCAGCTTCGGCGCGCTCGGCGGCGGCGTCATTCCTGCCCAGCTTGGCGAGCAGATCGCCGTGGCGATCGCCAACCGCAATGCCTGCGAATACTGCCTTGCGGCCCACACGGCGCTGGGCCGCAAGGCAGGCGCCAGTGCCGAGGAAATGTCCGCGGCGCAGGGTGGCGAATCCACCGATCCCAAGACCGCCGCGGCCCTGCGCTTCGCGTTGAGAGTCGTGGAGGCGCGCGGCCAGGTCAACGATACCGATGTGCGGGCCGTTCGTGAGGCAGGCTTCAGCGACGAGGAAATCGTCGAGATCCTCGCGCACGTGGCGCTGAACCTGTTCACCAATTACGTCAATGTGGCGTTCGCCGTGCCGGTGGACTTTCCGGCGGTGAAGCTGCGCGCCGCGGCGTAAGCGGGCTCGCCATTGGCGTTGGGACGGGCCGGAGCATCCGCCCCCGCCCCGCCGATCGAATTGCCAGCCAATATCGCAAATCGCTTGATTGAATGGAGCAGAACCGCATGCATCGCACCGCATTGGCGATCCGTCATGTTGCCTTTGAAGACCTCGGCATCATTGAACCGCTATTGATCGAGCGCGGCTATACGGTCCGCTATCTGGAGGCCGGTGTCGACGCGATCGACAGCGCGACAGTGACGGCGGCGGATCTGTTGGTGGTGCTGGGTGGCCCGATCGGTGTGTACGAGACCGATCGCTACCCCTTTCTCGCCGCGGAGAAGGACGCCATCGCGGCGCGGCTCAGGCAGGACAAGCCGACCTTGGGCATCTGCCTCGGCGCGCAACTGATGGCGGCAGCGTTGGGGGCAACGGTGACGCCGACAGGCAAGGTGGAAATCGGCTACGGGGCACTGACTCTGACCGGGGAAGGCCGAGCCTCGCCATTGCGGCATGTCGGCGAAATTCCAGTACTGCATTGGCATGGCGACCAGTTCGCGATTCCGGAGAGGGCATCGCGTTTGGCTGAAACCGCGGGATTCCCCAATCAGGCATTTGCGCTAGGGCCGCATATTCTCGGCCTGCAATTTCATCTCGAGGCCGATCACCGGCAGATCGAGCGCTGGTTGATCGGCCATGCGCATGAACTGGCGGCGCATCGGCTGGACATCGCGGCGATCCGCGCGGATGCGGCGCGGCATGGTTCGGTACTCGAGCGCGCCGCGCGTGCCGTCATCGGCGAATGGCTCGACGCACTGCGGTTCGGACAGACAGTCGGATGAACACGAATCGGGACGGGCTGGTCCCGCCCTACCTGTCCCGCGTGACGCTGACGCCGGCGTCGACGGTGCCGTACATGGTGATGCCGGATTGCCGGTCGCCCGGGGCACCGGTACTACTGCAGCCGGACACAACGCCCAGCAGCAAGACAAGGCTGGCGGCACTGAGGAAGATTTTCTGCATGACGGTTCTCAATTCGGTCGGAATCCGGGTTGGACGATATTGGCCCGCGTGAGTTTCCCGGCTGCCATCCCTTACTGCGTATATTGTTTAGTGCTGGCTTCCACCACCGTCTGCGCCCATTGCAGAATCGGTCCGAAGCGCGGCGGCAGCAGTTCGAGCGCCGCGGCGAACGACACCCAGCGAAATTCGTGATGTTCCGGCCGTCCGAGCTCCGCGCTGAGCGGAAGGCTGACCTGCCCTTCGCGGGACAAGGCAATGTAGAAGCGCGCGACCTTGCCTTTGGCGTAGGGCTCGGTCTCACGATAGTCATCGCCCCAAGGCATCGCCAGCGCCGACAAACCCGTTTCCTCGGCGGTCTCGCGCAGCGCCGTCTCCAACAGCGCCTCACCGGGCTCCGGCCTTCCCTTCGGAAGGTCCCAATTGCGGTACGCGCGCAGGACCAGGCAACGCCATTCGTCTTCGATCCAGCGCACCACCACCAGTCCCGCCGAACGGTTAGCGACGATCATGTCTCCCTCCGCTTTTCGATCCGCTGACTGTACCTGATCGGCCGGAATCGCATCCTTGTTCCGGCTTGTTTCGTCGCGCAGCACAGTGAGCGGAAATGACACACGGCATGCGGCGGACAGCGTTGCGGCCCCGTCGGCGCATCGCTGACCGATTCCGCAACAACTGTTCTCGTACGACGCATCGACCGGTCCTCGAACGCCGCGCCTCGCGACGCCCATGGCGAGTGTCCTGTTTCGTTTTTCCGCATCGGTTGGCACGGTTGCTTCAAGCGTGCACATCGCTGCCTCACCGCGCCACAACCCTTCGATCTGCTCCTCTTCTTCCACTGCTCCGGCATGCCGCTTGCGCAATGCGGCCGGCCGGCGAACCGGCCGCATCAGATCAACAACACCAGAGGAGACATCCATGCATCACCAACACCCGGTGCGGAAACCGCGCCAGCTGTCCATTCGTCTTGCCTGTGTCATCGGCGCGCTGGCCTGCGCCAGCCATGCGGGCGCGGCGGAGTTCCAGGCCGGCGACTGGACGCTGACGGTAGGCGGCAACATCAATGCCTTCTATACGACAAACTCGTGCTCGGGCGACAACATCGGCGGCCTCGCGCTTGGCAGCCGCGCGCTCGCTTGCGGCGGCAAGGACAACAGCACGGTCATCGGCAATGGCCTGCTGCCGAGCTATCTGTCCGTTGGCGCGAAGTCGCGCCAGGACGAGTACGATGTGGCCGCGCTGATCGGTATCGGCGCCGCAGCTGCCACCGGAGATGCCATCTCGCAGAACAACGTGGTGGACGTGCGCCAGGCCTACCTGACGTTCGGCAATGGCAGCATGGGCACGGTCAAGCTCGGTCGCGACTATGGGCTGTACGGCTACAACGCGATCATCAACGACATGACGTTGCTCGGCGTCGGTGCCGCGACGCGTGCCACGCAGCGCGGTCGCGTATCGCTGGGTCATATCGGCGCGGGCTACGCCTATGTCGGCACCTATGGCCAGTTCGTCTACACCACGCCGTCCTTCAGCGGCTTGTCCGTCGACGTGGCGGTGATGAGCCCGGTCGACCAGCAGCCCGTGATTGGCGTACCCGACTACACGGCGAAGAACACGCCGCAGTTCCAGGGCCGCGTCAATTTCGGCACCGACCAGTACAAGCTGTGGCTCGGCGGCAAGTCCCAGCGGCTCGAAGATGCTGCCGGAAGATCGCTGAACATGACTGCAGTGGAAGTCGGCGGCTCCGTGAACGCGGGGCGTTTTGGTCTGCTGGCAAACTTCCAGACCGGCAAGGGCCTGGGCATCCTTTCGGACGCCGACCAGGGCGACGTGCGGAGTTCGGCCTACCTTGTGCAAGGGACCTACAAGGCAACGGACCGGATCAAGCTGGGCCTTGGCTATGGCCAGAGCCGCAACAGCGACAACCCCGGGACCGGCCTCAAGTCCAACGCCAATCTCACCGCGGGCCTGTACTACAGCCTGACCAAGAGCATCACGCTGGTCGCCGAGGTCGGCGAGACGCGATCGAAGTCGTTCGACGGGCTGTCGGCAAGACAGCGGGGCGGCGCGTTGGGGGGCATCCTGTTGTTCTGATCGCAGGCGTGCGGCCCCAATGCCGCCGAGGTGAGGGCGGGCCAAGACCCGCCCCGGATGCGTTCCGCGGGCCGCCGCCATGCGGAAGCCGTCAACGTTCGACGCGACGCGCGCGTTATCGGACTGTCGGTCCCGATTTCGGCATCGAAGCGGGACGGAGCGCGTGGGCGGTGCCCGTGGCGCTTCCCCGCGACATCCGAAAGCCGACGCTGTCGGCCGTTTCGTATTGCAGTTCTCCCTTCGACCAAGGAGAAGACGTCATGCGCATTCCGTCCATCGGCAAACTGGCAGTATTCGCCGCCGCCATGTCCTTCCTGGTTTCTGGCACGGTCCAGGCTCAGGCGGCATCCCCGGCGACACCAGCCACGCCTGCCAGCCCGGCCACGCCAGCAAAGCCCGCTGCGCCGGCTGCAACGAAAGACCATGCCACCAAGACCGCGAAGGCGAAGCACAAGCGGTCGCACCATGCCGTCCAAAAGGCGAAGTCCCATCGCAAGGAAAAGGCAGCCAGCTGACCATCAACCGCGGGGCGCCGGCCTGCGCGCAGGGCGCAATACCGGCGCAAGTCGAAGATGTCCGCCCGTCATCCTGGCGCGCGGAACACGGGCAGGCCCTGCCCCGACGTACGTTTTACATCGCAACAAGAACAATTTACCGGGCGGCGGACGGCCTTGAGTCGGTGCCGCCCCGCGCTGTGCCGCACCGGCAGGCCAAGGGCCGCTCGGGAACGCCTGTTGCATCACGACCCATTCATCAGGGTGGACGACCACCTTCGCACACCGAGCGGCGGCATCATCGCGAATGCGCCGCCGAGCAATGGGCAAATGGGCAATTGGCAAATGGGCACCATGATCGGCTACAAGGACTCCCCGCCTCGCGACCTCGCGCCGTCGTCAACGGGCAAATCCGCGAAATCTCCCGTCGCCATTTATGGAGCGATCGCGGCCAATTCCGCCATCGCGATCACGAAGTTCATCGTGGCCGGCGTCACGGGAAGCTCGGCAATGATCTCGGAAGCCATTCACTCCACGGTGGACACCGGCAACGAGGTCCTGCTGCTGATCGGGATTGCGCGCAGCCGCCGCGCCGCCGATCCGCAGCATCCCTTCGGCTACGGCAAGGAACTGTACTTCTGGAGCCTGATCGTGGCGGTGCTGATCTTCGGCGTCGGCGGCGGCATCTCGGCGTACGAGGGCGTCCTGCACATGATGGATCCCGAGCCGTTGCGCGACCCGCACTGGAACTACGTCGTACTCGCCAGCGCCGCGGTGTTCGAAGGCATCAGCTTCGTCATCGCCTTGCGCCAGTTCTACCGCGAAAAGGGCGACGCACCGTTCTGGGCGGCCTTGCGCGCGAGCAAGGACCCCACCACCGTCACTGTGCTCGCCGAAGATGCTGCCGCGCTGGCGGGCCTGGCACTGGCTGCGTTTGGCGTATACGCCAGTCATCGCTGGAACATGCCCGTCCTCGACGGCGCGGCGTCAGTGGCGATCGGCGTGCTGCTGGCCGGCGTCGCGACGGTGCTGGTAGTGGAGAGCCGCAGCCTGCTGGTCGGCGAGGGCGTGAACCGGGAGATGGCGCTGGGAATCCAGCGTCTCGCGCAGGAGGATCCGTGCATCGAGCGCGCCGGCAGGCCGCTGACCATGCATTTTGGTCCGGACGACGTACTGGTTACGCTGGATGTGCAATTCATGGCCGACGCCAGCCGTGACGACATGGCGCGCTCGGTGGAGCGGGTCGAACGGCAGATCCGCGCTCGCTACCCTGCGGTCAGGCGCATCTATATCGAGGCGCGGCTGATGTCGGTGGCCGCGCAACGCCCCGGCGAGCAGGCGCCCGCGGGCGGGCTGTCCGGCACGTGAGTGGGGCGTGTGGGGCGTGAGCAGGGCGTGATGCAAAAGGGGCTGGTCTGATGCCAGCCCCACCTGCCGTGCAAGAGGACCACCCCGGACGGATGGTCCCTGCCCTTACCGCAGGTAATTGAACAGATTCATCCCCTGAATCTGCATGAATGACTGCTGCGCCGCCTGCAGCGCCGTCTGACGCTGGTAGTACTCGGCAATGGCCGACGCATAGTCCAGATCCTGCAATCCCGACAGCGTCTGCTCGTAGTTCAGGTCGCGATTGGCGCCGATGGTGTCGAGCGCATCGAGTTCCTGCATCCGCGAGCCGACCGACGCGCGTACCGTCAGCACGTTGTCGAGCGAGTTGGACATCTTGCGGTTGGCGGTCGCCAGGGCGTTGTCCAGCCGCGCGCGATCGGCTTCGGTGGTCACCGGCTGCTTCAGCGCATCGATGGCCGCCTTGATGTTGGCGAAGATGTCGGTGCCGGCCTGCTTGGCCGGGGCCAGCGTCATCGAGTCGCCGTTGGCCGGCGCGCCCTTGACGGTGAACGACACGCCGCCGAACTGGATCGCATCGCCGGCGACGTAGGGGGTCGCGGGCACGATGGCCGTGGGGGGTACGGCGCTGTTGTCGGTGACGGTGTAAGTGGTATTGCCGCTGCCGTCGACGGCGAAGTCGATCGAGAACGCGTGGCCGTACAGCGGGTCGGTCGGGTCGGTCACCGACAGCGCGCCGTAGAGCGCCGTGCCGGTGTTGCCGCCGTCGGCGGTCATCACGTAGTCGGCCGAGCCCGTGACGCTGAGGAACACATCGCGGCCGTTGTCGCCGGCGGCCATCTGACGGGCGACGTCGACCTGCAGCAGCTGGGAACCGG
Source organism: Cupriavidus cauae (assembly GCF_008632125.1). Lineage (GTDB taxonomy): Bacteria > Pseudomonadota > Gammaproteobacteria > Burkholderiales > Burkholderiaceae > Cupriavidus > Cupriavidus cauae. The sequence goes on from NZ_VWRN01000060.1 coordinate 42,351, forward strand.
TGTCGCCGACGTATTGCACCGTGCCGCCATTGGCGGCGAACGGCGGCGTGCCCGACTTGAAGCCGGCAAACAGGTACTGGCCGTTGCCGTCGTCGGCATTGGCCAGGCCCAGCAGCTGCTCGTAGTTGCTCTGCAGTTCGGCGGCGATCGACGCGCGGTCGGCGTTGCTGATGGTGCCGTTGCCGCCGGAGACGATCAGCGTCTGCACGTTCTGGATCGTGGTGATCACGCTCTGCAACGTCTTTTCCTCAAGCGCCAGGCTGATGTTGGCCTGGGTGCGCGAGGTCGCGTACTGCTCGTTGACGGCGCCGGCCTGCGCCACGCCCAGTGCGCGCGTGGCGGCGATCGGATCGTCGGACGGGTTCAGCACACGGCGGCCGGTGCCGAGCTGCTGCTGCACGTGCAGCAGCGAGGACTGCTGGCCGTTCATCGCGGACAGGCCGAGCTGGTAGAACGTGGAAGTGGCGACACGCATGATGGTTTCCTGGTCTCGGTAGGCGGGCGGCCCGTCAGCGGATATTGATGATGGCGTCGAACAGCGACGAGGCGGTCTGGATCACCTGGGCGCTCGCCTGATAGAGCTGCTGGAAGCGCAGCAGGTTGACGGTTTCCTCGTCCATGTTGACGCCGGAGACCGACTGCTGGGCGGTACGCACCTGCGTCGTGATGCTGTTCTGCGAGGTCGATGCGATATTGATCGACTTGGTGCGGCTGCCGATGTCGTTGACCAGCTGGGCGTAGGCGTCATTGAAGCTCGACACGCCGTTGATGGTCTTGGCGGTCTGCAGCTTGGCCAGCACCAGCGCATTGCCGTTGTCGGACGAGCCGCCGACATTGGAGCCGATGGTGAAGCTGTCGCCGACCTTGGGCGCGCCGTCGAAGCTGACCGTCACGCCGTCGAACGTATATTCGACCGCGCTGCCGTTGGTCACCGGGCCGGCGTCCGGCGTCACCGGATTGCCGGCGGCGTCGGCGAACGTATAGGCGGTGCCGTCGAAGGTCGCCACGATCTTCGAGGGCGGCACGTTGAAGCCCTGCGCGACGTTGCTGACCTTGGCGGTGCCCGTGCCGACATTGGAGGCGCTGCTTTCGGCCAGCACCGGCGAGGCGGCGGCGACCTTGGCGGGATCGGTGATGATCAGGTCGAACGAACCCGCGACATTGCGGGTCGGCTGGATCTGGAAGCTGTCGCCGGCGCCCATGGTGCCGCCGACCGTGATGCTCAGGCCGTCGGCCGTGAAGGTCGGGCCGGCGCCGCTGGCGACCACCTCGTTGTCGGACATCCGCACCAGGCTGTAGCTGGTGCCGTCGTACGTCACCGTGTAGTCGCTGGTGGTCAGCGCGGTCGCATCGGCAATCGTGGCGGCAACGGTACCGGTGCCGGTATTGCGGGTGTTGCCGATCACCGTCGGCGAGCCCAGCGCGAACATGTCGCCGCCGATCTGGCCCTTCAGGTCCATGCCGAGGCGGTGCTGCGCGTTGAAGGTCTGGCCGATCGCCAGCGACAGGCAGCCGATCGCGTTTTGCGCGGCGTCGAGCGTCTCGCTGCGGAACTGCATCAGGCCGCCGATGCTGCCGCCGCTGAAGAGCGTGTCATCCATCTCGATCGCGGTACCGTCCGGCAGCGTATAGGCGATGCCCATGCGCGACGGGTCGGCCGACGAACGCACGGCCTTCAGGTCGTACGAGTTGGCGCCGACCACCAGCGGCTGGCCGTTGCCGACGAACACGTTGTAGCTGCCGCCGTCCTGCGCGACCACCTTGACGCCGACGACCTTGTTCATCTGCGCGATGACCTCGTCGCGCTGGTCCAGCAGGTCGTTGGGGGGTTGGCCGCCGCTGGCCGCGGTGGCCTTGGCGATTTCGCTGTTCAACGAGGCGATCTGCTTGGCATAGGCGTTCACCTGCGTGACCGAGCTCTGGATCTCGCTGTTGATGCCTTCCTGCTGGTTCTGGAAGTACGAGGCCGCGGAACGCAGCTGGCCGGCCAGCGACTGAGCGGCGTTCAGCATGTTCTGGCGCACCGCGGTATCGCCCGGCTTGTCGGCCACGCCCTGCACCGCGGCGAAGAATTTCTGCATCAGCGGCGCGATGCCGCCCTTCTGGTCGGCCAGCAGGCTGTCGATCTGGCTGATCTGTTCCGAGTACGTCGCCAGATGGGCGCTCGACGTTTCGGCGCTGCGCAGCTGGCTGGTCAGGAATTCGTCGTAGACCCGCATCACCGTGGTGGTGGTCGAGCCCTGGCCGAAGAAGCCCTGGCTGGTGTACTGCCCGCCCGACGAGGCGATGATGGTGTTCTGGCGCGTGTAACCGGCGGTCGCCGCGTTGCTGACGTTGTGGCCGATGGTCGTCAGCGCGTTCTGTGCCGTGTTCAGGCCGGACAGGCCGATATTGAAGAGAGACATGCACTAGCCCCGGATTCTGTTGGTCGCCATGGCCGCGCGATGCAGTCGCGACCGTGGCGGTGGATGAGGGTGGTAACGGCAGTTTGGGCGGCGGACTTTAGGGATCGGAGCTCGCTTTTTGGACCTGGCGGCACAGTGGCCGTCACTTGCCCTCTCCCCCGCCGCTCTCCCGCGGACGGGAGAGCGGCGAGAACCGGTGGCGGCCTTCGGCCGGGCACCGGCGGCCGGCCTTAGACCGGCACCTTCTTCATGATCCGGACCAGCTTGGCGCCGTACTCGGGATCGGTGGCATAGCCGGCGCGCTGCAGGCCGTGGGCGGCTTCCTCGGCCGAGCCGGCCGATACCACGCCGGCATAGCGCGGATTGTTCGCGAGCAGCCGCGCGTAGTCGGAGAAGGCTTCCTCGTACGAGCCATAGGCGCGGAACTTCGCCTTGATCTTCTGCGGCTGGCCGTCGACGTATTCGGTGGTGGTGATCTCGGCGACCGGACCCTTCCAGTTCGCACCGGCCTTGATGCCGAACACATTGTGGGTCGTGCTGCCGTCCGCATGCGTGATCTCGCGGCGGCCCCAGCCGGATTCGAGCGCGGCCTGGCCAAGGATCAGCCGTGCCGGCACGCCGCTGGCGCGCGAGGCGGTCACGGCGGGCCCGGCCATGCGGCTGACGAAGGCGCTGATATGGGCGGGCGTGTCCTCGGGCATCGCCGCGCCGCCCTGCCACTGGCCGGTCTGCTGCGCCTGATACTGGCGCAGGCCAGCGGTGGGATTCCAGTTGCCGCCGGGCACCACGGTGCCGGCGCGCGGCACCTGCTCGTCGTCGCCGGCGGCTGCGGTGCTGCGTCCGTCCAGCAGAGGACCGAGCGTGCCGGCCACCTCGTCCATGCGGCTGGCGGCGGTGGCCTCCGGCGGCAGCGGCTGGCCGCTGGCACGCGCCAGCTGGCGCGCCATGACTTCGGCCAGGCCAATGCCCTTGGACGACAGGTGCTGGGCCAGCTGCTGGTCCAGCATCGACATATAGAGCTTGGTCTGCTCGTTGTCGAACAGTCCGTCCTGCGGCGTCGCCTCGCGCATGCTCTTGAGCACCATCTGCGTGAAGACGGCCTCGAACTGCCTGGCGGCCGCCTTCAGCGTGTCGGCGCTGCCGTCGCGCGCGCTCTGCTTCAGCGCTTCGAATCCCTGCGTGTCGAGCGCGAAGCGCTGCGACAGATCGGCTTGAGCGTGGATCGGTTGGCTCATGCGATGGCCCGTGCGATCAGATGATTTCGAGCTCGGCGCGCAGCGCGCCCGCCGCCCGCATCGCTTCCAGGATGGTCTGCAGATCGGCCGGTGTCGCGCCCAGCGAGTTCAGGCCGCGCACCACCGCCGACAGCGAGGCGCCGGCGCGCACCAGCTGCAGCGAGCCGCCGTCGCGCTTCAGGTTGATCTCGGAGACCGGCGCCACCACGGTTTCGCCGCCGCTGAACGGGGCCGGCTGGCTGATCACCGGCTGCGTATTGATGACCACCGACAGGTTGCCGTGCGCGATCGCGCAGTCCTGCACGGTGACGTCCTGGTTCATCACGATCGAGCCGGTGCGGGCGTTCAGGATGACCTTGGCCGCGGCACGGGCCGGCGTGACGTCGATGTTCTCGATGCGCGCCAGCATCGCCACGCGCTGCGACGAGGCCTGCGGCACGCGCACCTGCACCACGCGCGCGTCGAGCGCGCTCGCCACGCCGCCGCCCAGATTGCGGTTGATCGCCTCGACTACGCGCTCGGCGGTGCCGTAGTCCGAGCTCTTGAGCTCGAGCGTCAGCACGCCGTTGTCCGCCTGGAACGCCGGGACCGCGCGTTCGACGATGGCGCCGTTGGCGATGCGGCCGACCGCCAGCTGGTTGATTTGCACCTTGCTGCCGTTGGCGGACGCGCCCGCGCCGCCAACCAGCAGATTGCCCTGCGCGATCGCATAGACCTGGCCGTCGGCGCCCTTGAGCGGCGTCATCAACAGCGTGCCGCCGCGCAGGCTCTTGGCATTGCCCATCGACGACACCACGATGTCGATCTGGCTGCCCGGCTGTGCGAACGGCGGCAGCGTCGCGGTCACCATCACCGCGGCCACGTTCTTGAGCTGCATGTTGCGGCCGGCCGGCAACGTGATGCCCAGCTGCGACAGCATGTTGCTCAGGCTCTGCGTGGTGAACGGCGTCTGCATGGTCTGGTCGCCGGTGTTGTCCAGACCGACCACCAGGCCGTAGCCGACCAGCGGGTTGTCGCGCACGCCCTGGATGGTGGCCAGGTTCTTCAGGCGCTCGGCATGGGCCGCGCCTGCCGGCAGCAGCAGGCCGAGCGCGAGCGCAAGCGCCAGCGCGAGCAGCGGCAGGAAGCCCGGCGTCGAGATGCCGGGACGGCTGGAGCGGAAACTACCGCGGAGGCAAACAGCCAGGCGCAAAGACATGACGCGATTCAGAACGGTGAAACGTTGAGGAAGAAGCGCTGCAGCCAACCCATGTTCTGCGCTTCGTCGATATAGCCCTTGGCGGTGTATTCGATGCGCGCGTCGGCCACCTGGGTCGACGGCACCGCGTTGTCGCCGGTGATCGTGCGGGGATTGACCACGCCCGAGAAGCGGATGAATTCCGCGCCCTGGTTGATGGCCATCTGCTTCTCGCCGGAGACCACCAGGTTGCCGTTGGCCAGCACCTCGATCACGGTGACCGTAATGGTGCCGTTGAAGGTATTGGCCGCGCTGGAACCGCCGCTGGAGCGGATCCCGTTCTCGCCGCTCATGTTGGCGTTCTGGCTGGCGCCGAACAGGCCGCCGAGCGCGCGGGGCACCGCGTCGAAGGCCAGCGCCGCGTTGCTGGTGCGCGAGGCGTTGGTGCCCGAGTTCTTCGACGCGTTGACGTTCTCGCTGATCACGATGGTCAGGATGTCGCCGACATTGCGCGGGCGGCGATCCTCGAACAGCGGGTTGCCGGCGTAGGAGTTCTGATAGATCGAGCCGGTCGGCGCGATCGTCGGCCGCTGTTCGGCCCGGGCCGTGGTCGGCATCTGCACCAGCGGCTCGCGCGGCACCAGCGCGCAGCCGGTGACCAGCAGCGGCCCGAGAATGCAGGCCAGACGGCAGGCCGACCGGCCCAGACGGAACAGCATGGCGTTCATGTTCAACCCAGTTGAGTCAGGCGTTGCAGCATCTGGTCGGACGTCTGTACGGCCTTGCTGTTGATTTCGTAGGCGCGCTGGGTCTGGATCATGCTGACCAGCTCCTCGACCACGTTGACGTTCGACGCTTCGACGTAGTTCTGCTGCAGAATGCCGGCGCCGTTCAGGCCGGGCACGGTCGGGTTCGGTGCGCCGGACGCGTCGGTCTGCACGTACAGGTTCTCGCCCAGGCTTTCCAGACCGGTCGGGTTCATGAAGGTCGCCAGTTGCAGCTGGCCAACCTGCACGTTGTTCGCATTGCCCGGTTGCGTCACCGACACGGTGCCGTCTCGCGCGATCGTCAGCGAGGTCGAGTTGGCCGGGATGGCGATGGCCGGCTCGATCACGAAGCCGCTGGCGGTCACCAGCTGGCCGTTCTGATCGACCTGGAACGAGCCGTCGCGGGTGTACGCGGTGGTGCCGTCCGGCAGCGTGACCTGGAAGAAGCCCTGGCCGATGATGGCCACGTCCTTGGCATTGCCGGTCTGCTGCGGATTGCCCTGCGTGTGGATGCGCTCGGTGGCGACCGGACGCACGCCGGTACCGAGCTGCAGGCCCGACGGCAGCGTGGTCTGGTCGGACGACAGCGCGCCCGGCTGGCGGATGGTCTGGTACATCAGTTCCTCGAACACCGCGCGGCTGCGCTTGAAGCCCGTGGTCGACACGTTGGCCAGGTTGTTCGAGATCACGTCCATCTGCGTTTGCTGCGCATCGAGGCCGGTCTTCGCAATCCAGAGAGAGCGGTTCATGGTGTTCCTTGGTGGCGGGCACGCGCGGCGGCGTGCCCTGTCGATTCATTGGTGGGCGCCTGGCGTGGGCGCTCAGGGCGGGCGATCAGCGGTTCGACAGCAGCGCGTTGGCGCGCTGCTCGTTGGCGTCGGCGCCCTGGATCATCTTGATCTGCATCTCGAAGCGGCGCGCGTTGGCGATCATGTCGACCATCGCCTCGACCGGATTGACGTTGCTGCCTTCCAGCGCGCCGGCGATCACGCGCACGGTCTGGTCGGTCTCCAGCGGCGCGGCGCCCGGCCGCAGCCGGAACAGGCCGTCGTCGCCGCGCGCGATCGCATCGGGCGGCGGATTGACCAGCCGCAGCCGGCCCACCTGCGCGAGGCCATTGGCGGTCTCGCCGGGGCCGCGCGCGGTGATGGTGCCGTCGTTGCCGATGGTCACCGTCGAGCCGGGCGGCACCGCGATCGGGCCGCCGTCGCCGAGCACCTGCAGGCCGTTCGAGGTCAGCAGCTGGCCGTCCGGGCCCACCTGCAGCGAGCCGGCGCGGGTATAACCCTCCGCGCCGTCGCGCCCCTGCACCGCCAGCCAGCCGTTGCCCTTGATCGCGATATCGAGCGGACGCTCGGTATAGGTCAGCGGTCCGGCCTTCATGTCGGCGCCAGGTGTGCTGGCCAGCGTGAAGGCGCGGGTGGGCGTCTCCTGCCCGACCACCGGCACCGCGCGGAACATGTTGACCTGCGCGCGAAAGCCCGTGGTCGACACGTTGGCCAGGTTGTTGGCCACCGCGGCCTGCTGGTCCAGCGTCTGTTTGGCGCCCGACAGGGCGGTGTAGATCAGGCGGTCCATCTGCGATTCCTATCCAATGCTTGCGGCCACTGCTGCGGCTTTCCGTGGTTGCGCGGTGATGCCGATCATGCCGATCATGCCGATCAGATGTTGACCAGCGTCTGCAGCACCTGGTCCTGCGCCTGGATGGTCTGCGCGTTGGCCTGGTAGTTGCGCTGGGCAATGATCAGGTTGACCAGCTGGCCGGACAGGTCGACGTTCGAAGCCTCGACCGCGTTCGATTGCAGCTGGCCCATGCTGCCGCCCGGCGAGCCGAGCAGCGGCTGGCCCGAGGCGCCGGTGGCGCTCCAGACGTTGTCGCCTTCGGGCTTCAGCCCTTCGACGTTGCCGAACGAAGCCATCACGACCTGGCCCAGCGCCTGGGTTTCCTCGTTCGAGTAGCTGCCCAGGATGGTGCCGTCGGCTTCGATCGAGAAGCCCAGCAGCGCGCCCGTGGTATAGCCGTTCTGCACGATCGACTTCGGATCGTTGTCGTCGCCGAACTGCGTGGTGCCGGCCAGATCGAGTTGGATGTTCATCGCGGCGGCGCCGCCCACCCCGGGAACGGTTACGGGAATCGTCGCACCGGCAGCGGGCGTGGTCAGGGCGCCGTTCAGGTTGAACACCATCTCATTGGGACCGGACAGTTGGGCGCCGGTACTGTCCGTTACGTAGACATCCCAGCGCGTGCCATTGGCACCGGTCGGTCCTTTCACGAAATACGCGGTGACCTGCTTGGCATTGCCCAGCGAGTCGAACACCTCGATCGTGCTGCTGTAGTCGAAAGTCCCCGCCGCAGGGGGATTACCGGCCGAGGTGGTGAAGTTGGAGGTGAGCGGGTCCACGGTGAAGCTGTCGCCCGGGTTCATTCCCGCGCCGGCGGTCAACGTCAGGCCGTCGATCGTGAAATTCGCGCCGGGCTGCGTCACTGTCTGCCCATCGGAACGGGTCAGCGTGTAATTTGTGCCGTCAAAGGACACTTGATACGTGAAGTCCTCCAGCGCCGTAGCGTCGGAAACAGCGACCTGCACCGAACCGGAACCCGTATTTGCGGCGTTTGCCGTCACGCTCGGATTGCGCGACGCGGCACGCGAATCCAGGTTGTACTGCGCGGTGATGCGGTCGGTGGCCTTCGGCGCCATCTGGGCGTTCGACACCACCAGCGGTTGCGGCTGCACGCCACCGCCCGGCTGCACGCCGGCGGGGTAGCCGGTCAGCTGCAGGCCTTGCGCATTGGTGATGCGGCCGTCGTCGGTGCGCAGGAACTGGCCGTTGCGCGAGAAGAAGACCGAACCGTCGGTGCCGACCATGCGGAAGAAGCCGTTGCCGCCGGTGATCGCCACGTCAAGCGAGCGGCCGCTCGCCTCGATATTGCCCTGCGTGAACGACTGCACCACCGAGTTCACACGCGTGCCCAGGCCGACCTTCGAGCCGGCGTACACGTCGGCGAACTGCGCGGTCGATTGCTTGAAGCCGACGGTGTTCGCGTTGGCGATGTTGTTGCCGATCACGTCCAGATTCTGTGCCGCGGCATTGATGCCGCTGACTCCTTGACCGAAACCCATGATTTCCCCTTGTTACGCGTCGTACGAAGTTGCCCGCGCCGGCGCCGATGGCACCGCCGCGCTGGCGTTCTGTTGAATACCGATTACCGATTAAAGAATCTTGCGGACGTCGTCGACCAGCGCGGTATGACCGCCACCGATATCGACCAGCACGCCATTGGCGTCGCCGCTGATGGCCTGCACCTTGCCGTAGACAAGCGCCACCGGCTCCACGCTCTTGCCGTCCGCGGTCGCGCTGACCTTGAACGTGTATTCGCCGTCCGGCACGGTGCCGCCGGCGTTGTTCTTGCCGTCCCAGGTCACGTCGTGCACGCCGGCGGTCTGGCCCTTCAGGTCGATGGTGCGCACCACGTTGCCGTCCTTGTCGAGCACGTCGACGGTGACCGCGTCGGCGGTGGCCGGCAGGTCGATGCCGAACTGACTCGGCTTGCCGCCGGAAACCGCGACTTCCTTGCCCGGTACCATCACCGTGCGGCCGATCAGCGCGGCCGAGTCCATCGCACGGCCGGCGCTCACCTGGGCCAGCAGCTGGCCCAGCGTCGCGTTCATCGTCTGCATGCTGCTGACCGTGCTGATCTGCGCGAGCTGCGAGGTCAGCTGCGAGTTGTCCATCGGCTTGAGCGGATCCTGGTTGTTCATCTGCGTGACGAGCATCTTCAGGAAGTTGTTCTGCAGGTCGGCGGCGCTGGACGCGCTGTTGGCCAGCTGATTCGACGCGCTGTTGTTGTTGCTGACGGGTGGCGTGGTGGTCATCGTTGGTCCCGTTGGTCCGGTTGGTCCCGTTGATATGGCGGAATCACTGACCGATGGTCAGCGTCTTGAGCATCATGTTCTTGGCGGAGTTCAACACCTCGACATTGGCCTGGTAGGACCGCGACGCCGAAATCATGTTGACCATCTCCTCCACCGGATTGACGTTGGGCATCACCACATAGCCGTCGGCGTTGGCCAGCGGATGGGTGGGGTTGTGCACCATGCGGGGCGGCGACGGATCTTCCATCACGCCACGCACCTGCACGCCGCCGATGTCGGCCTGGCCCGGCGTCGGCGCGAGGCCGAACACGACCTGCTTGGCGCGATACGGCTGGCCGTTGGGTGCCACTGCGCTGTCCGCGTTGGCCAGGTTCGAGGCCGTGACGTTCATGCGCTGCGACTGCGCGGCCATCGCCGAGCCCGTCACGTCGAAGATATTCATTGCCGGCATGGTTTCCTCACGACTGGATGGCGGACAACATGCCCTTGATCTTCGCGTTCATCACCGTCAGGCCGAACTCGTACTTGACCGCGTTGTCGGCGAAGGCCACCCGTTCGGTGTCCATTTCGACGGTGTTGCCGTCGATGCTCGATTGCATCGGAATGCGGTACGCCAGTTCGAACTCGCTGGCGACCGAGGCCTGGCCCGGCAGATGGCGCGTCGACGTGGTCGACAGCGACACGCCGTTGGCCTGCCGCCCCCGCTCGACCGATTCGGACAGCTGGCTGGCAAAGTCGAAGTCGCGGGCCTTGAAGCCCGGCGTATCGGCATTGGCGATATTGGCGGCGATTACCGATTGCCGCTGATTGCGCAAGTTCAACGCTTCCTGCTGGAAACGGAACGACGCATCGAGTCTGTCGATCATGTCCGTATCTCGCTATCTCTCGCTATCGAGGAACGTGTGACGAAACCACGCGCCCCTGCGTCGGCAAAGGCGTGAGGGCGGCCGGGAATGGACCCGGCCTTCTTTACGGGTGCCATCTTAGGTGGCGGGTGGCCAGTGCAATCGGACGAATAGGACGGGGAAATCTGCGCATTTCGGGCCGAGGGCGCGCGGGCCCCTGCCTACAATGGGGTCTCGTTGCCGGGCTCATCGCGTCTACACGCGCCCCACACGCGCTACGCGCGTGCCTGCGCCCGGCTTCCCCGTTTTCCTTTTCGCTCCGCCTGCCGGGATCACGCCATGTCCAGCTCGCCCCGCTGCTCGCTCCGTCGCTCGCACCATCGCTCGAACCGATCGGCACCGGCCCGCCTCGCCTTGCTGGCGCTCTGCGCGGCGCTGCATTGCACCGCCGCGCTGGCGGCGACCGCCACGACGACGCCCGTGCCGTCCGCACCGTCCGCACCGTCCGCGCCGCCGCACGCTGCGCAGCCGTCGCCGTTCACCGACGATCCGGTGCGCGTCGCGGTCGAGCAGTTCCTGCTGCGCGAGACCGCCGGGCTGCCGGGCAAGGCCAGCATCCAGGTGGTGCCGCCGTCGGGCGGGCGCGCGCGCGAATGCGTGTCGCCGCAGCCGTTCCTGCCGGGCGGCGCGGCGGCCTGGGGCCGCGTCTCGGTCGGCGTGCGCTGCGGCGGCGAGCGGCCGTGGACACGCTACGTCCAGGCGCGCGTCTCGGTGGTGGCCGATTACTATGTCGCCGCGCATGCGCTGGCGCCCGGCCAGCCGATCGGTCCGGCCGACCTGGAACAGCGCCAGGGCGATCTGGCCGGCCTGCCGCGCGCGGTCGTCACCGACCCGGCCCAGCTCGAAGGCGCGGTCACGGCCAACCGGATCGCCGCCGGCTCGCCGCTGCGGATGGACATGGTCAGGAAGGCGATCGCGGTCAAGCAGGGCCAGATGGTCTCGGTGACCATCGAAGGCGAGGCCTTCCAGATCCGCAGCGAGGGCAAGATCCTGGCCGACGCCGCCGCGGGCAATACCGTGCAGGTGCGGCTCAAGAGCGGCCAGGTGGTCAACGGGCTGGTCCGGGACGCGGACACGGTGGTGCTGCAGCAATAGCCCCCGAAGCCCCCGACTTCGTTACAGCGTGTCACAATTCGCGTCCTAAAGTTTGGCGACCCTGCGCCGTTAAGCTGAGCAAACCCAGCAAGGACATCCCGTGAAGATCCACCAATCGACTCTGCCGCGCACCGGCGAAGGTGCCGCTGAAAGCACTGGACGCACCGCGTCGAGCCCCGTTGCGGGCGCCGCACCGGCCGCGGGCGGCCTGACCATGAGCCCGCTGGGCACCCAGGTTCGCGATATCGGCACGCGCCTCGCCCATGAGGCCGACGGCGATATCGACCAGGCCAAGGTGGACGAGATCCGCCAGGCCATCGCCGAGGGCCGCCTGAAGATGGACCCCAGCAAGATCGCCGACGGTCTGCTGGCCACGCTGCGCGAACTGACGCAGGACAACGGCCGCTGAGCAGGCATCGATATCGCGTTGATCCTGCGTCGATCCTGCGTTCGATCCCGATATCCGCGCCGCCCGGCCCCCGATTCCCCACCGACTTCCTTCGACTTCGCGCCCATGAGCCAAGCCCTGATCGCCAGCATGCAGCACGAAACGCAAGCCATCGCGGCCTTTGTCGATGCCCTGCAGCAGGAACGGAACGCGATTCGCACCGGCGACTTCCAGTCGCTGGGCGAGCTGGTGCAGCACAAGCAGGAACTGGCACAGCAGATCGCCCAGCTGGGCACCGCGCGCCAGGCGCAGATGGCCGCGCTCGGCATTCGCGTGGGCGGCGGCCGGCAGCTGGTGGGACTGCATATCGACGAAGGCGTCGCCACCGCGTGGCGCACGCTGGTGCTGACCGCGCGCGGCGCGGCCGAGGCCAATGCGCTGAGCGGGGCCGTGGTGTCCGCGCATCTGGAATACACGCAGGACGCGCTGCAGACGCTGCGCCAGCGCGGCGACACGGCGACGGTCTACGGCCGCAACGGCCGCGCGCAAGCCGGCCCGCGCGGCGTCAGCCTGGCCAGCGGCTAAAGCGTCCGCCCTTCCCTCACGCGGTCGGCTCGACCGTGCTGGCGCGCCGTCCGCGCGCCTCCAGCAGGAAATATCCCACCGTCGCCGGCAGCATCGGCAACAGGTAGTACATCGCCCGATAGGCCAGCAGCGCCGCCAGCAGTGCGTGGTGCGGGACGCGGTCGCCCAGCAGCACCACGAACACGGTCTCGAGCACGCCCAGGCCCGCCGGGATATGGGCCACCGCCCCGGCGATGCTGCCGATCAGCACCACGCCCAGCACCACCAGCAGCGGCACCGACGACGGCAGCAGGGTCTGGATGATGGCCGAGATGGTCAGCCAGTTGGTGATCGACAGCGCGCACTGCATCACCGCGAAGCGCAGCGGCGGCAGATGGAAGGCATGCCCGCGTACCGTCCAGCGGCGCCGCCTGGCCTTGGCGCAGGCGACCAGATACGCGGCGACCACGCCCAGCAGCGCAAATCCGGCGATCTGCAGCAACGTGGCATTGAGCCCCCATTCGACCGGCAGCACCACCGTGCGGGCGGCCAGCACCGCGCCGAGCAGCGCCAGATAGCCGATCCAGTTGCTGACCACGCCGATGGTATAGACCGAGGCGATCTGTGCGCCCGACAGTCCCGCCCCCGAATAGAGCCGGTAGCGAATGCCGAGGCCGCCGACCAGCGCGCCCAGGTTCAGGTTGAAGGCATAGCTGACGAAGGCAATCACCAGCACGCGCGGCGACGACAGCCGATGCCGCGCATACCAGCGGCCCAGCAGGTCGAACGCCGAATGCCAGAAATAGCTGAGCATCACCAGCAGCACCGCCGGCGTCAGCGTGCGGTAGTCGTATTCCTGCAGCGTGACCCAGACCTCGGCCCATTCGACCTCGGCCAGCTTCCTGACCACCAGCACCACCACCAGCGCCACGAAGGCGATGCCGAGTATGCGGCGCACCTGCGCCCAGCGGCTGCGCCGCCGTGCTCCCGTGGGATGACTCGCCTGTCTTGCCGTCATCTATTCGGCGCCCCGCTTCAGGATGGGAAATCGCCAGGGCCGGCGCGGGGGCTCGGCGGTGGCCACCACCAGCTTCGGCGTGTGCGCCGGCAGCCAGCCGGCCCACGCGGGGAAGCGGCGCAGGAAGTGGAACATCAGCGTGGTGGCCGCCAGTTGCAGCGGCGCGCGCGGCGTCTCGCGATCGGGCGGGATCTCGCGGCAGGCATTGGCCATCAGCGTGTCGAGGTTGGCGCGCAACTCGCGCGCGAAGCCGGCGTCGCGGATCACCAGATTGGCCTCGAGATTCAGCGACAGGCTCAGCGGATCCAGGTTGCTGGAGCCGACGGTGGACCAGTCGCGGTCGATCACGGCGACCTTGCCGTGCAACGGCCGCTCGCAATACTCGAAGATGCGCACGCCGGCGTCCTGCAGATGGGCGTACAGCATGTCGGCCATGCGCTTGACCCACAGCATGTCGGGATTGCCCTGCAGGATCAGTCGCACGTCGACGCCGCGCTGCGCCGCCTCGCAAATCGCATGTAGCAGGCGATAGCCGGGCAGGAAGTAGGCGTTGGCGATCACCACCTGATGCCGCGCGGCGCGGATCGCCTGCAGGTACTCCCATTCGATGTCGGTCGGATGCGCGTCGTTGTCGCGCGTGACAAGCCAGGCGGCCATGTTGCCGGCCGGCGGCGCGGGCGGTACGGAGGGCACGTCGACATCGCCCGGCGGCAGCGTCTGCACGAGGAAGCGATGCACCTCGGCGGCGGCCGGCCCTTCGACCTCGACCGCATAGTCCTGCTTGGCCTGCGGGCCGTGATCGGTCAGGTGCTGCGCGGAGAAGTTGATGCCGCCGATGAAGGCGATGCGCCCGTCGATCGCGACCAGCTTGCGATGCAGCCGGCGGAACAGATTGGTCCGCACGCCCAGCAGCCGCCGGCGCGGCGCGAAGATATGGAAGCGCACGCCGGCCGCGACCATGCCGGAGACGAACTCCGGCGGCAGATCGGGCGAGCCGTAGCCGTCGACGGTGATCGCCACATGCACACCGCGGCTGGCCGCGGCGATCAAGGCCTCGCGCAGCGCCACGCCGACGCGGTCGTCGAACAGGATGAAGGTTTCCAGCAGGACGCTGGTCTGCGCGGCGGCGATCACGGCAAACACACGCGGGAAATATTCGTCGCCGTTTTCCAGCAGGCGGATGCGATTACCGCTGGTTCGGTTGGGGCTCATTTCGATGTCTCGCTGCCATATTCTCGGTAGGCAACAAGCACATTCAATGCCACCCGTTCGGGGCCGGCAAGAACATCGCAAATCACATCGTCATGACGGCGACTTCGAGGTCACCTTGCCGCGTCCCCGCGGCCCCCGCCATCAGCGATAACTGACCGTGACCTGGCTGGCCTGGCCTTGCAGCACGGGGGTCAGCGGGCCCTGTCCCGGTATGCGGAACGCGAACACAAAGCCCTTGTCGGCGTCGTCGCCGCGGAAGGCATCGGTCTTGCCTTCGGCCCCGGGCAGCAGCACGCAGCGATTGGCATTACAGAGATAGGCTTGCAGATTTGGCGGTGGCACACGCGCAAAACGGTAACGCCAGCGCACCGCGGTGATCACGCCTTCGGACTGCGTCAGATAGCCGCTGGGCAGGATAGGCGCCGACAAGGCGCGCACGCCGCGGCCATGCAGCGCGGGCGCCACCACCGAGGCGGTCCAGGCATGGCGCGACTCGCCGCCGAAGTTGGTGTGGATCAGCGGCGAGGCGGCGACGGGGGCCGCCATCATCATCGCCACCGTCGCCGCGGCCACCGTTGCAACCGCCACCATCGGGCGGGAGATCGGGCGCCGCAGCGCGCGGCACCACCGGACCGGGCGAGCTGGCATGCGATCCATCACAGCAGCCCGCGCAACTGGCTGCGCAGCCGGTTGATCGCCTGGCTGCGGATCTGGCACACGCGCGACTCCGTGACCTCGAGCACCGCGCCGATCTCGCGCAGGTTCAGCTCCTGGTCGTAGCACAGCGACAACACCAGCTTCTCGCGTTCGGGCAAGCGCTCGATCGCGCGGATCAGCGCGCCGCGCATGCCGCTCTCCATCAGCAGCGTCAGCGGATTGCCGTCCTCGCTGACGGTCAGGTGGCGATCGAGGAAATCCTCCTCGCCGGAGCGCTCGAAATCCTCGTAGTGCAGCAGCTGGCAGCCATAGACCTCGTTGAGCATGCTCTGGTATTCGTCCAGCGGCATCTCCAGTTCTTCGGCGACCTCGGAGTCCAGCGGCGTGCGGCCGAGCTTCTGCTCCAGCGCGCGCACGGTCCGCTCGATCCGGCGCGTCGACTGGCGCAGGCTGCGGGACTGCCAGTCGTTGGCGCGCACCTCGTCGAGCATCGCGCCGCGGATACGCTGGCTGGCGTAGGTTTCGAAGCGCGCGCCGTGGGTGTCTTCGTAGCGGCGGGCGGCGTCGAGCAGGCCGATCATGCCGGCCTGGATCAGGTCGTCCAGTTGCACGCTGGCCGGCAGCTTCGCCGCCAGTTGCAGGGCAATGCGCCGTACCAGCGGCGCATGGGTCTGGACGGTGTCGGTCTGTTCGAGCTTTCCCTGGATCGTGTACATGGTGGAATTCTCGCGAGTGCTAGCAGGCCATCGCCGATGCGGGCGGCGCGGCGCCGGCGGCAGCAGTCGCTGCGCCCGGCGCGCCCGCAGCGGGCATCGGTTCGGGATCGGGTGAAAGAGGCCAGCCAGCGATGCTGGCGGCAAGTCGGCGCAGCATGGCGGTGGCCGGCGCGCCAGGGAAGGCATCGACGACGCCGCGCGAGAGCGCCGTGCCGCGCGCGACCAGCGGGTCGGCCGGCAGCACGCCGGCGCAGCGCGCCTGCACGCCCAGGTACTGGCCCGCGGTGCGCGCCAGATTGCCGGCGATCGCCATCGCCGACGCTTCGCTGGCGGCGCCATTGACGACCAGTTCGAACTGCCGGCAGGCATAGCGGTGATGCAGCCGCTTGATGCAGGCATACGCCGCGGTCAGCGATTCGCGTTCGGGCCGCATCACCACCACCAGGTTGTGCGCGGCGCCGGAGAAGCGCGACAGCGCGCCATCGGCGCCGAGCCGCGCATCGCTGACGACGGTGCGAAAGCCCTGCAGCGCCTGCAGCGCGCCCCACGCCGACGCATCGCCGGGCAGCAGCGCCGGCATGCCGGCTTCGCGGCGCCCCACCGCGGCCTCGGCCGCGATGGCGCCGGCGAGCACCTGGGCCAGCGTGCCCGACGGCGAAGCGCCGGCAAGGCGCGTGGCGCGCGCGTGCGCCAGGTCTTCATCGACCAGCAGCACGCGCTCGCCCTGCAACGCCAGCGCATGGGCCAGCCCCAGCGCGACCGTGGTCGCACCGGCGCCGGGCTCGCAACCCAGCACGGCGATACGGCGGGTGGCGCGCGGCGCCAGCATGCGGCGCAGGCTTTCGGCCTGATCGACGGCGAGCATGTTGGGTCAGTCTCCGAGCGCGGCCAGGTCGAACCTGGCCGACGCGTTGGCTTGCGCGCCCGCGCCCGTCTGCGTCATCCGTTGCGCCAGATGCTGGGCGGATTCCGGCAAGGCCGGCGTCGCCAGCATCGGTTCCGTGGTGGCATGCCTGGCGGCCGAAGTGGCGGCCGAAGTGGCAGCCGAAGTGGCAGCCGAAGTGACGGCAGTGGTGGCGGCGGTAGTCACGGCGTCCGTGGGGGCGTTGTTGACGGCGATGGCGTCAAGCCCCGCCTTCTTCTCGTTCGCCACCGCATTGGACGCTGGCGCGGCGTTGCGGCCCGGGAAGTTCTCCAGCACGTCGAGCAAGGCCAGCAGGCGGCCCAGGCCTTCGAGCAGCGCGGCGGCGCCCGGCGCCGCGTCCCTGGCGGCGGCGCGGCCGGCCAGACCGGCCAGGCAATCGATCGCCGCCGCGGCCGGCGCATGGGCCAGCCGCAAGGCGGTCATGCCGGCCTGCAGCGCGACCAGCGCGTCGACGTCGAACACTTGCGGCGAGGTGCCGGCCGGGCGGCCGAGATGATCCAGCGCATGGCGCAGCGTGCGGCATTGCAGCGCCGCGGCATCGCCCCAGCGCGCCCACTGGGCGAGCTGCGCGCCGGCCCCGGCCAGCGCCGGATCGGCCAGCAGATAGTCGACGGCCAGCGTCTGCCCGCTGTCGCGCTCGATGGTACGCACTGCCAGCAGTACGGCATCGATGCCCCCTTTGCTGGTGGCGCCGCGCGCCGCGCGCGCCTGCCCTTCGACCACGCGCACCCGGGTCTGCGCCATCCATTGCACCGCGTCGCGGTCGCGCCAGCGCAGTTCGGCCTGCGCGTGGAAGGTCAGCGTGTCGGCCAGCGCGTCCAGCTTCCATGCCGTGCCATCGCACAGCACGCGCGCGCTCTTGCGCGCGGACGCCAGCCAGCGCTCGCCGCTCGACTGCCAGCGTTGCAGCGTGGCGCCGGCCGGCATCGTGTCGAGCAGATGGACGACGGTACGGCGCGCGGCCAGCGCGGCGCGCCAGTGGGCCATCTCGGCGTCCCAGCCGCCGGCCTGCTGCGCGCGCGCCAGCGGCGTCACGGTGGCCATCAGCGGCATGCCGTCGCGATCGCCAAGCCACAGCGTGTGTTGCCACGGCTGCGGCGCGCGCCGGCCCGGCACCGCGCAGGGCAGCGTCACCGAGGCGGACAGCACGAAGTGTTCGCAATGCCGGCTTGCGTCCTGGCAGATCGCATCGCGGACCTGGCGTACCAGCGGACGCAGCTCGGCCTGCGCGGCGCGGCTCGCCCACAGCTCGCGCAGCAGCGCAAAGCCATAGGAGCCGTCGCGCAGCGCGTTGACGCAGGCGCCCACGGCATGGCCGCTGTCGGCGATCGAGCGCAGCACGTCGTGCGCTTCGTTGCTCGCGCCCCGGCCCGCATCGGCGGCGTCGTCCGCACCTTGGGCAGCCAGCGCACGCCGTGCGGCCTGCGCGTCGGCGAACACCGAACCGCGCCGCGGCATCAGGAAGGCGCGCTCGACCAGCGCGTCGCCGCGCGCCAGTTCCAAATGTTCGGGCACGCGCTGGCCGGTCGAGGCGTAGAACACCGGCAGCCGATGCCGGATCACGACATCGAGCACCGAACCCAGATGGGTGGCCTCGTCGAGCTTGCTGATGATGCAGCCGTCGATGCCGGCGCCCGGCGCGGCGTCGTGGCGGTAGGCGTGCACCACCTCGTTGAGCGTATCGCCGTGGCTGGCGCCGTTGAGCAGCAGCACGCGCTGCACCGGCGCGGGCGCGCCCGCCAGCATCGCGATCTGCTCGGACAGGTTGCGGTCGCGCTGGCTCATGCCGACGGTATCGATGATGACCAGATGCTTCTGCGACAGCGCGCCCAGCGCGAGGCGCAGGTCGGACGCGTCCTTGACCGCATGCACCGGCACGCCAAGGATGTCGCCATAGATGCGCAGCTGCTCGTGCGCGCCGATACGGAAGGTGTCGGTGGTCAGCAGCGCCAGCTTGTCGGCGCCGTGCTTGAGCACGAAGCGCGCGGCCAGCTTGGCGGTGGTGGTGGTCTTGCCGACCCCGGTGGGCCCGACCAGCGCCAGCACGCCGCCCTGGCCGAACAGCGCGTCCTCGTCGGCCAGTACCGGCACCTTGCTGGCGATCTCCTGGCGGATCCAGCCCATCGCGGCCGGACGGTCGTAGCCGGCCGGCAGCCGCGCCAGCAGCGTGCGCGCCAGTTGCGCGGAAAAGCCCGCGCCGACCAGCCATTCGAACAGCGACTCGCGCAGCGGATCGGCGGCGGCGGCCGGCACGGCGGGAACCGCGATGCCCGACAGTTGCCGCTCGATCAGCGCGCGCATCGATTGCAGTTCGCCGCGGATGCCGTCGATGTCTTCCGCGGCCGCGACCTGGATCGGCTCGCGCACCGGCGGCTGGAACCGGGGCGCGCTGTCGGAGATCGCACCGAGATCGGTATCGCGCATCGCCACGATTTCCACGCCGCCGTCGACGGTGCGGTTGGACAGCACCACGGCGTCCGGCCCCATGGCTTCGCGCACCTGGCGCAAGGCTTCGCGGCCGGTGGCCGCCACAAATTTGGCTACGCTCATGTCTTACGACCCTTGATTCAGTGGGTTCCCGCGGCAACGCCGGTATGGCAACGATTCCGATCTTCCGGTGGTCCGGCTCCGGTACGGTGGGCCGGAACAACGTCTTGCGCGGCGGCCATGTGCCCGCCGGCAAGCAAGCGGTTCGGATCGAGGTGAAAGGTCGGCCGTCCCGCTTTCCCTGCGCCGGTGTTTCGGTGCACCGGCGAATCGGCGGCCGTGGGGCGACTCTCGTGTGGTCGCCGCGCGCCGCTCGGCGAAGCGGCAGCCTGCCCCTTCGACGTCTCGATTATCCGAGCGGGGGCATGGCGCTATTAGGGCGAATAGGCGGGGGATTGCGGCGCTATTTGGACGATGACGGTGCCGCCGGCCGGGCGAATCGCGGCAGCACGGTCTGATTACCGGTTAACGGCAGCCATGCGGTTTTATTTCGCCCACGATGGCTGGCAGGCGGCAAGGAAGGCTCTCCGTTGCGTCGACAGCGCGGATCTTTTTGGAAGTGGGGACCGTTCGTCCCTGACAGACTCGCTGCTTTTTCACGATTCCCGCCGATCGACCGCTCGATCGCGACCAGCCCGCCATGCCGCTCGATACCTCGCCCCCCTTGTCCGTCCGCCCCTGCGATTCGACACCGCGCGACTGCCTCCCGACTGCCACCGTGCCATCCGGCGTCATGCGGGCCCACAGGCGTGGCGCCGACGATCTGCGGCTGGTGTTGCTGCCCACCGAGATCCTTGTACGCATCGCCGGCTACCTGCGGCCGAATGCGGCGCTGGCCCTTGGCCGCGCCTGCTGGCCGATATTCGAGGCGTTGCGCCGCGACGTCATCGAGCCGCTGCGCCTTGGCGAGCGGATCCGCTGGATCAACAGCCTGACCGGCGTCCAGGGCGCGATTCGCGGCGTGCTGGCGGCGCCGGCGGAAAGCCGCCCCGCCTTGTTCCATGCCGTTGCCCAGCGCGCGCAAGCCTTGCACCCCCTGCTGACGGAACCGTCGGGCGAGCTGCTGGCGCGCCAGCTGCAGGCGTGCGCCAGGCCTTGGTGGGACGAGCTCTATGCGGCCGAGGACCCGGCGCGGGAGCGTCTCGCCCAGGCGCGCAGCTGCACGGAGGCCCATGGCGAATTACTCGAGAGGGTGCTCGCCTCGCCGCCGGAGACACGGGTACGCCTGCTGTTGCGGTGGTTCGGCACGGCAGGCACGCCGTTGCCGACGGTCGGTCAATGGAGCCGTATCGTGTCCGCCTTGCCGCCGAACGCGCGCGGCCGGATGCTGGCCCTGATGGCCAATGGCATACCGAAGCAGGAAGCCGAATACGCGCACGCGCAGGCCATTGTGCTGGCAGCGGTGCGCAACTCGGCTGCTGCCGGCATGCCCTTGCCGGAGGACCACGCCAACGTGCTGGCGAACCTCGCCAAACGGCTGGTCTGGGACGCGCCCCGCGATCAGGCCGCCCGGCTCGCGCAGGCTTGGGACGAGATCGAATCGCTGACGCGCCGCCTTCCGCTGCCCGCGCAGCGAAACGTCCTTGCCGAGCTGACCGAATTCGTGCATCGCGACGATGCCGATCCGGCGGACAGGCCGGCGCAGCTTGCCCCGCGCTGGCAGGCGTTCATCGGTTACGTGGGCTCGCACCTGCCGCCGGCCGACGTCGCCATGATCCTCGGCCGGCTCGCCGAGCATAACCGCCTGGAAGACTACGGCCTGGACGACGACGACGAGGCGGAAGCGAACCAACTGGAAAGACCGATCCGCGAGGCGATCGCGCAGGCTGCCCAGGCGCTGCCCGGGGAATGGCGCGTGACGTTGCTGGCGCGGGTGCTGCGCTACACCCCGCCCGACGACCCGGGAATGGCCGCGCGATGGGATCAGGTGTTCGTCGCCGCCGCGGCCGTGCCGCCGGAGCACGCCGTGGCCGTGTACAGCGACCTGGCCAACGTGGTCGCCTGCCTGCCCATCGACATCCAGGAGAACCGCTGGCATGCGCTGGCGCATTGCGCCGAGACGGCCGTGAACCCGGGGGCCATGCTGCCGGTCCTGTTGGAACTGGCCAGCCACGGCCTGGCGCCGCTGCCGCCCCAGCGCCATGCCGCGCTGGTCCGGATCGGTGTACGGCTGCCTGTGGAGGAGCGCGGCCGCCTGTCCGCCGCGATGGCCACCACGCGCGACATCACGCCGCACAGGTGGCGCATGCAGATCGCCGAGCTGGAGGATCTGCCGCGTGCCGCCCGGCGAATGCTTGCAAGCAAGCTGGCCACCGTGCTGTTCGACTACCCGGCACAGGGGGTCTTTGTGCAGGCATCGGATGACGTTGCCGCGGATCCGGGCGAGCTGCTCTGCGCGAGGATGCCTCGCACGCTCGCCGAGGCGCTCAACGCGCTGTCGGAAATGCTGACCCTGCTGCCGCTGGCCCATCGCGGCGCCGTGCTGCTGTCGCTGTCACCGATGCAGGGCCGTTGGGGCGCCGAACAGTGGAGCGTCCCGCGTGCGCGCTGGTTGCTGGAAGAGGCCTTGAAGCTTGCCCCGCTTCAGCACCATGGCATCGGCATCGTGGCCAACGTGTTGCGCGCGGTGGCATTGCGATGCCGCAACGAAGCAGACGCCCGCGCGCTGCTGCCGCTGCTGGAGAGCGCGGTGCGGGCACTGCCGGCCGATGCACGCGCCTCGTCATCGTTCATGCTCAGTTCGCTGATCGAGCGCCTGCTGAAGGACCAGCCGTCGCGCGATCGGTGGCTCGCCGAGATGTGGGCGTTGCCCGCCGAGGACGTCGCCGTTGCGACGGGCTCGCGCAAACGGAAGGGGGCGCCGCAGTGAGCGCCGCAGTGAACGCTACGGTGAGCGCGCCCTCGCCTTGATCGGTACCGCCGCGAAACGCGAAACCGGGCGGACTCAGCCCGCGCCGCCGATCATCGCGGTGATGCGGATATTGCGGTTGTCCGGCACCTCGGAATGCGACAGCACCCGCAATTGCGGCATGGTCCGCCGCAGGAAGCGGGACAGCAGCGGCCGCAGCGCATGCGGAACCAGCAGGACCGGATCGAGACCCATCTGCTCCTGACGTGCCACCGCCCCCTGCGCCTGCTGCAGCAGCGCATCGGCCAGGCCCGGCTCGATGCTGCCGCCGGAGTTCAAAGCCTGCGACAGCACGCGCTCCAGGCCCGCATCCAGGCCGATCACCTGCAGGTCGGCGCCGTTCGGGAACCACTGCTGCGTGATCGCGCGGCCCAGCGCCATGCGCACCAGCGCGGTCAGCTCGTTCGGGTCGCTGATCTTCGGCGCATGCTCGGCGATCACATCGAGGATGGTGCGCATGTCGCGGATCGGCACGCTTTCGTCCAGCAGGTTCTGCAGCACCTTCTGCAGCGCCGTCAGCGTGATCGTCTTCGGCACCAGGTCCTCGGTCAGCTTCGGCGATTCCTTGGCGATGCGGTCCAGCAGCTGCTGCACTTCCTGGCGGCCCAGCAGTTCGGCCGCGTGCTGATGGATCAGATGGTTCAGGTGCGTGGCCACCACGGTGCTGGCGTCGACCACGGTGTAGCCGAGCGCCTGCGCCTGTTCCTTGATGCCGCTGTCGATCCAGACCGCCGGCAGGCCGAAGGCCGGATCGCGCGTCGGCGTGCCGGGCAGCGTGCCGCTGACCTGGCCCGGGTCGATCGCCATCCACTGGCCGGGCACGGCCTCGCCGTAGCCGATCTCCACGCCCTTGAGCGTGATGCGGTAGGCGTTGGGCTTCAGTTCCAGGTTGTCGCGGATATGGACCACCGGCACCAGGAAGCCGATCTCCTGCGCCACCTTCTTGCGGATGCTCTTGATGCGGCCCAGCAGTTCGCCGTTCTGCGCGCGATCGACCAGCGGAATCAGCCGGTAGCCGACTTCCATGCCCAGCGGATCGACCAGCGTGACGTCGTCCCAGGTGGCCTCGGTGTTCTCGTTGGCCAGCGCCGGCGCACGTTCTTCGCGCTTGGCGGTCTGCCTGGCCGCCTGCTGGCGCTTGCCGACATAGGTGCCGAACCAGATCAGCGCACCCGCCAGCAGCAGGAAGGCGATGTGCGGCATGCCGGGGATGATGCCGAGCAAACCGATGATGCCGCCGGTGATGTACAGCACGCGCGGATCGGAAAACAGCTGGCCGGTCAGCTGCTCGCCGACGTCCTGGTTGTTCGACACGCGCGAGACGATAACACCGGCGGCGGTCGAGATCACCAGCGCCGGAATCTGCGCGACCAGGCCGTCGCCAATGGTCAGCAGCGTGTAGTTGCGCACCGCCGTCGAGAAGTCCAGGTCGTGCTGCACCATGCCGACGACCATGCCGGCAAAGACATTGATGAACATGATCAGCAGGCCGGCGATCGCATCGCCGCGCACGAACTTGCTGGCACCGTCCATCGCGCCGTAGAAGTCCGATTCCTGCGCGACCTCGGCGCGGCGCTTGCGCGCGCCTTCCTCGTTGATCAGGCCCGCGTTCAGGTCCGCGTCGATCGCCATCTGCTTGCCAGGCATCGCGTCCAGCATGAAGCGTGCGCCGACCTCGGCGATACGGCCCGCGCCCTTGGTGATCACCATGAAGTTGATCACCACCAGGATCGCGAAGACCACGATGCCGACCGCGAAATTGCCGCCCACCAGGAAGTGGCCGAATGCCTCGATGACCTTGCCGGCCGCGTCGGGGCCGGTATGGCCCTCGAGCAGCACCACGCGCGTGGAGGCGACGTTCAGCGACAGCCGCAGCAGCGTCGAGAACAGGAGCACGGCCGGAAACGCGGCGAAGTCTAGCGGACGCTGCGTGTACATGCCGACCAGCAGCACCATGATCGACAGCGCGATATTGAAGGTGAACAGCAGATCGAGCAGGAAGGGCGGCAGCGGCAGCACCATCATGCCGAGGATCATCACGATCAGCAGCGGCCCGGCCAGTGCCTTCAGCTGGCCGGCGGACTGCCCGCCCGTCAGTCGGAACAGCGAGTTCAATGCATTCATGCGCGGCTTTCCGGTACGGCAAGTTCATCGGGCACCGGCAGGCCGGTCGGGGCCTCGGGCAGCGGCCCGTTGGCGTGGTGCCAGTGTTTCAGTTGGTAGACCCAGGCCAGCACTTCCGCCACGGCGGTGTACAGCCCGGACGGGATCTCGTGGCCCAGTTCGACATGGCGGTGCAGCGCGCGCGCCAGCGGCGGCGCCGACAGGATCGGCACGCGATGCTCGGCGGCCAGCTCGCGAATGCGCGCGGCCACCTCCTCGGTGCCCTTGGCGACCACGCGGGGCGCGCCCATGCGGCCTTCCTCGTAGCGCAGCGCCACGGCGAAATGGGTCGGGTTGGTGACCACCACGTCGGCCTTCGGCACTTCGGCCATCATCCGGCGCCGCGCCATCTGGCGTTGCAGCTGGCGGATGCGGCCCTTGACGTGCGGGTTGCCCTCGCTTTCCTTGTGCTCCTGCTTGACCTCTTCCTTGGTCATGCGCAGCTTCTTGAAGTAGTCCCAGAATTGCCAGGGCACGTCGATGCCCGCCACCAGCAGCAGCGAACCGGCGGCCAGCGCGCAGCACAGCAGCACCAGTTCGAGCAGGCGCAGCAGCGCCTCCTGCACCGGCGCGTTCATCAGCGCCACGGCATCCGGCAGATGGCGCCACAGCACCCAGAAACCCACGCCGCCCACCAGCAGCGACTTGGCGACGGCCTTGGTCAGCTCGACCAGCGACTGCGCCGAGAACAGCCGGCCCAGCCCCTTGAACGGAGACAGCCGGGAGAAATCGGGCAGCAGCGACTTGGTCGAGAACAGCCAGCCGCCCAGCACCATCGGCGCCAGCAGCGCCGCGGCGGCAAACAGCAGCAGCAGGGGCAGCACGCCCAGCAGCGATTCCCAGACCAGCTGCGCGAAGCCGGCCAGCATGCGGGCCGGATCGTGGGCCACGGCGGGCTCGAAGGACAGCGCGGCGCGCATCACGGTATCGAGCTTGCGGCCCAGCATGCCGCCGAGCCCCCACAGGCCGGCCACGCCGGCCATCAGCATCACGAAGGTGCCGAGCTCGCGCGAACGCACCACCTGCCCCTCCTCGCGCGCCTTTTCCAGGCGCCGGGGTGAGGCGGGTTCGGTTTTTTCGAGATCGCTTTCTTCGGACATGGCCGCTCCGTGGCGAAGCGGCATGCCGCCCTTCGACGGGGTCGATTATCGGAGTCGGCGGCGGCGGGTATTAGGCCGAATAGGCGGGGGATTGCGGCGCTATTTTGGCGATGGGATGGGG
The DNA here is from genome assembly GCF_008632125.1 of Cupriavidus cauae. Taxonomy (GTDB): domain Bacteria; phylum Pseudomonadota; class Gammaproteobacteria; order Burkholderiales; family Burkholderiaceae; genus Cupriavidus; species Cupriavidus cauae. The sequence continues at coordinate 68,069 of NZ_VWRN01000060.1, forward strand.
GGGTGCGCAGCGGAGGCCGGGGGAACGGTCCTGTCAGCGAGTTAACGGCAGCGTGCGGGTTTTCTTTTGTGGGCAAGGGCGCAAGCGAGAGCGGTAATGCGGCCGCGATTCGGAAAGACCCTCGCGAAGTTCGCCGCTTTGGTCGAGGGTTCGATGCCAATGCCGCTCACCTGCCGCTCACCTGCCGCTCCCATGCCGGAGGCCACGGGCACGCGTCGACGTCCGCGCACGGTAGCAACCCACCCCATCGTCCTCCTCATTTCTTCGAGCTTCCCGATGCCTTTCGGTACCTTGTTCCCCTTGCCCGCGCCGCGTTCCACGCCCGACATTCCGGCTCCCCTCCCGTCCGACGCCACTGTCCAGCCGGAAGGCGAAGCCGGCCGGCGGCGGCTGGACGCGATGCCCGTGGAGATCCTGGTCCATGTGGCCCGCTACCTGCGCCGGACCGACGCCTTTGCGCTGAGCCAGAGCTGCCGCGGCATGAACGCTGCGCTGCACCGCGACATCCTCGAACCCCTGCGCCTGGCCGAACGGATTCGCTGGATTTGCGGCGTATCGGCCTTCGAAGCGGCCATCCGGGGCGTGCTGGCCGCGCCCGCCGGCCTGCGGGACGCGCTGTTCCGCAGGCTGGAGCAGCGGGTGCAGCACCTCTATCCCGGGCTGGACAAGCGCGCGCGCACATTGTTGCAGCCGCACCTGACACCGCCGTCGACAATGCCGTTCGACGCCGTGGCGGCCGCACTGGATCGCGCTCGCACGGCCCAGGCCCAGCAACAGAAGACCCCGGTACCGGCCCTCGATGCCTGGCCGCACCTCATCGAGACATGCCCATCGCAGGATCAGGCCAGTCTGCTGGCGATGCTGGCCGACAATATTCCCGGCGATGCCCCGCGCTGGCACCGCTTCATCGATCATGTCGGCGCGCATTTTGCCCCGGACCGGCCCGACGGCGCAGCGGTCTCCGGCAAGCGAAAGGACCTGCCGGAATAGCCCAGCGACAGGCCGCTCAGAACCCCAGGCTCGCCAGCAGATCGTCGACCTGCGACTGGTCCGATACCACGTCGTGCTTGCCTTCCGGATTGACCTGCGGTCCGTTCATCAGCGTGGCCGGGCCGGCCTCGACGCGGCGCTCGGCCGGGACATTGTCGATCAGCATCTGCAGCAGTTCCTGCTCCAGCGTCTGGATCATGTCCATCATCTTCTTGATGACCTGGCCGGTCAGATCCTGGAAGTCCTGCGCCATCATGATGTCGAGCAGATGGCTGCCGGTGGCGCGGGCCTGCGTCGGCACCTCGGTCAGGAAGGCGCGCGTGTCGAGCACCAGCTCGCGCGCGTCGGCCAGTTCGACCGGCCGTGCAAACCAGTCCTCCCAACGCTTGTCGAGCGCCTCGGCGTGCTTCTCCAGGTCGGCCTGGATCGGCTGCGCCAGCTCGACCGCGTTCAGCGTGCGCTCGGCCGCCTTCTCGGTCATGTTGGCGATGTAGCTCAGGCGATCGCGCGCGTCGGGGATCGCCTGCGCCGCGCGCTCGATCTCCTTGTCCAGGCCCAGTTCGCGCATGCTGTCGCGCAGCATGCGCGTCAGGCTGCCGATGCGCTGGATGATCTGCTCGGCGGACTCGATATTGATATTCGACGTGGTGGACATAGCGGCTGCCTCAGGCCCCTTCCTTGGCGATCTTCTCGAAGATCTTGGTGATCTTCTCGTCCAGCGTCGCCGCGGTGAACGGCTTGACCACATAGCCATTGGCGCCGGCCTGCGCCGCCGCGATGATGTTTTCCTTCTTGGCCTCGGCCGTCACCATCAGCACCGGCGTCTTCGCAATCGCGGGATCGGCGCGAATGCCCTGCAGCATGGTCAGGCCGTCCATGTTGGGCATGTTCCAGTCCGAGACCACGAACTGGAAGCTGCCGTCCTTGACCTTCTCCAGGCCGGCGGCGCCGTCTTCGGCTTCCTCGACGTTGGCGAAACCCAGCTCCTTGAGCAGGTTGCGGATGATGCGGCGCATGGTCGGGAAGTCGTCGACCACCAGGATCTTCATGTTCTTGTCCACTCTACGGCTCCATTACGGTTGTGGATGATTGCGTCTATCCGGACGCGCCGCGCAGGCCAGCCGCGCCGCGTCCGCGTGGTTGTCAAACGCGCTGCGCGCGTGTGCCGAAGGTCGCCAGCCGTGCCATCACGCGCTGGCTCATCGCGGACAGCGGCACTACCTCATGCGCGCCGCCGGCGGCGATCGCCTCCTTCGGCATGCCGAACACGATGCAGCTCTGCTCGTCCTGCGCCAGGTTGTAGGCGCCGGCCTCGCGCATCCGCAGCATGCCGCGCGCGCCGTCGCGGCCCATGCCGGTCAGGATCACGCCGATGGCGTTCTTGCCCGCATGCACGGCGGCCGAATCGAACAGCACGTCGACCGACGGCCGATGCCGGTTGACCGGCGGGTCCTGCGACAGGTGCGCAACATAGTTGGCGCCGCTGCGCGCCAGCAACAGATGCTGGTCGCCCGGCGCAATATAGGCGTAGCCCGGCAGCACGCGTTCGCCATGCTCGGCCTCCTTGACCTTGATGCGGCACAGGCCGTCGAGCCGCTGCGCGAACGAGCGCGTGAAGCCGGCCGGCATATGCTGGACGATCAGCACCGCCGGCGCATCGGGCGGCAGCGGCATCAGGAATTCCTTGATGGCCTCGGTGCCGCCGGTGGACGCGCCGACGATGATCAGCTTCTCGGTCGACAGCAGCGGCGTGCGCAGCATCGGCGCGGGCTCGGCGGGCTGGGCGCCGGGCGCCGCCGCCGGCCGCGGGCGCG
>NZ_VWRN01000061.1 GCF_008632125.1 Cupriavidus cauae
GGGGTCGTCTCAGAAAACGGAAAAAATCGTACGCTAAGCACCGCAAAGAAACTCGTGATGGACAGGCACGCTACGGTCGCGGGTCGTGCCTGCCCATTGCTCAGTTGCCCTTGACGCGCAACAGTGTCAGCGTACCGGCAGCCATCAACACGGCCGCCAGCCCGAAACCGACCACAGGCGAGACCGCCGTCCACACCACGCCGACCGAGGCGCTGGAAATGAACTTGGCAGCGCCATTGACGGTGCCCAGCGCGCCATAGCTCATCGCCAGCGTGTCCGGCTGCACCATCTCGGCCGTCACGGTGGACTCCAGCGCTTCCTGGACCGCCACGTACAGACCGGCAATGAAGAACACCCCGGCCAGCAGCGGCACGCTGGCTATGCCCAGCCAGAATGCGAGCGCCGTCAGCACCGCCGTCAGTGTGCCCAGCACATAACCGGCAATCAGCACCGGCAAGTGGCCGACACGATCCGCCAGCACGCCCACTGGGTAGGAAACAGCGACCTGCACGAGGTTGCGCCACACATAGAGAAGGCCAGCCACCTGTGCCGCCTGGATAACGCCCAGCGAGGGGGTCAGCAAGGTCGTGGCCGCCAGGATCAACAGGCTGTGCGAGAAATCACCGATGCCAAAGATGCCGACCGCGCCGAGATAGCGTTTGAACCGGGCGGGCAGGCCACGCAGCGAGCTGAAGAACTTCAGGGCCGGGTTGGGCGAATGCTCCGGGTCTTTGACCAGCGTGAGAAACGCCAGCACGGCTAAGACACCCGGAATCACCGACAGCCATAATACGAGCCGGAAGGGTCCAGCCGCGTCGCTCCAATGAATGCCTTGCGCCCAACCCAGCAGCGCGACGCCCAGCAAGGGGCCGATCACCGCACCCACGGTGTCGGCAGCCCGGTGAAAGCCGAAGGCGCGGCCACGCGTTTCCGGCGACACGGCCTGGATAACGATGGCATCACGCAGCGGGCCGCGCAGCCCTTTGCCGAACCAGGACACGATGCGCCCCAGCAGCAGGAGGGGCCAGCCAGCCGCCAGCGCGATCAGCACCTGCCCCAACGGGGTCAGTCCGTAGCCGACCATCACAAAGAGCTTGCGGTGTCCCAGCTTGTCGGCGATGTAGCCAGACACCATCTTGGTGAATGCGGCGATGGCGTCGGCAATGCCTTCGATGAGGCCAAGCACGGCGGCGGGAATGCCGAGTACGGCCAGAAAGCCAGGCAGGATGACCGTGGTGGTTTCGTAGCAGAAATCCCCCAATGAGCTCGTGATCCCCGCACCTGCGACGGTGCGGTTGAGCCAGCGTTTCGGCGGATCATCCGTTGACGTCGTCATTGTGGTTGTCCTTTTCTGCATGTTGCCAGAAGGTCCAACTCTGGCGTGTAGGCAGCGGTTTTCACGTCGAACATCCCGAGCAAGGTGTGAAACAGGTGATCGTGACTTACCGGTGCCCGAGAGGCATGAGTTTGCATACAGGCTTGGTCGGCATAAACCTGACTCGACTGCCACCAGATCATCGGCACCTTGATCTGCTCATCCGGCGCGATGACGTAAGGTATGCCATGGAGATACAGGCCTTTCTCGCCGAGCGATTCCCCATGATCGGAAACGTACAGCAGCGCCGTGTCGTGTGAGCGGATGCCGGACAGCAGGTCAATGGTACGGGCAAGCACATGATCGGTGTAAAGCACGGCGTTGTCGTAGGTGTTCACCAAGGCTTCATGCGAACAGCTGGCCAGATCGGTGGTGTCGCAGGTTGGCGACCAGCGTCGGTAGCTTGCGGGATAGCGCTGGAAATACGCTGGGCCGTGATTGCCCAGCATATGCAGGACGATCAGCATATCGCTGCGGCTTGTTGTTATCTTCTCGGCCAACCCTTCGAGCAGAATTTCATCCAGGCAGCGCTCGCCATGGCACAGTGTGGGATGGCCTGCCGAAGACAGGTTTTCAAAGGGCAGTCCATCACAGACGCCTTTACAGCCCGACTGGTTATCGCGCCAGAGAATGTTGACGTCACTACGGTTTAAAACGTGCAGCACGGACTCGCGCCGACGAATCTGGCGTTCGTCGTAGTCGCGCCGACCATTGAGGGAAAACATGCAGGGAAGGGATGTAGCCGTATCCGTCCCGCAACTGGTGACATCGGAAAAATTGATCACGTCGCGTGCGGCCAACTCAGGGGTGGTTTGTCGTTCATAGCCGCTCAACCCCCAATTAGCCGCCCTGACGGTTTCCCCGACAACCAGTACGAGAGCACGAGGACGGCGGCCTTGTTCTTGAGGCCCTCGATGCGCATCGGCTGCAACGACTTCCCTTGCTTCGTCTGCTGACGATGACGCCTGTTCAGTCAAAACCCGAATGCCCGAGATGACGTAGTTTGCAGGAGTGATCAAATAGCGAAGCGGCTTGTTTTCACGAAGCGTGGGTATCAGCACATCCATGACTGGCCACAGACCCATGGAAATCATGGCGAGAGCGCCAGCCAGACAAGCGCTGCGCATCATTACCGCTTGTTTCCAGCCCGTTCGTAAAACCCTGACTCTCGCAATCCACCACACGGATACGGCTGCAACCAACAAGTAGGGCAGCATTCTCCATTGCAACAGCTCACTGGCTTCCCTGACGTCCGTCTCCATCAGATTCCGCAGCATGGCCTTGTCGAGATAAACCCCGTAGTTGCGCATGAAATAAACGGCGGCGGGCGTCATGACAGCAAGCAGAATCAGTAGTGGCTTGACACTCCAGCGCGTGGCCACCAGAAGGAGCAACAACCATTGCAGCCCGGTGATCAGCAACCCAGTGCAAAGGAGCATTAGCCATGTTCCAGAAGTTAGGGAGTCGCGTCCAGCAAGAAGGGCATTCCAAAACACGCCATTGCACAGCAGGGTGAACACAAGGCTGATGAACAGAGTCAAAAATTCAGTGCGCACTTGCGGGCGCATTTTCAAGAAAGTGATAAATGCAGACAACCGCATGAAATATGTCCTCTTCTTTCAACGGTTTTCATCGTGAGCGTCGAACACCCGTTGCGCGTAGGCGTCCAGCAAGGCTTCGCAGCCTTTGAGCCGTTCGGCTGCCTCTGCGGCCAGCGTGGCACCGTAGAAGTCGAGCTTGGCGATTTTTTCCAGCCAGGACTGGAGCTTCTTCAGATCGACATCGTTTTCTTCCAACTCGGCGTAGGTGAAGTGCTGAACTTCGGTTTCGTGGGCGATCTCGGCCTCGAAGTCGGCGCACTTGCCAAGGAGTTCTTTGTATTCCTCGTCGCGGTCTGCCTTGAAGCGGGCAATGACTTTGTCTTCCTGAGCACGATCAAGCGCAACCGTTTCCAGCAGGACGGAATCGCCCGCCATTTCGTTGATCTCGTTCTCGATGATCTTGAGTCGCCGGGTGTGATCGTCGGTCTTGGGCAGCAAGCAGACGCCGTTTTGTAGATAGACAGCGCCCATGCCTTTGAGCTTGCGCCACAGCGCGATGCGCTTCTTGGCCGGTTCGGGTGGCACCTTGTAGGTGAGCAATAACCAGTTTTGTGCGTTCATTCAAACATCTTCATGCATTAGATGTGAACAACTATAACGTAACGGCCGTTTCATTTCAATAGAAACATAAAGCAAAGCACCCTACGCGCTGGCCAATGCCGTCCGGTTGAGGCATACCCTAACTTGGCGTCAACCCATCCAAGCCATAAGCGTCAGAATAGAGTCGCCTTGCCAATTGTTTGACATAAGCCGGCAAAGGTCATAGAGTTATTCCTGACACATCCAATCAGGAAAACACCTTGCACGGTCAACGCATCGGTTACATCCGCGTCAGCAGCTTCGATCAGAACCCGGAACGGCAGCTTGAACACGTCCAGGTGGACAAGGTGTTCACCGACAAGGCGTCAGGCAAGGACACCCAACGTCCCGAGCTGGACCGTCTGCTCGCCTTCGTGCGTGAGGGCGACACCGTAGTGGTGCACAGCATGGATCGTCTTGCACGCAACCTGGACGATCTGCGCCGCTTGGTGCAGGGCCTCACCCAGCGCGGCGTGCGCATCGCGTTCGCGAAGGAACACTTGACCTTCACCGGGGAAGACTCGCCGATGGCAAACCTTATGCTGTCAGTGATGGGTGCATTCGCCGAGTTCGAACGCGCCTTGATCCGTGAGCGTCAGCGTGAAGGCATCGCGCTCGCCAAGAAACGCGGAGCGTACCGAGGCCGCAAAAAGGCGCTTTCGCCGGATAGGGTGGCCGAGTTGCGGCAGCGTGCAGCCGCTGGCGAGAAAAAGGCCCACCTCGCCCGCGAGTTCGGCATCAGCCGCGAGACCTTGTACCAATACTTAAGAACGGACGACTGACCATGCCCCGCCGCTCCATCCTGTCCGTCGCTGAGCGGGCCAGCCTGTTGGCCTTACCCGATACCGAAGATGAGTTGATCCGGCTCTACACCTTCAGCGAGGCCGACCTGTCGTTGATTCGCCAGCGGCGCGGCGACGCGAACCGGCTCGGTGTAGGGGTGCAGTTGTGCTTGCTGCGCTTTCCTGGTCAGGGACTGCTTCCCGATGCCACAGTGCCTGTGTCCTTGCTGCAATGGATCGGACGGCAACTGCGCACTGATCCCGCATGCTGGCCGCTGTACGCCGAGCGCGATGAAACCCGGCGCGAACACCTGCTCGAACTGCGGGCATACCTGGGCATGGTGCCGTTCGGTTTGGCCCATTACCGCCAGGCCGTCAAAGCAACGACCGAGCTGGCCTTGCAGACGGATAAGGGCATCGTGTTGGCTGCCAGCGTCCTTGACGCGCTGCGCCACCGGCACATCATCTTGCCGACGCTGGATGTCGTCGAGCGCGTCTGCGCCGAGGCCATCACCCGCGCCAACCGGCGCATCTATGAAGCCCTGTCCGAGCTGCTGTCGAGCGGGCACCGGCATCGCCTCGACGATCTGCTGAAACGTCGTGACAACGGCAAGACGACTTGGCTGGCCTGGCTGCGCCAGTCGCCTGTCAAACCGAACTCCCGTCACATGCTCGAACACATTGAGCGGCTCAAGGCGTGGCAGGCGCTCGACCTGCCTTCCGGCATCGAGCGGTCAGTACACCAGAACCGCCTGCTCAAGATCGCCCGCGAGGGTGGCCAGATGACGCCCGCCGACCTGGCCAAGTTCGAGCCGCAGCGTCGTTACGCGACCCTGGTGGCGCTCGCCATCGAGGGCATGGCCACCGTCACCGACGAGATCATTGACCTGCACGACCGCATCCTGGGCAAGCTGTTCAACGCCGCCAAGAACAAGCATCAGCAGCAGTTCCAAGCGTCCGGCAAGGCGATCAATGCCAAGGTGCGATTGTTCGGCCGCATCGGTCAGGCGCTGATCGAGGCCAAGCAAGCTGGCCGCGATCCGTTCGCCGCCATCGAGGCCGTCATGTCCTGGGACGCCTTCGCCGAGAGCGTCACCGAAGCTCAGAAGCTCGCGCAGCCCGAGGACTTCGATTTCCTGCACCGCATCGGCGAGAGCTACGCCACGTTGCGCCGCTACGCGCCAGAATTCCTTGCCGTGCTCAAGCTGCGGGCCGCGCCCGCCGCCAAGGACGTGCTCGATGCCATCGACGTGCTGCGCGGCATGAACAGCGATAACGCTCGCAAGGTGCCCGCTGATGCGCCGACCGGCTTCATCAAGCCGCGCTGGCAGAAGTTGGTGATGGCCGACGCCAGTATCGACCGGCGCTACTACGAGCTGTGCGCACTGTCAGAACTCAAGAACTCGCTGCGCTCGGGCGACATCTGGGTACAGGGGTCGCGCCAGTTCAAGGACTTCGAGGACTACCTAGTGCCGCCCGCGAAGTTCGCCAGCCTCAAGCTGGCCAGCGAATTGCCGCTGGCCGTGGCTACCGATTGCGACCAGTACCTGAATGAGCGGCTGACGTTACTGGAAACACAGCTTGCCACGGTCAACCGCATGGCGGCAGCCAACGACCTGCCGGATGCCATCATCACCGAGTCGGGCCTGAAGATCACGCCGCTGGATGCGGCAGTGCCCGACACCGCGCAGGCACTGATTGACCAGACAGCGATGATCCTGCCGCACGTCAAGATCACCGAACTGCTGCTTGAAGTCGATGAATGGACGGGCTTCACCCGGCACTTCACGCACCTGAAATCCGGCGACTTGGCCAAGGACAAGAATCTGCTGTTGACCACCATCCTTGCCGATGCAATCAACCTTGGCCTGACCAAGATGGCCGAGTCCTGTCCCGGCACGACCTACGCCAAGCTGGCGTGGCTGCAAGCCTGGCATACCCGCGACGAAACCTACTCGACGGCGCTGGCTGAACTGGTCAACGCCCAATTACGGCATCCCTTCGCTGGGCATTGGGGTGACGGCACTACATCATCATCGGACGGCCAGAACTTCCGAACCGGGAGCAAGGCCGAGAGCACCGGGCATATCAACCCGAAGTACGGCAGCAGCCCTGGGCGGACTTTCTACACCCACATCTCCGACCAGTACGCGCCGTTTCACACCAAGGTGGTCAACGTCGGCGTGCGCGACTCGACCTATGTGCTCGACGGCCTGCTGTACCACGAATCCGACCTGCGTATCGAGGAACACTACACCGATACGGCGGGCTTCACCGATCACGTCTTCGCCCTGATGCACCTCTTGGGCTTCCGCTTCGCGCCGCGCATCCGCGACCTGGGCGACACCAAGCTCTACATTCCGAAGGGCGAAGCCGCCTATGACGCGCTGAAGCCGATGATCGGCGGCACGCTCAACATCAAGCACGTCCGCGCCCATTGGGAAGAAATCCTGCGGCTGGCTACCTCGATCAAGCAGGGCACGGTGACGGCCTCGCTGATGTTGCGCAAGCTCGGCAGCTATCCGCGCCAGAACGGCTTGGCCGTCGCCTTGCGCGAGCTGGGACGCATCGAGCGCACGCTGTTCATTCTGGACTGGCTACAAAGCGTGGAACTGCGTCGCCGCGTGCATGCCGGGTTGAACAAGGGCGAAGCCCGCAACGCGCTGGCCCGTGCCGTGTTCTTCAACCGCCTGGGCGAAATCCGCGACCGCAGTTTCGAGCAGCAGCGCTACCGGGCCAGCGGCCTCAACCTAGTAACGGCGGCCATCGTATTGTGGAACACGGTCTATCTGGAGCGGGCGGCGAACGCCCTGCGCGGCCACGGTCAAGCCGTCGATGACGGCCTGTTGCAGTACCTGTCGCCACTCGGCTGGGAACACATCAACCTGACCGGCGATTACCTCTGGCGTAGCAGCGCCAAGATCGGCGCGGGGAAGTTCAGGCCGCTACGTCCGCTCTCCGGGTCTTAGCGTACGATTTTTTCCGTTTTCTGAGACGACCCC
>NZ_VWRN01000062.1 GCF_008632125.1 Cupriavidus cauae
CTGCCAGGCGCCAGTTCGGCGGCGATCACCGGAGCCGGGGCCGGCTGGGCCGGCACGGCCTGGGTCGGCATCGCGGCGGTCGGTGCGACGCCCGCGGTTTCGGCTTCGGCAGCCGCGACCGCGGCGACCGGCACCGGCGTGACGTCGGCAGCCTCGCTGGCCTCGGCCAGGGCCTGGCCGGTGGCCGGCATGGTGGCGATGGCGTTCTCGGCCTGGCCTTCCGCGCCTTCTGCGTCGGCGGTCTCGGACGTTTCGGTGGTGGCGCCTTCCTCGCGCTCGCGGCGATAGCGGTTGCGGCCACGGCGATTGCGGCGGCGGCGCTCCTCGCCCTCGCCGTTTTCGGCGGTATCGGCGGTTTCCGGCAGGTCGGCGCGGACGGCACCAGCCTCGTCGGTCAGTGCGGCCACCGGCAGCGGCTGGGTCGGCACGCCGGCTTCCAGGTCGGCCTGGTCGGCGTCGGCGGCGCGCGCCTCGCTGCGCTCACGTTGCCGGTCGCGCTGGCGCTCGCGGCGTTCCTGGTTGCGTTCGCGACGGTTTTCGCTGCGCTCGGTGCGCTCGCCACGTTCGCCTTGCACGGCGTCCGGCTGGCGGGCTTCGGCCTGCGCCGGCTGCGCCTCGCCCTGGCGCGGCTGGCGCGGCTGACGCTCGGCGCGATCGCCACGTTCGGCGCGCTCGCCGCGTTCCGCACGTTCCCCGCGTTCGGCACGCTCACCGCGCTCGGCGCCACGCTCGCCGCGTTCCGCACGCTG
>NZ_VWRN01000063.1 GCF_008632125.1 Cupriavidus cauae
CGCGAGGCGGACGGGGCAGGCGCGCCAAGCCCGCCGAAGGCGAGGCGCCGCGCGAGAACGCCGGCAAGCGCCGCGGCCGCGGCAATGCCGGCCCGAATGCAGGCCAGAACGCTGGCCAGAACGCCGGCCAGCAAGCCGGCGCCAGGGCCGAGGGCGCACGGCCGGAGAGCGAGGCCGGCAACAACGGCCAGCCGCGTCCGGGCGGCAAGCGCAAGGGCGGCAAGAACGCGGCCCGGCCCGCCAAGGGCGCCGGCAAGTCTGCCGCGCCGACCGCCGACAAGGGCGGCGCCAGGCCGGCCGCGAAGGGCGACAAGAGCGCCGCGGCCGAGGACCTGTTCCGCTTCGTGATCTCGGGCCAGTACGACGCCGATGGCGGCGCTGCCGGGGCGGCGCGCAAGGCCAAGCCGGTGCGCGAGCTGTCCGCCGAGGACGATGCGCCCAAGCTGCACAAGGTGCTGGCCGAAGGCGGTCTCGGTTCGCGCCGGGAAATGGAAGAACTGATCCTGCAGGGCCGCGTGTCCGTCAACGGCCTGCCCGCGCATATCGGGCAACGCATCCTGCCGACCGACCAGGTCCGCGTCAACGGCAAGCTGATCCACCGCCGCGTGACCACCAAGCCCCCCCGCGTGCTGCTATACCACAAGCCGTCGGGCGAGATCGTCAGCCAGTCGGATCCGGAAGGCCGCCCGACCGTGTTCGACAGCCTGCCGCGCCTGAAGACCGCCAAATGGGTGGCCGTGGGCCGGCTGGACTTCAACACCGAAGGCCTGCTGATCTTCACGACATCAGGCGATATCGCCAACCGCTTCATGCATCCGCGCTACGGCGTCGAGCGCGAATACGCGGTGCGCACGCTGGGCGAGCTGGCCGAGGCGGATCGGCAGCGCCTGCTGCACGGCATCCAGCTCGACGATGGCCAGGCCAACTTCCTGCGCATCGTCGACGGCGGCGGCGAGGGGGTCAACCACTGGTATCACGTGGCGCTGACCGAGGGCCGCAACCGCGAGGTGCGCCGCATGTTCGAGGCGGTCGGCCTGACCGTGTCGCGGCTGATCCGTACCCGTTATGGCCAGTTCCTGCTGCCGCGCGGCCTCAAGCGCGGCCGCTGGCAGGAGCTCGAGCCCGAGGAGGTGCGCGCGATGATGGCCGCGATCGGCCTGAAGGCGCCGGCCAAGCAGGCCGGCGCACCGAAGGGCGCGACCAAGGTGGGCGGGCGCAAGCAGCGCGAGCAGGCCGCGATCGAGGGCAAGCCGATGCCGACCGGCATGGATGGCCTGCCGCGCTTCAACAAGGAAGGCGGCCGCGGCGGCGCCAATCGCGGTCAGCCCGATCCGATGCAGACGTCGATGGGCTATATCACCGCGCCGACGCTGCTGACCTCGCACACGGGCAGGTTCGCGGCGGGCGTCAGCATGCCGCAGCAACCCGGCATGCGCGGTCCGGCCGGCGGTGGCCGCGGCGGTCCGCGTGGCGGTGCGCGCGGCGCGCAGGGGCAGGGCGGCCAGGGCCAGGGACGTCCGCAGCGGCGCGGCGGCGAGCCCAACGGCAATGTGATTCCGAAGGCTGGCAAGCCGAGCGGCCCCGGGCGGGGACGCCCGCGCGGCGGCAAGCGCTGAGGCGCACGCGCGCCCGGCCGCGAGGCGGCACGGGGCGAGGGCGGGCACAATTCGTGCCCCCTTCGCTCGGCTTTGCCTTTTGTGGCCCTAGCGCGTATAATGCGAGTCTATTCAAAAAGTCATCCTCCAGGGGATGGGCGAATGATGGGCGTTCCGCCCATTTTTTTTTGGTTCGTCCGATCGTCCGAACACGCGGAAAATCGCGATGTGGGGCTCCGCCGGAGATGACGGCAGGCAGCCGGCCATTCGCCGCGGCCTTGCCCGGTAGTTTGATGGCCATTTTTCGGAACGACAGTGCATCTGGCAGATTTGATCGAAACCACACTGACCGGCATGGGGTATGAGCTGGTCGAACTTGAACGCGCCCCAGGCGGGTTGCTGCGCGTCTATATCGATCAACCTGACACCGGCATTGCCATCGAGGATTGCGAGAAGGTCAGCCGCCAGCTGACCCACGTGCTGACCGTCGAGAACGTCGATTACGAACGGCTCGAGGTCTCCTCTCCGGGACTGGATCGTCCGCTTAAGAAACTGGCCGACTATGTTCGCTTTGCCGGCGAGGAGGCGCGCGTGACGCTGCGCCTGCCGATCGACGGCCGCAAGAACTTCGTCGGCATCCTGCAGCCGCCCACCGGGGAGCCCGGCGCCGAGAAGATCGGCCTGGAATTCGAGGGCAAGGATGGCCCCGCGCTGCTGGAATTTACCGTATCCGATGTCGACAAGGCGCGCCTGGTGCCGGTAATCGACTTCAAAGGAAATCAGAGAAAAGGGAACAAGCAATGAGCCGCGAAGTTCTGTTGCTCGTCGATGCGCTTGCGCGCGAGAAGAACGTCGACAAGGATGTGGTATTCGGTGCGCTCGAAGCGGCTCTCGCTTCGGCCACCAAGAAGCGTTTCGAGGAAGACGTCGATATCCGTGTGCACATCGATCGGGAATCCGGCGAGCACGAGACTTTCCGCCGCTGGCTGGTGGTGCCCGACGAGCAGGGCCTGCAGGAGCCGGACAAGCAGATCCTGCTGTTTGAAGCCCGCGAGCAGGACCCCAATATGGAACTCGGCGATTTCGTCGAGGAACAGATCGAGTCGGTCGAGTTCGGCCGCATCGGCGCGCAGGCCGCCAAGCAGGTGATCCTGCAGAAGATCCGCGACGCCGAGCGCGAGCAGATCCTGAACGATTACCTGGAACGCGGCGAGAAGATCATGACCGGCACGGTCAAGCGCGCCGACAAGAAGGGCCTGATCGTCGAGTCCGGCCGCGTCGAGGCGTTGCTGGGCCGCGACCAGATCATTCCGAAGGAAAATCTGCGTACCGGCGACCGCGTTCGAGCGTATATCCTGAATGTGGACCGCACCGCGCGCGGCCCGCAGATCGAGCTGTCGCGCACCTCGCCGCAGTTCCTGATCAAGCTCTTCGAGAACGAAGTGCCCGAGATGGAACAGGGCCTGCTGGAGATCAAGGCGGCCGCCCGCGACCCGGGCGTGCGCGCGAAGATCGCGGTGGTGGCGCACGACAAGCGCATCGATCCGATCGGCACCTGCGTCGGCGTGCGCGGTACCCGCGTCACCGCGGTGCGCAACGAGATCGGCGGCGAAGCGGTCGACATCGTGCTGTGGTCGGAAGACCCGGCGCAGTTCGTGATCGGCGCGCTGGCGCCCGCGCAAGTGCAGTCGATCGTCGTCGATGAAGAGAAGCACAGCATGGATGTCGTGGTCGACGAGGAAAACCTCGCCGTCGCGATCGGCCGCAGCGGACAGAACGTGCGCCTGGCGTCCGAACTGACCGGCTGGCAGATCAACATCATGACGCAGGAAGAATCGGCGCAGAAGCAGGCCGAGGAAAGCGAAGTGGTGCGGCGCCTGTTCATGTCCAAGCTGGACGTGGACCAGGAAGTGGCCGACATCCTGATCGAGGAAGGCTTCTCCTCGCTCGAGGAAGTCGCCTACGTGCCGATCAGCGAGATGATGGAGATCGAGGCCTTCGACGAGGACACCGTCAACGAGCTGCGCAATCGCGCCCGCGATGCGCTGCTGACGATGGAGCTGGCCCGCGAAGAGAAGGTCGAGTCGGTGTCGCAGGATCTGCGCTCGCTGGACGGCCTGACGCCGGAGCTGATCGGCAAGCTCGCCGAAGGCGATATCCACACGCGTGACGACCTTGCCGAACTGGCGGTCGACGAACTGGTCGAGATGACCGGGGTCAGCGAAGAAGAAGCCAAAGCGCTGATCATGAAAGCACGGGAACACTGGTTCAACTGAGGGACACGTTCGCATAGAGCGCGCTTTCCGCACAAGACTGTCCCGACGTAGAAACCGAGCATTGAAAGGGTTTGAATGGCAAGCACAACAGTTGCCCAACTGGCCGCAGAACTGAGTCGCAGCGCAGCTGCCCTGCTGGAACAATTGCAGGCAGCTGGGGTGGGCAAGTCCAAGCCTGAGGACGTGGTCACCGAGACCGACAAGGCCAGGTTGCTGGACTACCTGAAGCGTTCGCACGGTCAGGCCGATGACGGCTCGCGCAAGAAGATCACGCTGACCAAGCGCGAAACCTCGGAGATCCGCCAGGCGGATGCGACCGGGAAGACGCGCACGGTGCAGGTCGAGGTGCGCAAGAAGCGCGTGCTGATCAAGCGCGACGAGTCGCCCGCCGATGGCGCGGCCGACGGCCAGGAAGTTTCCGAGCCGGTGGTCGACCAGGCCGAGCTGGCGCGCCGCGCCGAAGAGGAACGCCGCCAGGCCGAATTGCTGGCGCGCCAGGAAGCCGAGCTGAAGGCCCGCCAGGAGGCGGCCGAACGCGAGGAGGCCGAGCGCCGCGCACGCCAGGAAGCGCTGGAGGCAGAGGAACGCCGCCAGGCCGAGCTGGCCGCCCGCAAGGCCGAGGAAGAGGCCGCGGCAACGCGCGCCGCGAGCGAGGCCAACGAGGATTCGGATCGCAAGAAGGCCGAGGACGACAAGACGCGCCTGGCGGCCGAACGCGCCGCCGCGCAGAAGGCCGCCGACGATGCCAAGGCCGCCGCCGACAAGGTGCGCGCCGAGCAGGATGCGGCCCGCAAGCGCCGCGAGGCCGCCGAGGCCGAGGCCCGCGCGATCCAGCAGATGCTCAATGCGCCGGCGCGCGTGCTGAAGGCACCGTCCGAGCGCAAGGCCGAGGAAAAGAAGGCCGAGCAGAGCGGCACGCTGCACAAGCCGGTCAAGCCGGCCGGCACGGTCGAGGCCAAGAAGGACGAGAAGAAGCCCGCGGTGGCTACCACGACGGTCGACAAGAAGACCGGCAAGGTGGTCAAGGGCTCCTCGACCTGGCAGGACGAAGGTTCGCGCAAGAAGGGCGGTGGCCTGAAGACCCGCGGCGATTCGTCGGGCGGTGTCGGCGGCTGGCGCGGCGGCCCGCGTGGCCGTGGCGGCAAGCATCAGCAGGACGATCGCAGCGGCTTCCAGGCCCCGATGGAGCCGGTGGTGCGCGAGGTCCATGTGCCCGAGACCATCTCGGTCGCGGACCTGGCCCACAAGATGGCCGTCAAGGCCTCCGAGGTCATCAAGCAGATGATGAAGCTCGGCCAGATGGTGACCATCAACCAGGTGCTGGACCAGGAGACCGCGATGATCGTGGTCGAGGAAATGGGCCACAAGGCGCTGGCGGCCAAGCTGGACGATCCGGAAGCGCTGCTGATCGAAGGCGGCGAGGACCAGTCGGACGCCGAGCAGCTGCCGCGTCCGCCGGTCGTCACCGTGATGGGTCACGTCGACCACGGCAAGACCTCGCTGCTGGACTACATCCGCCGCACCAAGGTCGCGGCCGGCGAAGCGGGCGGCATTACGCAGCATATCGGTGCCTACCATGTGGAAACCGACCGCGGCGTGATCACCTTCCTCGATACGCCGGGCCACGAGGCCTT
Source organism: Cupriavidus cauae (assembly GCF_008632125.1). GTDB lineage: Bacteria > Pseudomonadota > Gammaproteobacteria > Burkholderiales > Burkholderiaceae > Cupriavidus > Cupriavidus cauae. Next base: position 5,506 of record NZ_VWRN01000063.1, read on the forward strand.
CACGGCGATGCGTGCGCGCGGTGCCAAGGCGACCGATATCGTGATCCTGGTGGTGGCCGCCGATGACGGCGTGATGCCGCAGACAAAGGAGGCGATCGCCCACGCCAAGGCGGCCGGCGTGCCGATCGTGGTGGCGATCAACAAGGTCGACAAGCCCGAAGCCAACCCGGACCGCGTCAAGCAGGAACTGGTGGCCGAGCAGGTCGTGCCGGAAGAGTACGGCGGCGATTCGCCGTTCGTGCCGGTGTCGGCCAAGACCGGCCAGGGCGTCGAAGAGCTGCTGGAACAGGTGTCGCTGCAGGCCGAAATCCTGGAGCTGAAGGCACCGGTGGACGCGCCGGCCAAGGGCCTGGTCGTCGAAGCGCAGCTGGACAAGGGCAAGGGCCCGGTGGCGACCGTGCTGGTCAGCAGCGGCACGCTCAAGCGCGGCGACGTCGTGCTGGCGGGCAGCGCCTACGGCCGTGTCCGCGCGATGCTCGACGAGAACGGCAAGCCGACCAAGGAAGCCGGCCCCTCGATTCCGGTCGAGATCCAGGGCCTGTCCGAAGTGCCGGCGGCCGGCGAGGAAGTGCTGGTGCTGCCCGACGAGCGCAAGGCGCGCGAAATCGCGCTGTTCCGCCAGGGCAAGTTCCGCGACGTCAAGCTGGCCAAGCAGCAGGCGGCCAAGCTCGAGACCATGCTGGAACAGATGACGGAAGGCGAAGTGCAGACACTGCCGCTGATCGTCAAGGCCGACGTGCAGGGTTCGCAGGAAGCGCTGGTGCAATCGCTGCAGAAGCTGTCGACCGACGAAGTGCGCGTGCAGATCGTGCACGGCGCGGTGGGCGGCATCACGGAGTCCGACGTCAACCTGGCCACGGCCTCGAAGGCGGTCATCATCGGCTTCAACGTGCGTGCCGACGCCGGTGCGCGCAAGCTGGCCGAGAACAACGGCATCGACATCCGCTACTACAACATCATTTACGATGCGGTAGACGAGATCAAGGCGGCGATGTCGGGCATGCTGGCGCCGGAGAAGCGCGAAGTGACGATCGGCCAGGTCGAGGTGCGCCAGGTGTTCCGCGTGCCGAAGATCGGCGCGGTGGCCGGCTGTATGGTCACCGACGGTCTGGTCAAGCGGGGCGCCTTCGTGCGCGTGCTGCGCAACAACGTCGTGGTGTTCTCGGGCGAGCTCGATTCGCTCAAGCGCTTCAAGGACGATGTCAAGGAAGTCAAGCAGGGCTTCGAGTGCGGTCTGTCGATCAAGAACTTCAACGACGTTCAGGAAGGCGACCAGCTCGAAGTGTATGAAATCACCGAGGTCGCGCGCACGCTGTAAGGCGGCGCGCCGCGGCGGCGAACCTTCACCGGTTTGCCGCCGCCGGCCCATCCACGCCGTCGGACCCATCGCCTTCGCTGGCGACGCCGCTGGCAAAGTCGTATCGCATGGCCAAAAAAGGCAATATCTCTTCCCGTAATCTGCGCCTGTCCGATCAGATCCAGAAGGATCTGGCCGAGATGATCCAGCGCGAGCTGCGCGACCCGCGCCTGGGCCTGGTGACGCTGCAGTCGGTGGCGCTGACTCCGGACTACGCGCACGCCAAGGTCCACTTCACGGTGCTGGGCGCCGAACCGGCCGATGCCGAGGCGATCCTCAACGAGAAGGCCGGCTACCTCCATTCGCTGCTGTTCAAGCGGCTCCATATCCATACCGTGCCGACGCTGCGCTTCGTGCACGATACCTCGGTCGAACATGCGATCGAGATGTCGAAGCTGATCGACCAGGCCAACGCCACACGGGCCAAGGACGAGTAAGTCCGTGGCGCCGGCGCGTCCTGCGTCGTCGCCTCTCCCGAGCCGCGCAGCCGGGTGGCACGCCGATATGGCAGGCGCGCCGATATGGCAAGCGCATTGCCGCCACCGCTTCCACCGCTCTCGCCGCCGCTCCTGCCGTTTCATTCCCCATGACCGATTCCACCGCTCCACGTCCGCCTCGGCTGCCGCGCCGCGACGTGCATGGCGTGCTGCTGCTCGACAAGCCGCTCGGGCTGTCGTCCAACGATGCGCTGATCCGCGCCAAGCGGCTGCTGCGCGCGAACAAGGCCGGCCATACCGGCACGCTCGATCCGCTGGCGACCGGGCTGCTGCCGCTGTGCTTCGGCGAGGCGACCAAGTTTTCGCAGGATCTGCTCGATGCCGACAAGACCTATGAGGCAACGGTGCGACTGGGGCAGCGCACCTCGACCGGCGATGCCGAAGGCGAGGTGATCGCCGAACGTCCGGTCAGCTGCGATGCCGCGGCGCTGAACCAGGCGCTGGTGCGTTTCGTCGGCCCGATCGAGCAGGTGCCGCCGATGCATTCGGCGCTGAAGAAGGATGGCCGGCCGCTGTACGAATACGCGCGCGCGGGCCAGACGGTCGAGCGCGCGGCGCGCAGCGTGACGATCCACGAGATCGCCTTGCTGAGCTGCGAACTGCCCGGGGCGCCCGTGTTCGCGATGCGCGTGACCTGCAGCAAGGGGACGTACATCCGGACGCTGGCCGAGGACATTGGCGAGGCGCTGGGCTGTGGCGCGCATCTGACCGCGCTGCGGCGCACCGCGGTCGGCGATCTGACGCTGGACGGCGCGGTCACGCTGGAGCAGCTCGGCGAGCAGGACGACGCGGCGCGTCCGGCCCTGCTGGCGCCGGTGGACGCGCTGCTGCAGCGCTGCGCGCCGGTGACGCTCGACGCCGCGGCGACGCAGCGCTTCCTGCAGGGCCAACGCATCGCCGGACGCGATCTGCCTGCGGCGGTATTCAAAGGTGCGGGATTGCGTGAAGACGCGCTGGCGCGCGTCTATGGCGGCGAGCCGGCGCGGCTGCTGGGCGTGGCCAGATGGCGCGAGGGTGCGCTGCGGCCGGAGCGGTTGGTGCGGTTGAACGCGCCCGACTGACGACCGCCCGGGATTCCCTCTGCCCGACCCTCTCCCGCGCGCGGGAGAGGGGGAACACCTGGAGAGGAGGGGACGCAGCAGGTTTGCGCCCCTCTCCCGCATGCGGGAGAGGGGCGGGAGAGGGGCGGGGGAGAGGGCATGCAGCGGTCGCCGTTCTGCCGAGCCTGAGCGCCCGATCAACGCCTCATCGATGCGCCCTCAGTGCGCCCTCAGTGCGCCCTCAATGCGCCCCCATGGCATCCGCGGACCCGCCGCCACCGCCCTTGGGCTTTGTCAGCCAGACGAACACGATCAGCCCGAAGAACATCACCCCCGAAATCCAGAAGATATCGTTGGCGCCCAGCATCGACGCCTGCTGCGAGATGGTGCGCTCGATCACGCCGACCGCCTGCATATGGCTCATGCCCTGCTGCATCAGGTGCTCGACCTGGGCGTTGTAGATCGGGTTGTAGGGATTGACCTGTTCCACCAGGTGCGCATGGTGCATCGCCGAGCGGTTCTCCCACACGGTGGTCGACACCGAGGCACCGATCGCGCCGAAGGTGATCCGCACGAAGTTCGACAGGCCCGAGGCCGCCGGAATCTTGTCGGGCGGCTGTCCCGACAGGATGATCGACGTCAGCGGGATGAAGAACATCGCCATCGCCGCGCCCTGGATCAGCGTCGGGATCATCAGCGTGGTGGTGTCCACGTCGATCGTGAACCGCGAACGCATCAGGCTGACGATGCCGAATGTGATGAACGCCGCCGTGGCGACCCAGCGCGGGTCCATCTTCGGCAGATTGCGCCCGATCACCGGCGACAGCAGGATCGCGAAGATGCCCACCGGCGCCATCACGATGCCGGCATCGGTCGCGGTATACCCGACGATCGTCTGCAGCCATAGCGGCAGGATCACCAGATTGCCGAAGAACAGCCCGTAGGCGACCGAGATCGCCACCACGCCCGCGCTGAAGTTGCGGCCGTTGAACAGGCTGATATCGACGATCGGATGCTTCTCGTAGCGCTCCCACGCCAGGAAGAACAGAAAGCCCACCACCGCGACCACCGTCAGCGTGACGATCTCGGTCGAATGGAACCAGTCGAGCTCCTTGCCCTTGTCCAGCATCAGCTGCATCGAACCGACCCAGATCACCAGCAGCGCCAGGCCGATGGTGTCGATCGGCAGCACCCGCGTCGGCGTTTCGCGCTCGCGATAGATCGCCCAGGTCGCGTACGCGGCCAGGATGCCCACCGGGATGTTGATGTAGAAGATCCACGGCCACGTCATGTTGTCCGAGATCCAGCCGCCCAGCAGCGGACCCATGATCGGCGCGACCAGCGTGGTCATGCCCCATAGCGCCAGCGCCATCGTGCTCTTGTGCGGCGGATAGCTCGACAGCAGCAGCGACTGCGACAGCGGGATCATCGGCCCGGCCACCGCGCCCTGCAGGATCCGCGCGGCCAGCAGCACCTCCAGGTTGGGCGCCACGCCGCACAGCCACGACGACAGCACGAACAGCAGGATCGACGTGACGAACAGCCGCACCGCGCCGAAGCGCGTGGTCAGCCAGCCGGTCAGCGGCACCGAGATCGCGTTGGCGACCGCGAACGAGGTGATGACCCAGGTGCCCTGGTTCGGCGACACGCCCAGGTCGCCGGAGATCGCGGGAATCGACACGTTGGCGATCGACGAGTCGAGCACGTTCATGAACGTGGCCAGCGACAGCGCGATCGTGCCGACGATCAGCTTGGCGCCCGACAGCGGTTCCTGGTGCGCGGGGCGCGCAGGGGCCGCTGGCGATGTGGGCGCGGGTTCGGCGCCCTCGCGGGCGGTCAGGGTATCGGCCATGATCAGGCGTGCGTGGTCGCTTTCTTGGCGGTTGTCGCGGAACTGGCCGTCGACGCGCGGGCCGCCGAGGCCGGCGCCGCGGGCTCGGCGCCCTGGCGGCCGCTGTTGGTCGCGATGATGCGCGCGATCAGCGCATCGGCGTCGTGGCCGACCTTGTCATAGACGTCCGTCTGCATCGGCTTGCTGGCGGTGGTGGTTGTCATCGCCGCGCCTTCGGTCTTGCGCACGTCGACGGTGACGTTCATCGACAGGCCGATGCGCAGCGGATGGTCCTTCAGCTGTTGCGGATCGAGCGCGATGCGCACCGGCAGGCGCTGCACCACCTTGATCCAGTTGCCGGTGGCGTTCTGCGCCGGCAGCAGCGAGAACGCCGAGCCGGTGCCGGCCGAGAAGCCGGCCACCTTGCCGTGGTATTCGACGTCGGAGCCGTAGACGTCCGCATGCAGCGTGACCGGCTGGCCGATCCGCATATGCGTGATCTGGACTTCCTTGAAGTTGGCGTCGACCCAGACCTGGTCGAGCGGCACCACCGCCATCAGCGGCGCGCCGGCGGCCACCCGCTGGCCGACCTGCACCGAGCGCTTGGCGACATAGCCGGTCACCGGCGCCGGCAGCTGCGAGCGCGCGTAGTTCAGGTAGGCGGCGCGCACGTTGGCCGCGGCGCGCTGCACGTTGGGGTGCTTCTCGACGGTGGTCTGGTCGGTCAGCGCCTTGTTCGACGCGAGCTGCTCGCGCGCGGCCTGCAGCGCCGATTCGGCGGCCTGCAGCGTGGTGCGCGCATGGGCCAGTTCTTCGGAGGAAACCGCGCCCGAGCCGGCGATGGCCTGGCGGCGCTTCAGGTCTTCGCGGGCCCGCGCGACATCGGCCTGGCGCAGCGCCACGTTGGCCGCCAGCGAGCCGTTGTTGACGTACAGCGTGCGCACCTCGCGCACCGCCTGTGCCAGCTGTGCCTCGGCCTGGGCCAGCGCGACCTCGCTGTCGGCGCGGTCGAGCTGGATCAGCGGCTGGCCGGCGTTGACCAACTGCGTGTCGTCGGCGCCAATGCCCACCACCGTGCCCGGCACCAGCGGGGTCACCTGGACCACGTTGCCCGCCACGTAGGCGTCGTCGGTGCTTTCGAAATGCCGGGCATACAGGGCCCAGTAGCCGCCGTAGGCCAGGCCCGCGACCACCACCGCGGCGGTCAGCGAGAGCAGCAGGCGCTTGCGCTTGCCGTTGTTGTTGTCGGAGGGTTGCGTGCGGGTGGCCGCGTTCTGGTTCTGTTGTTGGTCGCTCATGATGTCGGTCGCTTGATGTCGGTCGCTTGAACGGTTCGACGTTGTCGTTGTTCTTCGCTGTCGTGTTGTGGCGGGGTGGTGGGGCGCGTCAGCCGTGCGCCGCGGCGCGGCGCGGCGCGGGTGCGGCCGTGGTCGTGGCCGTGGCCGGCTTTCCAGCCTGTGCCGGCTCCGGATGGGCGGACTCGCCGGGCTCCTGGTAACCGCCACCCAGCGCCTTGACCAGCGCCATCTGCAGATCCAGACGGCGCGCCTGCAGATCGGTGGCCAGGCGCCGCTGCTGCAGCACGTTGCTCTCGGCGTTCAGCACGGTCAGCTGCGTGCCCAGGCCCGCCTTGTAGCGCGTGGTCGCCAGCGCATAGGCATGCTCCGCAAGCTCCAGCGCCTCGCGTTGCGTCTGGATCTGCTGATCGACGCTGCGGATGCTGGTCACCGTATCGGCGGTCTCGCGCAGCGCATCGACCAGCGTCTGGTTGTAATTGGCCACCGCCAGGTCGTATTGCGCGTGCTTGCCCTTCAGGTTCGCGCGCAGCCGTCCGCCTTCGAAGATCGGCAGGCGCACCGCCGGGCCGAAGCCGAACTGGCGGCTGATGCCGAGCAGCAGGTTGGACGGATCGAGCGAGGCCAGGCCCGCGAAGGCGCTCAGCGTGACATTGGGCAGGAACTCCGCGCGCGCGACCTCGATGTCCTTCGATGAGGCCTCGACGCGCCAGCGCGCCGCGACCAGATCGGGCCGGCGGCCGAGCAGGTCGATCGCCAGGTTGTCCGGCAGCGTCGGCGTGGCATGCGCCAGCAGCGTCGGCCGCTGGATGGCCAGGCCCCGGTCCGGACCCTTGCCGAGCAGCGCCGCGATCTGGTTGCGCGCCAGCGCGATCTCTTCGTCGATGCGCTGCAGATCGGTGCGGGCCGACGCCACCGTGGCGCGGGCCTGCGTGGTTTCCACCTGCGTGTCGAGACCGGCCGACAGGCGCTGGCGCGACAGCTCGGTCAGGTCGCCGCGCTGGGCGATGGCGCGCTCGGCCACATCGCGCTGCGCGAACAGCGCGGCCAGCCGCGCGTAGTTGCGCGCCACCGCGGTGGTCAGCAGCAGCCGCGAAGCCTGGCTTTCGGCTTCGGCGGCACGGTCGTCGGACAGCGCCGCTTCCAGCGCCGAGCGGTTCTTGCCCCAGAAGTCGAGGTCGTAGGACAGGCCGGCCTGCAGCCGCGACAGGTTCTGCCACGAGCCGGCACGCGGCGTGCCTTCGTACAGATCGGTCTCGGAGAAGCGCTGGCGCGACAGCGAGGCGTCCAGATCCAGATGCGGATACAGCGCGCTGCGCGTGGCGTCGGCCATCGCGCGCGAGGCTTGCACCCGGGCGAGGGCCGCCTGCAGGTTGGGGCTGTTCTGCACGGCCTCGTCGACCAGCGCGCGCAGTTGCGGATCGCCAAACTGGTCGACCCAGTCCTGCGACGGCCACTGGCCATGCTGGCCCGGCAGCGTCTGCGCGGTGGCCAGCTGCGCGGGCTCGGTCATGACCTGGGTGGTGTGGGAGTTGCCGAAGGCGGCGCAGCCCGCCAGTGCGGCGGCGGCCAGCGCGCTGAGCGCGAAGGCGCCGAGACGGCGGGCCGGTTGCCGCGCCGGAGCGCGGCGGGAAATCGAAATTTGAGGGTTCATGTTGGGCGACAACGAAATGCCGAAAATGCGAGGGCGGCGGTCGGGTGCCGATGGCACGGACCGCGGCGGCGAATCTGGCCGGCTGGCGGCGGGAGGCTGGCTAGGGCGCTATCCGGTGTTGTTGGCGATCACCCGCTGCAACATGTCGCGGAACTGGGCGATCTCGGCCTCGGTGAAGCCGCGGAAGCGCCGGTTCAGCACGCGGCAGAAGATCGCGGGCAGCTGGTCGACCAGCGCGTGGCCGGCCGGCGTGACGCGCAGGTCGACGATGCGCCGGTCGGCGTCGCTGCGCTGCCGCTCGACCAGGCCGCGTTTTTCCATGCGGCTGATCAGGCGCGTGACCGAGCCCATATCGGTGTTCAGCTCCCGGCCCAGATCGGTCACCGTACGGGCGCGGCCGTGCGCCAGCATCACCAGGCAGGAGGCCTGGGCGTGCGTGATATCCAGCGCGCCGACCTCCTGCTCGACGTCGCGCGACAGATCGCCCTTGGCCCGCGCCATCAGATAGCCGACGCTGTCGCAGATCCGATAGGAGGCGGGATCGAAGGGGAAGGTGTCGTCGGTGCCCGGGGCGTTCATCATTTGCCTATGCAATCTTTGTCGTGGCAAATATATGCACGTGCTGAGAAAACCGCAAGAACGTCAATTCGTCATTTCTGATTTGGAAATAGTGCGCTGCAAGCCCTTGCAGCAACGCGATAGACAGACCGAACGGCCGCCCGCAGTTTTGCGTCGCAACATGCTAGAATGGCGGGTTGAATTTTTGATGCCCAGCTGCAAGCGAGAGCCGCAATGACCCGCGCAATCCGCAATATCGCCATCATCGCCCACGTCGATCATGGCAAGACCACCTTGGTGGACCAACTCCTGCGCCAGGCAGGCACCTTCCGTGAGAACCAGCAGGTTGCGGAGCGGGTGATGGACTCGAACGACCTGGAAAAAGAACGCGGGATCACCATCCTGGCGAAGAACTGTGCGGTCGAGTACAACGGCACCCATATCAATATCGTCGACACCCCGGGCCACGCCGACTTCGGTGGCGAGGTCGAACGCGTGCTGTCGATGGTCGACGGCGTGCTGCTGCTGGTCGACGCGGTCGAAGGCCCGATGCCGCAGACCCGTTTCGTCACGCGCAAGGCGCTGGCGCTGGGCCTTAAGCCGATCGTCGTGATCAACAAGATCGACCGTCCGGGCGCCCGTCCGGACTGGGTCATCAACCAGACCTTCGACCTGTTCGACAAGCTGGGCGCGACCGACGAGCAGCTCGACTTCCCGGTGATCTACGCCTCGGGCCTGAACGGCTACGCCGGCCTGACCGAGGATGTGCGCGACGGCGACATGAAGCCGCTGTTCGAGACCGTGCTCGACAAGGTTCCGGTCCGTAACGACGACCCGGACGGTCCGCTGCAGCTGCAGATCATCTCGCTGGACTACTCGAGCTACGTCGGCAAGATCGGCGTCGGCCGTATTTCGCGCGGCCGCGCCCGTCCGCTGCAGGACGTGGTGGTCAAGTTCGGCCCCGAGGGCAACCCGATCAAGGGCCGCATCAACCAGGTGCTGAAGTTCCGCGGCCTGGAGCGCGAGATCGTGCCCGAGGCCGAGGCCGGCGACATCGTGCTGATCAACGGCATCGAGGAACTGGGTATTGGCTGCACCGTCTGCGCGCCCGATGCGCAGGACGCGCTGCCGATGCTGAAGGTCGACGAGCCCACGCTGACGATGAACTTCTGTGTCAACACCTCGCCGCTGGCGGGCCGCGAAGGCAAGTTCGTCACCAGCCGCCAGCTGCGCGAACGCCTGGACCGCGAACTGAAGTCCAACGTGGCGCTGCGCGTGGCCGAAACCGGCGACGACACCGTGTTCGAAGTGTCGGGCCGCGGCGAACTGCACCTGACCATCCTGCTGGAAAACATGCGCCGGGAAGGCTACGAGCTGGCCGTGTCGCGCCCGCGCGTGGTGTTCAAGGAAATCGACGGCGTCAAGCACGAGCCGTACGAGCTGCTGACGGTCGACGTCGAGGACGGCCACCAGGGGGCCGTGATGGAAGAGCTGGGCCGCCGCAAGGGCGAACTGCTCGACATGGCGTCGGACGGCAAGGGCCGTACCCGCCTGGAATACCGCATCCCGGCCCGCGGCCTGATCGGCTTCCAGGGCGAGTTCCTGACGCTGACGCGCGGCACCGGCCTGATCTCGCACATCTTCGACGACTACGCGCCGGTGCGCGAGGGCGGCCTGGGCGAGCGCCACAACGGCGTGCTGATCTCGCAGGACGATGGCGAGGCCGTGGCCTACGCGCTGTGGAAGCTGCAGGATCGCGGCCGCATGTTCGTCAAGCCGGGCGACCCGCTGTACGAAGGCATGATCATCGGCATCCACAGCCGCGACAACGACCTGGTCGTGAACCCGATCAAGGGCAAGCAGCTGACCAATGTGCGCGCCTCGGGTACCGACGAAGCGGTGCGCCTGGTGCCGCCGATCCAGATGACGCTCGAATACGCGGTGGAATTCATCGCCGACGACGAGCTGGTCGAGATCACGCCGAAGAGCATCCGCCTGCGCAAGCGCTTCCTGAAGGAACACGAGCGCAAGCGCGCGTCGCGCGAAGGCGCATAAGCGCAAGCGATACGCTGCCCGCAAGGGGAAGGGCCGAGTCCTGTGGTGAACGGGACTCGGCCCTTGTCGTTTGTGGGCGCCGAGGCGGGGAGGACGCTGTCCTCAGAGGTGGCAGAGGATGTTCACCAGCCTGCCGAACGGATCGCGAACGAAGAAGCGCCGCACGCCCCAGGGCTCCTCGGCGATGCCGTATTCGATCCGCAAGCCCGCCTGCACGGCCCTGGCGTGGACCTCGTCGAGGTTGTCGACCTCGATCGACAGGTCGGGCACCGGGGTACCGGAGCCGCCCTCGGTCGCGATGCTGATCTGCGGCGTGGTGTCTTGCCCGGTCGCATAGGTCCGGATCCAGCCGTGATCCATCACGACTGCCATGCCAAGCAGGTCGCCATAGAAGGCCTGGGCCGCCTCGATGTTCGGGGCGGCGATGTTTGCGACGACTCGCTTGACGGTCATGGTGGCTCTCCGACGATGGAATCCGGCGATTCTACGGCCCATCGTCCGCTTCGATAAGCCGGCCGCGATGGGCAATGCGTGATGGGCAATGCGTGATGGGCAATGCGCGATGCGCAATGCGCGATGGGCAATGCGCGATGGGCGATCCGATTCGTGCATCCGCCGGATACACAGTCTTTCCTTTCCATGCCGTCAAGGAACGCGCCGGCGCGCCGTTGATAGCGGGGCGGCAAACATGCCGTGATCGCACGATAAGAACGGGGAGCTGGAATGTTTCGCAACACCACCATTGGCGCCAGATTGTGGAGCCTCATTGTCGTTACCAATTTGATCCTGCTGATCGTCGGCGCCTTTGGCTGGCTCGGCATGTCGCGCAGCAACGACGCGACGCGGCAGATCCATCAGCATCAGCTGGCCGCCGCGATGCATCTGTCCGAGGCGCGCGCAAACCAGTTGCTGGTGCGCGTGCTGCTCGACCAGGCGACGTTCGCCACCGATCCGGCCGATGCGCTGGCGCGTGCCGATACCGCGGCCGGATTCGCGCGGGCCTCGGAGACGGCGTGGAAGGCCTATCTGGCACTGCCGCGCGGCACGGAGGAAGACCGCGCTGCCGAGCTGGTGTCGGCACGCCGCGAGGCGCTGCACAAGCAAGGGGTCGAGCCGATGATCGCCGCGCTGAAGGCGGGCGATCGCGAGCGCGTGATGGCGCTGGTGCTCGAGACCATTCCGAAGCTCGATATCGCCTTCACGTCGGCCAATGCCGAGCTGAACAAGCTGCAGACGGCAGCGGCCGAGTCCGTCTATCAGGAGTCGCAACATCGCTATGCGAAGCTGCGCGCGTGGTCGCTGGTGCTGCTGGCGCTGGGCCTGGCGTTCAGCACCATCTTTGCGTGGCGGCTGTGCGGCTCGATCGTCGGCCCGCTCGAGACCGCGATCGCGCGTTTCGAGCGGATCGCGCGCGGGGATTTGAGCGCGGCGCGCGCCCTCGATACGCCCGGGCAGCAGGGTCATCGTGCTGCGGATAGCGGGGCCGGCATCGCACAAGAGGTGAGCCGCAACGAGGTCAGCCGCAACGAGACCGGCCGCATGCTCGCCATGCTGGCCCGGATGGAAGCGAGTCTGGCGGGCATGGTCGGCGAGGTGCGTACCGGCGCCGACGCCATCGCCGCGGCGAGCCGGCAGATCGCGCTGGGCAACGCCGATCTGTCCCAGCGCACCGAAGAGCAGGCGGCCTCGCTCGAGCAGACCGCCTCGAGCATGGAGCAACTGACCGGCACGGTACGGCAGACCGCGGACAATGCCCGCGAAGCGAATGCGCTGGCGGGCGACGCCAGCGGGCTGGCGGAGCGGGGCGGGGAAGCGGTGACGCGCGTGGTCGACACCATGCGGGCAATCGACGCCAGCGCCAACCGGATCGTCGACATCATCGACGTGATCGAGAAGATCGCCTTCCAGACCAACATCCTCGCGCTGAACGCCGCGGTCGAGGCCGCGCGTGCCGGCGAGCATGGCCGCGGCTTCGCGGTGGTGGCGGGCGACGTGCGCGATCTGGCGCAGCGTTGTGCGACCGCGTCGAAGGAAATCCGCGGGCTGATCGACGAATCGGTGCGCAATGTTCGCGCCGGCAGCGATATCGTCGCCGATGCCGGCCGCGCGATGGAGGACATCGTCGGGGCGGTGCGCCGCGTCAGCGCGATCGTCGGCGGCATCAGCGCCGCCTCGATGGAGCAGTCGCAGGGCATCGAGCAGGTGAATCAGGCGGTCACGCAGATGGACGGCATGACCCAGCAGAATGCCGCGCTGGTCGAAGAGGCGGCCGCCGCGGCGACCTCGCTGGAGGACCAGGCGCAGCGGCTGACCGGCCTGATGGCGCGTTTCCGTCTTGCCTGAATTGGCCGGCATCCCCAGACATCCCCGGGGTCCCCTGGCATACCTCGGTATCCTCCCGGCGTTACGGACTGCGGGCCGGCATGGCTGGTGTACAGTGGCGGCCTGCATTTCGTCACCACAGGAACAGGAGACATGACCGAGTTTGTTGCAACCGAAGTCGTCGGCGGTGTCGGCTATCTGACGCTGACCCGGCCCCAGGCCCTCAATGCCCTGTCGCTCGACATGGTGCGCGCCTTGACGCAGGCGCTGGACCAGTGGGCGGCCGATCCCGGCGTCGTCGCCGTGGTGGTCGCCGGTGCGGGCGGCAAGGCCTTCTGCGCGGGCGGCGACATCCGTTTCTTCCATCAGGCCGCGCTCGCCGGCGATCCGACGCTGGACCAGTTCTTTGTCGAGGAATACGCGCTCAATCACAAGATCCACCGCTATCCGAAGCCCTATATCGCGCTGATGGACGGCGTGGTGATGGGCGGCGGCATGGGCATCTCGCAGGGCGCGCGGCGGCGCCTGGTCACCGAGCGCACCAAGATGGCGATGCCCGAGACCAATATCGGGCTGTTTCCGGACGTGGGCGGCGGCTGGTTCCTGGCCCGCACCCCGGGCCGCCTGGGCGAGTACCTGGGCCTGACCGGCAACGTGATTCACGCGGCCGACGCGCTGTACGCCGGCCTGGCCGACGCCTTCGTGCCGAGCAACGCGCTGGCCGAGCTGGTGGCGTCGCTGCGCGCCGGCAACTTTGCCAGTGGCGACGAAGTGCTGGCCGCGATCGATGCCTGCAGCGCTGGGCATCGCGCCGCCTGCGATCCGGCCGCGAGCATGCTGGCGCGCCAGCGCGAGGCAATCGACGGGACCTTCGGCGCCGCCACGGTCCAGCAGATCGTTGCCATCGTCAGCGATGCCAGCGACGACTGGTCCGCTCAGACGGCCGCCGCCTTGCGTACCCGCTCCCCGCTGATGCTGTGCGTGACGCTGGAGCAGATCCGCCGCGCGCGGACCATGGCGCTCGAGGACGAGCTGCGCATGGAGCTCGACATGATGCATGACGTGTTCCGCTACGGCGACGGCGTCGAGGGCATCCGCGCGCTGGCAATCGACAAGGACCACGGGCCGAAGTGGCGGCCGGCCCGGCTCGACGAGGTCGAGCGCAACAAGGTGCTCGCCTTCTTCGACAGTCCGTGGCGCGCCGAGGCGCATCCGCTGGCCGGATTGCAGGCCTGAGCGGACGCGCGCGCCGGTGCGGGCTCCGTGCGCGCCGATGCCCTCGCGGCAGGCGCGCGCACGGCCGACGCCACATCGGGTTAGAGTGTGGTCTGGGCGCCGGCCGGAGATGGCCGGTCCCGCCGTTTTTCGGCAGTCTTTCCTTTCCCCGTCTCTCTCAGAAAAGGAAGCACGATGAGCACTCCACGCGACGTCGCGGTACTGGTGGGCAGTCTCCGCAAGGATTCCTTCAATCGCAAGCTGGCATTGGCGCTGGCGCAGCTGGCCCCGGCCGAGCTCAAGCTCGACATCGTCGAGATCGGTCAGCTGCCGCTCTACAACCAGGACGACGATGACAACCCGCCGGCGGCCTGGACCGCTTTCCGCGACCGGATCCGCCGCGCCGACGCGGTGCTGTTCGTGACCCCCGAGTACAACCGCTCGGTGCCCGCGCCGCTGAAGAATGCCATCGACGTGGGGTCGCGTCCCTATGGGCAGAGCGCCTGGGATCGCAAGCCCGGGGCGGTAATCAGCGCCTCGCCGGGCGCCATCGGCGGGTTTGGCGCCAACCACCATCTGCGCCAGTCGCTGGTGTTTCTCAATGTGCCGGTGCTCCAGATGCCGGAGGCCTATATCGGTGGTGTCGACAAGCTGTTCGATGCGCAGGGCAATATCGGCAACGAATCGACACGTGCCTTTCTGGGCAAATTCCTGACGACCTTTGCGGCCTGGGTGGAGCGCAACGCCGCAAGCTGACCGTGACGGCGCGGCCGCCGCCTCGGCCCCCTCTCTCGTAGGGGAGGTCTAAAGATGGCAAAAACCGCGCCGACAATGCTGATATGGATGCAAGCGACAATTCCTCCGACTTCCCGGAAGGTGCGGCCAACGCCGAACTGGTCGGGTGCTGGGCCACTGCCTCGCCGCAGTTGCTGGCCACCGTGCTGAACCACGCCATCGACGCCGAAGACCTGTCCGGCTTCGCGGCGCTGCTGTCCGACATCGCCCGCGACCGCGGGCTCAAGGGCAACCGCGGCGCGCACCAGTCGATCTACGACATGCCGTATTCGAGCCTGCTGCCACGCCAGCAGCACCTGCTGGCCGATGCCTTCGACCTGTTCGTCAAGCTGGGGCTGGAACTGCAGCCGCGGCAGCAGCGGCTGAACGACTGAGCGCGCTGAGCCGCTGAGCCGCTGAGCCGCTGAGCCGCTGAGGGGGCTGAGGGGGCTGAGGGGGCTGAGGGGGCTGAGGGGGCTGAGGGGCGGAGCAGCTTGTGTCACTGCGCCGACTTGCCTCCCGCCGGCGGCGCGGCGGCAGCGTCCCCGGGTGGCCGTCCGACGCCCATTGCCGCGTGAAGAAGGAGGGCGATGCGATGCGCCTCCGGGTGGTAAACTTCTGGGTTTTCCTCGTTCCCGTCGACGGACGGGATAGACGACCCAAGTCATGTCCGAATCGCTAGCCGCCAGCGCGGCGCCGGCATCGGCAGGTCCGCAGAAAGTCAATCCGCGGCGCATTTCGGTGGCGCCCATGATGGACTGGACTGACCGCCACTGCCGCACCTTCCATCGCCACCTGAGCCGCCACACCTGGTTGTACACCGAGATGGTGACGACCGGTGCGCTGCTGCATGGCGATGTCGCGCGCCATCTGGACTTCGATGCGGCCGAGCAGCCGGTCGCCCTGCAACTGGGCGGCAGCGAGCCGGCCGATCTGGCGGCCTCCGCCAGGCTGGGCGAGCGCTGGGGCTATGCCGAGATCAACCTGAATTGCGGTTGCCCGTCCGAGCGGGTCCAGCGCGGGGCGTTCGGCGCCTGCCTGATGGCCGAGCCGCAACTGGTGGCGGACTGTGTGCGCGCGATGCGCGACGCGGTGTCGGTGCCGGTCACCGTCAAGCACCGGATCGGCATCGACACGATCGAGCATTACGATTTTGTCCGCGATTTCGTCGGCACGATCGCGGAGGCGGGTTGCCAGACCTTTATCGTCCATGCGCGCAACGCGATCCTGAAAGGGCTGAGCCCGAAGGAGAACCGCGAGATTCCGCCGCTGCGCTATGAGGTGGCCTACCAGCTGAAGCGGGAATTCCCCCAGCTCGAAATCCTGATCAATGGCGGCATCACGCGCTACGACGAGATCGACGCTCACCTGCAGCATGTCGACGGCGTGATGGTCGGTCGGGAGGCCTATCACCAGCCGTTCCTGCTGGCGGAGGTGGATCGCCGCTACTACGGCGATACCGCGCCGTCGCCTTCACGTCTCGACGCCGAACTGGCGATGCAGCGTTATATCGGCGATCTGGTGGAGCGGAGCGGTTATATGGGCGCGGCGACTCGGCATATGCTCGGCCTGTATCGCGGCGTGCCCGGCGGGCGGGGCTGGCGGCGTGTGCTGTCCGACGCGCGCCGGATGAATGCAATCCGTACGCGGGACGGTGTCGATGCGCTGTTCGAGGAGGCGCGTAGCCATCTGCATGCGGAGCGGCCGCTGCAGGCGGCATGATTGGCGGCCGGGAGTCGGGAGTCGGGAGTCGGGAGTCGGGAGTCGGGAGTCGGGAGTCGGCAGTCGGTGAGGGGCCGTTGCTGGAGAGGCAGTCGCTGACAGGCAGTCGCTGACCGGTAGTCCGTGACAAGGAGCCGGTGACAAGGAGCCGGTGACCGGTACCGGTGACAGGTGATCGGCAGCCGAGCGGTCGGCGCTCGGCGGTCGAGCGGCGGTAGATGGCCGCCGCCGATTGGAGTGCAGACTCTAATTTCGAATCGGGCATGGTCCCGCACCCGCCGTGCCGCCGCGTTGCAGCCACTTTCCGCGCCAGTGCAGGCGATAGCAGGCACCAGGAAAGGGATTCCCCTAGATAGCCAAGCCGATTCCGATTTTCTTAAACTGTCTGTGCCCTCGAATACAGGGCTTTCTTCAACTGATTTTGGAGCCCGCCTAGTGCGGGCTTTTTTTGTCCTGGAGCCGGGCGTGTCCGGGGTCGGTCGCCGGTCCTTTCGTTTACCCGAATAGTGCTTGGCGGCGATGACAGTTACATTGCAATTGCCTTCAGGGCATTGAGATCGCAAGAGTTTAAGAGTCCGCCGTGTGCGGACTTTTTTTTGCACCGCATTTCCCCGCCGCTTCCGCCTTCTGCTTTCCCTTCCTCCGCCGTCCGCCCCGTTTCCCTCCCGCCTTGCCGCTGCCGGCGTGATGCCGTCGAGCAACGTCCCCGCGAATCATTCTCGTTTGCCTGCTGCAAAGAGGTGACCCCCCAACCGGGTGATGGCAAGATGTAGCCAAAAACGACAAGAAGGTCTGGCCTCGGAGGGTGGAATGGAAGAAGACGGCTTGTTTGGTGTCGCGTTCGAAGGCTTCCGCGTCGTCTGGGTGGTCGAGCGGTTGCAGAACGGTACCTGGACCGCCCGCTACTGCTGGCATCGCGGCACGGATGCGGCCGCGGCCGCGGCACTGCAGACCGATGTGCTGAACGGCAGGAGCCGAAGACTGCCTGGTACGTATCAGTCCGAGGAAGAAACGATCGAGGCGATCCGCGAGGCGATCCGCCTCGAAGCCCGCTGGTCCTGATGCGCCGTTCGACTACGCACGAAAATTTTTGTGCGTAGTACTAGCCATCGCCAAACGAAGTTTGTATAATCTTGGTTTCCGTCGAGCAGTACTGACGACGGCGCTACGGTGGCTGTAGCTCAGTTGGTAGAGTCCAGGATTGTGATTCCTGTCGTCGTGGGTTCGAGTCCCATCAGCCACCCCAAGATCCCATGCAAAACAGCCGCTCATTGAGCGGCTGTTTTGCTTTGTGGCGAGCATCATCGGGCGGGCCAGCGCCTCAAGTCGGTCCTCAAACCAGCCTTGCAGCGGCCTTGGTGATCGTCCACCCGACACCCATGCACAAGGCGATCCAACCCGCTGCGATCAGTGCCACGTCGTGCCAGTTCATGGTGCGGCGACCGGGGCGAAGCAGCTTGACGGTGTCGTCTGACGAAGGCATGGCCGTCTCCTTCGAAAAGCATGGGAACAGGCTAGGCCATGCGTTAACGAATTCACGGTCCGAGTTGTAAAGGTTTGTTGCGATGCGCGAGAGCCGTCGCTTTCGATCGGGCTGCCATATCCCGCGTCTCGCGCGGACGCGCGTGCAGGCGCTCAACGCAGTCGATCTTGTCGCTGCGATCGCACGAACGCGGCTTGCCTCGCACGTTCGAATTCACGCGCCAGACCTCCCGCGCTAGACCGCACGCGATCAACCTCACGCATTCAACTTCACCCCCGGCTGATCGAGTTCGAGCATCCGGCAGATCGCCGCCATGCTGCCGACCATGGTGCGGCGCTGCGCGCCCTGGTAGATGCGGACACCTTTGGACTGGCGGAACGGCGTGGGCTTGACGGGGTAGCGGGTCAGGGAGCGGTCGGCTTGCAGCATGGTGGTCCTCTTCGGTAAGGCGTCAGCGGAAGTCTTGCGGCAACACGGGGCCCTGCGGCTCGTGTGGCTGCATGACTGAGGTTGGCGCCAAGGCGGCGCCTGCCGGATTGCTTCGTTAGGCTAGAAGCCGGACTGGCGGATCAGTCCGACGGCGATGCCTTCAAGCGAGAATTCCTCGCGTCCGGGCCGCACGATGATGTTGGCGAAGTCCGGGTTCTCGGCGATCAGCTCGATCGCGTCGCCGCGATGCTTGAGCCGTTTCACGGTCACGTCCTCGCCGATGCGTGCCACCACGATCTTGCCGTTGGCGGCATCCTGCGCGCGTTTGACCGCGAGCAGGTCGCCATCGAAGATGCCGGCGTCGCGCATGCTCATGCCGCGTACGCGCAGCAGGTAGTCGGGGCGTTCGTCGAAGACCGAGGCGTCGACCTGGTATTGCCGGTCGATATGCTCGGCCGCCAGGATCGGGCTGCCGGCGGCGACACGGCCGACCAGTGGCAGCGTCAGCTGCATCACGCCGGCCATCGGCAGCGAGAACTGGTCCGGCATTTCGGAGTCGCTGCGATTGACCTTGAGCCGGATGCCGCGCGAGGCGCCGGGCGTCAGCTCGATCACGCCCTTGCGAGCCAGCGCGCGCAGATGTTCTTCGGCCGAGTTCGGCGACGAAAAGCCGAATTCCGCAGCGATCTCGGCGCGGGTCGGCGGAATGCCGGTCTGCCGGATGGTGTTGCGGATCAGGTCGAAGATCTGCTGCTGCCGGGGTGTCAGAGTCGCCATGGCTTGTCCGTGTTGTTGTATCCCGTGGCGGTCCGGCCGGTGGCGCGCGCTGCGAAGCGTGCAGGCCGTCGGTGGCCGCCATGTGCAACACTGTACGTTTGAACAGTGTGCTGTGATTTTATACAGTATCGATCGAAGTGCAAGAGGAATTTGCATCCTCGTCCACTTTCGGGGCCGGACGGTCGGGCCGCGGGGCAGGGCAAGACCGTAGGGGAGCGGGCCGTCGCGGCGGGTACAATCGCCGCCTGTTTACGGATATCTCGTGCCCATGACCTTGCCTCGCGTGATCGTTCTTGCCACTGGCGGCACCATCGCCGGTTCCTCGTCCAGCGCCGCCAGCAGCGCGCGTTATCAGGCGGCGACCGTGCCGGTGTCGGCGCTGCTCGAGGCTGTCCCGGCGCTGAAGGACGTCGCGCGGATCGAGGCGGAGCAGGTCGCGCAGATCGACAGCAAGGACATGTCGTTCGGCCTGTGGGCGCGGCTGGCGGCGCGGGTCCACCACTGGTCCACGCAGGACGACGTGGCCGGCATCGTGATCACGCACGGCACCGATTCGCTCGAAGAAACGGCGATGCTGCTGCATCTTGCCGGCGTGGCCAGCGTGCCGGTGGTGCTGACCGCGGCGATGCGGCCGGCGACCTCGCTGTCGGCCGATGGCCCCCTGAACCTGCTCGATGCCGTACGCGTCGCGGCGCATCCTGACGCGGCGGGCAAGGGCGTGCTGGTGGTCATCAATCAGGAGATTCATGCAGGACGCGACGCGGTCAAGGCGCACACCTCGGCCGTCGACGCGTTCGCCTCTCCGGGCACTGGGCCGATCGGGCTGGTGCAGGACGCGCTGGTGCGCTTCACGCGTGCGCCGCTGCGTCTGCCCCGGCAGGCCCTGCCGCTGCCGCAGAACTGGCCCGCGGTCGAGATCGTCGCCAGCTATGCGCAACCGGGCCGCGCGGTGGTCGATGCGCTGGTCGCCAGCGGAGTGCGGGGCCTGGTGGTCGCGGCGGCCGGCAATGGATCGATCCACGAGACGCTGGTGGCAGCGCTTGCCGACGCGGCGCGCGCCGGTGTCGCGGTGGTGCGCAGCACGCGCACCGGTGCCGGTAATGTGATCGCGCCGGCGCAACCCAATCCGTCGGCGGGCGCGTTCGTATCAGCCGGCGATCTGAATCCGTACAAGGCCCGGGTCGCGCTGCTGCTGGCGCTTGGCGCCGATCCCGCGCTGGCCGGCGATCCGGTGCGTTTGCAGCAGTTCTTCGCGCTGATCTGAGGCTGGCGGCGCAAGCCGGAGCGCCGCAGATCCAGCCGGGACCTCATGCGGCTTGCCGCCGTGGCCGTTCCGGGCTATACTCGCGGGCTATTTAACCCTTGCTGCACCGGACTTGGCGCCCGGGCGGCTTATCCCAAAAGGAGCGTCAATGCGTCATTACGAAATCGTATTCATCGTCCATCCGGACCAGAGCGAGCAAGTGCCGGCCATGATCGAGCGTTACAAGACGCTGGTCACGTCGCAGAACGGCCAGGTGCACCGCGTGGAAGACTGGGGCCGTCGTCAACTGGCCTACATGATCCAGAAGCTGGCCAAGGCTCACTACGTTTGCCTGAACATCGAGTGCGGCAAGGACACGCTGGCTGAGCTCGAGCATGCGTTCAAGTTCAACGACGCCGTGCTGCGCCACCTGATCGTCCAGACGAAGAAGGCCGAGACCGGCCCGTCGCCGATGATGAAGGAAGTCCAGCGCGAAGAAGCCCGCAAGGCTTCGCAGCAAACCAGCGAAGGCCAGGCCGCCTGAGTGCGGTCTGCTGTGTGCGGTTCGCTCCGGCATGACCGGGGCGGCATGCGAGAGGCGGTGGCGCGATGAACCAGCTGAGGCTGCACGCCACCCTCGTCGAGCGCGACGCGTTGCGCTACACGCCGGCCGGCATCCCCGTCGTCAATTGCCTTCTGCAATACGGCGGCGAGGTGGTCGAGGCGCAGACGCCGCGGCAGGTCGAGTTCGCGATCGCCGCGATGGGCGTCGGTCCGGTCGGCCAGCACTTGGAGCGCACGCCGCTCGGCACGGTGCTCGACTGCGAAGGCTTTCTCGCCCGCAGGCACCGCAACAGCAAGGCTCTCGTCTTTCACATCACTGGATGTAAAGCATTCGTAAAGGATTGAACCATGGCATTCGTCAAACGTGACAACAAGAACAAGAAGCGCTTCCAGCAGCAGAACCCGCTGTTCAAGCGCAAGCGCTTCTGCCGCTTCACCGTGGCCGGCGTCGAACAGATCGACTACAAGGATCTGGACACGCTGAAGGACTTCATCGGCGACAACGGCAAGATCACGCCGGCTCGTCTGACCGGCACCAAGGCGCACTATCAGCGTCAGCTCGACACGGCAATCAAGCGCGCCCGCTTCCTGGCGCTGCTGCCGTACACCGACCTGCACAAGAACTGATCGCCTGGTCGCTAAGGAGAAAACACGATGCAAGTCATTCTGCTGGAAAAAGTCGTCAACCTGGGCAACCTGGGTGACATCGTTCGCGTCAAGGATGGTTACGCCCGTAACTTCCTGATCCCGTCCAAGCGTGCCCGCCGCGCGACGCAGACCGCCATCGCCGAGTTCGAGGCCAAGCGCGCCGAGCTGGAAAAGGCCGCCGCCGAGAAGCTGGCCGCTGCGCAAGCCGAAGGCGAGAAGCTGAGCGGCCTGACCGTCCAGATCACGCAGAAGTCGGGCGTGGACGGCCGTCTGTTCGGCTCGGTGACCAACGCCGACATCGCCGAAGCGCTGGCTGGCCAGGGCTTCAAGGTCGAGAAGGCGCAGGTTCGTCTGCCGAACGGTCCGCTGAAGATGGTCGGCGACTATCCGATCAGCGTGTCGCTGCACACGGACGTCGCGGTCGACATCACCGTCTCGGTGCTGGGCGAGCACGTCTAAGCCTGCCGGCCGCGACCGGCGCGACATCCGTTCGCGCCGCCGCGGCCCGGCCAGGCCAGCAAAAGGCAGGAGCAGGCTGACAGCCGCTTCTGCCTTTTTTCTTTGTGGCGCCCGCACGCATGCGCGTTGTGCGCGGCGCCACCATCATCGGGTCCTCCGCCGGCCGAGATTCGCTCGGCCATGCGCGGGCGGGCCGCTATAATTGCCCCCCATGAACGCGCCCGTCGCCGATCCCCAACTCGACAATCTCAAAGTCCCGCCGCATTCCATCGAGGCCGAGCAATCGGTGCTGGGTGGCCTGCTGCTGGATAACGCGGCCTGGGACCGCATCGCCGATTTCCTGTCAGAGGCGGACTTCTATCGCTTCGACCACCGGATGATCTTCCAGAGCATCGCGCGGCTGATCTCGGACACCAAGCCGGCCGACGTGATCACGGTCTACGAGATGCTGCAGGTGGCCGGCAAGGCCGAGGAGGTCGGCGGTCTCGCCTATCTGAACTCGCTGGCGCAGAACACGCCGAGCGCGGCCAATATCCGCCGCTACGCCGAAATCGTGCGCGAGCGCTCGGTGCTGCGCAAGCTGGTCACGGTGGCCGACGACATCGCGACCTCGGCCTTTGCGCCGAAGGGCCGCGAGGTGCGCGAGCTGCTGGACGAGGCCGAATCCAAGGTCTTCGCGATCGCCGAGGAAGGCTCGCGCGGGCAGAAGGGCTTCCAGGAGATACAGCCGCTGCTGACGCAGGTGGTGGAACGGATCGACGAGCTCTATCACCGCGACACCAATACCGATGTCACCGGCGTGCCGACCGGCTTTCTCGACCTGGACCGGATGACCAGCGGCATGCAGCCGGGCGACCTGATCATCGTCGCCGGCCGTCCGTCGATGGGCAAGACCGCGTTCTCGCTGAATATCGGCGAGCACGTCGCGGTCGAGCAGGGCCTGCCGGTGGCGGTGTTCTCGATGGAAATGGCCGGCACGCAGCTGGCCATGCGTATGTTGGGCTCGGTCGGCCGCCTCGACCAGCATCGCCTGCGCACCGGCCGGCTGCTCGACGAGGACTGGCCGCGGCTGACGCATGCGATCCAGCGGATGAACGACGCGCAGCTGTTCATCGACGAGACGCCGGCGCTGAACCCGATGGAGCTGCGCGCGCGTTCGCGCCGGCTGGCGCGCCAATGCGGCCAGCTCGGCCTGATCATCATCGACTACCTGCAGCTGATGTCGGGCTCGGGCGGCGGCGAGAACCGCGCCACCGAGATCTCGGAAATCTCGCGTTCGCTCAAGGGCCTGGCCAAGGAGCTCAACTGCCCGGTGATCGCGCTGTCGCAGCTGAACCGCAGCCTGGAGCAGCGTCCCAACAAGCGTCCCGTGATGTCCGACCTGCGCGAATCGGGCGCCATCGAGCAGGACGCCGACGTGATCCTGTTCATCTATCGCGACGAGGTCTACAACCCGGACTCGCAGGACAAGGGCACCGCCGAAATCATCATCGGCAAGCAGCGTAACGGTCCGATCGGTACCGTGCGGCTGACCTTCCTGGGCCAGTTCACCAAGTTCGACAACTTCAGCGGCGGCCCCGCGTTCTTCGACAACGATACCTGACCGCGCGGGCGCGGCAGGCGGGTGGCGCGCTGTCGTGTTGCGCCACACAAAGCGTACGTCACGCGCCGACTACCCTGTAGAATATTGCTTTTCCGTGACAGCCGGCGGCAACGCCGGCTGTTGCGCAATCTCTCCCGCAATCCAGTCATTCCCAACGAGACGGCGCGCCAGCGCGCCGCGACAAGGAACAGCCATGTTCGGCCGATTCATGCCCACCGAGGGCAAGTTCTTCGAATACTTCAACCAGCACGCCGACTGCGCGGTCACCGCATCGCGCGAACTGGAAACGCTGATCAACGATCTCGGCAATGCCGAAGCCCACGCGCGGCGCGTGCAGGCCACCGAGAAGAAGGCGGACCGGATCACGCACGACACCATCGATCTGCTGCACAAGACCTTTATCACGCCGCTCGACCGGGACGAGATCCACAAGCTGATCACGACCATGGACGACATCCTCGACCTGATGGAGGACGTGGCCGAGACCATCACGCTGTACGACGTCACCAGCCTGACCGACGAGGCCCGCAAGCTCGCCTCGATCTGCGTGCAGTGCTGCGAACTGGTCAAGATCGCGGTCGGCCTGCTCGAGGACATGGGCAACGCCAGCACGATCCTGAAGACGGCCCAGCAGATCGATCAGCTCGAATCCGAGGCTGACCGGTTGATGCGCGGGGCGATTTCCAAGCTGTTCCGCGACGAGACCGACGTCAAGCGGCTGATCAAGATGAAGGCCATCTTCGAGCAGCTCGAGACGATCACGGACAAGTGCGAGGACGTGGCCAACATCATCGAAGGCATCGTGCTGGAAAACGCCTGAGCGCGCCCACCGGAACTCCGCATGCAGACTGTACAAATGAGCTTGTGGGTGATCGTCCTGCTGGTGACGCTCGCCCTGCTGTTCGATTTCATGAACGGCTTTCACGATGCCGCGAACTCGATCGCGACCGTGGTATCGACCGGCGTGCTCAAGCCCCATCACGCAGTGGCGCTGGCCGCCGTCTGCAACGTGATCGCGATCTTCGTCTTCCATCTGAAGGTGGCGGCCACGGTCGGCACGGGCACCATCGACGTCAATATCGTCGACCACTATGTGGTCTTCGGCGCCCTGGTCGGGGCGATCGCGTGGAACCTGATCACCTGGTACTACGGCATCCCGTCCTCGTCCTCGCACGCGCTGATCGGCGGCCTGGTGGGCGCGGCGGTCGCCAAGGCGGGCACCGGCGCACTGGTCGCCAGCGGCCTGCTGAAGACCGTGGCATTCATCCTGATCTCCCCGCTGGCGGGCATGCTGCTCGGCTCGCTGCTGATGCTGGTGGTCGGCTGGACCTTCTTCCGTACGCCGCCGTCGCGCGTGGACCGCTGGTTCCGCCGCCTGCAGCTGGTGTCGGCCTCGCTCTACAGCCTGGGCCACGGCGGCAATGACGCGCAGAAGACCATCGGCATCATCTGGATGCTGCTGATCGCCAGCGGCCACGTGATGCAGAGCGACAGCGCGCCGCCGACCTGGGTCATCGTCAGCTGCTACGTCGCGATCGGCATGGGCACGCTGTTCGGCGGCTGGCGCATCGTGCGGACCATGGGTCAGAAGATCACCAAGCTCAAGCCGGTGGGCGGCTTCTGCGCGGAGACGGGCGGCGCGATCTCGCTGTTCCTCGCGTCCACGCTGGGCGTGCCGGTCTCGACCACGCATACGATCACCGGCGCCATCGTCGGTGTCGGCTCGGTGCGCAAGACCTCGGCGGTGCGCTGGGGCGTGGCCGGCAACATCGTCTGGGCCTGGGTGCTGACCATTCCGGCGTCGGCCTTCATGGCGGCGATCGCCTGGTGGATCGGGCGGCATCTGCTGTGAGGCTTGCCCGCAAGGGCAGGCGATGAAAGACAAGGCCAGGCATTTGCCTGGCCTTTGTCATTGGGGCTCCGTTTTTCGGCTGGGCGCCGGTCCACCGGCTCAGTGTGCCGTGGGCCAGGCCAAGCGGCTCAGCGATTGGCGAAGGCGGCGATGGGATCGTCGTCTTCCGGGACCGGCGCCGGGGCGGGCGCCGGCGAAGGCGCTGCGGGCGGCGGCGGGGAGACGGGCACAGCCGGCACCGCCTGCGGAACCGGCGTGCTCGGCGCGACCGGTACCGCGGCGTTGGCGATGCGCCGCGCGCCGTTGTAACGCGACGCCCAATAGGACTTGGTCATGTCCTCCAGCCGCACGGTGCCGCCGCTCGACGGCGCGTGCACGAAGCGGTTCTGGCCGACGTAGATGCCGACATGCGAGTTCGCCCGCCCCGTGGTGTTGAAGAACACCAGATCGCCCGAGGCCACCTGATCGCGCGATAGCGGCGTGCCGCGCGTGCCCATCGCCTCGGTGGTGCGCGGCAGATTGACGTTGGCCGCGCGCGACACCACGTAGCGGACCAGGCCGCTGCAGTCGAAGCCGGAATCGGGCGTATTGCCGCCGTAGCGGTAGGGCGTGCCGACCAGCGACATCGCCTGGATCGAGATTTCTTCGAGGCCGGCGCTCGGCTCGACGATCGGTGCGCGCGGCGTGTTGCGGGCATGGCCGCCATAGCGCGAGGGCGGCGTGCTGGCGCAGGCCGCCAGCAGCAGGGCGAGGGCGCCCACCAGCAGCCGGCGCGTGTCAATCACGGCGGATCGAATCGACGACAGTGTCGAAGGCAGCGTCGAGGGAAGCGTCGAGGGAAGCGAAGAAGGAAGGCCGGTGCTGGTCGATCGCATGGACTGGTGGGCCAGCCGGTGCGGTCCTTCGACCGGGGCATCGCTGCGCGATGCCCGGATGGCTACCAGCGCAACTGCGCGTCGTAGGTGCCGGTGCCGACGGTCATGGACTTGGGCTGGCCGTTGTAAGTGGCGTGCACATTGTAGCGGCCCTCCGGCGCCTTGATCAGGCAGCGCGGCCCTTCGGTACGAAATCGCGCCACTTCGTGGCCTTCGCGCATCAGTCGGACCTCGACATCGGCCAGGTATTCACCGGTCGCGCCCTGCGTAAACAGCACGCCCATGTTGAACTGTTTCTGGCGTGCGGCCAGCCGCCGTTGCTCGTCCTCGCCGACGCCGCCGCAGACATAGCTGACCGCGCCGACGGTGCGGATCACCGGCTCGTTGACCGGTGGCGCGACCACTGGCGCAGGGGCTGGCGTGGGCGGCTGAACGGATGGCGGTACCGCGCCGGGCGCCGGCGCGGTCGCGCCCGGGGGCGGCGCCGCGGCCGGTTCGAAGATGGCCTGCGCACGCAGCAGCCCCGGCGCGGTGACCGCGCTGGCCGCCATCAGGCAGGGGATCAGCGCGCCGGAGGCGCGCTGCCAGCGATCGCTTCGCATCGCTTGCCTCCGTCCGCTCACAGCACGTCCGCCGCGTGGTCGGCCAGGCGCGAACGCTCGCCGCGCGCCAGCGTGATATGGCCGCTGTGGCTCCAGCCCTTGAAGCGGTCGACCACGAAGGTCAGGCCCGACGAGCCTTCGGTCAGGTACGGCGTGTCGATCTGCGCGATATTGCCGAGGCAGACGATCTTGGTGCCAGGGCCCGCGCGCGTGACCAGCGTCTTCATCTGCTTGGGCGTCAGGTTCTGCGCCTCGTCGATGATGACGAACTTGTTGACGAAGGTACGGCCGCGCATGAAGTTCATGCTCTTGACCTTGATGCGCGAGCGGATCAGTTCCTGCGTGGCGGCGCGCCCCCATTCGCCGGCGCTGTCGTCGCTCTTCTGCAGGACCTCGAGGTTGTCGTCGAACGCGCCCATCCACGGCTGCATCTTTTCTTCCTCGGTGCCCGGCAGGAAGCCGATGTCCTCGCCGACCGGCACGGTCGCCCGCGTGACGATGATCTCGTTGTACAGCTTCTGGTCCAGCACCTGCTCCAGCCCCGCGGCCAGCGCCAGCAGCGTCTTGCCGGTGCCGGCCTGGCCCAGCAGCGTGACGAAGTCGATGTCGGGGTTCATCAGCAGGTTCAGCGCGAAGTTCTGCTCGCGGTTGCGTGCGGTCACGCTCCAGACGTTGTTCTTGTGGTGCGTGTAGTCCTTCAGCGTCTGCAGCAGCGCAGTCTTGCCGTTGATCTCCTTGACCTGCGCGTACAGCGGCAGGCTGCCGTCCATCGGTTCCAGGTAGACGAACTGGTTGACGAGGAAGGAGGGCACCAGCGGGCCGGTCAGCCGGTAGAACATCGCGCCGGTCTTCGGGTCCTGCCAGCTCTCGACGCCCTTGCCGTGCCGGGTCCAGAAATCGTTGGGCAGCACCATCACGCCCGAGTACAGCAGGTCCTTGTCCTCGAGGACCTGGTCGTTGAAATAGTCCTCGGCCGGCAGGCCCAGCGCCCGGGCCTTGATCCGCATGTTGATGTCCTTGGACACCAGCACGACGTCGCGTTCCGGATGCTGCTGCCGCAGCGCGCTGACCACCGCCAGGATCTGATTGTCGGCCTTGCCCTCGGGCAGCCCTTCGGGCAGCTTGGTGTCGTTCAGCCGGGTCTGGAAGAACAGCGTCCCCTGCGCGTCGCGGTTGCCCAGCTTGGCCAGCGGCAGGCCTTCGTCGAGCACGCCGTCGGTGCCGGCCACCAGCGCATCGAGCGTGCGGCTGACCGCGCGCGCGTTGCGCGCGACTTCGCTCATGCCCTTCTTGTGGTTGTCCAGCTCCTCGAGCGTCATCATCGGCAGATAGATGTCGTGCTCCTCGAAGCGGAACAGCGAGCTGGGATCGTGCATCAGCACATTGGTGTCGAGCACGAACAGCTTGGCTGGGCCGGTGTCCTTGCGCTGCCGGCGGCTGGTGGTGCCGGTGCTGGTCTTGACCAGCGACACGGGCGAGGCCGGCGTCGTCGACACCGGGGCGGTCGGCACGTCTTTCGCGCGGGCGCGCGTGCCGGCGGCACGGGCCTCGACCGCGGGCGCGGCGGCTTCGCTGGGTCCGCTTTCAAGCAGGGCCACGCGTTCCAAGGCCGGAACGGGCTTTCTTGCCTGCGTCGCGGACTTCGGCAACCTTGCAACCGGAGCGAACTCGCTCGGGTCCAGCAGTTGTGCAGGCTTGGCGGGCATGGTCGGCAGCGGCATGCTGGGCGTTCCTTTCAGGGGGAGGGGAAAACGGGCGGGGCCGCGCACAGACGAAAAAGCCGCCGGGCCCGTTGAGCGGGCGAGGCGGCTTGTCTTGTGCGGGCGGACGGCACGGCAGTTCCGCTACCGGCCCTGGGCATCGTGCGCCTGGGCCGGAGGGGAGAAGCAGCGTGGCAACCAGAATCTGAACTCATTACGGGGCAATGTATCCGAACGATTTCCGTTTGGCAATTGCCCTGTGAAGGTCACATCGCGCGCACCAGTTCGAGCACTTCGTCGACGTGGCTGGGCACCTTGATGCCGCGCAGTTCATGGCGCAGCTTGCCCTTGCCGTCGATCACGAAGGTGCTGCGCTCGATGCCGCGCACTTCCTTGCCATAGAGTTTTTTCATCTTGATGACGTCGAACAATTGGCACAGCGCTTCGTCGGCATCGGAGATCAGTTCGAAGGGAAGCTCCAGCTTGGCCTTGAAGTTCTCGTGCGATTTCATGCTGTCGCGCGAGATGCCGAACACCACCGCGCCGGCGGCCTCGAAGGCCTCGTGCTGGTCGCGGAAGTCCATCGCCTCGTTGGTGCAGCCGGGGGTGTTGTCCTTCGGATAGAAGTACAGCACCACCGTCTTGCCGCGGTAGTCGGCGAGGCGGAAGGTGCCGCCGGTGGCCGGTGCGCTGAAATCGGGAACGGCCTGGTTGAGACTCACTGTCATTCTTATGGCTCCTGGAGGAAGCGGCGCTGGGGAAATCGGCTCGCCGGGGACCGGCCCCGCGCCGGCTCGGGCGGGGGCCGGTCGCGGCGGGCGGGGATCGCGGGCATGGCCGTGCTCACGGCAAATGAGGGCGCGTCGGCATAGTTCAAGCGTGGCGTCGGGCAGACATCGGCCGACCGCAGGGACGGCCGCTTCAGCCGCCCGCGGCCGCGTCTTCGAGCAGCAGCACCGCCGCCACCTTGCGGCCCTCGGCCATCAGGATGTTGTAGGTGCGGCAGGCCGCCGGCATGTCCATCGCATCGACGCCGATATGGCGGCGGGACAGGGCCGCGGTCAGGCGCGGATGCGGAAAGCGCAGGCGGTCGCCGGTGCCGAGCAGCACCACCTCGGGGGCATGGTCCAGCAGGCCCTCGAACTGGTCCGCGGCCAGGTCCTCGAAGCGCTGGACGGGCCAGGGCCGTACCTCGCCCTCGGGCATCACCAGCACCGACATGGTGTAGCGCACCTTGTTGATCTCGATATAGCCCGGGCCATACGCCGTGACGGTGTTCATGGCGTTGGGCTGGTCGGCATGGAGTTTCACGGGGGAACCTTGTGGGGAAACTGGTCGGGGAGTTGGGCGGAGAACTTGTCGGGGAGCTTGTCGGAGAACTTGTCGCAGAACCGGCGCCGGGAAGGCGCGGACCGGGGCGGTGGCGAGCGCGGTCCGGCCGCGCTGCATCGCAAGATCCCTGCCGAAGTCTGTCATAATCCGCTAAATTATAGCCTTTGCCTTCCTGCCGGCCGCGCTGCCCTCGCATCGCCCCGCAGTGCAGCGAAGCGCGCTCCGGACGACCCCCTGTTTTACGCAGATTTCCTGTTCGCCGCCGCACGAACCGGCGGCCCCATGCTCCCTTTGTCCCTGCCAGACTCCTGCCCGACCACGCCGTGAAACCGATCCAGAAATCCAACAAGCTGAACAACGTCTGCTACGACATCCGCGGCCCGGTGCTGGAGAAGGCCAAGCAGATGGAGGAAGAAGGGCACAAGATCATCAAGCTCAATATCGGCAACCTGGCCGTGTTCGGCTTCGATGCGCCGGAGGAGATCCAGCAGGACATGATGCGCAACCTGCCGAACTCGGCGGGCTACTCGGATTCAAAGGGCATCTTCGCCGCGCGCAAGGCGATCATGCACTACACCCAGCAGAAGAACATCCACGGCGTCGGCCTGGAAGACATCTATGTCGGCAACGGCGCGTCCGAGCTGATCGTGATGTCGATGAACGCGCTGCTGAACAACGGCGACGAGGTGCTGGTGCCCACGCCGGACTACCCGCTGTGGACGGCCGCGGTCAGCCTGTCGGGCGGCACCCCGGTGCACTACCTGTGCGACGAGGCCAACGACTGGATGCCGGACCTGGACGACATCCGCGCGAAGATCACGCCGAACACCAAGGCCATCGTCGTGATCAACCCGAACAACCCGACCGGGGCGCTGTACTCGGACGAGCTGCTGCGCGAGATCGTCGCGATCGCGCGCCAGCACGGGCTGATCATCTTCGCCGACGAGATCTACGACAAGGTGCTGTACGACGGCCATACGCACACCTCGATCGCCGCGCTGTCGACCGACGTGCTGACGGTGACCTTCAATGGCCTGTCGAAGAACTACCGCTCGTGCGGCTACCGCGCCGGCTGGATGGTGGTGTCGGGCGACAAGCGGCCCGCGCACGACTATATCGAGGGCCTGAACATGCTGTCCTCGATGCGGCTGTGCGCCAACGTGCCGGGCCAGTGGGCGATCCAGACCGCGCTCGGCGGCTACCAGAGCATCAACGACCTGGTGGCCGAGGGCGGCCGCCTGCGCCGCCAGCGCGACCTGGCCTACGAGCTGATCACGCAGATCCCGGGCATTACCTGCGTCAAGCCGAAGGCGGCGCTGTACCTGTTCCCGAAGCTCGACCTGTCGATGTATCCGATCCAGGACGACCAGGAATTCATCTACGAGCTGCTGCAGGAATCGAAGGTGCTGCTGGTGCAGGGCAGCGGCTTCAACTGGGCCAAGCCCGACCATTTCCGCATCGTGTTCCTGCCGCACGAAGAAGACCTGCGCGAGGCGATCGGCCGCGTCGGGCGCTTCCTCGAGTCCTATCGAAAACGACACGGCGCGACGGCCTGACTCCGGCCGCGGCCGGCTCCGAACGCACGCACCGTCGCGCTCCCCCATTTGCAAACTGGAATCTGATTGACCATGAACCCCATCAAAGTAGGCCTGCTCGGCATCGGTACCGTCGGTAGCGGCACGTTCGACGTGCTCAAGCGCAACCAGGAGGAGATCCGCCGCCGCGCGGGCCGCGGCATCGAGATTACGATGGTGGCCGACCTGAACACCGAGCGCGCACGCGAGCTGACCGGTGGGCAGGTCGAGGTGGTGGCCGATGCGCGCGAGGTGGTGAGCCATCCCGACATCGACATCGTGGTCGAACTGATCGGCGGCTACGGCATCGCCCGCGAACTGGTGCTGCAGGCGATCGCCAACGGCAAGCATGTGGTGACCGCCAACAAGGCGCTGCTGGCGGTGCACGGCAACGAGATCTTCGAGGCCGCGCGCAGCAAGGGCGTGATGGTCGCGTTCGAGGCCGCGGTGGCCGGCGGCATCCCCATCATCAAGGCGCTGCGCGAGGGCCTGAGCGCCAACCGCATCCAGTGGATCGCCGGCATCATCAACGGCACCACCAACTTCATCCTGTCGGAGATGCGCGACAAGGGCCTGGACTTCGACACCGTGCTGAAGGAGGCCCAGCAGCTGGGCTATGCCGAGGCCGATCCGACCTTCGACATCGAGGGCATCGACGCCGCGCACAAGATCACGCTGATGAGCGCGATCGCCTTCGGCATGCCGGTGCAGTTCGACAAGACCCACGTCGAGGGCATCACGCGCCTGTCCGCGATCGACATCCAGTACGCCGAGGAACTGGGCTACCGCATCAAGCTGCTGGGCCTGACCCGCCGCCGCGAGGACGGTATCGAGCTGCGCGTCCATCCGACGCTGGTGCCGGCCTCGCGCCTGATCGCCAACGTCGAGGGCGCGATGAACGCGGTGCTGGTGCAGGGCGATGCAGTCGGCGCCACGCTGTACTACGGCAAGGGCGCCGGCGCCGAGCCGACCGCCTCGGCGGTGATCGCCGACCTGGTCGACGTGACCCGGCTGCATACCGCAGATCCGGAGCACCGCGTGCCGCATCTGGCGTTCCAGCCGGACGAGCTGTCCAGCGTGCCGGTGCTGCCGATCGAGGAAGTCACCAGCAGCTACTATCTACGCATGCGCGTGTCGGACCAGACCGGCGTGCTGGCCGATATCACCCGCATCCTGGCCGATTCCGGCATCTCGATCGACGCGATGCTGCAGAAGGAGTCGCGCGAGGGCGAGCCGCAGACCGATATCATCATGCTGTCGCACCTGGCCCGCGAGAAGCAGGTCAATGCCGCCATCGCCAGGATCGAGGCGCTGCCGACGGTGCTTTCGGGCGTCACCCGCCTGCGCATGGAAGAACTGAACTGAAGCCTTGCCGATGGCCGCGCCGCCGCCCCACCCGGGCGCTGGCGCGGCCCGGCGGCCACCATCACGATGAACTACAAGTCGACCCGCGGCCATGACGTGCCGCAAACCTTCTCCGAGATCCTGCTGGGCGGCCTGGCGCCGGACGGCGGCCTGTACCTGCCGCAGCAATATCCGCAGGTCAGCGCCGACGAACTCGAATCGTGGCGCAAGCTGTCGTACGCGGACCTCGCCTATGAAATCCTCGCCAGGTTCTGCGACGACATCCCGGCCGAGGACCTGCGCGCGCTGACGCGCAAGACCTATACCGCCGAGGTCTATTGCAACGCGCGCGCTGGCGACAACACCGCCGACATCACGCCGCTGCGCAAGCTCGGCGACGAGGCCGGCGCGCCGCTGTACCTGCTCGGCCTGTCCAACGGCCCGACGCTGGCCTTCAAGGACATGGCGATGCAGCTGCTGGGCAACCTGTTCGAGTACGCGCTGGCGCGCGCCGGACAGGAGCTCAACATCCTGGGCGCGACCTCGGGCGACACCGGCAGCGCGGCCGAATACGCGATGCGCGGCAAGCGCGGCATCCGCGTCTTCATGCTGAGCCCGCACAAGAAGATGAGCGCGTTCCAGACCGCGCAGATGTTCAGCCTGCAGGATCCGAACATCTTCAATCTGGCAGTGCAGGGTGTGTTCGACGACTGCCAGGACATCGTCAAGGCGGTCTCCAACGACCTCGAATTCAAGTCGCGCCAGAAGATCGGCACCGTCAATTCGATCAACTGGGCGCGCGTGGTCGCGCAGGTGGTCTACTACTTCAAGGGCTGGCTGCTCGCCACCGATGGCCCCGGCCAGAAGGTCTCGTTCTGCGTGCCGTCGGGCAACTTCGGCAATGTCTGCGCCGGCCATATCGCCCGCATGATGGGTTTGCCGATCGACAAGCTGGTGGTGGCGACCAACGAGAACGACGTGCTCGACGAATTCTTCCGCACCGGCGTCTATCGCGTGCGCAAGTCGGCCGAGACCTACCACACCTCCAGCCCGAGCATGGACATCTCGAAGGCCTCCAACTTCGAGCGCTTCATCTTCGACCTGCTGGGGCAGGATGCCGGCAAGCTGGCGCAGCTGTTCCGCGATGTCGATACCAAGGGCGGCTTCGACCTGTCCGGCACGCCGGACTACGAGCGCATCCGCCAGTTCGGTTTCGTCTCGGGCCGCAGCACGCACGACGACCGGGTCGCGACGATCCGCGATCTGTCCTCGCGCTATGGCATCACCATCGACACCCACACCGCCGACGGCGTCAAGGTCGCGCGCGAGCACCTGTCGGCGGGCACGCCGATGGTGGTGCTGGAAACCGCGCTGCCGGCCAAGTTCGCCGACACGATCCGCGAGGCGCTGGGCCACGAGCCCGAACGTCCGGCCGCCTTCGAGGGCATCGAGGCGCTGCCGCAGCGCTTCGAGGTGATGCCGGCCGACGCGGCGCAGGTCAAGGCGTACATCGCCCGGCATACCGGGCTGTAATCCGGAGACCGGCCGCCTCGCCTGCCTGCGCGGCGGCCGCCGAGTCATTACAATCGGCTCGTACAATCGAGCTGGTACGAATCGAATCAGCCGCTTGCCGCCGCCGCCCGACGCCGCGGCCGCAAGCGCCGCCTCGCGCAGGCGGGGCCTGTCCGGACACTGCGTTCCCGCCTGCGCGGGCCGCGACGACAACGCACCTCGCATGGAAAATCGTCCCCCGATGCTGACCCTGGCGCAGGCGCTCGACGCGCTGCTGGCCGGCGCCCAGCCGATCGCCGAAAGCGAACGCGTCGATACGCTGCGGGCCAATGGCCGCGTGCTGGCCCAGCCGGTTACCAGCACGCTCGACGTCCCGCCCGCCGACAACACGTCGATGGACGGCTATGCGCTGCGCTGCGCCGACGTGCCGATGCCCGGCGCGCGGCTGCGGGTCGCCCAGCGCATTCCGGCCGGCCATGTCGGCGTGCCGCTCGAAGCCGGCACGGCGGCGCGCATCTTCACCGGCGGACTGATTCCGGCCGGCGCCGATGCCGTGGTGATGCAGGAGCAGTGCCAGGCCGACGGCGACTTCGTCGTGGTCAACCATGCCCCCGGACCCGGCGAGTGGATCCGCCGCGCCGGCGAGGACATCATGGCCGGCGCCGTGATCCTGCCCACCGGCACGCGGCTGACGCCGCAGGCGCTGGGACTGGCCGCCTCGGTCGGCCAGGCGCAGGTGGACGTGGTGCGGCGCCCGCGCGTGGCGGTGTTCTTCACCGGCGACGAGCTGGCAATGCCGGGCGAGCCGTTGAAGCCGGGCGCGATCTACAACTCCAACCGCTTCACGCTGCGCGGCCTGCTGGAAAACCTCGGCTGCGAGGTCACCGATTTCGGCATCGTGCCCGACACGCTGGACGCCACGCGCGACACGCTGCGGCGCGCGGCGCAGGGCCACGACCTGATCCTGACCTCGGGCGGCGTCTCGGTCGGCGAGGAAGACCATATCAAGCCGGCGGTGCAGGCCGAAGGGCGGCTGGACCTGTGGCAGATCGCGATCAAGCCGGGCAAGCCGCTGGCGTTCGGCCATGTGGCGCGCGGCGGTGCCGGCGGTACCGCCGCTACGGGAGATGCAGCGAGCGTCGCCGACAGCGCGGCCTTCCTCGGCCTGCCGGGCAATCCGGTGTCCAGCTTCGTCACCTTCCTGCTGTTCGTGCGGCCCTTCCTGCTGCGCATGCAGGGCGTGACCGACGTCGCGCCGCGGCGCATCCCGATGCGGGCCGACTTCGACCTGACCAAGTTCGATCGCCGCAACGAATTCCTGCGCGTGAAGATCAACGAAGGCGGCGGGCTGGACCTGTTCCCGAACCAGAGCTCGGGCGTGCTGACCTCGACGGTCTGGGGCGACGGCCTGGTCGACAATCCCCCCAACCAGCCGATCCGGCGCGGCGACATGGTGTCGTTCCTGCCGTTTGCCAATCTGGTGGCCTAGCCCCGGCGAGGGCGGCCGAAGCAGTCGAGAGAAGAGGGTAGCGATGCAGATCGAATTGCGGTTCTTCGCCAGCGTACGCGAGCAACTGGGGGTGGCCCAGGAGCGCGTCGAGCTGCCGGACACGGTCGCCACCGTGGGACAGGTGCGGCAGTGGCTGCGCGAGCGCGGCGGCGTCTGGCAGGAGGCGCTGGCCGAGGGCCGGGCGCTGCGCATGGCGGTGAACCATGCGGTCGCGCGCGCCGATACCGCGGTGGCCGACGGCAGCGAAGTGGCCTTCTTCCCGCCGGTGACCGGGGGCTGAGATGAGCGTCAGGGTACAGCGCGAGGATTTCGACCTCGGTGCCGAGGTGGCGGCGCTGCGCGCGGGGCGTCCGGGCATCGGCGCCGTGGCCAGCTTCATCGGCACGGTGCGGGACGTCAACGACGGCAGCCCGGTGCAGGCGATGGAGCTCGAGCACTATCCGGGCATGACCGAGAAGGCGCTGGAGCGCATCGAGGCGGTCGCGCGCGAGCGCTGGGCCCTCGAAGGCGTGACCATCATCCACCGGGTCGGCCCGCTGCAGCCGCAGGACCAGATCGTGCTGGTGGCGGTGGCCTCGGCCCATCGCGGCAATGCCTTCGCCGCCTGTGAATTCATCATGGACTACCTGAAGTCCGAGGCGCCGTTCTGGAAGAAGGAATCGACGCCCGAGGGCGCCCGCTGGGTCGATGCGCGCGTCACCGACGAGGCCGCGCTGGCGCGCTGGGGCGTGCGCTCGCTCAATGCCAGCGGCGATGCCGGGGAGGGCGAAGGCCAGCCCGGAGCCCCGGCTTGAGCCCGCTCGGCTTCGTCGCGGTTGGGGTCGGCGCGGCGATGGGCGCCTGGCTGCGCTGGCTGTTCTCGCTGCTGTGGAATGCCGCCAACCCGGCGCTGCCCTACGGCACGCTGGCGGCCAATCTGCTCGGCGGCTTCCTGATCGGCGTCGCGGTGGGCTTCTTCGATACCCATGCCTCGCTGCCCCCGGCCTGGCGCCTGCTGGTGATCACCGGCTTTCTCGGCGGGCTGACCACCTTCTCGACCTTCTCCAGCGAGCTGACCGCCAATCTGCTGGCCGGCGACTACGGCGCCGCGGCGCTGCACGTGCTGCTGCACCTGGGCGGCTCGCTGCTGCTGACGCTGTTCGGGCTGTGGAGCTATCGGGCGCTGGCCTGAGCCGGGTCGTTCTCGATCCTTCGAGGACCATCTGCCGATGTTTCGACGATCCTGCGCCGCCGATGCTTCGACGGTCATCTGCCGACCCTTCGTCGATCCTGCGCGAATGATCCGCCGACCCTACGCCGAATCACCCACCGATCATGCGCAATAGCGCCTCGTTGAAATCCTGTGGCCGCTCCAGATGCGGACTGTGGCCGGCCGCCGGGATTGTCGCCACCCGCGGCGCCGGTTGCAGCGCGGCCATGGCCGCCGCCAGCGCGGGCCGGTAAAGCCGGCTTCGTTCCCCATACAGGCAGAACAGCGGCAGGGTCGCCTCGCGCAGGGTCTGCCGGTAGTCCTGCCGCGCCATGTCGAGCCACAGCTCGGCCAGCACGCCGGCGTCGCAGCCGGCCATCCATTCCCGCACCCGTGCCGCCTCGTGCGCCGGCGGCTCGACGCCGTCGGCCCATAGCCCCGCGCCGACCAGCGGCACCATGCCGTGCCAATGGCGCCGGACCTGCGCCGCCATCTGCTCGGCCTGGGCAGCGGTGTAGCCGCCATGCAGGCCATGCGGCCAGTCCGGCGCGGTCAGCAGCCGGGGCGTCATGTCGATCGCGCCGATCGCGGCGACGCGCGACTCCAGCCATTGCCGGGGACGGCCGCGCGCCAGCTCCCAGGCGACCATCGCCCCCATCGACCAGCCCACCACGATGGCATCGCGCAGAGCGAGCGCGTCGATCAGCCCGGCCACGCCGTCGGCCAGCCCGGCGATGGTGCCGCCGGCTGCGGGGCGCCACCGCACCGACAGCCCATGGCCCGCATGGTCGGGTGCAATCACCCGATATCCCCGCTGCGCCAGCGCCGCCTGGCCCGTGAAGGCCTGGCCGGGCACCGACCAGCCGTGCAGCAGCAGCAAGGGCCTGCCGGTGCCGGCTTCGCGCCAGCCGGGCAGGTTGGCGTCGCCGGGGTGTTCCGTGAAGCCAAAGGCGGTGTGGAGCGGCGCGGTGGAGAGGCTCGCAGTAGATGGCGGCGCTATGGAGGGCGGCGGGGCGGAGGGCGGCGCTATGGAGGGCGGCGGGGCGGAGGCTGGCGCGGTGGAGAGCGGCCCCGTAGAGGGCGGTGCGGCTGGACCGGGCAGGGCGGAGGGATTGGCGGCGTCCAAACGGTGTCTCCGTGGCGGCGTGGCGCGTCCCGAGGAGCGGCGAAGCCGCGTGCCGCCGCCGTGCCGGCCGGGGCCTCTTGGGACAGCCATCTATTGACATTCCGATTCGCTGCTTTATACCATGAAACATGAATCACTTATCAGGTTTCATGGCTTGATGCGCGATTCCGGAACATGCTCCGGCGATGCTGCACGGCGCCATGCGTTTCCGTTGCTCCCAACCGTATTCCCGCTTGAACGAAGGCGCCGATGCCACCGACCGAAGCCTGTGTGATCCCGAAAACCGCGCGCGGCCAGAAGACGCGCGAGGCGCTGCTGCGGGCCGCCGAGAAGGTGTTCGGCGAGAAGGGCTACTACGCCGCGTCGATCTCCGAGATCACGCAGGAGGCGCAGGTGGCGATGGGCACCTTCTACCTGTACTTCAAGGACAAGGAAGACGTGTTCCGCGCGCTGGTCCAGCACATGCTGGAACTGGTGCGCGCGCATCTGCGCAAGCATGTGGCGCCGGCCACCACGCAGATCGAGGCCGAGCGCCTGGGCCTGAAGGCCTTCCTGTCCTTCGTCTCGCGCCACAAGAACCTGTACCGGATCGTGCTCGACTCGTATTCGGTCGACGAGACCATCTACAGCCAGTACTTCCAGGTCTTCGCCGAGCTCTACAGCCGCCGGCTGACCCGCGCGCAGGAGCTGGGCGAGATCGTGCCGGGCGACGCCGAGGTACGGGCCTGGTGCCTGATCGGCATCAGCAACTTCCTCGGCATGCGCTATGCGCGCTGGAAGCGGCCGGCGTCGATGGAGAAGGTGGTCGACACCGCCTTCGACCTGATCACGCACGGGCTGGCGCCGCGATGAGCGCGCGTTGAGGGCGCGATGAGCCGGACATAAGCAAGGACACCAGCGGTACCAGCCAGGCCACGACAAAACAAGAAGGACCGAGGAGACAACGATGGGACCCCACCGCACCACCTGCCGCACCACCTGCCGCACTACCTGCCGCACTACCTGCCGCACCAGCGGCGGCACCAGCCACCGCATTACCGGCCGCATCACCCGCCGCACCGCCGCACTGGCCGCGGCCCTGGCCGTCGCGCTGCTGGCCGCCACCGGCACGGCCGCCGCCAAGGACATCCGCATCGCCCACGTCTACGACAAGACCGGGGCGCTCGAGGCCTATGCCAAGCAGACCCAGATCGGGCTGATGATGGGACTCGAATACGCGACCGGCGGCACCATGGCCGTCAACGGCCGCAAGCTGGTGGTGATCGAGAAGGACACGCAGGGCAAGCCCGACGTCGCCAAGGCGCAGTTGGCCGCCGCCTACAGCGACGACGGCGCCGATATCGCGGTCGGGCCGACCTCGTCCGGCACTGCGCTGGCGATGCTGCCGGTCGCCGAGGAATACCGCAAGGTGCTGCTGGTCGAGCCCGCCGTGGCCGATTCGATCACCGGCGACAAGTGGAACCGCTACATCTTCCGCACCGGCCGCAACTCGTCGCAGGATGCGATCGCCAACGCGGTCGCGCTCGATAAGCCCGGCGTGCAGATCGCCACGCTGGCGCAGGACTACGCGTTCGGCCGCGACGGCGTCAAGGCGTTCAAGGACGCGCTGAAGCAGGCGAAGGTCGTGCACGAGGAATACCTGCCGACCAATACCACCGATTTCACCGCCGGCGCGCAGCGGCTGTTCGACGCGCTGAAGGACAAGCCCGGCCGCAAGGTGATCTTCATCATCTGGGCCGGCGCCGGCAATCCGTTCAAGATCGCGGATCTCGATCCGAAGCGCTACGGCATCGAGATCGCCACCGGCGGCAACATCCTGCCGGCCATGGCCAGCTACAAGAACTTCCCCGGCATGGAAGGCGCGACCTACTACTACTTCGGCATCCCGAAGAATCCCGCCAACCAGTGGCTGGTGGCCAACCACTACAACAAGTACAAGACCCCGCCCGACTTCTTCACCGCCGGCGGCATGGCCTCGGGCATCGCGCTGGTCGAGGCGCTGAAGAAGACCGGCGGCGCCACCGGCACCGAGAAGCTGATCGCGGCGATGGAGGGCATGTCGTTCGATACGCCCAAGGGCCGGATGACCTTCCGCAAGGAGGACCATCAAGCGATGCAGTCGATGTACCACTTCAAGATCAAGGTCGACCCGGCGTTTGCCTGGGGCGTTCCCGAGCTGGTCCGCGAGATCAAGCCCGAGGAGATGCAGGTGCCGATCCGCAACAAGCGGCAATAAGCGGGGGATAACCCGGTGCAAGCCAGCCCTGCCACCCTCGACGCCGCCCGCTTGGTCACGGCCGCCCGCCCGGCCACGCCCGCGGGCCCACACATGGTCGCCCAAACGGTCGCGCATACGGTCGCCCACACGGCCGCCCACACGGCCGCGCGCACCGCGGCCGTCGACGGCGCCGCGCCGCTGCCCGGCGGCGATGCACAGCGCGGACCCACCGGCGCCGCATCGCCGGCCGGACAGCCGGCGCTCGAAACGCGCGACCTGACGATCCGCTTCGGCGGCCATGTGGCCGTCAACGCGGTGTCGTGCGCCTTCCGCGCCGGCGAGCTGACCTGCATCGTCGGCCCGAACGGCGCCGGCAAGACCACCTACTTCAACCTGATCTCGGGCCAGCTGGCGCCGACCAGCGGCCGCATCGCGCTGTACGGCCGCGACATCACCGGCCTGAGCGCGTCGGGCAAGGCGCGCCGCGGCATCGGCCGCGCCTTCCAGCTGACCAGCCTGTTTCCCAATCTGACGGTGCTGGAGAACGTGCGGCTGGCGGTGCAGGCGCGGGCCCGCATCGGACTCGATCTGCTGACGGTCTGGAGCAGTCACCGCGGCATCAATGCCGAGGCCGAGCGCTGCCTGGAGCGGGTCGCGCTGGCGGCCAAGCGCGACCTGACCGTCGCCGCGCTGCCGCACGGCGACCAGCGCAAGCTCGAGGTCGCGATCCTGCTGGCGCTGCGCCCGCGCGTGTTCATGTTCGACGAGCCGACCGCCGGCATGAGCGTCGACGAGGTGCCGGTGATCCTGGACCTGATCCGCGAGATCAAGCAGGACCGCGCGCACACCGTGCTGCTGGTCGAACACAAGATGGACGTGGTGCGCTCGCTGGCCGACCGCATCGTGGTGCTGCACAACGGCAGCCTGATGGCCGATGGCGATCCGGCCGAGGTGATCGCCTCGCCGATCGTGCAGCAGGCCTATCTGGGCCTGCCCGCCGAAGGGGAGGGCCTTGATGTCTGAACGCACGGCCCCGCCATCCGCCCCGCACGGCGCATCGGACCCCGCCCCGCACGCAGCCCCGCATGCCGCGCCGCCGCTGCTGCGCCTCGCCGACGTGCAGACGCATATCGGCCCGTATCACATCCTGCACGGCGTCACGCTCGACGTGCCGCGCGGCGGCGTGACGATGCTGCTCGGGCGCAACGGCGCCGGCAAGACCACCACGCTGCGCACGGTGATGGGCCTGTGGCGCGCGAGTGCAGGGCGGATCGAATTCGACGGCAGGGACATCACCGCGCTCGATACGCCGGCGATCGCGCAGGCCGGCATCGGCTACGTGCCCGAGAACATGGGCGTGTTCTCCGACCTGACCGTGGCGGAGAACCTGCGGCTGGCCGCGCGCCAGGGCCCGGCCGATCCGCGGCGGCTCGACTGGGTGCTGCGCATGTTCCCGGCGCTGAAGGTGTTCTGGCATCAGCGCGC
The DNA here is from genome assembly GCF_008632125.1 of Cupriavidus cauae. GTDB lineage: Bacteria > Pseudomonadota > Gammaproteobacteria > Burkholderiales > Burkholderiaceae > Cupriavidus > Cupriavidus cauae. The sequence goes on from NZ_VWRN01000063.1 coordinate 47,351, forward strand.
CGGCGTGCTGTCCGGCGGGCAGAAGCAGATGCTGTCGGTCGCGCGCGCCATCGTCGAACCGCGCCGGCTGTTGATCGTCGACGAACCGACCAAGGGGCTGGCGCCGGCCATCATCCAGAACATGATCGCGGTGTTCCGCGAGCTGAAGCAGACCGAGGTGTCGATGCTGCTGGTCGAGCAGAACTTCCAGATGGCGCGCGCGGTGGGCGACACGGTGGCGGTGATGGACGACGGCCGCGTGGTGCACGCCGGCTCCATGGCGCGGCTCGCCGCCGACGAGGGCCTGCAGCAGCGCCTGCTGGGGCTGTCGCTGGCCGCGCATCAGTGACCGGTGATCCATGACGACGCCGAACCCGCTTTACACGCTCCCATGCGCGCCACCGTGCGTGCCATCGTGCGAGGAAACGAAACCATGACCGCTGGCAGGACCGTGTCCGAATCCGCCGCAGCGCATCCCGCAGCATCAGCAACAGCGTCGGCAACAGCGCCGGCCACTGGGTCGACCACTGGGTCGGCCACTGCCGCCCCGGCAAGCGCCGCCGATCTGCCGGCCGCCCGCCTGGACTGGCTGCCGCTGGCGCTGGCGCCGCTGCTGATGCTGCTGGCCTGGCCGCTGATCGGCAGCGGCTCGACCTGGCTGACGCTGACCATCGCCGGGCTGGCGATGGGCATGATCATCTTCGTGGTGTCGTCGGGCCTGACGCTGGTGTTCGGCCTGATGGACGTGCTGAACTTCGGCCACGGCGCCTTCATCGCGCTGGGCGCCTATATCGCGGCTTCGGTGCTGCTGCCGCTGGCGCCCTGGGTCGAGGCCGACAGCCTGGCGCTGAACCTGGCGGTGTTCGCGCTGGCGATCTTCGCCGCGATGGCGGTGGCCGGCGTGCTGGGCCTGGCCTTCGAGCGCGTGATGGTGCGCCCGGTCTACGGCCAGCACCTGAAGCAGATCCTGATCACGATGGGCGGCATGATCGTCGCCGAGCAGCTGATCAAGGCGATCTGGGGACCGGAGACCATCGCGTTGACGCTGCCCGCCAGCTTCCGCGGCGCGGTGCTGCTGGGCGACGCCGCGATCGAGAAATACCGGCTGATCGCGGTGGTGCTCGGGCTGGTGGTCTTCCTCGCGATGCTGCTCGTATTGAACCGCACGCGCATCGGCCTGCTGATCCGCGCCGGCGTCGAGAACCGCGAGATGGTCGAGGCGCTGGGCTATCGCGTGCGCCGGCTGTTCGTCGGCGTGTTCGCCGTCGGGGCAGGGCTGGCCGGCATGGGCGGCGTGTTGTGGGGCCTCTATCAGCAGAACATCACCGCGTCGATCGGCGCGCAGGTCAATGTGCTGATCTTCATCGTGATCATCATCGGCGGGCTCGGCTCCACCGCCGGCTGCTTCGTCGGCGCGCTGCTGGTCGGGCTGATGGCCAACTACACCGGCTTCCTGTTTCCCAAGGTGGCGCTGTTCTCGAACATCCTGCTGATGGTGCTGATCCTGCTGTGGCGGCCGCAGGGCCTGTATCCGGTGGCCCGGCGCTGAAGCGGCCGCCAGAGCCGCCCATCGCATCGTTGCCAGGCCATCCGTGCATCGCCGTCATTGCTTCCTCTTCGAGAAACCGACCGCATCATGATCCGACTGCTCTCCGGCGATACCCCGCGCAGCCGCACGCTGACGGTGCTGCTGCTCCTGCTGCTGCTGGCGCTGGTCTGCACGCCGTTCCTGATTCCGGGCGCGCGGGCGCTGAACATGGCCGCCAAGATCTGCATCTTCGTGGTGCTGGTGGCCAGCTACGACCTGCTGCTGGGCTACACCGGCATCGTCTCGTTCGCGCACACCATGTTCTTCGGCATCGGCGGCTACGGCGTGGCCATCGCGATGACGCGTTTCGAGCCCGGCTGGGGCGCGCTGCTGGCGGGCATCGTCGGCGCGCTGGCGGTGTCGATGCTGCTGGCGCTGGTGATCGGCCTGTTCTCGCTGCGCGTGCGCGCGATCTTCTTCGCGATGATCACGCTGGCAGTGGCGACCGCCTTTGCCACGCTGGTGTCGCAGCTGTCGGCCTGGACCGGCGGCGAGGACGGGCTGTCGTTCAAGGTGCCGGCGCTGCTGACGCCCGGCTTCGCGCTGGAGGACGCCGACGGCGAGGTGCGCGAATGGCTCGGCGTGCCGCTCAATGGCAAGCTGTTTTCGTATTACCTGGTGCTGGCCGGCGCCGCGGTGCTGTTCCTGCTGCTGCTGCGCGTGGTCAACTCGCCGTTCGGTCGCGTGCTGCAGGCCATCCGCGAGAACGACTTCCGCGCCGAGGCGATCGGCTACCGCACCGTGGTCTACCGCACCGTGTCGACCGTGCTGTCGGCGGCGTTCGCCACGCTGGCCGGCGTGCTGATGGCGATCTGGCTGCGCTACAACGGCCCGGATACCTCGCTGTCGTTCGAGATCATGGTCGACATCCTGCTGATCGTCGTGATCGGCGGCATGGGCACGATGTATGGCGCGGTGATCGGCACCGTGCTGTTCCTGCTGGCGCAGACCTATCTGCAGGACGTGATGAAGCTCGCCAGCGAGGCCACCGCGGCGCTGCCGCTGCTGTCGTCGCTGCTGCATCCGGATCGCTGGCTGCTGTGGCTGGGCCTGCTGTTCGTGCTCAGCGTCTATTATTTCCCGCAGGGCATCGTCGGGCGCCTGCGAGCCTTGCGATGAACACCGGCGCAGTGAACACCGGCGCAATGAACACCGGCGCAATGAACACCGGCACGATCGACACCGGCGCGATCGACACCGGCGCGATCGACACCGGCGCGATCGGCATCCGCGCGATGCACTCCATCACCGGCACCATGCCGATCCCAGGCCAAGCGGGGCGCCCATGTACGTAGTCGACTGGCTGCACAAGCACGCACAGCACCGCCCGGACAAGATCGCGCTGGTCGACGTCGACAGTGGCCGGCAGATCAGCTACCGCCAGTTCGACGAGCGCGCCAGCCGCTTCGCCGAATACCTGAGCGAGACGCTCGCGCTCTCACCCGGCAGCCGCGTCGCCGTGCTGGCGCACAACAGCTCGGACTATCTCGAGATGCTGTACGGCTGCGCCAAGGCCGGCATGGTGATGGTGTGCCTGAACTGGCGGCTGGCGCCGGCCGAGTTGAAGCCGATTCTGGACGACTGCACGCCGCAGGTGCTGGTCGCCGGCGACGGATTCCTGCACGTGGTCGCCGAACTGGCACGCGGACGCGCGTTGCGCGCGGTGCTGCATCTGGCGGACGACGAGGCGGCCGATGTGCCGGCCGGCTGGACCGAGTACGAGGCAGTGCTGGCCGCGGCGTCCGGGCGCATCGTCGAGATGCCCTGCCGCGACGAGCACGAGGTCTGGCACTTGCTGTACACCTCCGGCACCACCGGCCGACCCAAGGGCGTGATCCAGACCTACGGCATGGTGTTCTTCAACGCCGTCAACGCGACGATCGCCAACCGCATCACCCGCGACGACGTGATGCTGGCGGTGCTGCCGTTCTTCCATACCGGCGGATTGAACCTGTATGCCAATCCGGTGCTGCACGCCGGCGGCACCGTGCATGTCGCGCGCCAGTTCGACGCGGGCGCCACGCTGGCGCGGCTCGATGCGCGGTCCGGCGCCGGCATCACGATGTTCTTCGCGGTGCCGTCGATCTACCAGTTCCTCAGCCAGCATCCGGACTTCGAACGGGCCGACCTGTCGGGTCTGCGCAGCTGCGCGGCCGGCGGCTCGCCGGTACCGCTGCCGCTGCTGCAGGCGTACCAGGCCAAGGGCGTGACGATCTGCTTCGGCTTCGGCATGACCGAGACCGGCCCGACCGTGTTCGTCGCCGACGAGGACACCGCGCGCCGCAAGCCCGGCACGATCGGCAAGCCGGTCGGCTCGATGCTGACGCGCGTGGTCGATCCGCTCGGCAACGATGTCGCGCCCGGCGAGCGCGGCGAGCTGCTGATCAAGGGGCCGGGCGTGACGCCGGGCTACTGGAACCTGCCCGAGGCGACCGCGGCCGCGCTGCGCGACGGCTGGCTGCATTCGGGCGACATCGCCTATGTCGACGCCGACGGCGACTACTACATCGTCGATCGCGCCAAGGACATGTTCATTTCCGGGGGCGAGAACGTCTATCCGGCCGAGGTCGAGCAGGCGCTGTTCGCGCTGCCGCAGGTGGCCGAGGCGGCGGTGATCGGCGTCGCCGACGAACGCTGGGGCGAGGTCGGCATGGCCCTGCTGGTGCTGAAACCCGGCGCCAGCCTGGACCCGCAGGACGTCATCGCGCACTGCCGGCAACGGCTGGCTGGCTACAAGGTACCGCGCCATGTGCGCGTGGTCGACGCCCTGCCGCGCACGCCGTCCGGAAAGATCGAGAAACACAAGCTGCGCATGCAATACCGGCAGCATTGATGCGGCGCTCGCATGCGGCGTTGCCACGCAAGGAGACCACGATGCAGCACAGACACGGAAGCGATGTGGCAGGACAGGGGGCGGGGCAGGCGGCAAGGCAGGAAGTGGGGCGAGCGGCCGGGCAAGGGGCAAGGCAAGACGCAGGGCACGGCGCAGGGCAAGGACGCCGCGGCGCCGCCAGGGCCATGCCAACGGCGGCAGGCGCGGCGCCATCGATGTCGCGGCCGGCCGTGCGCCGGGAAGGGCGGCCCGCCTGTGCGGGACCGGCGCGTCCCGCCGCCACCCGCCTGCTCGCGGTGCCGCTGGCCTGCATGGCGCTGGTCGCATGCGGCTCCGACGATGACGACGACCGTGGCGCTCCGGTCAACCAGCGCCCGGCCTATATCGGTTCGCTGACCGTGCATGAGTACGACGGCAGCGCCGACGACCTGCTGACCGCCGGGCTCGGCAAGGACGGACTGGCAGGCACCGCGCCGCTGCCGGCCGATCCGAATGCGCCGACGCGCACCGAACTGCGCCGCTATGCGATCTGGAGCAACTACACGGCGCTGGTCGATGTCAGCGCCGCCGGCGGCTACGGCACGCTGTACGGGCCCAATGTCGATGCGCAGGGCACCGTGACCGGCGGCCAGGGCAAGATCCCCGGCGTCGAGTACCTGGCCTATGCCGACGACGGCAGCGGCCGGCAGAACGTCACGATGATGGTGCAGATCCCGGCCAGCTTCGATCCCGCGCGGCCCTGCCTGATCACCGCCACGTCCTCCGGCTCGCGCGGCGTCTACGGCGGCATCTCGACCGGCGAATGGGGCCTGAAGCGCGGCTGCGCGGTCGCCTATACCGACAAGGGCACCGGCGCGGCGCCGCACGATCTGGGCAACGACACCGTCGCGCTGATCGACGGCACCCGCACCAGCCGCGCCGCGGCAGGCCGCGAGGCGCATTTCGCCGCGCCGATCGACGACAACGCGCGCGCCGCCTTCAACGCCGCGGCGCCGCATCGGCTGGCCTTCAAGCATGCGCATTCGCAGCGCAATCCCGAGAAGGACTGGGGCCTGTTCACGCTGCAGGCGATCGAATTCGGCATCTGGGCAATCAACGACCGCCATGGCGAGGTGCGCGACGGCCAGCGCCGCCGCACCATCGACAAGGACAAGCTGCTGGTGATCGCCTCGAGCCTGTCCAATGGCGGCGGCGCGGCGGTCGCCGCGGCCGAGGCCGACGTGCAGGGCCTGATCGACGGCGTCGCGGTCAGCGAGCCGAACCTGAACATGCCGCAGGATGCCGGCATCACGGTGCGGCGCGGCGGCACGCCGGTCGCGGTGAACGGCCGCACGCTGTACGACTACACGACGATGGCCAACCTGCTGCAGCTGTGCGCGGCGCAGGACCCGGCCAACGCGCAGGCGCCGGCGGTCGGTTTCTACGCGACGCTGGGCGCCATTCCGGCCAACCGCTGCGCCGCGCTCGCCAGCGCCGGCATCGTCAAGGGCGCGACGCTGGCGGAACAGGCGGCCAGCGCCCAGCAGGCGCTGCGCGACTATGGCTGGGAGCCCGAATCGTCGGTGCTGCACGCCTCGCTGGGCTTCTTTGAGGTGGCCAGCGCGGTGTCGGTGACCTATGCCAATGCGCTGTCGCGCGCCAGCGTGACCGACCGGCTGTGCGGCTACAGCTTCAGCGGCATCAACGCGGCGTTCGAACCCGCGCCGGTGACCCAGGCGCAGATGGCCAACATGTTCTCCACCGGCAATGGCGTGCCGCCGTCGTCGGGCGTGCAGCTGATCAACGACCTGGACCCGCGCGGTCCGCGCCGCGACCTGCTGTCGCGCTCGCCCGGCTCGCCGGTAGACGACGCCAACACCGCCGGCGCGCGCTGCCTGCGCGACCTGGTGACCGGCAACTCGCCGCAGGCCCTCGCGCTGCAGGTGGGCCAGCGCCTGACGCTGCGCAACGGCAACCTGCGCGGCAAGCCGGCGCTGATCGTGCACGGCCGCGACGATGCGCTGCTGCCGGTCAACCACACCTCGCGCCCGTACCTGGGCCTGAACCGGCAGCGCGAGGGCGCGGCCAGCCGGCTGTCGTATGTCGAGGTGACCAACGCCCAGCACTTCGACGCCTTCAATGCGCTGGTGCCCGGCTATGGCAATCGCTACGTGCCGCTGCATCTGTACCTGAACCGCGCGCTCGACGCGATGTACGACCATCTGCGCAGCGGCACGCCGCTGCCGCCGTCGCAGGTGGTGCGCACGGTGCCGCGCGGGGGCACGCCGAACTCGCCGGCGCCGGCGATCCAGCCGTCCAACGTGCCCGGCTTTGCCGCCAACCCCGCCGCCGGCGACCGCATCGAGGTCGTCGGGGGCATCGTCGAGGTACCGCAGTGACGACGGCCATCCAGCAGACCGCCGGGCCCGCGGTGGGCGCCGCACCTACCACGCCCGCCGCGGCCGCCCCGATCCGCGTGCTGACGCAGCACGACTTCGACCGCTTCGCGCGCCTGTCGCGCGACGACAATCCGATCCACTGCGATCCCGCGTTTGCGCGCGGCACGCATTTCGGTGCGACCGTCGCGCACGGCATGCTGCTGTTCTCGCTGCTGTGCGCGCAGATGCAGCGAGGGCGAGCGGGGCCGGTGCTGCCGCTGGCGCAGACGCTGATGTTTCCGCAGCCCACCTACGTCGGCGACGGCGTGGTGGCGGAACTGGTGCCGGGGGAGGGCGCGGCCGGACGGATCGCGCTGCGCACCGCGATCCGCTGCGTGCAGCGCGGCGGCCGCGCGCTGGGGGCTCCGCCGTCGGCCACACTTTCGGCCCCGCTGTCGGCCCCGCTGTCAGCCCCACTTTCCGCCCCAGTTTCGGCCGCACTTCCGGCCCGGGAATCGGCACCGTTGTCGGCCACCTTTTCGGCCACCTTTTCGGCCTCGCTGCCTGCTCATGAGGCGCCGGTCACGGCCAGCGGCGAGGCGGAACTGCTGCTCGATCCCGATGCCGCCGCGCTGGCCGGGCCGCTGGTGGCGGGTGCCGACGCGGCGATCGCCGGCGACGCGGCGCTGTACCACCTGCGGCCCGGGCAGCAGGCCGACGCGGTGCGCGCCTTCGAGGCAGCGGACATCGACGAGTACGTGGCGCTGAGCGAGGACGCCAATCCGCTCTACACGGACGCGGCGCTGGCCCGGCGCCGCGGCTTCGACGGCCCGGTGGTGCCGCTGCCGCTGCTGGCCGGCATGTTCTCCGACCTGCTCGGCACCCGCCTGCCGGGGCGCGGCACCGGCTGGATGAAGCAGTCGCTGCGGCTGCGGTCGGCGGCCCGGCTGGGCGAGCCGCTGCGGGCCACGGTGCGGATCGTGCGGCTGCGCGCCGACAAGGAGCTGGTCAATCTGGCCACCGACATCACGGGCGAGGGCGGCCGGCTGGTGCTGCAGGGCGAGGCGCTGGTGCTGGTGCGCAACCTGGAGCGCAAGCTCGCGGGCAGCGCCGCCGACCCTGCCTGCCCGGGGGAGGGCCGGCAGGCCGCGGCGTCGTCCTGATCCCTCCGCCGGCGCATCGCTTCCGCGTGCTCGTGCGCCGCTTGCGCGCCGCTTGCGCGCTGCTTGCGCCACATCAAGCGACATCAAATACGCATCGTTTCGTCTTGAAATGTCACGGCAAAGCCCTATCTTCGGCAGTGACATCCGGTGTCCTGCCGGCCGACGACGCGGTGCGTACCGACTGCGCCGCCGGGGCCGCCTCGGGACACGTATCCCAGAGAGGGTTTCCCCATGCGTCTTGACAAACTGACTACCCGATTCCAGGAAGCGCTGGCCGATGCCCAGACCCTGGCGATCGGCAACGACAACCAATACATCGAACCGCAGCACCTGCTGCGCGCGCTGCTGGCGCAGAACGACGGCTCGGCGCGCGCGCTGCTGTCGCGCGCCGGCGTCAACATCAACGGCCTGGCCAGCGCGCTCGACGCCGCCATCAAGCGGCTGCCGCAGGTGCAGGGCACCAGCGAGGTCCAGCTCGGCCGCGAGCTGGCGGCGCTGTTCAACGCCACCGAGAAGGAAGCGATCAAGCGCGGCGACCAGTTCGTCGCCAGCGAGCTGTTCCTGCTCGCGGTCGCCGACGACAAGGGCGAGACCGGCCGCATCGCGCGCGAGCACGGCATGAGCCGCAAGTCGCTGGAGGCGGCGATCGACGCCGTGCGCGGCGGCGAGTCCGTCAACAGCGCGGACGCCGAGGCCCAGCGCGAGGCGCTGAAGAAATACACGATCGACCTGACCGAGCGCGCCCGCCTGGGCAAGCTCGACCCGGTGATCGGCCGCGACGACGAGATCCGCCGCGCGATCCAGATCCTGCAGCGCCGCACCAAGAACAACCCGGTGCTGATCGGCGAGCCCGGCGTCGGCAAGACCGCGATCGTCGAAGGTCTGGCGCAGCGCATCGTCAACGGCGAGGTGCCCGAGTCGCTGAAGAACAAGCGCGTGCTGGTGCTCGACATGGCGGGCCTGCTGGCCGGCGCCAAGTATCGCGGCGAGTTCGAGGAACGGTTGAAGGCGGTGCTGTCCGATATCGCCAAGGACGAGGGCCAGACCATCGTCTTCATCGACGAAATCCACACGATGGTCGGCGCCGGCAAGGCCGAGGGCGCGATCGACGCGGGCAACATGCTCAAGCCCGCGCTGGCGCGCGGCGAGCTGCACTGCATCGGCGCGACCACGCTGGACGAGTACCGCAAGTACATCGAGAAGGACGCCGCGCTGGAGCGCCGCTTCCAGAAGGTGCTGGTCGACGAGCCGACGGTCGAGGCGACCATCGCGATCCTGCGCGGCCTGCAGGAAAAATACGAGCTGCACCATGGTGTCGAGATTACCGACCCGGCCATCGTCGCCGCGGCCGAGCTGTCGCACCGCTATATCACCGACCGATTCCTGCCCGACAAGGCGATCGACCTGATCGACGAGGCGGCCGCGCGCATCAAGATGGAAATCGACTCCAAGCCGGAGGAGATGGACAAGCTCGAGCGCCGCACGATCCAGCTGAAGATCGAGCGCGAGGCGGTCAAGAAGGAAACGGACGAGGCCTCGCGCAAGCGGCTCGATCTGATCGAGCAGGAGATCGCGCGGCTCGAGAAGGAGTACGCCGACCTCGACGAGATCTGGAAGGCCGAGAAGGGCGCGGCCCAGGGCGCGGCCGCGCTGAAGGAGGAGATCGACAAGATCCGCCTCGAGATCGCGCGGCTGCAGCGCGAGGGCAAGCTCGACAAGGTCGCCGAGCTGCAGTACGGCCGGCTGCCGGAGCTCGAGGGCAAGCTCAAGGCCGCCACCGCGGCCGAGGCCAGCGAGCAGAAGCAGCCCAACCGGCTGCTGCGCACGCAGGTCGGCGCCGAGGAGATCGCCGAGGTGGTCAGCCGCGCGACCGGTATTCCGGTGGCCAAGATGATGCAGGGCGAGCGCGAGAAGCTGGTCGCGATGGAGGACTACCTGCACAAGCGGGTGGTCGGTCAGGACGAGGCCGTGCGGCTGGTGTCCGACGCGATCCGTCGTTCGCGCGCCGGGCTGGCCGACGAGAACAAGCCGTATGGCTCGTTCCTGTTCCTGGGCCCGACCGGCGTCGGCAAGACCGAGCTGTGCAAGGCGCTGGCCGAGTTCCTGTTCGACTCGGAGGAGCACCTGATCCGCATCGACATGAGCGAATTCATGGAGAAGCACAGCGTGTCGCGGCTGATCGGCGCGCCGCCGGGCTATGTCGGTTACGAGGAAGGTGGCTACCTGACCGAGGCGGTGCGGCGCAAGCCGTATAGCGTGGTGCTGCTCGACGAGGTCGAGAAGGCCCATCCGGACGTGTTCAACGTGCTGCTGCAGGTGCTCGACGACGGCCGGCTGACCGATGGCCAGGGGCGCACCGTGGACTTCAAGAACACGGTGATCGTGATGACGTCGAACCTGGGCTCGCAGATCATCCAGCAGATGAGCGGCGAACCGCACGAGGCCATCAAGGGCGCCGTGTGGCAGGAGGTCAAGACGCAGTTCCGGCCGGAGTTCCTGAACCGCATCGACGAAGTGGTGGTGTTCCACGCGCTCGACCAGAAGCACATCGAGTCGATCGCGAAGATCCAGCTGCAGCGCCTGCAGTCGCGCCTGGCCCGCATGGACATGGCGCTGGAAGTCAGCGACGCCGCCCTGGAGCGCATCGCCAGCGCGGGCTACGATCCGGTGTTCGGCGCGCGGCCGCTGAAGCGCGCGATCCAGCAGCAGATCGAAAACCCGGTGGCGCGGCTGATCCTGGAAGGCAAGTTCGCCGCCAAGGACGTCGTGCCGGTGGACTACCAGAACGGGGAGTTCACGTTTGGGCGGGTGGTGCATTGAGAAAGAGGTGGCGCGGCGCATCTCTGGCGCTTGCGCGGCGACGGCGCCCGTTCTTGACCTGCGTCAAGGCGCCGTTGCTTCCTTGCCCCTAACATCGACCCTGTCATGAAGCTGCGGGGGCGCACTTCATGACTTGTCTACCCGTTTCCAACCTGGAAACTTGACCCGCGGTGCTCCCGTACCGCGGGTTTTTTCTTTTGGGCGCGCGTCCGCGCCCGTCGTCGCCAAGTCCGGTCATTGCCTCGTCGTTGCCCGGTCCTGTCCGCCGTCCTTCCCCCTCATTGCCCCGTTTCTTGGTCTCGTCTGCGGCCTCGTCCTTTGGCGTGGCCCTTGGTGGGCCTCGTCATTGCCCCGGCACGGCCGTCCGGCCGCCTTATGCGAAAAACGTGCTTGGATCGGCGAAACCATTCGTTCCTTGTCGCCTTGCCCGCCGGTAGCCTCGATGCTGTCGCGATGGCCCATGCATGCCGTCGCGCATGCCAGCCTTGTTTTTTCCGACGGACGGGAGCCCTTGAAGATGATTCGCCAGTTGGCCATTGCGGCCGCAGTGTTGTCCCTTGCCGGCGCGGCCGGTCTCGCGCATGCCCAAACGACCCTGTTGAACGTGTCCTACGACCCCACGCGCGAGCTGTATGTCGACGTGAATGCCGCCTTCGCCAAGGCCTGGAAGGCCAGGGGCGGCGACAACGTGACGATCCGCCAGTCGCACGGCGGCTCGGGCAAGCAGGCGCGCTCGGTGATCGACGGGCTGGAGGCGGACGTGGTCACGCTGGCGCTCGGCTACGACGTCGATGCGGTGGCGCAGAAGGGCCTGATCAAGCCGGACTGGCAGAAGCGGCTGCCGCACAACGCCTCGCCCTATACCTCGACCATCGTGTTCCTGGTGCGCAAGGGCAATCCGAAGAACATCCGCGACTGGAGCGACCTGGTCAAGCCGGGCGTGCAGGTCATCACGCCCAACCCGAAGACCTCCGGCGGCGCCCGCTGGAACTATCTGGCGGCCTGGGGCTATGCGCTGCGCCAGCCGGGCGGCAACGAAGCCAAGGCGCGGGATTTCGTCGCCCAGCTGCTGAAGAACGTGCCGGTGCTGGACTCCGGCGCGCGCGGCGCGACCACGACCTTCGTCGAGCGCGGCATCGGCGATGTGCTGATCGCCTGGGAGAACGAGGCGCTGCTGGCGATCAAGGAGCTCGGCCCGGACAAGTTCGATATCGTCGCGCCGTCCGTGTCGATCCTGGCCGAGCCGCCGGTCGCGGTGGTCGACAAGGTGGTCGACAAGCGCGGCACGCGCCGTGCCGCCGAGGCCTATCTGCAGTTCCTCTATACCGACGAGGGCCAGGAGATCGCGGCGCGCAACTACTACCGCCCGATCTCGCAGAAGATCGCGGCCAAGTACGCGTCGGCCTTCCCGCAGGTGAAGCTGTTCACCATCGACGAGGTGTTCGGCGGTTGGCAGAAGGCGCAGCAGGCCCACTTCGCCGACGGCGGCACCTTCGACCAGGTCTATCAGCCTGGCCGGCGCTGAGCCGCGGGACGGGAGCATTCATGAGCCCAGCCGGCACCCAACGCGGCATCGATCACGGCATCGATCGCGGCATCGATCGCGGCATCGATCGCGGCAGCGATCGTGGCACCGAACGCGGCGCGCTCCGCCGTCGCGCTCCCGCCGATGGACGGCCGCTCGCGGAGGCGGGCGGCATTCGGGATCTTGAACGGTGCGCCGGCGCGCGGTTCGACGCGGCCGGCGCGCCGCCGATACCGGCCGACGCGCCGCCGCTTCCGGCCGCGCTGGCCCGCTATCTCGAGGCGCTGCCGGCGCGGCCCGAGCCCGGCTATTCGCTGTGGCGCGACGCGCGCGGCCAGGTGCAGGGGCGCTTTCACCATTGCTCGCTGACCAGCGCGTTCGCGCCGCTGATCGCGCTGGCCGACCGCCGCGTGATCGGCCATGAAGGCACCATCCGGACGTACGCAGGCGAGCAGCCGGGACTGGCCGCGTGGAAGCTGTTCGCGCTGGCGGCCGACGACGCCTCGCTGGTCGCGCTCGACCGGCTGTCGCGGCTGCTGCATGCGATCAACTACGTGGCCGCGGGCGGCACGGGGCGGCTGGTGCTGAACGTGCACAACCGCCTGCTGGCGGCGGTGGCCGACGACCATGGCGCGGCGTTCCGGCGCGCGGTGCAGGCGCTGGACCTGCCGCAATCGCAGCTGGTGATCCAGGTGCCGGCCAGCGCCAACGACAACCTGCCGCTGCTGCTGCAGGTCGTGGGCAACTACCGGCGCAACGGCTTCGCCGTCAGCCTGCAGGCGTCAGACCCGGCCGAGGCGGGCGTGCTGATCGCGCAGGCGCGGCCGGACTGGCTCAAGCTCGATATGGGCCGGCTGTGGACCGACCGCCAGCTGGCCGGCCTGCGCGCCAGCGCCTTTGAGGCCGGCGTGACGCTGATCGGCCGCCGGCTCGACAGCGCCGAGACCGCGCTGCGGCTGCAGGCGGCCGGTATCGAACTGGGGCAGGGCGCCCATGCCGGCGCGACGCTCGGCCCAGGCGAGTTGCGGCGCGCGGGGCGCCTGCCGTGCGGCCCGGACTCGTGCCGCGCCGACTCGCACCGCGCCGACTCGCACCGCGCCGACTCATGCCGCCCCGACTCGGACCGCGCCGACTCGGACCGCGCCGACTCGGACCGCGCCGACCCACACCACGCCGATTCGCGCCACGAAGACCAGGAGGAACCGAGATGACGTCGCATCTGCCGTCCCATGCCGCCGAAATCGAGCTCGAGGTCCCATCGGGGCTCGGCATCCTGACCGTGCCCGGGCTGCACGGCAGCGGCCCCGAGCACTGGCAGAGCCGCTGGGAACGCCGCTTCCCAGATTGGCAGCGCGTCGAGCAGCGCGACTGGTCGCGCCCGAGCCTGCATCTGTGGGCCGACCGGGTGGGCGACGCCGTCGCGCGGGTGAGGCGGGTGGCGCCGCGCGGCGCGGTGCTGGTGGCCCACAGCTTCGGCTGCCTGGCGACGCTGCGGCACGCCGCGAACGACGCCGACGGCATCGCCGGCGCCCTGCTGGTCGCCCCGGCCGATCCCGACAAGTTCGGCGTCGCGCCGCTGCTGCCGGCCTACCGGCTGCCGTTTCCGACGCTGCTGGTGGCAAGCCGCAACGATCCCTGGATGGCGCAGCGCACCGCCTTCACCTGGGGCACGCTGTGGGGCAGCGAGCTGCACGACGCGGGCAGTCTCGGTCACATCAACGCCGATTCGGGCCTCGGCCGCTGGCCGGAAGGGCTGGGATTGCTCGGCACGCTGCTGCAAAGGATCGACACCCGGCGCCGCGGACGCCCCCACGATCAGCACGGCACGGCGTGGGAAGCCGGGCTCGAAGTGATCCCGACCGTCCCATATATCTGAATCGACTAAAGACATGCGTAAATATTCGTTCTGGATATAAGCGCTGCTCTGCACAATCTATTGGACCCGCCGCCGGCGCCGCACTGACGCGCCGGCGGCGCCCAACGTGCGTCCCGCGTGGCGCGCATCGTCGCCGTCGGCGGCTTTCGAACCAGACACCATGCCTGCCACCCTTCCATTGACCGATACCGTGCCAGCGGCGCCGACCTTTCCGCGGCGCCTGCCCGGCCCGCTGCGCGCCCGCCCGACGGTGCTGCCGGGCTTCGGCCTGTCGCTCGGCTTCACGCTGCTGTATCTGACGCTGATCGTGCTGATTCCGCTGGCGGCCGCCTTCCTGAAGGCATTCACGCTGAGCTGGGACAGCTTCTGGGCGATCGTCACGGCGCCGCGCGTGCTGGCCGCCTACAAGCTGAGCTTCGGCGCCTCGCTGATCGCGGCGCTGGTCAATACCGTGTTCGGGCTGGTGGTGGCCTGGGTGCTGGTGCGCTACCGCTTTCCCGGCCGGCGCCTGGTCGATGCGCTGGTCGATCTGCCGTTCGCGCTGCCGACCGCGGTGGCCGGCATCGCGCTGACCGCGCTGTTTGCCGGCAACGGCTGGATCGGCCGCTGGCTCGAGCCGCTGGGCATCAAGGTCGCCTTCACCCCGCTGGGCGTGGTGATCGCGCTGACCTTCATTGGGCTGCCGTTCGTCGTGCGCACCGTGCAGCCGGTGCTGGAGGAACTCGAGCGCGAGCTGGAAGAGGCCGCGGCCAGCCTCGGCGCGACCCGTTCGCAGACCTTCCGGCGCGTGATCGTGCCGGCGATCGCGCCGGCGCTGCTGACCGGGTTTGCTCTGGCCTTCGCCCGCGCCACCGGCGAGTACGGCTCGGTCGTCTTCATCAGCGGCAACATGCCGATGGTGTCCGAGATCGCGCCGCTGATGATCTACGCCAAGCTCGAGCAGTACGACTATGCCGGCGCGACCGCGGTGGCGGTGGTAATGCTGCTGATCTCGTTCGCCTTGCTGCTGCTGATCAACGGGCTGCAGGCCTGGTCGCGGCGCCGCCAGAACGGCGGCCGCCAGGCCCCGGCGCAGGCGCGCGACGACGCGGCCGACTCCTCCCGTGCGCTGACCGCTGCCGGAGACTTCTGAGATGGCCGCGACGATTCCTCTGGGCGCCGCCCGCGCGCTGCCGCCCGGGCGCCTGCATGACGCCACCGCCGAGGCGCCGTGGGTGCGCCGCGCGCTGATCGCGCTGGCCGCGCTGTTCCTGACGCTGTTCCTGTTCGTGCCGCTGGCCGCGGTGTTCTACGAGGCGCTGCGCCAGGGTTTGCACGCCTACTGGAACGCGCTGGTCGAGCCCGACGCGCTGTCCGCGATCCGCCTGACGCTGACCGTCGCGGCGATCGCGGTGCCGCTGAACCTGGTGTTCGGCGTCGCCGCGGCCTGGGCCATCGCCAAGTTCGAATTTCCCGGCAAGAGCCTGCTGACCACGCTGATCGACCTGCCGTTCTCGGTCTCGCCGGTGATCTCGGGCCTGATCTATGTGCTGCTGTTCGGCGCGCAGGGCTGGCTCGGTCCGTGGCTGGCCGAGCACGACATCCGCATCCTGTTCGCGGTGCCGGGCATCGTGCTGGCGACCGTCTTCGTGACCTTTCCCTTCGTCGCCCGCGAACTGATTCCGCTGATGCAGGCGCAGGGCACGGAGGAAGAGGAGGCCGCCATCGTGCTGGGCGCCTCGGGCTGGCAGACCTTCTGGCGCGTGACGCTGCCCAATATCCGCTGGGGCCTGTTGTACGGCGTGATCCTGTGCAATGCGCGCGCGATGGGCGAGTTCGGCGCGGTGTCCGTGGTGTCGGGCCATATCCGCGGGCTGACCAACACGATGCCGCTGCACGTCGAGATTCTCTACAACGAATACAACTTCGTCGCCGCCTTCGCGGTGGCCTCGCTGCTGACGCTGCTGGCCCTGCTGACGCTGGCGATCAAGACACTGGTCGAATTCCGGACGCGGCGGGAGCTGGGCGAGGCGAGCGAAGAGGCCGTGCCGGCCGCTTCGGCTGCATCGCCAGCATCGGCGGTATCGGCGGCAACGTCCGCAGCGGCCGCACGCCCGGCCACGTTGCACGCGCATGCACCCTCGTTCGGTGGGGAATCCGCGCGCGACGGGCACCCCGCCAAGGTACGCGGCCCGGCCGCCGCGGCCGACGCGCAAGACAGCTTGGGATGGACATCATGAGCATTCAGGTAAGGCATCTGCACAAACAGTTCGGCGATTTCGTCGCGCTGGACGACGTCTCGCTCGATTTCGCCGAAGGCGAGTTGACCGCGCTGCTGGGACCTTCCGGCTGCGGCAAGACGACGCTGCTGCGCGTGATCGCGGGGCTCGAGCGCGCCGACCGCGGGCAGGTGCTGCTGGAAGGCCAGGATGCGACGGGGCAGCCGGTGCGCCAGCGCCAGGTCGGCTTCGTGTTCCAGCACTACGCGCTGTTCCGCCATATGACGGTGTTCGAGAACGTCGCCTTCGGCCTGCGCGTCAAGCCGCGCGGCGAGCGGCCGAGCGAGGCGCAGATCCGCGAGCGCGTGCGCGCGCTGCTGGAGCTGGTGCAGCTGGACTGGCTGGCTGACCGCTATCCGCCGCAGCTGTCCGGCGGCCAGCGCCAGCGCATCGCGCTGGCCCGCGCGCTGGCGGTCGAGCCGCGCGTGCTGCTGCTGGACGAACCGTTCGGCGCGCTCGACGCCAAGGTCCGCAAGGAACTGCGGCGCTGGCTGCGGCGCCTGCACGACGAACTGCATGTGACCAGCGTCTTCGTCACGCACGACCAGGAGGAGGCGCTGGAGGTGGCCGACCGCGTGGTGCTGATGCAGCGCGGCCGCGTCGAGCAGGTGGGCTCGCCGCAGGCGGTCTACGAGCATCCGGCCACGCCGTTCGTGTTCGGCTTCCTGGGCCATGTCAATCGCATTCACGGGCGGCTCGAGCGCGGCACCGATGGCGGCGCGCTGCGTAGCGGGGCGGCGCTGCTGTCGCTGTCCGATGGTCTGGGCGACGACGGCCTGGGCTCGGTCGACGAGGCCGAGGGCGCCGAGGCGATCGGCTACGTCCGTCCGCACGAGGTCGAGCTGGAGCGCTATGCGCCCGGCGCCGAAGGCATCGTCGCGACGCTGCGGCGTGCGCTGGCGCTCGGACCGGTCGCGCAGCTGGAACTGGAGCGCGAGGACAACCGCGAGCTGATCGAGGTCGTGCTGCCGCTCGAGCGCTTCCAGCGCGACGGCTATCGCGAGGGCGAGCTGCTGGCGGCGCGGCCGCGGCGCATGCGCGTGTTCGCGGGCGGGCAGGGCGTGCGGCAGGCGGGCCGAGGTTCGGCACAAGCGGCGACGCAAGCGGCGACGCAAGCGGCGGCGCAAGCGTCTGCACAGGCAGGAGCGGCCCGATGAACTTCCAGCAACTGCGATCGATCCGAGAGGCGGTGCGCCGCCAGTTCAACCTGACCGAGGTTGCCAACGCGCTGTACACCTCGCAGCCGGGCGTGTCGCGCCAGATCCGCGAACTCGAGGAAGAGCTGGGCGTCGAGATCTTCGAGCGCTACGGCAAGCGGCTGACCGGGCTGACCGCGCCGGGCCGCGAGATCGTCCGCATCGTCGAGCGTCTGCTGCTCGAGGCGGAGAACCTGCGCCAGGCGGGCGACGAATTCGCCGGCCGCCATACCGGCCGGCTGACGGTGGCCACCACGCATACGCAGGCCCGCTATGCGCTGCCGAAGGTCGTCACGGAATTCCGCCGCGCCTATCCGCACGTCACGCTGGCGCTGCAGGAGGCCTCGCCCAACCATATCGTCGAGCTGCTGCTGTCGGGGCAGGCCGATATCGGCATCGCCACCGAGGCGCTGGCGAGCGAGCCGTCGCTGACCGCGTTCGACGCCTACACCTGGCGCCATGTGCTGGTGGTCGCGCCGGACCACCCGCTGACGCGGCTGCCCGAGCCGACGCTGGAGGACCTGGCCGGTTTTCCGATCATCACCTACGACGCGGGCTTTACCGGCCGGCGCAAGATCGACAGCGCCTTCGCGCAGGCCGGCCTGCAGCCGGAGATCGTGCTGACCGCGCTCGATGCCGACGTGATCAAGACGTATGCGGAGCTCGATCTCGGCGTCGGCATCATCGCCTCGATGGCCTACGATCCGCGCAAGGACAGCGGGCTGGTGCGGATCGCGGCCGATCATCTGTTCGCGCCGAACACCACCAGCGTGGCGGTGCGCCGCGGCGCCTATCTGCGCGGCTATGCGCATGCCTTCATCCAGCTGTTCGCGCCGCAGCTGTCCGAGCAGGCGGTCAGCAGCGCGCTGGCCGAGGGCGGCAGCTTCGGGGCGCTGACGGCCGAGACTGCGTAGGTTTGCGCACGAAGCCGGCATCGCGGCGCCGCCGCATGCTGGCTCTTCTTCGGCGCCGCGCGATCGCCGCGGTGCATCGTTGCATTGCCTCGCGATGCCGTCGCGCGGCCGCATCCACTTCGGACCCGGCAGCGGCCCCTTCGCGCCGCTGGTCGCCCGTTCGTCGCATCCGGGTTTCATTCGCGCCGTGACCCGGGTTACATTACGCGCACGGACACGGGATGCGTACCGATGCAGCGGCCGCCAGCCATGCTGCACCGCATCGCCGGTCATCCCGTGCCGCATGCGATCCGCCTCCGAGCTGGCGAATGCCGCGGTTGGGGGCCGCACCGCCGCATGGAACGTCGGCGGGTCGCGGCTAGAATGAGGCAATGGTCCCTCCCCACACCCGCGTCGCCGAGGTGGCGGTGGAAGGACGGAGGCGACATGAGATCGACGCACCGCTGTTTCACCCACGCCATTCCTTCCCGCCTGACGCTGCTGGGACGCGACCTGGTGTTCGTGCTGGTCATGAACGGCGTGATCGCGGTCAGCCTCACCTGGGGCTTCCAGACCGTCGGCACCTTCCTGAAGAACTTCGTCTATAGCCAGCTGATCGGCCTGTCGATCTGGGCGCTGATCGATATCCCGCGCGTGGTGATCTGGCGCAACGAACGCCCGGCGGGCTGGCCTTTCATCCTGCTGGCGATCGCCGCGGTGCCGCTCGGCGTGCTGTTCGGCAGCTGGGCGACGCGGATGGTGTTGGACCTGCCGCCCAAGTCGATGGAAGAGGCCAACGACATGCTGCGCATGTGCCTGGTGGTCGGGATGCTGGCGGCGACCAGCATGATCTACTTCTACTGGTCGCGCGAGCGCCTGGCCTTCCTGCAGCGCCAGGCCGCGCTCGACGCGCTGCAGCGCGAGGAGGCCGAGAAGCAGCTGGTGCGCGCGCAGCTGATGGCGCTGCAGGCGCAGATCGAACCGCACTTCCTGTTCAACTCGCTGGCCCACCTGGACGGCCTGATCGCCACCGATCCGCATGCCGCGCGCAAGCTGCTGCAGGGGCTGATCGGCTTCCTGCGGCGCTCGCTGGCCCATACCCGCGCGGAACAATGCACGCTGCAGCAGGAATTCGCGCTGCTGCGCAGCTATCTCGATATCCAGGGGCTGCGCTTCGGCCAGCGCCTGTCCTATCAGTTCGATCTGCCCGACGATCTGGCCGAGGTCGAGATTCCGCCGATGCTGATCCAGCCGCTGGTCGAGAACGCCGTCACGCATGGCATCGAGCCCTGCATGGCGGGGGGGCGCATTACCGTGTCGGCACGCGCGCAGGGCGAGAACGCCGTGCAGGTGTCGATCGCCGATACCGGCGTCGGCTTCGCGCAGGCGCCGGTCAAGGGCTCGGGCCTGGGGCTGACGCATGTGCGCGAACGCCTGGCGCGGATCTTCGGCGCCGCCGCCACGATGCAGATCGAGGAGAACGTGCCCAGCGGCGTGGTGGTGCGGCTGACCGTGCCGGTCACGCGCAAGCCGGTCCAGCAGGGCGTCGCCGCGCCGGCCGCCACATGCGGGACGGCGCAGGCCGGCGCCGGCGCGGCGGTGCCCGTGCCGCCCGTGCCGGCCGCCTCCGCCGCGGCGCGGTCCTGATACCGATATCGCGAGGCCTGCGGACTGTCGCCGCGGGCCCGCCCCGTTTCGTTACCGCTGACGGTCCGCCGACGACCGTCGATGATCCCCGATCGACTGCCACCGACTCCACGATGACGCCGACCCTGCTGATTGCCGACGACGAACCGCTCCTTGCCCGCGTGTTGCATGCCGAATTGTCCAGCCTGTGGCCGGAGGCGCAGATCGTCGCGACCGTGCATGACGGGGTGTCGGCGCTCGAAGCGGTGCGCCAGCACGCGCCGCGCGTCGCCTTTCTCGATATCCGGATGCCGGGCATCACCGGCATGGAGGTGGCGCGCGACCTGCTGGGCAAGCCCGGCGCGCCGCTGGTGGTGTTCGTCACCGCCTACGACCAGTTCGCGCTGGAGGCCTTCGAGAGCGCCGCCGTCGACTACGTGCTCAAGCCGATCCAGCGTGAGCGGCTGGAGGCGACCGTGAACCGGCTGAAGACGCGGCTGGCGATGCCGCCGCAGACGATGGACGGCAGCGCCTCGGCGGGCGCGCTCGAAGGCGAGCGGCTGGAGCAGTTGCTGAACCGGCTCGAGGCGCTGGACCGCGACACCATCGCGCGCACCGGCGGGCCGTACCTGCGCTTCATCAAGGCCCTGGTCGGCCAGGAGGTGCGGATCATCCCGGTCGACGAGGTGATCTACCTCGAGGCCACCGACAAGTACGTCAACGTGGTGTCCAGCAGCGGCGAGGCGCTGATCCGCACCAGCCTGCGCGAGCTGACCCAGCAGCTCGATCCGGACCGCTTCTGGCAGATCCATCGCGGCACGGTGGTCAACATCGACTGCGTCGCCGCCGCAGTCAACCAGTCGCTCGGGCGGCTCACGCTGAAGTTGCGCAATCGCCCCGAGACGCTGGCGGTGGCGCGGCAGTACGCGTATCTGTTCAAGCAGATGTAAGGGCTGTTGGGGGGTGCGCCGGCGCGGGCCTTGCGTCGGCCTTCTCCGGCCTTCGGCCTTCTCCGGCCTTCGGCCCGGCCTCCCGCGCGCGCTTCCTTCGGAGCTTCTGCCCGGCCTTCCGCGCGGACTTGCTTCCGCGCTTCTGCCCGGTCTTCCCCGGTCGTTTTCCACTATGATGCTTCGGTTGCGCCGCACCATCGGGCGCACCCGGGCATCGCGCCCGTCTTCGCGTTTTTCGCTTTGTCCGCTTTTTCCCCTTTTTCCCCTTTGTTTCCCTGCTGATCGAGGAGTGAATTGCCATGGATTTCGCCACCACCGACCTTTGCGACGATCACGAGGCACGCCTGGCCGACGGCTCGCTGCGCGTGCTGACGCCGGGCTGGCAGGCCTTCGGCAAGCGCGCGCGCTTCGCCGGCCCCGCCATGACGCTGAAGGTGTTCGAGGACAACTCGCTGGTGCGCGAGGCGCTCGAGTCGCCGGGACAGGGCAGGGTGCTGGTGGTCGACGCCGGCGGCTCGGCGCGCTGCGCGCTGGTCGGCGGCAATCTCGGCCAGCTCGGCGAGAAGAACGGCTGGGCCGGCATCGTGCTGAACGGCTATGTGCGCGACACCGTCGAGCTCAACGATTGCGACATCGGCATCCGCGCGCTGGGCGTGCATCCGCGCAAGAGCGAGAAGCGCAACAGCGGGCAGCGCGACGTCGCGCTGCAGATGCCGGGTGCGGTAGTGCGTCCGGGCAACTGGATCTACGTCGACGAGGACGGCGTGCTGGTGTCGGACGTCGACCTGGCGAATGCCAGCGTGAAGCAGGGCTGACGACGGCGCGGGCCAGGCAGGGCAGCCTACCGGCCAGCTTGTTGCCCCTGCACCGCCCGACAGCGCTTGCACACCATTTCACGATGCGGAAAGACGTTTTGGTCCGCAAAAATACATGGGTGCGTGGCACAACGGTCGTTTCTCATGATGGGAAAGGTCTTGCCGTATCGTGAAATGTTTTCGATAAACTACTGAAATATAAGGATAAAAAATCTGCGGCGCAGGCCGCATCGAGCCTTGTTGCGTCGCGGGACGCTTCTCTACACTCTTATATAAGACATATGACTTGCGGCGCCGCCGGAACGCTGAGACCGGCACCCGGCGCCCCAGGTCGGCAGACCGGCTCCCCGTCCGGTCGCGTCGCAAAGATTTGCCGAACCCCATCAACAGGAGAGTGACATGTCCCGCGAAATCGAAGCACAAAAGCTCAAGCAAGACTGGGAAACCAACCCGCGCTGGAAGGGCATCAGCCGCCACTACACCGCCGAGGACGTGGTGCGCCTGCGCGGCTCGGTCCAGATCGAGCACACGCTGGCCCGCCGCGGTGCCGAGAAGCTGTGGCATCTGCTCAATACCGAGCCGTTCGTCAACACGCTGGGCGCGCTGACCGGCAACCAGGCGATGCAGCAGGTCAAGGCCGGCCTGAAGGCGATCTATCTGTCGGGCTGGCAGGTCGCCGGCGACGCCAACCTGGCCGGCGAGATGTATCCGGACCAGTCGCTGTATCCGGCCAACTCGGTGCCGCAGGTGGTCAAGCGCATCAACAACACCTTCCAGCGTGCCGACCAGATCCAGTGGAGCGAAGGCAAGGGCGACATCGATTTCTTCGCGCCGATCGTGGCGGACGCGGAAGCGGGCTTCGGCGGCGTGCTGAACGCGTTCGAGCTGATGAAGGCGATGATCGAAGCGGGCGCCGCCGGCGTGCACTTCGAAGACCAGCTGGCCTCGGTCAAGAAGTGCGGCCACATGGGCGGCAAGGTGCTGGTGCCGACCCGCGAGGCCGTCGCCAAGCTGACCGCCGCGCGCCTGGCCGCCGACGTGATGGGCGTGCCGACGCTGGTGATCGCCCGTACCGATGCGGAAGCGGCCGATCTGCTGACCTCGGACATCGACGATCGCGACAAGCCGTTCTGCACCGGCGAGCGCACCGTCGAGGGCTTCTACCGCACCAAGGCCGGCATCGAGCAGTCGATCGCACGCGCGCTGGCCTATGCGGAAGTGGCCGACCTGGTCTGGTGCGAAACCGGCAAGCCGGATCTGGAATTCGCCAAGAAGTTCGCCGAGGCGGTGCACGCCAAGTACCCGGGCAAGCTGCTGGCCTACAACTGCTCGCCGTCGTTCAACTGGAAGAAGAACCTGGACGACGCCACCATCGCCAAGTTCCAGAAGGAGCTGGGCGCGATGGGCTACAAGTTCCAGTTCATCACGCTGGCCGGCTTCCACTCGCTGAACTACTCGATGTTCAACCTGGCCTACGGCTATGCGCGCAACCAGATGAGCGCGTTCGTCGAACTGCAGGAAGCCGAGTTCAAGGCGGCCGAGAAGGGCTTCACCGCGGTCAAGCACCAGCGCGAAGTCGGCACCGGCTACTTCGACGCGGTCACGCAGACCATCGAAGGCGGCCAGTCGTCGACCACCGCGCTGAAGGGCTCGACCGAGGACGAGCAGTTCTTCGACAAGAAGGTGGCTTGATGTAGTGGGCTCTCCCTCTCCGTTTCCCTCTCCCGATGGCGGGAGAGGGAGAGGGGAAGGGGTTCAGCGAAGGTGCTGCCTTACCGGTAGACGATCACCGGAATATCGGTATGCGTCAGCACCTTCTGCGTCTCGCTGCCGAGCAGCAGGCCGGACAGGCCGCGGCGGCCGTGCGAGGCCATGAAGATCACGTCGCAGCCATGCCGTTCGGCCGCGTCGATGATGCCCAGATAGGGCACCGCGAAGGTCGACATATCGGTGTCGCAAGGCACACCGGCCGCGGTCGCGGCGGTTTCGACCTCCTTCAGATAGATGCGCGCCTGCGCCTCGATGCGGTCCTTGAAGGCCTGCGGGGCCTCGACCACGATTTCGCTGAAAGGCGTGTACGGATATTCCTCGAGACAGACATAGGCCGTGACCCGGGCGCCGATGGCCCTGGCCAGTTCGATGCCGCCGTCGATCGCTTTCTTGGACAGCTCCGAACCGTCAGTGGGGAGCAGGATGTGCTTGAACATGGCCGATCTCCTTGCGATGAGTCCAAAGGCATACCCGAGGGGCACCGGAAGCGGGCGGACAACGGGCGGACAAAACCGGGCCCGCGCTGACTTCATTGTAGCCAGTGTGGCGGCTAATGCATCGCGGGCGAACCCTTGCCCGATCGTCGTGCAGGGTCAGGCACCGACCGGCTCGTCGGCGGCGGGCAGCGGCGCCTGTTCGCCCCGGCGCCAGTAGGCGGGGTTGCCGTAGGTGTTCTTCAGATGATCGATAAACAGCCGCACCCGCAACGGCAGATGCTTGCGCTGCGGAAACACCGCATGGATGCCGATCGGCGGCGCCTGGAACTCATCGAGCACCGTCACGAGGCGCCCGGTCGCGATCTCGTGGCCGACCTCCCACCACGAGCGCCACGCAAGCCCGTGTCCTTGCAGACACCAGGCATGCAGCACCGCGCCGTCGGTGCATTCCATATTGCCGCCGACCTTGACCGTGACCGGCCGCCCGTCCTGCTGGAACACCCAGCCGCGCTGCACGTTGGCGCTGGCGCCGAAGGCCAGGCAGTTGTGCGCGGCGAGTTCCTCCGGCAGCTGCGGCGTGCCGCGCCGCGCCAGATACGAGGGCGCCGCCACCACCACGCGGCGGTTCTCGGCCAGCCGGATCGACACCAGGCTCGAATCGGGCAGGTCGCCCAGGCGAATCGCGCAATCGAAGCCCTCGTTGACCAGGTCGACCACGCGGTCCGACAGGTCCAGCGTGATGGTCACGTCCGGATGCGACTCGATGAACAGCGGCACCACCGGCGCCACGTGCTTGCGGCCGAAGCCCGCCGGTGCCGTCACGCGCAGATGGCCGCTGGCCTTGACGCCGCCCGCCGAGACGCTGGCCTCGGCGTTCTGCAGATCGTTCAGGATGCGCTGGCAGTCTTCCAGGAAGGCCGAGCCCTCGAAGGTCAGCGTGATCTTGCGGGTGGTGCGCACCAGCAGCTTGACGCCCAGCCGTTCCTCGAGCGCGTCGATGCGGCGGCCGATGATGGCCGGCGCGACGCCCTCGGCGGTGGCGGCCGCGGACAGGCTGCCGCGCGAGGCGACCGAGACGAAGGTCGCCAGTTGCTTGAAATGATCCACGTGTCCCCGACGGTTTGCGGCTGCCCGGACACAAAGCGATCTTGGCGATACGTGCCGGTCAGCGGATGGCAGGGTCGGAGCCGATATTGGTTTCGGATCTTCCGACGGTTCGCCAAGATTAGTAGGGCAAAAGTAAAAGATCAAGTGACCCGGGTCGGCTATGCCGCGCTGCAGCGCCTGCCTACAATGCTCGGAATTCGTGGTACGCCGGCCCTGCGCCGCGGCCGCCAACCCTGGTCCTTGCCCGCTATGAACCCGATCCGCGCCGTCGTCTTCGATGCCTATGGCACGCTGTTCGACGTGTATTCCGTCACGGCGCGCGCGGAGCAGCTGTTTCCCGGCAAGGGCGAGGCGCTGGCGCTGCTGTGGCGCGACCGCCAGATCGACTACACGCGGATCCGCACCCTGGCCGCGCCGGACGGGGCCTGGTACAAGCCGTTCTGGGCGATCACCGTCGACGCGCTGCGCTATGCGGCGCAGCGGCTCGATCTGCGGCTCGATGCCGCGGCCGAGGCGCAGCTGCTGAAGGAATACGCCTGCCTGTCGGCCTTTCCGGAGAACCTGGGCGCGCTGCGCCGCCTGCGCGCGGCCGGGCTGCCGCTGGGCATCCTGTCCAACGGCAATCCGGAGATGCTCGACATCTCGGTCAAGAGCGCCGGCATGCAGGGCCTGTTCGACCATGTGCTGTCGGTCGACGCGGTGCGCCAGTACAAGACCGCGCCGGCCGCCTATGCGCTCGGTCCCGCGGCCTTCGGCGTGCCGGCGCACGAGATGCTGTTCGTCTCGTCCAACGGCTGGGACGCGTGCGGCGCGACCTGGTTCGGCTACACCACGTTCTGGATCAATCGTGCCGGCCACCCGGCGGAGCGGCTCGACGCCGAGCCGAGCGGGACCGGGCACGACATGAACGACCTGCTCGATTTCGTGCGCGCACGCGGCATTGCCGTCGCGCACGGATGACGAGGGCAGGCATGGCACAACCCCCATCGATCACAGGAGAACATTGATGGCCATCACGTTGCCTGCGGGCATGAAGATTACCGGCGAAATCCTGCCGGCCTACGAAGATATCCTCACGCCGGAAGCGCTGGCCCTGGTGGACAAGCTGCACCGCGCCTTCGAACCGCGCCGCCAGCAGCTGCTGGCCGCCCGCGTCGAACGCGCCAAGCGCCTGGACGCGGGCGAGCGCCCCGACTTCCTGCCGGAGACCAAGTCGATCCGCGAAGGCGACTGGAAGATCGCGCCGATCCCCAAGGCGCTGGAGTGCCGCCGCGTCGAAATCACCGGCCCGGTCGAAGCCAAGATGGTCATCAACGCGTTCAACTCGGGCGCGGACAGCTACATGACCGACTTCGAGGACTCGAACACCCCGAACTGGCACAACCAGCTGCAGGGCCAGGTCAACCTGAAGGCCGCCGTGCGCCGCACGCTGACGCTCGAGGCCAAGGGCAAGGTCTACAAGCTGAACGACAAGATCGCCACGCTGCAGGTGCGTCCGCGCGGCTGGCATCTGGACGAGAAGCACGTGACCATCGACGGCCAGCGCGTGTCGGGCGGCATCTGGGACTTCGCGCTGTTCCTGTATCACAACGCCAAGGAGCAGATCGCGCGGGGCGCCGGTCCGTTCTTCTATCTGCCGAAGATGGAAAGCCATCTCGAGGCGCGCCTGTGGAACGACATCTTCGTGATGGCGCAGAACGAGATCGGCCTGCCGCAGGGCACCATCAAGGCGACCGTGCTGATCGAGACGATCCTGGCCGCCTTCGAGATGGAAGAGATCCTGTACGAACTGCGCGAGCACAGCGCGGGCCTGAACGCCGGCCGCTGGGACTACATCTTCTCGTGCATCAAGAAGTTCAAGACCGACAAGAACTTCTGCCTGGCCGACCGCGCCAAGGTCACGATGACCGCGCCGTTCATGCGCGCGTACGCGCTGCTGCTGCTCAAGACCTGCCACAAGCGCGGCGCGCCGGCGATCGGCGGCATGAGCGCGCTGATCCCGATCAAGAACGATCCGGAGAAGAACGAGATCGCGATGCAGGGCATCATCGGCGACAAGCGCCGCGATGCCACCGACGGCTATGACGGCGGCTGGGTGGCCCACCCGGGCCTGGTCGAGCCGGCGATGAAGGAATTCGTCGCGGTGCTGGGCGACAAGCCGAACCAGTTCGAGAAGCAGCGCCCGGACGTCAACGTGAGCGCCGCCGACCTGCTGAACTTCCAGCCCGAAACGCCGATCACCGAAGGCGGGCTGCGCATGAACATCAACGTGGGCATCCATTACCTGGGCGCCTGGCTGGCCGGCAACGGCTGCGTGCCGATCCACAACCTGATGGAAGACGCCGCCACCGCCGAGATCTCGCGTTCGCAGGTCTGGCAGTGGATCCGCTCGCCGAAGGGCGTGCTGGAAGACGGCCGCAAGGTGACCGCCGAGATGGTGCGCGCGCTGATTCCGGAAGAGCTGGCCAAGGTCAAGGAAGTGGTCGGTGGCGACACGAAGACCTACGACCGCGCCGCGGAGATCTTCGAGCAGATGTCGACGTCGGAATCGTTCGCCGAATTCCTGACGCTGCCGCTGTACGAGGAGATCTGAGTGTGAGCCTCGTCCCCGCTCGCGCGGGGACGACGGCCATCTCGATTCCAGAGCCCGAAGCCCGCATCCGCGGGCTTTTTGCTTTGCGGGATGCGGCCCCGGCGCGGGGCCTTCATAATGGCGGCTTGAGCAAGAGGGAGAATCAAGTTGCGCTTCGAGCATCTGGTAGAGATCAATGACCCCAACATGCCGGCGCTGGACCCGCTGACGGCGGACCAGGTCTGGCAGGGGCTGGTGCTGCGCGGCCAGTCGCCGGAGCTGTTCGTGCTGGGCCTGGACCGCGCCGAAATCACCGGCCGCGGCGACGACTGGATCGAGCGCGTGCTGCATTTCGGCAAGGCCGAAGTGCGCGACCGGGTCGTGTTCGAATCGCGCCGATCGGTCCGTTACGAGACCGCCGCCACCGCCGACCATGCCGGCGGCACGCTGACGATGACCATCGAGACGCCGGGCCCGGGCGCGCTGCTGCTGCGCTTCACCTACGAGACCACGATGCCGGCGGTCGACGCCAGCGGCGACGACCGCTACGCCGAGATCGTCAAGTCGGCCTATCACGAGGCCGATCTCGATACGGTCCGCAAGATCCGCGAACTGGCCAGCACCGGCAGGCTCGGGTGAGCGAAGGTTCCTTGCCGCCGCGCGGCGGCGACGGTCCGGCGCGCGGCGCGCCCACGCGCGCGCAGCTGCGCGAGCGCTACGGCGACAAGCTGCGCTGGCTGGTGCTGGTCACGCTGATGATCGGCACGATGTCCTCGATCGTGTCGTCGACCATCGTCAATGTCGCGGTGCCGGACCTGAGCCGGCATTTCGGCCTCGGGCAGGAGCGCGCGCAATGGGTCGCGGCCAGCTTCATGATCGCGATGACGCTGGCGATGCTGCTGACGCCGTGGCTGCTGAACCGCTACGGCCTGCGCCGCACCTTTCTCGGCGCCGCCGTGCTGCTCGGCGTCGGCGGGCTGGTCGGCGGCTTCTCGCCGACCTATGGCGTGATGATCGCGATGCGCGTGGCCGAAGGCGTGGCCGCCGGCATCATGCAGCCGCTGCCCAATATCCTGATCCTGCGCGTGTTCGAGGAACGCGAGCAGGGCAGGGCGATGGGCATGTTCGGCTTCGGCGTGGTGCTGGCGCCGGCGCTGGGGCCGAGCCTGGGCGGCTTCCTGGTCGAATCGTTCGGCTGGCGCTCGATCTTCTTCGTGGTGGTGCCGCTGACCATCGTCGCCGGACTGATGGCGCGCCGCTTCATGGCGATCGATTCCGCGATGATGGGCGAGCGCAAGCCGCTCGACTGGCAGGGCCTGGCGCTGGCCGGCGTCGCCACGGTGATGCTGCTCAACGGCCTGGTCGAGCTGCGCGAGGACACCGTCACCGGCCTGCTGCTGTCGGGCCTGGGCGTGCTGCTGCTGGTGCTGTTCGTGCTGTGGCAGCTGCGCGCGTCGGACCCGCTGATGAACATGCGGCTGTACAGCTATCGGCAGTTCTCGGCCGGCGCGGTGGTGGCCTTCATCTATGGCGCCGGGCTGTTCGGTTCGACCTATCTGCTGCCGGTCTATATGCAGATGGCGCTGCAGTACTCGCCGTCGCAGGCGGGCTTCGTGCTGCTGCCGGCGGGGATCGCACTGGCGGTGACCATCGCCGCGGCCGGCCGGCTGACCAGCCGCGTGCCGCCGCATATCCAGGTGTCGGCGGGGCTGGCGCTGCTGGCCGCGTCCTTCCTGCTGATGGCGCTGGGCTCGCTGATGACGCCCTATGTGGTGCTGGTGGCGCTGGCGGTGCTGGGGCGTATCGGCCTGGGCTGCATCCTGCCGTCGCTGTCGCTGGGCGCGATGCGGGGCGTCGATTTTTCGCTGATCGCGCAGGGGTCCAGCGTGATCAACTTCGTGCGGCAGCTGGGCGGTGCCATCGGCGTCAGCCTGGCCGGGGTCGGCCTGCAATGGCGGCTGGAGTCGCACGGCGCGCTGCTGGCCGGCAATCAGGCCGGGGCCGATGCCGCGGCGCGCATCCGCGCGTTCGACGAGACCTTCCTGGCGGTGGGGCTGGTGATTGCGACCGCGATCCTGGCCGCCTGGCGGATCCGGCCGCGGCAGCAGCCGGAGCGGGTGGGGCAGTAGCGCCTGATGTCTGTCGCGCCCGCGAACGCAGCGGGCGCACCGTGCTGGCTGTCTCGTGTGGAAGCCGCCGGGTCCCCGCCTGCGCAAGGGATGGCAGGGCGGGGACGGCGGCGCGGGGATGTCCGCGCGAAGAAGACAGCGCGCGAAGACGGCGGCGCGGCGCTGGCTCAGCTGGCCGCGCCCGACTTCAGTTCCTCCACCAGCTCGATGTACTTCTGCATCGCCTCTTCCTGGCTGGTGCCCTTCAGCGTTTCCCAGGCCTCGAACTTGTAGCGCCCGACGAAGTCGGTCATGCCCGGCTTGTCGCCATGGACGTCGCCCTCGCTGCCTTGCTTGAACAGCGCGTACAGGCGCAGCAGCGTCATGTTGCTGGGGCGTTCGGGCAGTTGCTTGACGTCGTTCTGCGCTTGCTCGAAGCGCTGTTGCAGGTCGCTCATGGGGGACTCCGGGACGGTGAGGGAGATGGACCCGCGATGATAGCCCCCGGGCCGCCAAACCCGCCCGGAAAAAACCGAGGGCGGCTTCGGTTCCGCGGCCAGCGGATACAATCGCGGCATGTCATGGATTCTTGCCGTTGAAACCTCCACCGAGTGGTGTTCCGTCGCGCTCGGACACGCCTCGCCGACCGGCGGCCTGCGCTGCCTGGCCCGCCACGAACAGACCGGCCCGCGCTCGTCGGGCCGGGTCCTGCCCGCCGCCGGCGAACTGCTGGCCGAGGCCGGCATCCGGCTGGCCGATTGCGCCGCGATCGCCTTCGGCGCCGGCCCGGGCTCGTTTACCGGCCTGCGCACCGCCTGCGGCATCGCGCAGGGGCTGGCGTTCGGCGCCGATCTGCCGGTCGTGCCCATCAATACGCTGATGGCCTGCGCCGAACGCGTGCGCGGGGTGCCCGGGGCCGCGCTGGAGGGCGACGCCACGGACCAGCCGCTGCCCGCCGGCGTGCCGGTGCTGGTCGCGCTCGACGCACGCATGGACGAGGTCTATACCGGGCTGTTCGAATGGGACGCGGTCCGCGGCGAATGGCAGGAAGCCGCTCCGATGCGCGTCGCCGCGCCCGAGGCGGTGCAGGCGCCGTCCGCACCGTTCTGGCTGGCCGGCAACGGCGCCGCCGTCTACGGCGAACGCTTGCATGCCGCCGCGCAAGCCGCGCGCACGATCGCCGGCGCGATGCCGCACGCGGCTGCCGTGGTCGCG
>NZ_VWRN01000064.1 GCF_008632125.1 Cupriavidus cauae
AGTTGTCACCGCAGCAGGCGCGACGGCGGCATGAGTTTCCGATGCAACACGTTGCCAAGGCGACCGAGAGCGTGCTGTTCCAACTGGCCCGCGGCATGGACTGGGACGAGGCGACCTGCTACGAGAATTGGCTCAGAGAATTGGCCAAGACCAACTTCTCTGACCACATGAGAATCATCGCCGCGGGCAGTTAGCAGTGGCGGGCTATCCTTCGGTCAACTGGTGGCCACGCAATCTGCGCCCCTACGAGTCGGCGCTGTCGTTCGTCGCCAGGTTTTGTGCGCTCAATGGCGTCCCCGCGCGGGCCGGCACCGCGTTCCTGGGCGTCGAACCGCGCCATCTGGGGTTCGCCTCCGATGATGACGTCGCGCGGGTGTCTTCGCTCTTGGGCGAGGACCCGGCTCGGTTGGCCGATGTCCTCCAGCACGCCCTCGATTTTCGTCAGTGCGGCACCTATGCGCCCCCTGCGGCTTACAGTCAGGGGCCGAGCGTCCGGTATTGCGCAGCCTGTGCGCAACAGGGCTATCACAGTTACCTGCATGAGGTGCCCTGGCTAACCAAGTGCCCCATCCACCTGACGGCGCTGACCACCGTACCGGCCAACCGGACCGGGAACATAGGCGAGCGCCGCTTGGGGGCGTTCAAGCGCCTGATGCAGGGGCATTGCGCCGCTTGGCCGCACTTCGCCCCGGACGGATTTCCGACGCGCGAGCCCGGGGCGCTGCTGACCTTGGCAGCGTGGGTGCGCGACGCGTGCGACGCTTCCAAGCGGATGCAGGCAGGCGAGCTGTGGCGGTCCGAGGCAGGGACGCATCGTGGCGCAGTCACGATGACGCAGGCCCTTGGCCAGCTGCATACGCTTACCCCCCTGCCCACCGAGCTCGAGCCACTGCTTGCCGACCGCGGTGGCGCGTGGGTCGTCCATCAGGCGCGCTTTCCGCGCGCAGTCAGTCGCGAGCTGGCGCGTCTTGGCGAGCGTGGCTTGCGGTTTGACTCTTTGTTTGCGTTCTACAAGGACAGCGGCGATACGTCCGAAGGCTCGCCAGCGTGGTACTGCCAGGCCGTTCAGCAGCAGATCCGGCAGCGCCATGGCACCTGCGGGTGTCGGTGGGAGCGCGTCAAAGCCGGGTTCGGCGAGTTCTGTTGGATCCAGATCCCTCCTGATGAGTTGGGCGA
The DNA here is from genome assembly GCF_008632125.1 of Cupriavidus cauae. GTDB lineage: Bacteria > Pseudomonadota > Gammaproteobacteria > Burkholderiales > Burkholderiaceae > Cupriavidus > Cupriavidus cauae. Next base: position 1,177 of record NZ_VWRN01000064.1, read on the forward strand.
AGCATCACGGCAGTGTCCGTTTGAAGTGGCACTGCAGGACCTGGAGCTGGACTGGGGAAGCCGGGGCAGGGCGCTGCCGTCGCGGCTCGCGCAGCAAGAGATGTATCGCTTTCTGAAGGAATCGCACGCGATGCGCGATGCTGGCGTGCTCTCCTATAAGGAGGGAGCGCAGGTGTCCCCGGACGGTTATCTTTACCTCATGCAACGGGTATGGCCCTGCTGCGAATGGATTTGGGACTCTCCTTTGCTTGGACTGTTCCGGACTGCCGCGCGTTGGGAGATCGACAGCGAGCATCGCGCCATCACGCGCTGGTTGGACGATATTGAAGCCGGCAGCCCCCCTTCCCACCGACAGGATCCCGTCTACTGTGTGCGCTTGCGCAGTGATGAGCAGGGAGCGTCGCTTCTGCATTGGCGATCGGCCGACCACCGGGGTCGAGGGTGAGGGGGCGGCGCTGGCGGGCCGGGCGCACGAGGGACCGCCGGCGGCCGCCAACCCTCTACGGTCAAATCCCAGCCCGAAATCAGGGCACCGACCGGGCCGGCAGCTATCAGTTGGGCATCGTGGTCGCGTTCCGCGGATGTTCTGGGACAGCCGGCCGTAGCGAGTAGGCTGGTGCGGCCAGGGATGAAGCGCACCGATCGGCTGCCGGTACGGTGGGGCGACAAAAAAGCCGCCTGTGACGGCAGGCGGGCTAAAACGGTCGACGCGGAGGCGCCTTAACGCGCCGTTCCAGCTGCAGGGCACTGGCGGCAGCGCGGTCGCGGCGCGCGATCTGCACCGCTACGAGTGACGCCGGGCTGGCGAGGCGGTGCCCTGTTTCAATCAGCCGACCATACAAACCACAAGCGCGCGTCGCCTCAGCCATCGAATAGTGATGGCCATCAATCAACGCAAGGCGCACTTGGTCGCCATAGCGTATGCGCGAGCCATCCACGGGTTTCATGCATCGATTGTATAGCAGCCTGGAAGAGGAGCCGCTGTGCCCGCAGCCATCATGGCCGGCGTCTGCTCGGTGAATGGGGCTTGGCAGACGTCGTTTGATGGCCGGATGTCTGCCGTTCTTGGCCCACGGCCGGGCCGAAATCCACTTCACCGTGGCGGTTTTCAGGTGTGATGCCGGTGATCAGAGCCTCTACGTCATACTCATCCCTGGTCGCTGCCACGATCTCGGCCGGGAGCCGGAGCGAGGCGCCCTTGCCCGACTTCCGTATTCTTGTTCGCATCCGATGCTCCCGACGTTGCCACCCCGTCGATACTATACCGTGCCCCCGTTGCCAAGCGGGGCAAGCGCGCTCATGCCGTCAGCGGCAATCCCGGCCTCCGGTGGGCTTAGCAAGGGGTTACGCCACTGTACCCAGCGCCGGGCTGCCGTCAGGCGAAATCAGGCGCCGGCTCAGCTCCAGGAATTTATCGCTCGGCTGCAGGCGCCCTTGAAACGGCCGGCTGATGTACAGCCCGGCGTAATCCCAGTGGCGCGCCTGAAAAGTAATCGCGATGTGCGACGTAGAGCGACTTGACGGCCACTGCTGCGAGTCAAAGCGCAAGTTTTCCTTGCGCATCGCTGACGAACAATGATCCCGTGTCCTGGGCATTGATGGCGAAGTCGAAGAGGGCGCGCTCCCGCAGGAGGCGGGCAGCGACACGACAGCGGGTTCCTGCAACGAAGTTGCGACGCCGGCGATCGCAAGTCATGCACCTGCAGGGTGCGGGAGATGCTGCGCTCGAGCGTCAGCGCAAGATTGCCCCCGGTCTCCAAGGAAATCAGCAGAGCGAGGGTGACCGCGCCGTCGAAGACCAAGCCGGCCATGTCAAGCGCCGGCTGTGGCTTAGTAGATGTCTTGTCATTCCAGCGTCGCTCGCATGGAACTCCGTCGTGCCGCGATTGTTATCGCAGTATGCCGTTGCCTCAAACGGAAGTACATGGGAGAATCAACGCATATTTATGTTGTTAGCAACGCGAATGCCGACTGTTACCGCTATTCAGTTCACGCAGGATCAAATGCGTACCCTCACCGGGGTGTCGACGGAAACCGTCAGGCATTGGCGCAAGGCCATCCCCTACCTCGCTTCGAAGACGGGGAAAGCGGCCCGCTTTAGCTTCGCCGACTTGCTCGGTTTGTCCGTCACCCAGGCGTTGGTTAGTTCATTGGGCGTTCACATCGGTTCGGTCAGTGTCGGTGTGGATGCGTTGTTCCGGGTGCTCGCCGCAAGCGCGCCACTGATGGAAGGCGCCATCGTGCTGGTCACACCGACCACGGCCAGCCTGCATGGGGCCGATTCGTGGAGCGGCAAAGACGTACTGACGGAACCGACACTGGTGGTTGCGCTCGATCCGTTGATTGCCCGCTTGCAACAACAGGTGTTGCCCGCGATGAGCGCGCCGGCGCAAGCTGCGCTTCCCTTTCCACCCGAAGCCGTACGGAGCCGGGCGTGATATCGGCAACGCTAGAGCACGTTCTTGCGGCAACGGGTTTTCTTCCCGACGGACAACCCGCAGCCGGCCTGCGACTGGGCCGCGATGCCCAGGCTTCCCGGCGCGGCCGCGCCTTCGTGCCGGATGCATCATGGCGTAGCGCCTCGGCGCTAACGGTCTACTTCAAGTTCGAGGCGACTCCCCCGACCGATGACGTTGTCAGCCAATGGCGGCGTGAAGTATGGAACGAAGGATTTTCGCCACTGCTGTGGGTCGTTTCCCCCCAGCGCATCGACTTGTACAACGGCTTTGGTACCCCGCTGCAGGAGGGCGACGCGCAAAAGCACTTGATCGGGCGCTTCGAAACGATCGAAGACTCCCTGCATCGACTGGACGAACTGGCCGGGCGACTGGCGATTGAAACCGGTCAGTTCTGGGCGCAAGTACCGGCGGTGGATCGCAAGACCGGTGTCGACCAGAAGCTGCTTTCGGACCTGGCCTTTCTCGAACGGGATTTGGTCGCCGGCAATCTGGTACGCAGCGCGGCGCAAGCGCTGATCGGACGGGTGATCTTTACCCAATACCTGATTGACCGCGGCATCGTCAGTGCCGCGCGCCTGCGGCGCGTGTGCGGCTACACGGCGCTGCCGGCGATTCTGCGCGACCGCAGTGCTACAACCAAGCTGTTTCAGTGGTTGGCGCAAACCTTTAACGGGGACATGTTCCCGCCGTCGTCGGTGAGAACGACGCCGGCCGCTCAGCATTTGCAGCGCGTCGCCGAGTTCCTCGAAGCGGTCGATCCGCAAACTGGCCAGCTGACATTCTTCCCGTATCAGTTCGACGTCATCCCGGTCGAACTGATCAGTTCGATTTATGAACAGTTCGCGCATGCCGATCCGGACGCGAACGGGCAGAAATCGGAGGCATTGCGCAACGGCGTGCACTACACGCGCCTGTCAGTCGTGTCGCTGATTCTCGACGAGGTCATGGATGGCCTGACGGGACGGGAATCGGTGCTCGATCTGACCTGCGGGTCAGGGGTCTTCCTAGTCGAAGCACTGCGGCGCCTAGTGTATCTGCGCGCCGGTGGCAAACCGCCCACGCGGGAGTTGATTCGCTCCACCCTCTATGGACAAGTGCATGGTGTGGACATCAGCGAAGCCGCGATCCGGGTGGCCGCCTTCAGCCTGTACCTGGCCGCGCTCGAACTCGATCCGGATCCGCAGCCATCACAGTCGCTCAAATTCGAGCCGTTGATTGGCAGAACGTTGCTCGTGGGCGATGCCAGGACCATCGAACGGCAAGGCGACGGCAAGGCGGTGCTAACCACGTCGACGGGGCTCAAGCAGTTCGACCTGATTGTTGGCAATCCCCCCTGGAGCTTCAAGGGACAATCCGGTACGCAGGCACGGCGCCAAGCGATGACCACCGGGGTACCCACGCAGCCGCGGGGAGAGGGCCTGGACTTTGTACTGCGGGCGGCCGAGTTTTCGCATGCGCAGACTCGCTTTGGCGTGATTCTGAGCGCCACGCCGTTCTTCAGCCGCAGTGGCACGGGAATGAAGGCGGCCCACCATGTCATGCGCATGCTGGCGCCGGTGACGCTGGTCAATTTATCGAACTTGTGCAGCTGGCTGTTCGCCACCGCCACGATGCCGGCAGTGGTGCTTTTCGCCCGTCATCGGTCCGAGCAGCGGGCCGATCAGATCACCGTCGTGCAGATTCCATGGACACCCAGCGGCGCGAAAACTCATTCGTTCGAAGTCGCTCCAAGTGACATCCTCAAGCTCACCCTAGGTGAAATCGAAAAGCAGCCCCTGAAGCTCAAAGCGGCCGCGGTGGGGCGTCGCCGGGATCTGATGTTGCTCGATGAGCTGACGATGACGCATGGCAGTCTGGGGGAGCGGCTTGCCGTCCTGAATGCCAAATTCCGAGATGGGCTGACCCAAGGCAAACGGGAAAACTGGACGCTCGATGCCAGCGAGCTCAACGGATTGGGGCTGCTGCAGACCCGTGATATGCGGCACTTCCAGATTGCCGACGGTCTTGCGAGATACCACCATGCCAAGGCGCAACGACCGCGCGCACGCCAAATCTATCGGGCGCCCCTGCTGATCGTCAAGGAGATGCTGCTCGCTCAGCCAAGGGCGATCGTGGCGGTGGCTGAACAGGATCTGATCTTCACCGACGCATTTTTCGCAGCGTCATTGCCTGCGCGCCAGAAGCCGGTGGCCGATCTGCTCGCCATGATTCTGAGTTCCGCATTGGCTTCGTGGTTCTTCAGCCTGACTGCTTCCGAGTTCGGCGTCTACAAGCGAAAGCTGCTGATTCGAGACGTTGAGATGCTGCCGGTGCCGGAGCTCTCGTCCGCCGTCAGTTCGGCCGCAGGCCAGCGGCTTCTGGTGCTCGCACGGGCATTGCGCGAACGCGAAGTCCAGGCCGAAGACTGGAAGGCCTTGGATGATGCCGTGTTCGATTTGTATGAGCTAGGGCAGGCCGACCGCGTAGTGATCCAAGACGGACTATTGCGTGCGGGCTGGCAATGGGAGCAGGGGCGTGAAGCCGCCATGGCGCCATCGGACAGTAACGTGGAAGTGACCTCGTATGCAGGGACCTTCCTGTCCGTCATGGACGCGTGGCTTTCTGTGCGCAAGAAGCGGCATATGCGCGCAGAGATTATCGATCTGCCGAAGGAGGCCGCGCTTCGCGTCGTGCGCTTCATTTTGGAGGAGGGGCCGGGAAAGAGCAGCGTGTCCATGATCCGTCCGGGCGGGAAGTTGCGCGACGTGCTGGCGGGAATCGGCAATCGTCTGCAAGTGAAAATTGCCACGGCAGTCAGTGCCGAGCGAGAACTGCGCGTGCACGGGCGCAACGAGGTGGTCATCATCAAGCCGGCAGCGCGCCGTCACTGGATGGACATTGCCGCATTGGAGGATGCCGATGCCGTTGTGGCGGAGAGTTTTGTAGGGGGGCGCGCTTGAGGATTCCTTATGAGACGTCATCGGCCCTTGGCAGGCAGTTCATCGAACTGGCTCCCGAGGTGGTGGCTGCTATCTTGGTGACGGTGGCAGCAGGTTGGCAGCACGCGTGTGCGGCCGCAGACGTGAACACCGACGCAGGTGAGGTACTGATGACCGAGCGCTTGCGCGATGGCATGCGCCATGCACTGAAGAACTCGCCCTTGCAGTTGGTCGTGCTGCCGGGCACCGAGTCGCGCTCGACGCCCAGCGTGGTGCTGCCGGATGGGCGCACCGACATTCCGCTGGTTTTAATCGAAGTGTTCTTGCGCACGCAGGAGCACGATCCCCATGCCATCATCGAATGCAAGCGGATCGCCGGATCGAATACGCATTTGTGTCGCGAGTACGTGATCGAAGGCGTCGATCGATTCGCTGCCGGCAAGTATGGTGGGAACCACGCGGTCGGTTTCATGGTTGGCTATGTGCTCTCGGGCACCTGTGCAGCGGCGGTGCGCGGCGTCAACGCCTACTTGTCCCGTGTCTCGCGCCACGCGGACCGCCTAGCGCCAGCCATGATCATTGAGGGGCAAACGTGGCAAAGTCGGCATGCGCGAACCCCGCCATCCGAGGCCATCGCCCTACACCACGCGTTTTTGCCCCTGGACCATTGAAGTAAAACGCGGCGAGAGCCTGTGAGGGGGGAAAGAAGTGGGGAATAGCGCATCAGTGCGCATCCCGGCCGCGATCATGGAAGCGGCTAACTTGCGCGTGAATGCGGCCGTTGACGTACGCGGAGAGCACATTGTCATCGAGCCGCTGCGCGAGGCGCAGTACGACCTCGATGGGCTGCAAGCTGGCATCACGCCTGAGAATCTCCATGGGGAGGTGGATTTCGGTCCGCCCATCGGCAAGGAGCCTCCCTGATGGGTGCGGCCACTAGCCCATCATGCTGGTGAATCGGCAGCGCGCAAGCTCAACACGCGGTTGCGGCCGGCGCGCTTGGCCCGGTACAACGCCTCGTCGGCTGCACGAAAGAACGCCCGCAGGTCCGGATAGACGGGCGATGCGCTACCATTGCCTTCAGTCACCACGCCAACGCTGACGCTGATTCGGCCAAAGGGGCTTCCCGCGTTCTCTATGCCGAGCGCAAGCACCGACGCCCGTACGGCTTCTGCGATGGCCGCTGCGCGCGCCGCGTCAGTGCCGGGCAGCAACACGGCAAATTCCTCCCCGCCATAGCGGCCCGCGTAGTCGCCCGCACGGCGCAACTGCTGGCGAACGCATTTGCCCACGGCGGCGAGCGCATCATCGCCAGCCACATGGCCGTAGCGGTCGTTGAACTGCTTGAAATAGTCCACGTCGATCATCAACAGCGACAGCGGCCGCACCTCGCGCCGGCTGCGGCGCCATTCGCGGTCGGCGATTTCATCCAGGGCGCGGCGGCTGCCCAGGCCGGTCAAGCCGTCAGTGTCCGCCAGCCAGCGCAGGTGCGCTTCGACCGCGAGGCGTCGCCGCCATTGCCGTGCCAGCGAGATGGCCAGTGTCACGATGGCCAGGTTCATCGCCATCACCAGCCCGGCAAACCACCACGCTCGCGTGCGCCAGACGGCCAGCACGTCGTCCATCGCACGCCCCACCACAATCGTCAGCGGAAAACCATCGACCCGGCGGAAGCTGTACAGGCGCCGTATGCCGTCGACTGTGCCTGCCGCAATCAGTTCGCCATGCGGTTCACGAAGCATGGGGGCAAACGCGGGCGTGGTCGGCACCGTGCGGCCGATCAGGCTGGCATCCAGGGGCCGGCGCATGAGGATGGTGCCGTCATGGCGCATCAACGCCAGCGCGCCGCCTTCGCCCAGGGCCACGCCAGCGAACAGCTTGCGGAAATACTCCAGCCGCAGCGTGCTGGCCACGATGCCCGCGAATTGGCCGTCGGGGCCCGGCACGCGCAGACTCAGTGCGATCGATGTCGGGTTGTCGGGGACTAAGCGAGGCTGGAACGGCCGGCTCAAGTAGACCGCGGACTGCCCCAGGTCTCGTTGCGCGATGAAGTAGTCGCGATCGGCCAGGTTCACCGCGCGCGGCGGCCAGTGCCGGGAATCGAGGATCAGGCGCCCTTGTGCGTCGGCCACCAGCAGTGCGCCGATGTCTTCGCCTTCGTTGAACGCACCGAACAGCACGCGCTGGCGCAGCGACGGGGCCAACGCCATGACGGCCGGATTGCGCATGGCATCGAGCGCATGGCGCATCGAGGCCTCGTGCAACTGGAGGTTGCGCGCGATGCTGCGCTCCAGAGTCAAAGCAAGATTGGCTGACGCCTCCCGGGCGCTGGCGAGCGCGTCCCGGCGCATCTGCAGGAGTGCGGTGGCTGTCAGCGCCGTGATCGCGGCCACCAGCATCAAGGCAAGCGGGACCATCAACGCGGCCGGCGAAAAGCGGGCAGCCGTCATCGGCTGCGGCGGCAAGGGGGCAATGGCGGTGTCTGGAGCTGAGGTCATCGTTGTCGTCCGCGGGTTGCCCATTCGCTACACCGTAGCCATGGGCGGCAAATCCACGCTCGCTCGTCGGATTGGCGTTGTGCCTTCGCGCTCGCCAGGTAGCGCTCGAGCAGGGCGATACGGGCATGCAAGCGCCACAGCACGCTGTTCGCATGCGCCACACAAATGCGGCCAGGGCGCCAGCGTTGCCTGAATAGGCGACGGCGTTGTGCGGCCGCCTGCGTGTGCAGCAGGAGCAGAGTTGCCTCAAGTCGGGCCAGATTCATTGCGCGGGACAGTGTGGTTTTCCCGACGCCGATTATGTACCGTCTCTGGCACTTTATGGCGACTGGACTCTACAATCGCTGCCGTGCCCACTTTCATGTGTGCGATGACCGACCGAGCCGACGACCCGTTGATTGCCGCCCTCTACAATGTACCAGAAGGCTGGATGGTGGCGGAAGTACAAGGCAGCCGGGTCTTGCAACTGGGCCCGTTGCCCACCGAACCGATGCCGACCGATCTGATCGCGGCGATATTTCCCGACGCCCCGGTGTTGCACCTGGAGCCAGCGCCGGCGCCGTTGGAGGACGCCGTGCTGCTGCAGCGCCTGACAGCACACTCAGGCCCCTTTTCGGACCGTCGCTAGCGCGCCGTGTTCACCGGACGATCGATTTCGCCGGATTCCCGACCCGGCGTAGCGCCCGCTGCGGCGGGCGTCTTTTTCAGCGGTGGTGTTCGGTCAAGGCCGAGGACTGCCATGACTAGATACAAATAAGACATGTCCCAGCGCCCTCACGGCTCGCCCACAGGATGCCTCCATCGTCAACGTTTCGGCGGGGCATAATGGCGCGCAACGCCGGATTCTTCCCGTTATGCGCGGTGCCGGACCAGGGCGTGGCGTTACGGCATTTCCCTATAATCAACCAGGACATCAAGTGGCCGAAGACAACAATGACGCGAGCGCACAGCAGCGGGCCGAAGACGCCGCGGCGCAAAACCGCTCGTTGACCATTCCTGTTGATGGGCCGTTGAGCGTGACGCTGAAAGGTGACCGCGTCGACATCAATATCGTCATGGGCGTCTCTGGCCAGGTGGAGGGGCTGCCCACCGTGTTGAGCTTGACGCCGCAGGCCTCAGGCCAATTGATTGGCTGCATCAAAAAGGCGCTCGATGAGGGGCTGATGACGTTCACCTTAGGCGGAGCTACCCCACTGCAGTGAACCGGGCGCGGCCGTGCACGGCTTGGCTGGATCGCTGAGACTCTGTTACCTTCTTCGCCTTAGGTGCGTCGCGGGCTGCCGTCACCGGCGAAGCAGCTGCCGGTTATTGTGCGCAGCGCTAAGCCCGGTCGCTTGCAACGTGACGACCGTCGGAGGAAAAATGGCCATCACGAGAGCCTTCAAGTATGGCGACGCGTTCGCGGTTTGTATTCCGGCCGCGCTTGCATACGAGGATACGGATATCGAACTGGAGATCGAGCGCATCGGCGACGAATTGCGGATCCGACCTGCACGGCGCTCGCTTGCCGGTGTCGTGCAGAAGTTCGCCAGTTTTTCCCCTGACGGATTGCCATACGAACGCGACGACCAGGAGCAGGCCGATCGCCAAGCCCCGTCATGACGGCCTTGAGCTGGCGCAAAAAAAAGCGCGAGCTTTCTGGGAGCGTCGCGCCAATGTCCGCATTGGGGTGCGGGCGGGGGAATTCTGCCATCGAATGGAGCCGTCAGCAATCCTAGTGGGCGCTGCAGTCCGTGAGCCCACGGGCTTGGCCAAAGACCCAGTCGACAAGTGCGCCAAAGGGCCAGTCGGCATTCTTATTTTGCCTTCGGTCGAGCCGCACGCGGGACACGCAATGCGATCACCGGCTCGAGCGGCAAGATTTGCTCGCACGCTCCTCAGTCGAACACAAAATCGGTCATCTGCATTCTCCCCGATGCGCCACTGCTTGAATCGGGCCGCATTGCGTCGCTAACCCAGTTCCACGCGCGGTCCTACAGCAATGCCCGCCGGGTTGCACCTACATCGAGCTTGGCCATCCGGCTGGCGACCTTGCCTACCGACACGCCGTTGCACCGAGCGGTTTCGATGAGCCGCTGGTGGCGCGCGCATGACACCGTGGCTTGGCCAGACAACAATGGGCGTGGGCGCACACTCGATGCGCGGCGTTCGTCAAGTAAAGTGACTGCTGTAGCCACGGTCGGTTTACGTGTTGGGGCACTAGTGCCTCCTCGACCGTGGCCCTGTTGGTCCCCGCTTGGGACTAGTCTCCTCCGCTATGCTGCCCTCTCGGGCTACCCGCTTGCCCGTGCAGTGGGCGGTCTACGCTGAAGGGCTGATAGTCGGCAATGTGGAAATGGCGTTCAAGCAGCTGTCGCATCTCGTCGACGGCCGCTGTCTGGACGTGCCACATCTGGGTGCAAAGGCGGATCAGCTCATCATGGCGCCGGTCCGCCCCGGTGATACATGCGTTCAACGGTTGGAGCAACGTGTAGTGATGGCGGCTGAAGACTTCCAGAAAAACATGGTCGAATTGCCTACCGGGTTGCGCGTTGTCCAAAAAAGCCAGCATTTGCTGCTGTTCCTGTCGCACACGAGGTTCATAGTCGATGCCGTACCATTGCCGCAACAACACGCGCAGATGTGCGATCTCTTCGCGCTGCGAGCGATTCTCCATCCTCGCCATTGACTTCACTTCATCAAGGGAAGACTTCGGGCGGGTGACCGGGTAGCCAGGCGTTGGCGACGTGCCTTCGTCGGGCGTAAGGTTGCCGGTGCGTTGTGGGTCGGTACCTGCCGCCAACTCCGTCATCCGCAATGCGGAATAGTGATGGTCAATAATCAATTGAATCAGTCGGACTTCGAAGCCCGCAGTGATCCCTCTGCCCGGCTGCGACCCGTGGGACAGCGGAGGGATCAATGCCATCACCAAGCCCAGACCGATTGCCCTTATAGCAACTCGACGAGCGAGATAGTCGCTCAGTTGGAATAGCGGTGATTGGCTGTCCCGGAGGGACTCGTTAGCGTTTTGCGTCGACATTTCCATTCTCCGGGTACAGGGTTCACTTCACTGAGGATTGGCCGGGGCGCAAGCAACCGCGCATTCCGGAACCGGATGCCAATAGCCGGTTCGTTTTACCGCTATTTCCTCTGCTCCAGCCATTGGTCGATCTTTCTGATATCGCGTTGAGACTCCTTGATGATATCGTCGGCCATCCTTTTCATCTCAGGCGATTTACCCTTTTCCGCTTCCGTTCTCGCCATATCGATCGCCATCTGATGGTGCATCTTCATCATGTTTGCGAAGTCGCGATCAATGTCACCGGTCGACTGCATCGACATCATGTTGTTCATGCCAGGCGCCATCGAACGGTGCATGTCCTGATCGCCTCCTCCACCACCCATGGTGTGACCATGATGCGGGTCGTGCCAAGATGCGGGCAATCGGCTATCATAATCCCTGAGGTTATATAGACAAGCAAAAACATTCAGGTTAGTTATAACGCTGGTCTAGAATTTTGCCACCGTTCTCGGCTAGACTGGCTGGCCCTTCAGAGATTGCCGAGATCCTGTATGGCCACCGTCGAGCGTACCGCCTACCCGCGTTTCCCGAAGGTTTTCTCCACCAAGGAGCTGCAGGCGTGCTACACGCCGGATGCCGAGGAACTGGAGTGGGCCACCCGCTCAACCCGTGGACAAGGTCCGCGACTTGGCTTGCTGGTGCTGCTGAAGGTCTTCCAGCAACTGCATTACTTCCCCAACCTGGACAGCATTCCCGTCGTCGTGATCGACCACGTGCGCGCCAGCGCTGGTCTGGCGTCAGATGCCGCGTTTGGCTATGACCGCAAGCTGTCCCCCACGCTGTACCGGCATTACACGGCGGTGCGCGAATTTCTCGGCGTCCAGCCCTATATTGGCACCGATGCCAACGAGGTCACGATCCGCGCCGCGCGCGAAGCCGCGGAAACGATGGACCAGCAGGTGGACATCATCAACGCCACGATCGATGCGCTGATCCTGCACCAGGTCGAGCTGCCAGCGTTTTCCACCCTGGTCAACATTGCCGAGCAGATTCACAGCCGCACGCAGACCGCGCTGTTTCGACGCGTCGCAAGGCGCTTGTCGGATGAGGATCAGCAGCGGCTGGACCGGCTTCTCACCCGGGAATTCACCAACCGCCTGACCGCCTACAACAACATCAAGCGCCACGCGCGCCGTCCATCACGCAAGCATCTCAACTTACTCATAGAACACCTGACCTTACTGGACGGTTTTGGCGATTTCTCTCGAGCAATCGCAGGCGTACCTGCCTCGAAGCTGCGCTCGCTGGCCAGCCAGGCCATGAGCCTGGACGCGGCCAATCTACGGGAGATCCTGCCTGAGAAGCGCTACACGCTGATCGTCGCCTTGCTCAATCATATGCGCGTGCGCACCCGCGACGACCTCGCGGAGATGTTCATCCGTCGCATGGGCGCGATCCACAAGCGGGCGCGCGACGAGATGGAGCGCATCCAGTCGCGTCAGCGCGCGCAGATGGAGAAACTCGTCACTGTGCTCGACGGCGTGGTCGATATCGTCGCCGATGGCCAGGACGACGCGCTGATAGGCCGGCAGGTGCGCCGCTTCCTCGCGCCGTCCGGCGATCTGGAGCCGCTGCGCGAGAGTTGCGCGGAGGTGCGGGCCTTCAGCGGCAACAACTACCTGCCGCTGCTATGGCGGCATTTCCGGGCGCACCGCTCGGTGATGCTCCGTCTGGCACAGGTGCTGGAATGGGAGTCGACCAGCCAGTCTCGCACCCTGCTGGCAGCGCTGGAGGTGGTGCTGGACAACGAATCCCTGCACCGCGAATGGATCGCCGACGAGGTCGATGTCAGCTTCGCCTCGGAGCGTTGGCGCAAGCTGGTGCGCCGCCCCCACGACCAGGGCGCGCCCACCAACCGCCGTTATCTGGAACTTTGTGTGCTGTCGCATATGGTCAACGAGCTGCGCTCGGGCGACCTGTGCGTCGTAGGGTCGGACGCCTTTGCCGATTACCGTGCGCACTTGCTGCCCTGGCGCGAATGCGAGCGGCGCTTGCCGGAATACTGTGCCAAGCTTGATATGCCGGCCAACGCGCAGGACTTCGTGGCGAATTTACGCCAGTGGCTCGCCGACGCGGCGCGCAAGCTGGATACCAGCTTTCCCGACAAGCGCCAGCACGTCACCATCGGCCAGGATGGCGAGCCGGTGCTCAAGCGCACCGTCGCCCGGGAGATTCCGGCCAGCGCCGTTGCCTTGCAGCAGGCGCTGATCCGACGTATGCCGACGCGCAACCTGCTGGACGTGCTGGCCAACATCGAGCACTGGACCCGCTTCACACGGCACTTCGGCCCGCTCTCCGGCAGCGACCCGAAGATCCGCAATGCGGCCGAGCGCTACCTGCTGACCATCTTCGCCATGGGCTGCAACCTGGGACCCACCCAGGCGGCCCGCCATATGGGGGAACGGGTCACGCCGCACATGATGTCGTTCGTCAACCGCCGGCATCTGAGCCTGGAGCGTCTCGAAACCGCGCAGCGGGAATTGATCGAGCTGTATCTGCGGCTCGACCTGCCCAAGCACTGGGGGGATGGCAAGACCGTCGCGGCTGACGGCACCCAGTACGACTTCTACGACAACAACCTCCTGGCCGGCTACCACTTTCGGTACCGCAAGATGGGCGCGGTGGCCTACCGGCATGTGGCCGACAACTACATCGCGGTGTTCCGGCATTTCATTCCGCCCGGCGTGTGGGAAGCCATCTACGTGATCGAGGGTCTGCTCAAGGCCGGCTTGAGCGTCGAGGCCGATACCGTGCATGCCGACACCCAGGGTCAGTCGGCCGCGGTGTTCGCCTTCACGCATCTGCTGGGCATCAACCTGATGCCGCGCATCCGCAATTGGCAGGATCTGAAGCTTTACCGTGCCGATGCGAACATCAAATACAAGCACATCGACCGGCTGTTCTCGGACACCGTGGACTGGGACCTGATCGCCTTCCACTGGAAGGACCTGATGCAGGTGGCGCTATCGATTCAGGCCGGAACAATCTCCTCGCCGCTCCTGCTGCGCCGGTTCGGCTCGGAAAGCCGCCGCAACCGCCTGTTTCTGGCGGCGCAGGAACTCGGCAAGGTCGTGCGCACGGCGTTCCTGCTCGAATGGATTGGCAGCCGCGAGTTGCGCCAGGAGATCACCGCCACCACCAACAAGATCGAGTCCTACAATGGCTTTGCCAAATGGTTCTCGTTCGGCGGCGATGTGCTGGCCGAGAACGATCCCGATGAGCAGCAGAAGCGTCTGCGCTACAACGACTTGATCGCCTCGGCCGTGATTCTTCAGAACACGGCGGACATGATGCAGGCCCTGCGCGCGATGGTGAAGGAAGGGATCAAAGTCGACGTGGCCGACATCGGCTTCCTGAGTCCCTACCTCACTAGCAACATCAAGCGCTTCGGCGACTATAAACTCAACCTGGAGCGGGTGCCGGAAGCCTGGATTCGCGACAGCCTCTTTGCCGCTCCCGCCCATTCCGTCCGCAAGCCTCGCCATGCCTGATACCGATACACCTTACGGCAGGGTCGACGCTGAGGCGTTGCAAGCGCTTCGGGACACGTTCGACACGACCACCATCCTGCGCGTGGTGGAACAACTCGATGCGATCCGCGCGCGTTGCTGTGAGCCAGCCGGACTGCGCGACGATCTGCTGCGCTTGCACGGCATGGCACATACTCTGATCAACGGCGCCGCATTGTCGTATCCAACCACTGGCCCGACCCTCGTGGACGAAACCGAGGCCATCATAGAGGAGTTGGATGACTGGATCTTGCTGCTCAAGCGCGCCGTTCAAGCGCTGCGCCCGCTGGAGCCGCTTCGCCCTCGCGACGATAGCTGACTCGGCTAGGTCGCTTGCGCGTCGAGACGGCGCATGTGAGGCCGGTTCCGACGAAGCAGCAGGACAAAAGTCAGTACGATAGCCGGAGCAACTTAGCCGCGTCCATTAGGCCCTTCGGCGCACTTTTTCCGCTTGCAGCGATGCGATCAACTGGCAGTACATTGCCTGTCGGGCATGGCAGGCGAACAAGCTCGGACATCATCAGATGTGTACAGTCGAGGTTGGTGTAGGAAATTGCAGCTATTTTTCTGACTTTCTGGTGCGCGCCAGTGAGTCGGCGCCGCATTGATTGGGCAGCCTTCGGTCGGGCTTGTGGGCGTCGCGGATACCAGGCAAACAGTGTAAGCGCTCAATTGACGACGTCTGGTATTGAAGGCTGAACGTTGGCAGGCTTGCGTCCGCAAAGACTTTGCGGACGCAAACATGATCCAAGACGAGATTGACCTATTTCCGCTGCAGGCGGTGCGAGTCCGCTCCAATGGGAAGCGCGACTACGAGCCAGCGGCCAAGCGGCGTCTGATTGAGTTCTGCCTTCAATCGGGAGCATCGGTTTCGGGCACGGCTCTCAAGGCTGGCATCAACGCTAATCAGTTGCGCAAATGGATTCGGGAGTACCGAGATTCAGCGCAGGCGCGAGGTGCATTGCCGGCATTCGTGCCGGTTGTCCAGGAGGTTCTGGATTCGCGGCCGATCGAGACACCTGCAAAGGTCGTGGTGCCTCGCCGCGAAGCGGCCTCAGCGACTGCCGATTCGCCACCGCAGCGAGCGCTACCGCTGGCACTCTTGAGCGCGAAGCTACCCAACGGGGTATCACTCGAGCTCGAATGCGACGAGCGACACGTGGCGCTCGTAAGGGCAATGATCGAAGCCCTGAATGGAGGCCATTGATGTTCCGCCTCGACGCTGGGCTGCGGGTGTACCTGCATCGCGACGCTGTGGACTTCCGTAAGAACATCAACGGCCTGGCACTGCTGGTCGAGCAGGCGCTCGGGCTGGATCCGTTTGCATCTGCTGTATTTGTGTTCCGCAACCAGCGGGCCGATCGCATCAAGATTCTCGGCTGGGATCGCAACGGCTTCTGGCTACTGTTGAAGCGATTGGAGGCGGACCGGTTTGCTTGGCCACGCGAGGCGTCGGTGGCCACGCTGACGGTCGAACAGTTGCACTGGCTGCTCGAGGGAATCGACATCGAGGCGATGCGCCGGCACCCGCACCGAGAATACCATCGCGCTGCGTGAACGCTGCTTGGCGGCAGCGGTCTAACCCGCCATGCCATCCACGCCCGTCACCGTTACCGCCGCCGAGCTGCAACTGTTGCGAGACGCCGAGCGCGAGCTCAAGGCAATACTCGCGGAACGCGAGGCAATCAAGGGCGAGCTGCGTGTGATGACGGTCCAGCGAGACCTGCTCTTGGAACAGCTCAAGGCGTTCCAGCGTAAGCTGTTCGCCGCCAAGAGCGAGGCGCGAGGCTCGGAGCAGAAGGACTTGTTCCTCAATGAGGCCGAAGCCATGGCGGCAGCGGCCGCGCAGCCGGCGCAGGAAGAAGAAGGTACGCCCGAGACCGAAGTGGCCGGGCACACACGCAAGAAGCGTGGCCGTAAGCCGCTCGACCCGGCGCTGCCCCGTGTCGAGGTTCGTCACGAACTACCCGAATCGGAACGCGTCTGCCCCCTCGATGGCCAGACTCTGGTCGAGATTGCCGTTGAGGTCAGCGAACAGCTCGACATCGTGCCGCAACAGGTCCGCGTGATCCAGCACCAGCGGGTCAAGTACGCCTGCCCATGCTGCGACGGCGGCATCAAGACGACGCCGGCACCGGCACGCATTATTCCCAAGGGACTCCTTACCGAATCGGCGCTGGCCTGGTGCATCACCTCGAAGTATCAGGATGGCCTGCCGCTGTACCGCCAGGCAGCGCTGCTGCATCGCTTCGGCGGGGACCTCTCTCGCGGCACCCTGGCCGCAAGCATAGTGCGAGTAGGCCAAGCGGTGCAGCCAATCATCAACCTGCTGCGTGACCATCTGCTGGAAGCAGACGTCGTGTACGGTGATGAGACAACGGTACAGGTGCTCAAGGAGTCCGGCAGGCCTGCCCAGAGAAAGAGCTTCCTATGGGCGCAGATGAATGGCACGGGCCCGCCGGTACGGTTGTTTGCCTATAGCCCCACACGCGAGACAAAGCAGGCTACGGCTCTCTATGCCGGCATCAAGCCTGGGTCGGTGTTGATGACCGACGGCTATGCACCATACGACGACGTCGCAAACACCTATCAGTTGGTGCACCTCGGATGCTGGGCGCACGCGCGGCGCTACCTGGTCGAGGCGGAGCAAGCCTTGCCCAAGGACAAGCGCGCCGACCACACGGTCACCGGATTCCTGCAGCGCATCGGCAAGCTGTTTGCCATCGAACGCCACACGCTCGAGATGAGGCCGGAACAACGGCAGCAAGTTCGCGCCGAACAAAGCCAGCCGCTGCTGGCCGAGATCGAAACGATGCTGCTGCAACACCTGCATACCGTACTGCCGCAAAGCCTGTTCGGCAAGGCGCTGCACTACCTGCATGGGCAGTGGCCAAAGCTCGTGCGCTACATCGAGAACGGAACTTGGCCGATCTCGAACAATCCCTGCGAGAACGCGATTAGGCCATTCGTGATCGGACGGAGAAACTTCCTCTTCTGCGACACCGTGGCCGGTGCCAACGCCAGCGCAAGTCTTTACTCACTGGTGGAAACCTGCAAGGCCAACGACGTCGATCCGTATCAGTATCTCGTTGCCTTGTTCAAGGCGTTGCCACACGCACAGACCGCCGACGACTACGAGGCTCTGCTGCCCTGGACGCTCAAGTCCTCAGACGCCTAGCGGATACCGCCGGCGGCCGCAAGGGACGCCCTCAAAAGACCGCTTACCAAACAGTCATACAAAAGATCCTTGTCAAGGAAATCAGGGGCGACGATCAGCACCAGGTGCGGCACATCAATTGGCGCGAAAGCGTACACAGGCCGCTAGGAGCGAGAGTATGAACAAATCGTCAATTTGGAAAGTCATCTTGATTGTGTGCGCCGCCGTCGGCGTGATTGCCATCCTTGGTGTGGTAGGGATGCTTTTGATGCATCAGCGCATGATGGGCGGTCTGAGCTGTTGCTAGTCCGGGTAAGCAACGTAGCGGCGCCTGGGCACCGGAATGGAAGCCCCCAGCCGTGCGAGCCATTGCAAGGAGGTAACCAGTGGACGCCCCCTTTCCGACCGCTATTTGCTCCGTCTGCTCGACTTCCTGGTGCGCTTGCGCGAGACCGTGCCATGCTGGTCGCGAATTCGCCGGGGGCCGTGCCGTCGTCGCAGATACCAAGCAAACAGTCCGAGCATACAAAGGAGGATGGCCAGTGAGCTCAGGACGACGACGAGGACATCGTGGGGCAGATCAAAAGGGTTGTGGCGCACGGTCTGATTCGATTCGGAGTTGGCTTGCCAGGATCGTTGCGCAGTGGCGCCCATGGCTGCCAGCGTGACGTTGCTAGGCCATGCCGTGACGCGCACGGCCGCCGGCGGCGAACCCGTGCGCGCATGGGGCGATTACTTGCGCTGCATATCCACGACCGTCGGCGCGCCATCCACCTTGTCGAATGTCACCGACACGGCATCGCCTTCCTTGAACTTGCCAAGCGAGGCGCGATCCTTGACCGGGAACACCATGGTCATGCCGGGCATGCCCAGATTCTCGATCGGGCCGTGCTTGAGCGTGACCTTCCCGGTTTGCGCATCAATCTTCTTGATTTCTGCGGGCACCGGCCGAGCTGCCTGTTGCGAGGCGGCGGGCGCCTTCATGTCCATGCCGTCCATCGAACCCGCGGCGAACACGGCCGGCGCGGCAATGATGGCCAGGGCGGCGGCGAGGGTCTTGAGGTGTTTCATTGTGATTCCTCCTGAGGTGTGAGGTTGGGGGAAAGGGAAGCCTGCTTGATCTGACGGCGGCGTAGCAGCAGATACACCGCCGGGACCACAAACATGGACAGCAGCGGCGCCGTCACCATGCCGCCGACCATCGGTGCAGCGATGCGCTGCATCACTTCTGAGCCGGTTCCGTGCGACCACATGATCGGAAGCAGGCCGGCCAGAATTACAGCTACGGTCATCGCTTTCGGGCGCACACGCAGCACGGCGCCTTCCTGGATGGCATCGAGCAGGGCCGCAAGACTGTTTTGCCCATCCTCGAGCCGTTCCTGCCAGGCATGCTTCAGATAGAGCAGCATGATGACGCCGAATTCCGCAGCGACCCCGGCCAGTGCAATGAAGCCGACAATCCCGGCCACCGACAGGTTGTATCCCAGCAGATAGAGTAGCCAGAAGCCGCCGATTAAGGCCAGCGGTAGAGTGCCCATGATGAGCAGCGCCTCATCCAGCCGGCCGAATACCAGGTAGAGCAAGACGAAGATGATCAGCAGGGTGAACGGGACCACTACCTTCAGCTTCGCGGTGGCGCGCTCGAGATACTCGAATTGTCCCGACCAGCTCAGGGAGTACCCGGCTGGCATCGGGACGGCTCTGGCGACTGCCACCTGCATGTCTTGCACGGCAGAGCGCAGGTCCCTGCCGCGAATGTCGACGTAGATCCACCCGGAGAGCCGCGCATTTTCACTGCGCAACATGGGCGGCCCTTGCACAACCTGGATGCGCGCAACGTCGGCCAGCGTGATTTGCAGCCCCTTGTCGGTCACGATCGGTAGTCTGCGCAGTTGCTCGATGGAGTCCCGATAGTCGCGCGGATATGGGTGGCGTCTTCGGCCTGCCCCAGCTGAATCTGCCTGGCAAGCGCGGCAGCCTGCTCGCGCACCTTGGCCAGTTCCTGCTGCCAGACGGCCACATCGTGGGCCTGCGCTTGCCGCGGTGGCAGCGGATAGCGCTGCATGCCGATGTCAAACAGCAGGCCCGCGATCGCGCCAAGGTCATTGGAGAGCAAATCCCGATAACGCTGATTCAGGGCGAGCACCCCCTCGCGCATCGCCAGATAGTGATCCCATTTGCCAAGCTTGACCGACGAGCCTGTCAGGGCGTTATAGCCATTGACAATCGCGGTATTGAATGGCATCACCAGCGTGGGATGAATGAAATACAGCAGGTTGGCCGCCGCCGGCCCGAGACCCTTGATGCCGAGGCTGCTCAGCTGGCGAATCGCATCAAGGACTTCGGATTCGGTGTCACAGCAGTTGCAGGTATGGAGCAGTCTGGCAAAAGCACGCTGATTGTCGGCATGCTCATAGATGTCTGGAATGCGCAGTTTTGGCTTCCACAGAAAGGCGTGATCCGCGCCTTTGAAAATCTGCCGTTGCTCTGCGATTGAAGACACCACGGTCTCGAGCGATGACCCCCGATACGCGTTGCCGAATGTACCGGCCTGGATCTCGTCGACCACCGCGCCGATGCCACGCCGAATCGAGCGGAAATTCTTCAGCCGCTCCGGCCAAAGAAACCAGGTTTGATAGGCGCCGGCGGGATCGGTCTTCCAGCGCTCAATGAGGATGCGGATGGTGTCGGTCATGGTGTGCATTTTTGCCGGGCAGTGTATCACCGTGAGGCCTTTTGACCTGGCGCAATGTTGACGCGAACCGGCTTGACCTTCCCATTATCGGAAGCTCTACCGTTATCACAAGAAAGCTGGGCGCGGCGATTGACTGCCGGTCAGCTTCCCGTCATGGTCAAGTAAAGAGTCTGTCATGAAAGCATGTCATTCCCCATCGACGCATCACGGCACCAACGCCGGCCAAGTCCGTCGGTTTCGCTGGTCGCTGCGTTGGGGGATCGTCCTTGCTGCCGTGGCAATGATCGCCGCCATCGCGCTCGGGATGCCGCGTTGGAGTGCGGTTGCTTCCTGGTTGCCGTTTGCGCTAGTGTTATTGTGCCCGTTGATGCATCTATTCCATGGCGGCCACGGGCGCAGCGCGCCTTCGAAAGAGGGCGGCGATCCAGTGGACGGACAGCGCCACGACTAACAGGAGGCCTTCCATGAATGAACCCAGCAGCCAGCGCCACCCACCGAAAGCGGGCCACCATGACAACGCAACAAGCCCCGGTCATGGCGCGCATGCTGACCAGCACCATTCCCATGGCCACGGTGCGCCGCACGAGAGCCCTGTGTCAAGTGTCGGCACGGCCAAAGATCCGGTCTGTGGCATGGTGGTGTCGGCTGACTCGGCATTCCAGACCCAACACGCTGGCAACCCTTATTATTTTTGCAGCGCATCGTGTCAGCGCAAGTTCGAGGCGGACCCGGCCAAGTATGCCGTGGCTGCGGCAGCGCCTGCCGCGGCCCCTTCAGCCGCCCCGGATGCGGAATCGGGGCCGCCGGGCACGATCTACACCTGTCCGATGCACCCCGAGATCCGGCAGGATCATCCCGGCAACTGCCCGAAATGCGGCATGGCGCTGGAGCCGCTGTTGCCAGACCTGGACGAGACCGAGAATCCGGAGCTGGTGGATTTTCGGCACCGTTTTTGGTGGACGCTGCCGTTGACGGTGGTGACCACGGTGTTGGCCATGCTCGGCCATCGATTCGGGTGGATGCAGGCGGCGACGCAGAGCTGGGTCGAATTGGTCCTGTCGACGCCGGTGGTGCTTTGGGCGGGTTGGCCTTTTTTCGTGCGGTGCGCCCAGTCGTTCCTGCATCGCAGCCCCAATATGTGGACGCTGATCGGTCTGGGGACCGGTGCGGCCTATGCCTATAGCGTGGTGGCAACCGTGGCACCGGATGCGTTCCCGCAGACCTTTGCCGCCCACGGCCGCATCGGCGTGTACTTTGAGGCCGCGGCCGTCATCATCTCGTTGACGCTGCTCGGCCAGCTGCTTGAACTCAAGGCGCGATCGCAAACCTCCGCGGCGATCAAATCGTTGCTCGGGCTCGCGCCCAAGACGGCGCGCCGCATCGGGCGCGATGGCGCCGAGGAGGATGTGCCTCTCACTCATGTGCATGTCGGCGATTTATTGCGCGTCAGGCCCGGGGAAAAGGTGCCAGTCGACGGCATCGTGACCGAAGGCAGCAGTTCGGTGGACGAATCGATGATCACCGGTGAACCGATGCCGGTCACCAAGCGCGAAGGCGACCGCGTTATTGGCGCCACCATGAATACCTCAGGCAGCCTGATCATCCGGTCGGAGAAGGTTGGCGCACAAACGGTGCTCTCCCAGATCGTGCAGATGGTGGCGCAGGCGCAGCGCTCAAAGGCGCCGATGCAACGCATGGCCGATAAGGTCGCGGGCGTGTTCGTGCTCGGCGTCATCGGCGTCGCCGTGGTGACGTTCTTTGCCTGGGGCCTGTTCGGTCCACCGCCGAGTTGGGTGTTCGGTCTGATCAATGCAGTTGCGGTCTTGATTATCGCCTGTCCCTGTGCATTGGGGCTGGCCACGCCGATGTCGATCATGGTTGCCAGCGGCAAGGGCGCCACCAACGGCGTGCTGTTCCGCGATGCCGCCGCGATCGAGAACCTGCGCAAGGTCGACACCCTGATCGTCGACAAGACCGGTACGCTGACCGAGGGGCGGCCAGCCTTCGAGCGTGCAATTGGCGCCAATGGCTATGCCGACGACGAGGTCCTGCGGCTGGCGGCGAGCCTGGACCAGGGCAGCGAACATCCGCTGGCCGCGGCGCTGGTGGAGGCGGCCCGCATTCGTGGCTTGGCGCTGGAGAAGCCACAGGACTTTGAATCGAGCACGGGCATCGGTGTGCGCGGTACGGTCGGTGGGAAGACACTCGCCATTGGGAACACGGCGCTGATGCAAGCCGACGGCATCGACACCGAGGCGCTGCGCGCCCAAGCCGATACGCTGCGCGTACAAGGCGCGAGCGTTATGTATCTTGGCGTCGATGGCCGTCTGGCCGGGCTGCTGGCGGTGTCGGATCCCGTCAAAGGCTCAACGCCCGAAGCGCTGGCGGCCCTGAAGGCCGAGGGCATCCGCGTGGTCATGGCCACCGGCGACGGCGTGGCCACGGCAAAGGCGGTGGCCGCAAGGCTGGACATTGCGGAGTTCCACGGCGAAGTGAAGCCTGCGGACAAGCTTCAGCTGGTGAGCCAACTGCAGCAAAGCGGGGCGGTGGTCGCCATGGCCGGTGACGGCATCAATGATGCCCCGGCGCTGGCCAAGTCGGATGTGGGCATCGCCATGGGCACGGGCACCGATGTGGCGATGAACAGTGCTCAGGTGACGCTGGTCAAAGGCGACCTGCGTGGCATTGCGCGCGCACGCGAGCTATCCGAGGCAACCATTCGCAACATGAAACAAAACCTTGGCTTCGCGTTTATCTATAACGCGC
The DNA here is from genome assembly GCF_008632125.1 of Cupriavidus cauae. Taxonomy (GTDB): domain Bacteria; phylum Pseudomonadota; class Gammaproteobacteria; order Burkholderiales; family Burkholderiaceae; genus Cupriavidus; species Cupriavidus cauae. The sequence goes on from NZ_VWRN01000064.1 coordinate 24,240, forward strand.
TCGGGGTACCGTTAGCGGCAGGGGTGCTGTACCCGTTCACCGGTTTGCTGCTTTCGCCTATGATTGCCGCGTTGGCAATGAGCCTGAGCTCGGCCTCGGTGATCTCCAATGCGCTACGCCTGCGGCAGGCAGAGATTTAAGCTGGCGATGAGGCACTCGACCGGTGCTGACTTGTCTATTGACATGATGTTTTTCGGAGAATCCATGAAGTATTTCTTGGCCACTGCCGCATTGCTCGCGGCCGCCACCGGCGCGCAAGCGGCCTCGCCGACGCTAACGGTGTACAAGGATCCCAGTTGTGGCTGCTGTGCAGAATGGGTCAAACACGTGAACCAGGCCGGCATCCAGACCAAGGTCATTGATTCGTCCGACATGACGGCGGTCAAAGCCAGGCTCGGCGTCCCGACCCAGTTCGGCTCCTGCCATACCGCGGTGATCGATGGCAGCGCGCAGGTGGTGGAGGGGCACGTGCCGGCAGCAGCGGTGCGCAAGCTCGCTGCGAAGCCGACCTTGAAAGGGGTCGCAGTGCCCGGCATGCCGGCAAACTCGCCAGGCATGGGGCAGATGGACGGAAAGCTTGTGACAGTGGATTTTAGCGGCAAGCCATTCTCGAAAGACTAGGACTGCAGCGGGGCTGCGCGGGTAAGCGTTGCCAGAACTTCAGAACTGCCAGACAAAGGACATGGAAGAGTCAACTCAGTCGCGCTGGATCGTGGCCTGCGTGTTGGTGGTGGCCGCCGCGGCGGCCACCGGGGTCGCGCTCAAGGCGAAACGCTATCTGGAGCCACCCTCCGGTGGACCGCAGACGCTCAGGGAAGGGCGCCAACTGCGCATCGATGCCACGGATGCCGCGCAGCTCGGTCGCGGCAGGCAGCTGTACGCACAGGCCTGCGCGTCGTGCCATGGCGTCAAGCTCGAAGGCCAGCCTAACTGGCGCGAGCGGCTCGCAAATGGCCGGATGCCGGCGCCCCCGCATGATGCATCGGGTCATACCTGGCACCATGCGGACGCGGTGCTGTTTGCCATCACCAAGAACGGGCTCGTTGCCGGCGTGACCGCGCCGAGAGGCTATGTCAGTGACATGCCAGCCTTCGGCCAGTCGATGTCGGATGACGACATCATTGCCGTGCTCGCGTACATCAAGAGCACTTGGCCTGAGAAAATGGCAGTAGCGCAGCGCGAAGCGACCGCGCAGTATGCGAGCCCGAAGTAGCGACCCAAGCAAACACCGCAAGCAGGCGCTCCGGTCAGCGATGGCGCCTACGTCCGTTTCGAGCCTAGCCTGGGCTGCTGCAGTGACCCTGCACGAGCTGTCGCGGTGTGTACGCCACAGCTGACGAACATGTCGCGTTGAGCGGCCGGCTTGCTGGTATTCAGGCGCTTGGATCGCGCCTGGTAATTTCTGTCTCTTGCCTGCCTGCCCGCTCGCGCGTGGCACACAGCTGTATGCGAGCAGCGGTCGCGCGCCGTCGAAACGGCTCGAACACGCGTGCCGCTACGCCGATGACTCGTCGTGGGCGAAGATCGGCGAACGCTGCGCCGCACTAATCCCCTTACGTCGTCCAGAAGAGATACAAAAGCCCAAGCACGACCAGCGCCGCCCCAATGATCGAGTAGTAGCGCATGCCATGCAGGGGCTGGTCTGGATGGCCTCGCCGGTGAAAGACGAGTCTCATAGCCGTTATGGAAAGTCGAGCATTGCCATATGGTAGACCCAGCGCCGGTGATTTACCTTGACGTGTCTGCACGGCGGTCATTGAATGAATGCTGAAACGCGTCGCCACGAGAGCGGAACCATCCGCCGATTCACTTCTAGGGGTCCTGGAGACTACGATGCTGACACCACATGAAGTGGCCACCCTTATGCTGATCGACGACGCAGCCCCCAATCTCGCCGACCTCGATCACGCGTCGATCGAGGCATTGATTGAGCGGCAGCTGGTGCATCTGGAAAAATTGGCTTACGGCGATCGTCTGCACATCACGCCGCGGGGCAGTGACTTTTTGCATGCTCTCGCTAAATTGCATTAGGCTGGTCTGCAAACGCACTTGCGCACTGAAGGCTATGCGTTGCGCGTTGCGCAGTATGCCGCGATATGGCTAGACCCGGCGGTGCCCCTCGGGTCTGCAAGCGCCAAGTCAGCGGACCAAGGCGGACGTTCCACCGCCTACTGGTCCGGATGCGGCGTGGGGGAGGGCTGTCGAAGTGGTCGTCTGGCACAGCGTCCAGTAAGCAACCAATACGTCATGAGCTGCCCCGATAGAGCGGGCTTGGCGCGATGATGGCCGTGATGCCTTTGGCTTCCGGCAGATCCGGCAAAAGGAAGTTCAGCGCAACTGCCGATCGTCCACTACTTGTGGTCATAAAGGTCCAAGCCACCGTGCGGTTGGCGCCCCGGAAAGCAACGGTTTCTCCAGAGGTGACATTAACGTATCGCGCACCTGGCCGCAGCGTGATCGACCGAGTCGCCGTCTCGACGGCAGCGACGGTACCATACAAATCGGCCCTAGCAGGTGGCAAAGGCGCACACGCCGACGCCATGCCGAAGGCAGAGAGTGCCAGTGCGATCCGTAAAGCCTGCGTGGTAGTCATAATGAGACTCCCTGTCGATGTGCGGCAAGGTCTAACGGACCCGCCTTTGCGACAACCCGACTTCCACCCGCGCCAAGGACGCACGCAGCTTGGTGCTGCGCTGATCTGTGGGCAACTGGCAAGGCTACCGGCACCCAAACGCGAGTTGCCGCACGATCTAGTCTAATCAGGGCATTCCAACGATAACGTTGCCCAAACGTTACATTCTGGACAGGTAACAATGTGGTCCACGTCATGCCCCACAAGTCAACGCTTCCAAGTGGGGAGGATCACGCGCAAGAAAACGGGTCCGCCACGGCGGCACCATGACCCAACCTACGCTGTCGAACCCTCAGCATCGGTGCGCCGTTTTGTTCGCCGCCGGACGCACCCGTCGTCGCGCTTTTTACTTGACGGCCACCTTGCCGACCATGCCGGCTTCGAAATGGCCCGGCACCAGACAAGCGAAGTCGACGGTCCCAGGACCGTCGAACTGCCACACCAGTGTGCCTTGTTTGCCAGGTGCGAGCATAATCTGGTTCGGGATAGAGTGCTTAGCATCAGGCATGCTGCGCATCATCTGCGCGTGCTCTTTCAACTCAGCGGCGGTACCGATCACCATTTCGTGCTCCACTTTGCCGACATTCCGCACGACAAAACGCACGGTTTCACCGCGCTTGACCTGAATCGAGTCGGGCGCGAACCGCATCGTGTCGCTCATGGTCACGTTAACCGTGCGTGAGACCTTGGCCGGCTTGCCCGGCTGACCGGCAGCGGACTTACTGGCGCTAGCTGGGCTCGCATGGCCCTCCATGCTGCCGGCAGCCCACACCAGCATCGGCGACAGCCCCAACACCAGCAGCAACGACTTGAGCGTCTTCATGGCATCTCCTTGGCGGTTGTTTGAGAGCAAGACAAGCGCAGCCTTGCTGCGCGGTTCGTGAAAACGTGGCTACATGCCCGCGGGGGATAGGATGCCGAGCGAGGCGACAAGAGCTAGAATGAGCGTTGCCGCACTGGTCTCGAACATCAGGCTGCGCCGCAAGGTACGAACGGCGACGGCATGGTCGCCCGTCCGTAGGGCATGCTCCAGGCGCGGGCTCAGATGAAAACGGTTAGCCGCGGCAAGGGCGAGCATGGTACCGAACAGCGCCAGCTTGGACGCCAGCAGTCCACCGTATGAGTTCAGCGACAGTTCTGGCAAGACCGGACCGACAATCAACCAATAGTTCACTGCGCCGGTAATGACCAAGGTTGCGACAACGATCATACCCACCTGAGCGAAGCCGTTTGAGGTGCGGCTCAGTAGGGCAACCTTGGCAGGTGTGGCAGAGGGATGCGACAACAACACGAACGCGAGCAGAGCGCCGACCCATGCGCCGGCGGCCATTAGATGCGCGATATCCGAGGCAAGGTGAATGTAGCGTCGAATGCCATCATCCATGGCGCCATGGCCGCCCCAGGCAAGCGTGGACAGCGCGACGCCGCCCGCTGCAGCCAGAACCCAGAATTGAAGTTCTGGCCGTTTGCGGACAAACAACGCGACCAGCACGCAGAGGACCAGGGCAACGAGTCGCACGACCCAGGCCGCGCCAAACGCGGTGCCTGTCACAATCATTTCGAAGACATGGCCTTGCAGTTCGGCGTAGGATGCGGCACCGGTCATGCCCTTGGCCATGATGGTGATATTGGCCAGCGACAGGACGATGCCCAGGGCCGCGACCGCCGCGCCAAGCGTCAAAAAGCGCGCACCCGTTGGCGACGCCATTTCCTCACGGCGCAGTGCGTACAAGCCAAACAGCGGCAGACCAAACAGTGCAGTCAGGTCGAAATAGAGTGCGAAACGCACTGCAACAGTTGCCCAGTCCATCGGCGGATCACTTCACGGTGAACGCGATGTTGCCATTAATCGGGTGCGTGTCGGACGACACTGCACGCCAATCGACGCGGTAGCTGCCAGGCGCCAGCGTCTGGGCCGGGGTGATCACCATGGTCTTGGGGTCGTCGCTGCCGGCAACCTTGGCGGCAATTTTCATCGGCGCATGGTTGGCCATGCCGGGCATGCTGGTCATGACGAGGCTGGCCCCGGAGAATTGGGTCGCGAGGTTCTCTGAAAACTTCAGCTCGATCTTCTGCGGCGCCGCCACCTCGGCCTTGTCGGCGGGCATGGACGATACCAGCTTTGGATGGGCGAAGGCTGCAGTACTAGCCAGCACAGCGGCGGCTGCCAGAGCGGCACGAATGGTGAAGCGGGGCGCTTGCATGGTGAACTCCAAATATGAGTGTGGATTGAAATACGTGGTTAGAACCACATGCGAACACCCGCTACAAAACGGGTTTCGCCACTTCGGCCGCCGGCGGTGCGAACCATGTCGGCGGTATTGCCAAAGGTTTGGTACCGTTCAATGCCGATATAGGGAGCGAACTGACGGCTGAACTCATAGCGCAGGCGCAGACCCACGGCACCGCTGGAAAGCCCGCTGCCCACGCCGACCTCGGGATCGTTCTTGCCATAAAGATTGGCCTCGATTCGGGGTTGCAGGATCAGGCGCTGGGTAATTAGCAATTCATACTCGGCTGACAGGCGCAGCGCAGTGCGACCTTCGGTGCCGATATAGCCAGTAGCGTCGACCTCGAACCAGTATGGCGCCAGGCCCTGGATACCGAAGGCCAGCCAGTTTCGGGTTGGCCGGCCATAGCCGGCATCGTTGCGGATACCCAGCTGCGTGTCCCAATAGGTGGCAATGGCATGACCCCACAGCAATTCGGTCCGCGCCTCGTGGATCTTGCGCCTCTCGGATTCGCCTTCGGCCTTGATCACGAGGCGGTTAAAGCTGCTGCCAATCCACGCTTGCGCCTCATAGGCAGCGGCATTGCTCTCATTTCCCTTGACCCATTCCAGCCGGTCAACGAGTACCGAGGCAAATAGGTGTTCGTCTGCCATGTGCAGCGAACGGTGCGGACCAATGGCGTATTGACCCACGCCGAGCTGATAGCCCCCTGAGTAACCGTGCGGGTCGCGCGCATCCGCGGGCGCGCTCCCCCCTTGCATCTGCATGTCGCCATGATCCATGCCTTGCATCGAACCCGTGCCTTGCATCTGGCTGTGGTCCATGCCCTGCATCGAACCCATGCCCTGCATCTGGCTGTGGTCCATGCCCTGCATCGAACCCATGCCCTGCATCTGGCTGTGGTCCATGCCCTGCATCGAACCCATGCCCTGCATCTGGCTGTGGTCCATGCCCTGCATCGAGTCCATGCCCTGCATCTGGCTGTGGTCCATGCCCTGCATCGAGTCCATGCCTTGCATCTGGCTGTGGTCCATGCCCTGCATCGAGTCCATGCCTTGCATCTGGCTGTGGTCCATGCCCTGCATCGAGTCCATGCCTTGCATCTGGCCGTCGGTGGCAGCGGTGCCGCCAACCTTGCCCGAAGACTTTGCTTTCGGAATGGACTTCGCCTTTTCCGCGACGGCGGGCGACGAAGTTTGCGTTGGAACCGCTTCGGTGTGGGCGTGCTGGGCCCAAGCTGCGCTCATGCCAGCGGAAGCAAGCACGGCGGCAAGTACTGTTCTTGTTGGTTTTTCCATGTGCATATCGGTTAGGGTCAGGCCACCACCACTTCGCGGAACATCCCGGCGTCCATGTGCAACATCAGGTGGCAATGCCAGGCCCACCGGCCCAAGGCGTCGGCGGTGACGAGGAAGCTGATGCGTTGCGCCGGTTGCACCGCGATCGTGTGTCGACGCGCGAGGAAGGCGCCATCCGGCGATTCGAGTTCGCTCCACATGCCATGCATGTGCATTGGGTGCGTCATCATGGTGTCGTTGTGCAAAATGACGCGCAGCCGCTCGCCATACTTAAAGTGCACCGGCGTCGAATTTCCGAACTCCACCCCGTCGATGGACCACGAGTAACGCTCCATATTACCGGTCAAGTGCAGTTCCACTTCGCGCCCGGGACCGCGTTTGTCCAACGGACCGCCAATGGTGTGCTGATCGGCCAGTGTCAGGACGCGGCGCCCGGTGTCGCGCAAACCGATGCCCGGGTCGTCCAAGTTGGTGCGCGCCATGTCAACGCGCATATCGGTGGTGGCGCCATACTCGGTCTTGGCGTGGCGCGCCTTGGTGCTGGGCACCTTCAGCGACGCATCGGTCGCCATGCCCCCCGACATGCTACCCATGGCATGCTGGCTGTGATCCATGGCCATAGCGCCATGGTTCATGCCTTGCATGCCCATCGAGCCGTGGTCCATGCCTTGCATGGCCATGCCGCCATGGCTCATTCCGCCCATGGCGCTGTGATCCATGCCGCCCATGCCTCCCATACTGCCCATCATGTCGGCCATGGTGAGCCACTGCGGCTTATCCACGGCGGGCACCGGTGCCGCCAGCCCGGCTCGAGTTGCCAGGGTGCCGCGGGCATAGCCGGTGCGATCCATCGACTGCGAGAAAATGGTATAGGCCTCGTCGCGCGGCTCGACCAGCACGTCACAGGTCTCGCCCGGGCCGAAGCGGAACTCATCGACGGTTACCGGTTCGATGTTCTGTCCATCGACTTGGATGACCTTAAGCTTGAGGCCGGGAATGCGCACATCGTAGAACGTGTTGCCTGCGCCGTTGATAAACCGCAGACGAACCTTCTCGCCCGGCTTAAACACGCCGGTCCAGTTGCCGGCCGGTGTGACGCCGTTCATCAAGTAAGTCAGCGTGGCGCCCGAGAGATCCGCCAGATCGGTCGGGCTCATCCGCATCTCGTTCCACATCTTGCGCTTAGCGAGCGCGCTCTTCATCCCTTCACTGGAGACGTCGCGGAAAAAATCGATAACCGTCGGCTGGTTATAGTTGTAGTAGTCGCTCTGAACCTTCAGTTTCGAGAGCACGCGCATCGGATCTTCGTCGGTCCAATCCGAGAGCAGCACGGTATAATCGCGATCGGCTCGCACGCCATCCACGCCGGTGGCTGGATCGATGACAATGCCGCCATACACGCCGGTCATCTCCTGGAAGCCCGAATGCGAGTGATACCAATAGCTACCAATCTGGTCGACCTTGAAGCGGTAGGTGAAGGTCTCGCCCGGCGCAATGCCCGCAAAGCTGATCCCCGGCACGCCGTCCATCTCGAACGGCAGAATGATCCCGTGCCAATGAATCGACGTGTGCTCGCGCAACCGGTTCGTGACCCGAATCGTCACCGTTTCGCCTTGACGCCAGCGCAGCGTCGGCCCCGGCAACATGCCATTGATGGTGGTCGCGACGCGTGGCGTCCCGGTGAAGTTGACCACCGACTCGCCGATCACGAGGTCGAAGTCGGTCCCGCGCAGCACTGGTGCTGTGCCGGATAAGACATCTGCCGGTCGGCCTGACGGCTGAGCCCAGGCCGCACCGCCCAAGCCAGACAGCCCCGCCATCACGCCACCGGCGGCCAGACCCTGTACAAAACGGCGGCGCGGCAGATTAGGCAGCACAAGGCCAGACGGTCGATCACGTCGCATGAAATAGTCCTTTTTGCTTGAATGGCCGCGTCGGAAGGCGGCAGCAAGAGAGTAACGACAGCGAGGCTACCGTCAACTTACCCAAACATTACATTCCGGTAAGGTCTGGGTTACCCACAGAGCGTCTCGGTAGACTACCCCGTATTAGAGCCGGTCCAACAGGCGGGCACATAATCCGAAAGACGAGGGGGAGGGCACGAAGATGAAGCTGCTGGTGGTAGAAGATGAATCCAAGACCGGCGAGTACCTGCGCCAGGGGCTGACCGAGGCAGGATTCGTGGTCGACTTGGTCGCCAACGGGCTGGACGGACAGCACTTGGCGCTTAACGAAGCGTACGACCTGATTATCCTCGACGTCATGCTACCCGATCTCGATGGCTGGCGTATTTTGCAGACGATCCGCGCCGCGGACAACCCGGTTCCGGTGTTATTTCTGACCGCCCGCGACAGCGTGGCCGATCGGGTCAGGGGGTTGGAGTTGGGCGCTGACGACTATCTGGTCAAGCCATTCGCGTTCTCGGAACTACTGGCGCGCGTACGTACGCTATTGCGGCGCGGTACTGTACAGCTAGCGATGGACCGCATTCAGGTGGGCGATCTGGTGCTGGATTTGGGCAGGCGCCGGGCGTCGCGGGCCGGGCGCCGCATCACGCTGACCAGCAAGGAGTTTGCGCTGCTGGAGTTGCTCGCTCGCCGGCGCGGCGAGGTGCTGCCACGCTCGTTGATTGCCTCCCAGGTCTGGGACATGAACTTTGACAGCGATAGCAACGTGATCGATGTGGCCATTCGCCGCTTGCGGGCGAAGATCGACGATGACTTTGATATTAAGCTGATTCAGACCGTGCGCGGCATGGGCTACGTGCTGGAAGCGCCGGAGGAGCAGGCATGACGCATCGCCTGTCCCTGACGATGCGTCTGACCATCCTGTTTTCGCTCTGCTCTGCCGTGGTGCTGCTGGGCTTGGGCGTTCTCATCTGGCTGGCGATGGACCGCCACTTCGCCACCGAGGATTATGTGGTGCTCGGCGACAATATTCGCCTGATCGAAAAGATCGCGCAGGAAACGCCGGCCGAGCGCTTGCCCCAGCGGCTTCGGGAAATGGTCGATCACCATCCTGGCTTCGTCGCGCAGGTGCAGACCGCACAAGGCCACAAGCTGTATGCGACCAAGGACTTCGATTTTGCGATTGCTTTCGAGGCGATTCCGCGCGAATTGGCGCGTGACAATACCTTCGTCTGGCAGCAAGGCGAGCAGGAGTATCGCGGCATGCGCGCGCAGGTTGGTGCGGCTGACCCGCGCATTGCACCTTTGCGCGTCGTGGTCGGCATGGACACGGAAATCCACGCGCACTTCATGCATGCATTTCGTCGTTCGCTGGCCTTCTATACCACATTGGCGGTGCTCGCCAGCGGTCTCTTTGGTTGGTGGGCGGCGCGACGCGGGCTCGCACCCCTGCGCATGATGGCCTCACGCGCCAAGGGCGTCACCGCGAACAAACTGGATGCGCGCATGCCGGTCGAAGCCGTGCCGGTCGAGATGGCAGATCTGGCGATCACGTTAAACGCGATGCTGGAGCGACTGCAGGATGATTTTCGGCGGCTCTCGGAATTCTCCTCCGATTTGGCGCATGAGCTGCGCACGCCCATCACCAACCTGATGACGCAGACGCATGTCGTGCTATCGCAGCCGCGAGATGCCGCCAAATATCGAGAGGTCCTGGCCTCGAATGCCGAGGAATTGCAGCGGCTTGGGCGCATGGTGTCCGATATGCTGTACTTGGCCAAGATGGAGCACGGCATCACACTGCCGAATGAGGAAGCGATCAACGTGGCTGATGAAGTACAGGCGCTGTTCGAATTCTACGACGCGCTGGCAGAGGACAAGGGCGTCAATCTACGGCTTGATGGGCAGGCGAAAATTACCGGCGACCGTCTGATGTTACGCCGAGCGCTCAGCAATCTGCTCTCGAACGCTCTACGCTATACGCCGTCCGGCAAAGAGATCCGGGTCGAGACGCGCGAGCAGGGCGGCAGCACGTCGATCGTAGTCGAGAATGAGGGCGAGGAAATCAGTCCCGAGTTGCTGCCATCGCTATTCGACCGCTTTTTCCGTGCCGACAAATCAAGGACCCGTGCGGAGTCCGAAAGCGTGGGACTGGGTCTCTCCATCACGCAAGCCATCATGTTTGCGCACGGGGGCCAGATTTCGGCGGAATCGTCGGAAGGCACTACGCGCTTCATTTTGACGTTTCCCCGCCAGCGAAACGCCGCCCGGAGCTAGACGGTTGGCCTCCAGCGCGTCGCCGCATAAAAATAGCCACGGCGTTGCGGCGCCGTGGCTAGTGGTCCTTCGGTAAAAGGACCGTTCAACCTATTGATCCGGCATTGTATCTAGAATCTCATGCGGCATCACGAAGCGGTTTGGGCTCGAAACTCGCTTTTGGTCCGCTCGGGCTGTCGTTGACACCTTCACAGGTACATGGACGTCGCCTTGACCAGTTGCAGCTTGGTGCGCGCCGGCGCCAGCGTTGTGACGGCCGGCTTGAGGTCGGCGAAGGCCCTCTCGTCCGGGGTTGAGTTCGGGTCTGTAGCTTGGCCGGTAGAAGACTTCGATTTCGTGCTTGTGCTCGGCCAACCACGCCTTTACGGGCTTGCTGTGATGCACGCGCAGATTGTCCAGGATCAGGTAGACCTTGCGCTTAATACCCTTGACCAGCCGTTTCACGAACTTGATCAGGATGTCGGAATTGAGCGCGCCGTCGAATATCTTCCAGCGCATCGTTCCCTGGTTGGTAACGCTGGAGATGACCGACAAGCCATGGCACTCGTTGTTCGCCCGTACCACCGCCGCCTGGCCTTGCGCAGCATGGCCGCGCATGCGTACGTCGTTGCTGCGCAAGCCGGTCTCATCGCCCCAATGGATCTCGGCGCCTTCTGCCTTGGCGCTCGCTAAAATGACCGGATACTCCTCATCGAGCCACTTCTTCACTGCCGCTGGCGGCTCGTAGGCCTTCTGGATCGGCCTCTGCGGCGTGAAGCCCCAGCGTTCGTGGTAAAGACCTAGGGTGCGTGCAGCGAGTTCGATGCCGTAGCGATCGCGGATCAGTTTTGCCACCGCCTGGCGCTGCCACAGCGGGTACCCCATCTTCATCTGATCGGGCGTACGGTCGCGAATCAGGCGCAGCACTTCACTCTCCTGCTCGGCCGTCAGCGTGCGTCCAATGCCGCGGGGTCGTCCCGGCCGCGTAGTGTCCACCGCCTTCCAGCCGCCCGCTTCATACGCCTTGAATGCCGCACTCACCGTCGCGCGCGTCAGCTCGCACTGCGCCGCCGCCTCGTTCACGCTCACGCCTTGAAGCCGCATTCTCACCGCTCGCCGTCGCCGCTCGTTCAACGCGTCGACCGACAGCGTCCTCGAGTCGATTTTGTCATGCATCATCTGACTAACCCTCTCGAGAACGTCCCCTATTTGTGTGCCGGATCAACAGGTATTCAGGCGGCTTTGCTTAAAACTTATGGCGTAGACCCAGCACGACACCGGTCTGGTTGTCGCCCGGCACGACATTGACCGGCGCGCCACTGCTGGCGTTAAAGCCGTTCAAGCCCAACTGTGAGCCACCTTTGTTACGGACATAGCCGACATTGAAGTACATGTCGGTGCGTTTGGAAAACGCGTAATCGGTCGAGGCCACGAACATCAGCGGATCGGCGCCGGAACCCCGCACATCGGTATAGTACGCTGCGCCGGTGAGCGACAGCGCCGAGGTCAGCTGATAACGCAGGCCTGCCCAATACAAGTTGGAGCGCATTGCGCTTACCGCGCTCGAGATATTTCCGTTGAGCCAACGATATCCGGCATACAGCTTTGCTGGTCCGATCCCATAGCTGATCCCCACTAACGCGCGCCGGTCCTTTTGCCCCTGCGATGCAACGGTTGACCCCTGGTACTCGTCGTACAGGGCGCCCAGGGAAAGCGGTCCAGTCGAATACACCAGACCCGCACTCATCTCCCGGTCCACCTTCAGCTCGCCGGGGACTTCGCCGCCGCCAGTGCGGCCGAAGCTGTACAGTGCCATGGCGGTCACGCCGCCAAACGTGCCCTTGTACTTGACGGAATTGTCCGCGCGACCGGCAATGGTATCGTCGCTCTTGAAAAGCGAGTATCGCGGCGCGAAACCCATCGGATCAAACTGAATGGCGGTGTCGTATAGCACCGTGGTCTGGCGACCAAGGGTCAGCTGACCATATGGGCTGGACAGCCCGACCAGTGCGCCCCGGTCAAATAACCGGCCGGCGCTACTCGACTGCGCGGTATCAAGGGCGAAGCCGCTCTCCAGTTCGAACACCGCTTTGAGGCCACCGCCGAGATCTTCCGTACCCCGCAAGCCCCAACGCGAGGTCGACATATTGCCGGCCGACATGCGCACCTGGTTGGTGCCGCCGCTCGACGATGGCACATTCGATAAATATTCGATGCCGACATCGGCGACGCCGTATAGCGTGACACTCGTCTGCGCATAAGCCCCCAATGACAGCGACCCCAGCAGCATGCCAGCGGCGGTCATCTTTCTTCTTTTCATAGCGTCTCCAGTTCGCCACGTTATTGGTATTCGATAGGCACTGAAGTCTAGTGAGACCAAGCTTACTGCGACATTGCAAGCCGGTTACATTGTTGGGGCGGATGCAACTTGTGCAGCGCGCAGCGGTCGCCCATTCCCACGGAGTTAGCAGGCATGCGCTCGCGCTGGGCTAATGGGAAGTAGACGACAGGAGAGTGCGCGATGGCGGGATGATGTCTTGTCATGTTCTCGTAATCTCTGTGACAGACCGGCCGCCCTAGAATCAATCGCGTTGCCGCCTTGGGTCAACAGGAGCGCCCCGTTCTTTCCAGGTGCCAGGTGGCATGCCGCGTCATGATGCTGGCCGTCAGATCCCACGAAGACAGCCTGCGTCCAGTTCTTTTTTAGGGAGACTTCGATTGAATCTGATCCGAACCGGCTTATCGGCGTTGCTTGTTAGTCTTAGCGCTTCTGCGTTGGCGCACGCCCCCATTTTGGATCTTGATCGGGGTCCTGCCGCTTTCGTGCCCGGTGGCCTGGCCGAGCCGCGCCCTACGGAGTGGCTGATCGACGTCGGGGCGCGGGTCAACGCGACCTGGCGCCGAACACTTGGTGCGGGGGAGGGGTGTGTGCTGGTTTTGGACAATCCCCGCAACGAGCCAGCCGAGGTCACCGTAGTGATTTCCCAGGATGACGCCGGACACGCGATGCCCGGAACGCGCCCGGTATCGCTGCGCATCCCTGCTCATGGTCGCCATGCCCTGACACTGCAGGCCTCTCGGTCGCTTAGCGTGTCCGTGTACGCTGAGAAATAATGCAGCGCTCGCTCATCGCTCGGGCCGCGTGGGTGACGCTGAGCATGGCAAGCGGCCCGGACGGGCTCCGAGCAAGGGCACTGCACGGCGCCCGCTTGCTCAGAGCCCGTGTCAGGTCGCCCGCTTAGCCGCCTTCGCGGTGACCTTTGATGAGGGCGTCGTCCAGACGGAACACCTCATTGCCCTTCATCAGGATCTTGCTACCGTCTTTGGTCTCCATGACCTTGCCTTCTGGCATGCTGACGGACTTGCCGTACTTGTTCTCCAGGCCCATCTTGCCGTCTTTGAAAACGTGGACTTTTGATCCGTCTTTGAGCTCATAGGTTTTCACGACCGTGCTCAAATCGGTCGCGGCGGCAGTAAGCGATACCGCGGCAATCAGGCTTGCAACGACAAGTTTGCTTTTCATCTTCGAGATCTCCTTTGGCTCGGTGGCACAGGTTGAGACTGCGTTGGCACACGCGGAAAGCGCGTACCGAAAAAGGGGGAACGTCTAGACTATTGCGGTGGCGCCGGTCGGGGCTGGCCGCAGTCACGGTTTTGTCGCTTCGCCTCTCGCGACGGCTTAGATTTGGCAGTATTCGATGGCGCCGCGGCGCCGTTGCCGTGCTTGAATAAGCGGTGCCGGGGGTTCACGGCAAGCGCATACTGCGGGGTTTCCTTGTCCCGCTGCGCTGTACAGTCCAGCGACCTGCTTTCCCATTCATGGTCCACGGCAGGCCACATCGCGGGCGCGGCAGGAGCCGGCACGCCACCGCACTGCAGCCACCAGTTACTGCTGAGCTCTTGCCTGGGCTCCCAGCCGATTTGAATGGCGCCAATCGCACCGGGCGCGATGCCCATTGCCGCGCCACCGAGCAGGACCAGCAGCTTTCCGGCTTTCATGGGTCCTTTCCTGAGTTGGCCGGCGACGTGTGCCACGCGCGCCAGCATGGCACGCGGAGAGGACGCAGACTAATGCCCCATCAAACGGGGCCCCCCTATGGCTGCTTGCACGTGCGTCATAATGACCATTCTATTTTCCCGCGCGCGGCCTTCGCAGGCGTGATACGAAATGTAATCGCACAGTAAGTTGGCGGTTAACCAGCAGCGGGCTTGAACCTGGCCGGCGTCTCAAATGGGTTCAGAACCAGATTCGCACGCCGGCAACGATTTGCTTGTCGGTGGTCCGCTCTCCGGCAGCACGCGCAAAATCCGCGGTATTGCCCAGCTTCTTGCCCCACACCACGCCTAGGTAGGGGGCGAACTGGCGACGGATCTCGTATCGCAGTCGCAAGCCAAGCTTGAACTCGGACACGCCGCTGCCAATGCCTCGCGCCTCATCTGCCTTGCTATAGGCGTTCGCCTCGAACTCCGGCGTCAACAGCAGACGTTGGGTGAAGCGAATATCGTAGGTAGCCCGCACTCGGGCGGCAGCGCGTCCCGACGACCCCAGATAAGCCGTGGCTTCGATATCAAACCAATAAGGCGCCAGGCCTTGCACGCCAAAGGCGCCCCAGGTCCGCGGCGGCCCATTGCCGAAATCCTGGCGCACGCCCAGTTGCCAATCCCAGAACGGCGCAAAGGCGTGTCCCCACAGTGCCTCAGCTCTGGCATCCTCTGTGTTGCCATACAGACGCGTGCCTTCCGACTTGACCCATAACCGGTTCAGATCCCGTCCTACCCAGGCGAGCATGTCCCAGGCCAGTCCAGAGCCGCCGGGTGCCTTGACGTACTCGAGGCGATCGAATAGCACCTGATAGTAGATATCGTTATCGGCCATCGTATCCCCAGGCATGGGAATGCCTCGGTTCGGATCTGCCATCGGCACCGGGGCCTCATTCACCTGGATGATCGCATTCGCGCCGCCGGGCACTGAGGCAGATTCTGTCGGACTGACTGCGGGATGGCTTGGCGCTGGCTTCCCGGCTGGAGCTGCGGTCTTTGGTGGCATCGGGGCATCGTGCGCCATGCCTGGCATCGGCGTATCGTGTGTCATACTTGGCATCGGCGCCATCGTCTGCGCCGCCACGCTGTGGCACTGCACGCTGGCCAAGAGAGCCAGGCTTGCGAGAAGGATGAGACGGTGGTTGGGCACGTCAATCTCCCTGGCGTTGGCGAGGTTCAACCCGCTCATGCGACCACGACCTTGCGGAACATGCCGGCTTCCATGTGGTAAAGCAAGTGACAATGAAAGGCCCATTGTCCCGGCGCATCGGCCGTCACCAGGAAGCTGACTTGTTTGGACGGCTGGACGTTGATCGTGTGCTTTCTGACCAGCGCCTGGCCTTCGTGATTTTCCAGCTCGCTGAACATCCCGTGCAGGTGCATCGGGTGGTTCATCATGGTGTCGTTGATCAGCGTGATGCGCAGGCGCTCCCCGTAGTAGAGCCGGATCGGTTCGGCTTGGGAAAACTTCTTGCCGTCGAGGCCCCAGATGAAACGGCGCATATTGCCGGTCAAGTGCAGTTCCAACTCCCGGCTGGGCGGGCGCTTGTCGATCACCGGGCCGAGCGTTTTAAGGTCCGCGTAGGTCAACACTCGCCTGCCGTTGTTGCGCAGTCTTGGCCCCGGATCCGACAGCGAGCGGGAAGGGTTCATCGAGCGCATGTCGACCTGTGGCCCCATGCCAGGCATATTGCCCATCTTGCCCATGTCATGCCCCATCTCGCCACCGGTTTTCTGCATCCCCGGCTTCGCGTCGGACTTGCCGTGGTCCATGCCGGCCATTCCGGCATGGGCGTCCTTCGCTGGCCCGGACATGGTCGACATGTCATGCCCCCCCATGCCCCCCATGGCGCCCATGCCCGCCTCCGGCGTCATTGGTTGCATCGTGGGTGCGCCACCCATGGACTCCATCCCCATGCGATCCATGGCCATGGATGGTTTCTGATCCATCTTCATGGCCCCCATTTCCATGCTGCCCATATCCATGTCCGCCATGTCGCCCATGCCCATATCGGCCATGGTGAGCCAGGTCTTCGGATCGAGCTTGGGCACGTCGGCTTCCATCCCGACTTCCGGTGCAAGTGTCGCCCTGGCGTAGCCGCTGCGATCGATCGACTGAGCAAAGATGGTGTGCGCCTTATCGTCCGGCATCTGCACCACTACGTCGTAAGTCTCGGCGACGGCAATGCGGATTTCATCCACCGGTACCGGTTCGACATCCTGCCCATCAGCCGATACCACCGTCATCTTCACGCCGGGAATTCGGACGTCAAAGTTGCTGGTCGCCGAGCCGTTGATAAAGCGCAACCGCACGCGCTCCCCGGCTTTAGCGATCGCTGTCCAATTTTTATCTGCGGGCGTGCCGTTGATCAGGTAGGTAAAAGTGGCTCCCGAAACATCGGCCAAATCGGTCGGATTCATTCGCATCTGGTTCCACATCGCGCGCTTAGCCAAGGCCTCGGACAGCCCCATTTCGGACACATCTCGGGCAAAGTCGCCCACCGTCGGCATCTGAAAGTTATAGACGTCGCTCATCTTCTTGAGCTTCGCGAACACCATTTCCGGGTTTTCATCCGTCCATTCGCTGAGCATCACGACATAGTCGCGATCGACCTTGATCGGGTCTGGATGCATTGGCTCGATGACCAGCGGTCCGTACAAGCCGGTCTGCTCCTGAAAACGGGTATGCGCGTGGTACCAATAGGTGCCGGCTTGCCGCACTTGAAAGCGATACACGAACGTCTCGCCCGGCCCGATGCCGGGAAAGGAGATACCGGGCACGCCGTCCATCTGAAACGGCAGCAAGATGCCGTGCCAGTGAATCGATGTTTGGGTATCGAGCAAGTTGGTCACGCGCAGCGTGACCTCGGTGCCTTGCTTCCAATGCAGAATCGGCGCGGGGATGGAGCCGTTCACACTGGTGGTAGGCCGGATACGGCCGGTAAACGACATGGGCGTCGCGCCAATGGCCAGGTCAAACGTGGTCCCTGTCAGCACGACCGGATAGCCTTGGCTCTTCAAGGCCCAAACGGCGCGTGGATACGCGCCCAGGCTCGCCAAGCCGCCTCCGGCGATCAGACTTCCCAGCAGTCGGCGGCGGCTCAGTGAGACGGGGCGAAGCATGGCATCGCTAGGGCGTTCGAACACGTTGTCTCCTCGCGCAATGGTGAAACGTCCACTTAGCATAGTGCGCGCCACGTCGAAGCAAAAGCTCCTTTAGCGTCATCAGCCTGGCCAAAACATGTGCTGTCACCGGTTTCGTCATCGTCGCGTAATGCTCCTGTAAGGCAGTCGCTCCCATGCTGTCGTCTGCTTCCTGTGGCGCGCGAATTGCTCTCAATTTGGCGGCGTCTCGCAACGCTGGTCGAATTTCTTTAGGAGCTTTGCCATGCCACATGAAAACTATCTATCTTGTATTGAAGCCTGTCACGCCTGCACAGTCGCCTGTCATCACTGTGCTGCGTCTTGTCTGCGTGAGCCAGAGGTTGAGGCCATGAAACGCTGCATCGCACTCGACCTGGACTGTGCCGAAACATGTGCCTATGCCGCGGCGATGATGGCGCGCGACAGCCAGTACGCGCGCGCGATATGCGCGCTGTGCGCGAAGGTCTGTGAAGAGTGTGGGACGGAGTGCGCCAAGCACGAAGCGCAGCATTGCCAAGAGTGCGCACGTGCCTGTCAGGAGTGCGCGCAGGTCTGTCGCGCCATGGCGTAGATCCAGGTAGCCCAACGACTCGATCTTGGACGGCAACGCGCGGCTCGGGTGGTGAAGCCATGGCACGCCGCGAACTTGAGCCGTGTAACGGCAGGCATAGCGCGTTGTAGTTCTTTCCCGCGCTAGCGCCAGATGTAAGCCAGGATCCCGACCTCGGCAACGCGTGTTGCCAGCGTGGCGAGGGTCAAGGAGACGGAGTGTTCACCAACCCCAGGTATCCGCCCATTGCCGACTATGCCGTCATTGGCAACACGCATAGCGTGGCGTTGGTGAGCACGTCGGGATCCATCGACTGGTGCTGTATGCCGCACTTTGACGCCGGCGCCGTATTTTGCAGATTGCTCGATGCTAACCGAGGAGGCTACTTTCAAATCCGGCCGACGGGTCGTGCGATCAGTTCGCGCTATTACCGGGTCCCAGGGGGCGTACTGGAAACCATGTTTGAAGCCAGCGGCGGGATCCTTCGCCTGACCGACTTCATGCATAGCGAGCGTCTCGCACGCAGTCGGCTGGACCATGACTCACCCGAGTGCCATCGGCTGTTGCGGCGCATTGAGGCGACCGTTGGCGAGGTGAGGGTGGAACTAGTGTTCAGTCCGAGCTTTGACTATGCGCGCAAGCCCCACCAATGGGAAGTCGGTTCGCATGGCGTGACCGCTGTATGCGAACACCAACGTCTCAGCCTGGTATGTTCGCCGCCGCTGCCGCTGGCGACCGAAGCGCACCGCGCCAAAGGCGTGGCCATCGTGCGGCCCGGCGCGCCGCTGTGGGCGATTGCGTCCTTCCAACAAGACGGGCCGGACCGGCCTGTGCACGACCCCCAGGCGGTCCTTGATGAGACCCTACGACATTGGGGCGAGTGGCAGCAGCAATGCACCTATCGCGGTCCCTTCGAACGAGAAGTGCGCACCAGCGCCTGTGTTCTCAAGTTGCTGACGTTTGGCCCGACCGGAGCACTGGTGGCGGCGCCAACCACCTCGCTGCCGGAGTGGATCGGTAGCAGCCGCAATTGGGACTATCGGTTTTGTTGGCTGCGCGACTCGGCCATGGTGCTGCGCGCGTTGATGGCGCTGGGCCATCACGAGGCCGCAATGGACTTCTTTCGTTGGATCGAGCGATTTTGCGATCTCAAACGACTGCAGATCATGTACCGGATCGATGGCAGCCCGAACCTGCCTGAGCAGGAGCTTCGCCATCTTGACGGGTACCGTGCGTCCCGTCCGGTGCGTATCGGCAATGCGGCGGCGGAACAGGTGCAACTGGATGTCTATGGGCATGTCCTCGACGCGGCCTGGGTGTGCCAACAGGGCATGCCAATGACACTGTCCGCCCCAATGCGGCGCGTGCTCGCCCGGCTAGCCGACGCCGCCGCGGCGCGCTGGCGTGAGCCGGACCAAGGATTCTGGGAAACGCGCGGGGTGCCCCAGCATTTCGTATCATCCAAGCTGATGTGCTGGGTCGCGTTGGACCGTGCCATTGCGCTGGCACAGGCTGGGCAACTCGACGGAAACGTTGCTGTCTGGAAGCTCGAACGGGACGCGCTGCGTCGCGTCATCGAGGGGCAGGGGTTTCACCACGGGACTGGCGCGTTCACGCAAAGTTTCGGATCGCCAGCTTTGGATGCGAGCGCGCTACTGATCCCGCTGACCGGCTTTCTCCCCCCAACTGACGCGCGCGTGAAAGCAACCGTGGCCCGCATTCAGCGGGATCTCACCAAGGATTCGCTGGTCTATCGGTACCGCATCCACGATGGCGTGCCAGGAGAAGAGGCGACCCTCGCCATCTGCAGCTTCTGGCTGGTACAAGTCCTGGCCCGACAAGGCCGGGCCAAGGAGGCGATCAAACTCTTTCGGCACATCTGCTCGTTTGCCAGCGATCTCGGCTTATTCGCGGAAGAGATCGACCCGGATAGCAAGGCGCTGCTGGGCAACTATCCGCAAGGCTATACCCATCTGGCACTGATCCAGGCTGCGCTGGACATTCAGCAAGCGCAGCAACGCGGGGAGGCCTGAATGCATCCGCCCAACGTTGTTGTCGTCACCGGTGGCACCGCAGGCGTGGGGCTCGCTGCCGTGCGGGCCTTTGCGCAGCGCGGGGACTGGATCGCAATCCTGGCAAGAGAGCCGGATCGCCTGGCCCGGGTCTGTAGCGAATTGCGCGACCTGGGGATCCTGGCGCTGGGCATCCCCGTCGATGTCGCCGATGCCCAGCAGGTGGAGGCAGCAGCGTCGCGCATTGAGCTCGAACTGGGACTGATCACGATTTGGGTGAACAATGTCTCGACGACCGTGTTTGCGCCGGTCGCCGAAACAACGGCGGCCGAGTATCGCCGCGTCACGGAAGTGGTCTATCTGGGCGCGGTGCATGGCACGTTGGCCGCGCTGAAACGCATGTCGGCGCGCAATCATGGCTGTATTGTGCAGACCGGCTCGGCGCTGGCCTATCGGTCCATCCCGCTACAGTCAGCATACTGTGGGGCGAAGGCGGCGATCCGTGGCTTTACCGATTCCCTGCGTTCGGAACTCGTTCACGATCATTCGTCGGTGAGACTGACGATGGTGCATTTATCGGCGTTCAATACGCCGCAATTCGATTGGTGCCGCAGCAAGTTGCCACGCCGTGCCCAACCAGTGCCGCCAATATTCCAGCCGGAAATCGCCGGCGAGGCCATTGTCTGGGCAGCCACGCACGGCCCTCGCGAGGTATGGGTGGGCTGGCCAGCCGCCAAAACCATTCTGTCCAGTCGATTTTTCCCAGGCCTGGGTGATCGTGTGGCGGCCAGACAGGCCTATGAGGCACAGCAGACCCAGGAACCCGCCCACCCCGATCGGGCCGATAACCTGTTTGTACCGGTCGTGGGCTTGTTTGCAGCACATGGCCGCTTTGACAATCAAGCGAAGTCAACCAGTGCGCAGTGGTGGATCTGCGTGCATCGCTGGCAAGTGTCCGCAGCGATCGGTGTGGCCGCCGTGGCTGGCCTGCTCGGTCTCTTCATGATAGTCAGATAACACCCCGGCAAGGAGTCGGCGTTGGCACATAGCACGGACACGATTTTGGTAGTGGGGGCAGGATCGCTGCTCGGCCGCGCCGTAGTGGCGCGCCTGTTGCAGCAATACCGTGTGGTCGCGCTCGATGGCGAAGACCTTGCCGCAGCGTTCCCCAGTGCGCTAGCGCTTCGCATCGACGCGACACGTGAAAAAGATATGGCGCAGGCATTCGATGCGGTGATAGCCGGTCACGGCGAGCTTATAACGTCGGTCGTCTATGTGGTCAGCGAGATGGAAGACGCGCCCAATGCGGACGGCAGCGTGCAGCGGATCGCGGCGGAACTCGACCTTGTCGGCAACCTGCAACGCATCATTGTTGAATTGCTGCGGTGCGCGGTGGGTCAATTCGTGCTGGCCGGCACCTTGCTAGTCCATGCCCCGTCGCAACCCGGCAATCCGATCAATGAAGCCTCGCCCATCGATCCCAAATCGCCATTGCGGGCGATGATGATCAGGGCGGAGCACCTGCTCCAGCACGAACTCGGCGCCGTACCGCGGTTGATGCTGCGGCTCGCGCCGCTCTACGACGATCTCGGTCATAACGCTTTCCTGGTGCAGCAGATCGCGGCAAGCTACGAGTCCAGCCTTGTCGCCCGGGCCGACGCACATCCGGACACCGCCCATGTGTTCCTGCACGTCGATGACGCGGCAGCGGCGGTCGCGCACGCTGTCGCAGCGCGCGGCCAGTTGCCTTGCAAGTTGTCGTTAGTGCTTGCCGAGGAGGAGGCAGTGACACCAAGGCAACTGCGGGCAGCAATTTTGCACGCACTGGATGGCCCGGGCGAAGCGATGCGGCCGCAGGCCGGCGTCGGGGCGCGCCTTTACTCACGCTGCCAGCATGCGCGAAATGTCGGTGACGCCTCTGACCCGGAACTGCGATGCCTGGCAAGCGATCATTATGAAGTGGACAGCGCCAGCGCGCGCGAGAGGCTAAATTGGCGGCCTGAGCGCCGAATTCTAGAAACGATGCCTCGCATCATCGCGGCGCTGAAGCAGGACCCGGTCAGTTGGTATCGCGCTAACCGGCTAAACACGGCCATCATCGCCGACCATCACCCCGTGGTGCGACACGGCAGCGTGACCGTCAAGGGCGCGCCGGAAATCAGCGGCTCCGCCGCTAAGCACGAGCACGAGCACGAGCACGAGCACGAGCACGAGCACGCGCAGCATATGCGCGACGCCCATTACAGCCTGTTATGGGCGCATTATCTCAACATCTTGCTTGGTGCCTGGTTACTCACAAGCCCTTTTGTCTTGGGCGCCTTTGATACTCGGGAGTTTGGCACGCTGGTAATGCAAGTGACCGCAGAACGCGGTCTTGCGCCCCCTGCGTTGCGCATGACGTGGCTGGGCTGGAGCGACATGGCCAGCGGCAGCCTGATCATGGGCTTCGCCACATTGTCTCTTTCGCGTCGCTTTTCATGGGCGCAGTGGGGCAACGCCTGTGTCGGGCTCTGGTTGCTGTTCGCGCCACTGGTGTTCTGGGCGCCGTCCCCGGCCGTCTACAACAACGATGTGATCGTCGGCGGCTTCCTCATCGCCTTTGCCATCCTCGTACCCATGATGCCAGGCATGAGCATGGCGTCGATGAAGGACCAGTCCGATCTGCCGGTCGGGTGGACGTACTCGCCGTCCACCTATTTGCAGCGGCTGCCCATTATCGGGCTGGCCCTGTTCGGGTTCCTGATCGCACGCCAGCTCACGGCGTATCAACTCGGCCATGCGGCGGCGGTTTGGGAGCCGTTCTTTTCTCCTGACGCGCAAAAAAACGGGACGGAAACCATTATTACCTCCGCCGTGTCCCGGTCCTGGCCGATTCCGGACGGTGGCCTTGGCGCGGTCAGTTATCTGCTGGAGGTGTTGATGGGCGCGATGGGTGGGCGCCAGCGTTGGCGCACCATGCCTTGGATGGTGGCGGCATTTGGGATCGTCGTCGTGCCCCTTGGCGTGGTGAGCATCTATTTCATCATTATCCAGCCAATCGTGATCGGGACCTGGTGCACGTTGTGCCTGATCGCTGCGGGCGCAATGACGCTGATGATCCCTTATACGTTGGATGAACTGGTTGCAATGGGTCAGTTTCTGGGACAAGCGCATCGGCGCGGCGAGCCGGTACTTCGCCTCTTCTTCGTGGGCGGCGCCTCGCCAGGAAGCCAGCGCGACCGGCGTCCCGGTTTCGATAGCGCATTGTCCGACGCGATGGCGTCGGCGTTGCGTGGTGTGCAATGGCCCTGGACACTGGTTGCGTGTGTCGGAGTTGGCATCGCGCTGATGTTCACGCGCCTGTTGTTTGGCACCATTCCGCCGTTAGCGGACAGCGATCATTTGATCGGTGCGCTCGTAATTGTTGTCGCTGTGGCCGCGCTCGCAGAGGTAGCAAGGTTACTGCGCTGGATCAATGTCGGCTTTGGCGCTTGGTTGGTCATCGCACCGTGGGTGCTCAGCGGCGGAAATTCCGCGGCGGCGGCATTTGGGGCCGTCGCAGGGCTTGCGTTGATCGGATTGAGCCTGCCGCGCGGCTGGCGCAGCCGGGAGCACTATGGTAGCTGGGTCGGCTCATTCGGTAGCGGAATGCGGCGAACTGGCGGCGGAGTCGCCGCCAGTTTGACCGTCGGCCAGCGTGCCTTTGTTATCGGACCTCGCCTTCATGCATCATGCCTAACAATCATCTAGCCATCATTAACCTCTCCCGCCTTGACATCCTGATTGCGTCGCTTCAGGCAAACGCCGCCTTGCAACGTCGCCGACTTGTGCGCAGTCGGCCAGCAGCAGCGAAGGACGGCCGGGCGCAAAACTTGCTGGAAGTACAACTCGCAGCGCTCACCGCCCTACGGGCGATACGCTTTAATCTAGTAGAGTCGGCACCAGCGCCACGCAATGTTGATGGCGCCGCAATATTTGATCAGGCCGCACGGCGGCAGTCTGGCTGCCATCGATACGATCCGGACGATGAACGTCAACGATGTGCGCAAAGTCCCGGCCGACGCGCCGACCTCCTTCATCAAGAAGCGCTGGGAGCCACTGGTACGCACCAAGAACGGCATCGATCGTCGCTACTATGAGCTGTGCGCGCTGTCCGAACTCAGAAACCGCCTGCGCTCCGGCGACATCTGGGTCCAGGGCTCGCGCCAGTTCAAGGATTTCGATGAGTACCTGCTGCCCGCCGAGAAATTCGTCGCACTCAGACAGAGCCGCTTGCTGCCCCTGCCCATCGCCACCGATTGCGAGCGCTACTTGAGCGAGCGGCGCGGGCTGCTTGAACTGAAGCTGGCCACCGCCAACCGGTTGGCCGCCGCCAACAAGCTGCCGGACGCGATCATCACTCAGTCGGGCCTGAAGATCTCGCCGCTCGATGCGGCCGTCCCGATGGAAGCGCAGACCCTGATCGATCAGACCGCGCTCATGCTGCCGCGCGTCAAGATTACGGAACTGCTGATGGAAGTCGACGGCTGGACCGGCTTTACCCGGCATTTCACGCACCTGAAGACCAGTGAGCCTGCCGCCGACAAGACGCTGCTGCTCACGACCATTCTTGCCGACGCCATTAACCTCGGGCTAACGAAGATGGCGGAATCCTGCCCGGGCACCAGTTACGCCAAGCTCTCCTGGCTGCAGGCCTGGCATATTCGGGACGAGACCTATGCTCAGGGCCTGGCGGATCTGGTCAACGCGCAGTCCGCCCATGCGTTCGCTGCCCATTGGGGCGATGGCAGCACCTCATCGTCGGATGGCCAGCGATTCAAGGCGGGCGGCCGTGCCGAAAGCACCGGCCACGTCAACCCAAAGTATGGCTCGGAGCCCGGCCGGATGATCTACACGCACATCTCGGATCAGTACGCGCCGTATCACTCCAAGCTGGTGAACGTCGGCGTCCGTGACTCCACCTATGTGCTCGACGGCCTGCTGTACCACGAGTCGGACCTGCGGGTCCAGGAGCACTACACGGACACCAACGGCTTCACGGACCACGTCTTCGCCCTGATGCATCTGCTCGGGTTCCGGTTCTCCCCGCGCATTCGCGACCTCGCGGACTCAAGGCTGTACATCCCCGGCAATCCTGACGACTATCCGGCATTGGCCCCTATGATCGGCGGCGCGTACAAAGAGAGACTGATTCGCACGCACTGGGACGAGGTGCTGCGCCTCGCGACGTCGATCCGGCAGGGCACGGTCACCGCCTCGCTGATGCTGCGCAAGCTCGGCAGCTACCCGCGACAGAACGGACTGGCGGTCGCCCTCCGCGAGCTCGGCCGCATCGAGCGGACGATATTCACCTTGGACTGGCTGCAGGACCTGGAACTGCGTCGGCGCTCCCATGCGGGGCTCAACAAGGGGGAAGCGCGCAACGCCTTGGCACGGTCCGTGTTCTTCTACCGGCTTGGCGAGATCCGCGATCGCAACTTCGAACAGCAGCGCTACCGTGCCAGCGGACTGAACCTGGTCACCGCGGCCATCGTCCTGTGGAACACGGTCTACCTTGAACGTGCCGTGCAGGCGCTGGTGGAGCGCGGCATGCCCATCGATCCGTCCCTGTTTTCGTACCTGTCGCCGCTCGGCTGGGAACACATCAACCTGACCGGCGACTACGTGTGGCGTCAGAGCCAAAAGCTCCAAGATGGAAAATTCCGCCCGCTGCGATCGCTTCCGGAGGTGCGTTGGCCTAGCGCTGCCTGAACCCGCAATTCACCGGCGTTACGACTTCACGACCGTTCTCGGGCAGGGCCAACACCGGCATGGCACTTACACGGCGCCACATTGTCGTATCCAACCACTGGGCCGCCCCTCGTTGGCCAAGCCGAGGGCGTCGTAGAGGAATGTACGACTGGATCTTACAGCACAAGCGCGCCTTGCAAGCGCTGCGCCCGCTGGTGCCGCTTTGTCCCCCCGACGATGTCTGACTCGACTAGGTCGCTTGCCCCTCGATACGGGGCATATGAGGCTGGCTGCGCCGAAGCCGTACAAAAGAAGCCGGAACGAACTGGGGCAGCGTAGCCCGCGTCCACTACGTCCTTTGGCGCACTTATCCCGCTTGCAGCGCTGCGATCAGCGGGCAGGATACGTTACCCTGGCTGGCATGACAGGCGCCCACCAGTTCGGACAGCACGGCCTCCATGCGTCTCAGGTCGGCCAGCTTTGCGCGCACGTCATTGAGCTTGCGCTCGGCTAGGCTGCTCGCTTCCTCGCAATGGGTGCCGTCCTCCAGGCGAAGCAGTTCACCGATTTCTTCCAGACTGAATCCCAGCCGCTGCGCCGATTTCATGAAGCGCACCCGGACCACATCCGTTTCGCCATAGCGACGAATCCCGCCGGCGGGCTTATCTGGCTCTGGCAGCAGCCCCTTGCGCTGGTAGAACCGGATCGTTTCCACGTTGACACCAGCCGCCTTGGCGAAGGCGCCGATGGTCAGGCTCTCCAATCCGCTCCGCATATCGCTTGACTCCGTACATAAGTACGGAAGTAAGGTTACGCTATCCCTACCTACTAAGAAAGGAAAAACGCATGTCACGACT
The DNA here is from genome assembly GCF_008632125.1 of Cupriavidus cauae. Taxonomy (GTDB): domain Bacteria; phylum Pseudomonadota; class Gammaproteobacteria; order Burkholderiales; family Burkholderiaceae; genus Cupriavidus; species Cupriavidus cauae. The sequence continues at coordinate 50,877 of NZ_VWRN01000064.1, forward strand.
GCAAGCCGGGCGCCGTGCGCTCTTTGCCGGTGGCATCGCCGCAATCCTCGCCTCCACCTGCTGCTTGGGGCCGCTGCTCCTGATCGCGCTCGGTTTCAGCGGGGCCTGGATCGGGAATTTAACGGCGCTGGAGCCATATCGGCCGCTGTTTCTCGGCACCGCAGTGCTGGCTCTGTTCGTCGCCTGGCGGCGCGTTTTACGCCCGGCGCAAGTCTGCAAGCCGGGCGAGGCCTGCGCTATCCCGCGGGTACGCGCCACCTACAAGCTCATTTTCTGGGTCGTCGCCCTGCTGGTTCTGGTTGCGCTCGGCTTTCCCTACGTGATGCCATGGTTCTACTGATCAGGAGTTCGCCATGAAGAAGCTGTTTGCCGCCCTCGCTCTCGCCGCCGTTGCTCCGGCGTGGGCCGCCATGCAAGCCGTCACGCTGTCCGTGCCGGGCATGACTTGCGAAACCTGCCCGATCACGGTCAAAAAGGCGCTCTCCAAGGTCGACGGCGTGACCAAGACCGAAGTGAGCTTCGAGAAGCGCCAGGCCGTCGTCACCTTCGACGATGCCAAGACCAGCGTGCAGAAACTGACCAAGGCGACCGAGGACGCGGGCTATCCGTCCAGCGTCAAGCGGTAAGCCCCGGATCGAACATGGGAGTGACCGCATGGGACGGATCACGCGCGTGACCAACAAGGCAGGGGCGCTCGGCGGTATCGTCTCGGCGATGGGTTGCGCGAGTTGCTTTCCCGCCATCGCCGGCTTGGGCGCGGCTATTGGCCTAGGCTTCCTGAGCCAGTACGAAGGGCTGTTCATTAGCGTTCTGCTGCGGGTGTTCGCTGGTATCGCGCTACTCGCCAATGCGACTGCCTGGTTTAGCCATCGGCAGTGGCAACGGACCGCACTCGGCGTGATCGGCCCACTCCTGGTACTGACGGCGGTGTATTTGACGGTTGGCCGGCGCAGCGAGGCGCTGCTCTATGTCGGCCTGAGTTTCATGGTCGGCGTATCGATCTGGGACTTCATCTCGCCGGCAAAGCGCTGCGGGGCACCGAACGCCTGTGAACCCCCGGTCAAGCGCGGCTGACCGCATTGGCCGCTGCCGAAGTGAACATTGGAACTGTGGTATGACCCACTTGAAGATTACTGGAATGACCTGCGACTCGTGCGCCGTCCACGTCAAGGATGCCTTGGAGAAGGTGCCGGGCGTGCGGTCTGCGGTCGTGTCCTACCCGAAGGGGACGGCGCAAATCGCCGCCGAACCCGGCACGTCGCCAGATGCGCTGACTGGCGCCGTGGCCGGACTCGGCTACCGGGCCATGCTCGCCGAGGCCCCGCCGGCGGAAAAGCGCGGCAGCCTGCTCGACAAGGCGTTCGGCTGGCTGGGCCGCGGTGAGAAATCCGCAGGCGAAGGCTGCGGGCTTCGCATCGCCGTCATCGGCAGCGGCGGCGCCGCGATGGCGGCGGCCCTCAAGGCCGTCGAGCAAGGCGCCGAGGTGACCCTGATCGAGCGCGGCACCATCGGCGGCACCTGCGTCAACGTTGGCTGTGTGCCGTCCAAGATCATGATCCGCGCGGCCCACATTGCCCATCTACGCCGCGCAAGCCCGTTCGACGGGGGCATCCAGGCCACGCCACCGGCGATCCTGCGCGAGCGCCTGCTCGCCCAGCAGCAGGGGCGTGTCGATGAGCTGCGCCACGCCAAGTACGAGGGCATCCTCGCGAGCACGCCGGCCATCACGGTGCTGCGCGGCGAGGCCTGCTTCCAGAACGGACACACCTTGAGCGTGCGCCTGGCCGAAGGCGGCGAGCGCGAGGTGGCGTTTGACCGCTGCCTGATCGCTACTGGTGCCAGTCCGGCTGTGCCGCCGATCCCCGGTCTGAAGGACACCCCGTACTGGACCTCGAACGAGGCGCTGGCCAGCAACATCCTTCCTAAGCGGCTGGCCGTGATCGGCTCGTCGGTGGTGGCCGTGGAGCTGGCGCAGGCCTTCGCCCGGCTCGGCAGTCAGGTCACGATCCTGGCCCGCAGCACGCTGTTCTTCCGCGAGGATCCGGCCATCGGCGAGGCCGTCACGGCCGCCTTCCGTGTCGAGGACATCACGGTGCTGGAACACACGCAGGCCAGCCAAGTGGCCTACGCGAACGGCGAATTCGTGCTCACTACCGGGCACGGCGAAATCCGCGCCGACCAGTTGCTGATCGCCACCGGCCGCGCGCCGAACACGCGTGAGCTGGCACTGGAGGCGGCGGGGGTGACGGTCAACGCGCAGGGCGCCATCGTCATCGACAACGGCATGCGAACCACCGCGCAACACATCTACGCCGCCGGCGACTGCACCGACCAGCCGCAGTTCGTTTACGTGGCCGCGGCGGCCGGCACCCGCGCGGCGATTAATATGACCGGAGGCGATGCCGCGCTTGATCTGAGCGCCGTGCCGGCGGTCGTGTTCACCGACCCGCAGGTCGCCACCGTGGGCTACAGCGAGGCGGAAGCGCACCACGACGGCATCGAGACCGATAGCCGCCTGCTCACGCTCGACAATGTGCCGCGCGCGTTGGCCAACTTCGACACGCGCGGCTTCATCAAGCTGGTTGCCGAGGCAGGATCGGACCGCCTGATCGGCGTGCAGGCGGTGGCGCCTGAAGCGGGTGAGCTGATCCAGACGGCGGCGCTGGCGATCCGGGCGCGGATGACCGTGCAAGAGCTGGCCGACCACTTGTTCCCATACCTGACGATGGTCGAGGGGCTGAAGCTCGCGGCGCAGACCTTTGCCAAGGACGTCACGCAACTGTCTTGCTGTGCGGGTTGAGAAAAAGCCAACCGTCTGGAACTCGGCGATGGCCAAGCTGGCCAACTGGAATACCGCCCTCGAACTGTTCCGCGGGGACTACCGGGTGCCGCTGGTGCCCTCGAAGTCTGCGGCCTACCTGGCGGTGTCAATCGAGCTGACCGCCCCAGCTCTGCTGTTGCTGGGACTAGCGACCCGCGCCGTGGGGATGGTCCTGCTCGGCATGACGGCGGTGATCGGCGTCCCCTTGATTTCGGTGCAATTTACCGGGGTAGCCACCCTTAGCATTCACGCGGGTTTCCGGGCGGCGTCCGGGAAAATACCCCAGTAAATCAATAAGTTGCTGTCTACTGTCGCCAGTTGGGCGCGATTGCCTCATAGCGCACTTATTGTGTCGAAACGTTGCGTCCCGGTCTCATTGCCGATAACCTCAGCGGTCCGTCTTACGCTTGGGAGAGCGCGATGGATCACTGGCAACTGGCGTATCTGGGCATGCGGCAGATTCCGCGCGAACTCAGCGAGTTTGAGCTTACCACGTTCTTCACCTTCTCCGCCAAAGAGCGGGCCCTGATCCATGCGCGGCGCAGCCATTTGTACCGCTTGGCCTGTGCCGTTCACATTGGCTTTGTCCGCATGACGGGGCGCACCCTCGATGCCTACAAGCAGGTGCCAAAATTCCTCTGGGCCTTTGTGGGCGCGCAACTCGGCATCACGCCGCCGGACATGGGCACGCTGAGCGCGCTGTATGACGGGCGCACCGATACCTTGGTGGACCATCAGATGCTGGCCTACCAAGCCCTGGGGTTCAGCCCGATGGCAGAGCATCAGCGACGTTACGTGACGCGCTGGCTCAAGGAGCGGCTGGCAGGGCAACCGAGCCGCAGTGACCTGCTGCACGAGTTGAAGCGCTGGCTCTACGAGCATCGCATCCTGATTCCGCATGACCGAGCGCTGAAGCGGCTGATCAGCCAGGCCGGAGAGGCATTCGAGTCGGCCCTGGCTGACGCGCTGGTGCAGGCCTACGGCGAGGTTTCCCTCGATGCGTGGGGTGCCCTGCTACCGCGGCCAGAAAACGACCGGCCGAGCCTACAACAATGGCTGTGGGCTGTCCCGCTACGCAATTCGACCCATCAGATGGGCGAGTTGTTCGACAAGATCGACCGCCTGTACAAGCTGGGCATCCACAGCGGTTGGCCGGCAGCCTGCAATGAGGCGGTGGTGCGGCACTATGCGCGGCGCTGTGCCAACCGCCCGGCGTCGGTCAGCAAGCGGGTCGCGCAACAGTCCCGCCGCCTGGAATCGGCTTGCTTTTTACGCTATGCCTTATGCGCGGCCACGGATCAATTGTCGTCCATGCTGCGGCACTGGATTCGCAAATGCGTCAACGATGCCGGACGCCTAATTGACGCGGGCCGACCGGACCCAGGTACCAAGTTGGGGGAATTCGCTGCCGCCGTCAAAGCGCTGGTCGCAGACGAGACGCAGACAAGGGATGCCCTCTGTCAGCAACTGAGCAATCTGGCTGACGAGGCAGCTGGTCAGCATCTAGCGAGCCGTGCCAGCCTCATCCGCGCGCAACTCCTGTCGCGACACAGGCTATCCCGTGCCTTGCTGGGCAGACTGGTTCATCTGCCATTTGCGGCACAGTCGGCCCACCCGGTGATCGAGGCAATGGAGGTACTGCGCAAGCTCTATGCGCGCAGGGCCGACTGGCTCCCTGATCGGGTGATGGTTCGATTGGGACGCGCCTGGCAGCCAGCACTAGAGGGCTTGGATCGCAAGCGGGCCCTGGCCGCCTTCGAGTGGGGGACGCTGTTTGCCCTGCGGGTGGCGCTGCGCAATGGCTCGGTCTTCCTGGACCACAGCTTCGCCTTCCGCAGTCAGGCGGCCCTACTCATCTCCAAAGAGGATTGGCAAGCCCGGCGTAACCATTTCTACGGTCATCTCAAGCTGCCGCAGGACGCCAAGGCGTTCCTCGATCCTGTGGTGGCGCACCTGGACGCGGGGCTCGCCAGGTTGCGCGATGCAGTCCAGCGTGGGGAGCTGAACATTGATAGCGCCATCCATATCGATCCGCTCACGGCAAAGAAACCGGAAGCCTCTGTGGAGGCGCTGCGACGCGCGCTGTTCGAGCGGCACCCCGGTGGACAATTGCCCGAAATCCTGCTGGAGATTGACAGCAGCACCCACTTCAGCTGGCTCCTGCTGGGTCGGGAACCGCATTCGCGCAGCGAGCTGCTGATGATCTACGCTGCAGTGCTGGCGCACGGCACCTCAATGTCGGCGGCGGACCTCGCACGGATGGTGCCGGAGTTGTCGCCCAGCGCGATCCGGCAAATGATGCATCGCATCGCGGACGAGCGCAAACTGCGCCAGGCCGCCGATGCCGTCCTGATCTTCATGCATCAGCACCCGATCGCCCAGCACTGGGGGCGCGCCGATCTGGCGTCGTCGGACATGATGTCGCTGGAGACCACGCGCACAGTCTGGCGGGCACGGGCTGATCCGCGCCGGCGCACGGCATCGATCGGTATGTACACGCATGTCCGGGACCGCTGGGGCATCTTCTATGACCAGCCGATCCTACTGAACGAGCGGCAGGCCGGTGTCGCCATTGAGGGCGTCATCCGCCAGAGCGGATCGGAAGACGTGGCACAACTAGCGGTCGATACCCATGGCTACACCGATTTCGCCATGAGCCTGTCCCGGCTACTTGGCTTCGATCTCTGCCCGCGGCTTGCCCACCTGCGCGATCGCCGCCTGCATGTGCCCAGGGATCACGAGATACCGGCGGAATTGGCTGCGGTGGCGGACGCGGATGTCCGGCTGGTCTTGATCGAACGTGCCTGGGACGAACTGGTCCGGATCGCGGCATCGGTGCAAAGCGGGGCAATGTACGGCAGTGCAGGCCCTGATGCGTTTCGGTGCAGCGGCGAAAGGTCAACCCATCTATGAGGCTGGCGTGCATCTCGGGCGGCTGTTTCGCACGATCTTCCTCATCGACTATTTCACCAATCCCGCGTTCCGCCATGAGATGCAGCATGCCTTGAACCGCGGCGAGGCGGTCCACACGGTGCAGCGGGCCATCCACTATGGCAAGATTCCGTTGGAATTGACCCGGCACGATGCGTCGCTGGCGGCGGTGTCGTCGGCTCTGACCTTGTTGTCCAATGCCGTGATGGCCTGGAACACGCTGCACATGCAGCGCGCGCTGGACGCGATTGAGGCCATCGGCGGCGAATCCATGCGTGCCGAGGATTTGCGCCAGATTGCGCCGACTCGTCTGGAAGGCATCAATTTGCGTGGTACTTTCGATTTTCCGATTGCACGTTACGCCCATCGGCTGCTGCCGAGTGCGACGAGCACGCCGGACTCACCATCGCAGTGGCGCACTGCATAGCCCATTTTTTTTCGGATTGTGCCGTTATCCTCGCGGGTTGGAGTCGGTGATGTCATCCTTAGGGCCTGCCTTCCTTACCGAAGGCGCGCTCGAGGCTATCAAGGAAACGCGATGCGGATTGATAGCCGATGACCCGCACCGGGCTCTCTCGCCCATCGGCGCCGAACAAGATGATGCCGGGCGGCCCGAATAGGCCGAAGCGCTTTAGCAACGCCTTGTCGTCGGCGTTGTTTTGTGTCACATCAGCTCGAAGTACGACAACCCCGGCCAACTGCGTCTGAACTCCGGGATCGCTGAAAGTCGTCTCCATCTCCTTACAGCTGACACACCAGTCGGCATAGAAATCGAGCAGTACCGGCTTGCGGGCCGCAACGGCCTGCGCCAGACGTGCGTCGAGCTCGGCCACCGAGCGGATCCGCGCGAAGTGCACCACCGCGTGGTCGGCGGCGGTGGCTGGCGACGACTGGCGAGTGCGCAGGTGCGACAGAGGCTGCAGCAGATCCCGCCCGCCCGACGCCAGCCCGACCAACAGGATGGTTCCCGCCAGCGCGGCGATCAGGCCCAGGCCCTTGCCCAGCCGGGCCACGCCATGCGGTTTGGGGCCAAGCGAATCGAAGGCGCCCAGGAAAACTGCGGCGATCAGCAGCAGAGCGGCCCACGTTGCCATCACGGCCCAGGGTGGCAATAGCGGGGTGATCACCCAAGTTCGCCTCGCCCAGCAGCAGAAAGCCAAGGCAACGCTTGGTCACCTCCAGCCAGTGCCCGGCGCGCGGCGGGAGATTGCCGGCGGCGACGCCGGCCAGCACCAGCGACAACCCCATGCCGATCGCCAATGCGAATAACGCACCGCCTCCGGTCATGGCATCACCGGTTCGTGCGAGATAGGCGAGCGTGCTCGATAGCGGCGCCGGCATGATGCGCGCGACGGCCAACGCGGACATCGCCCCCAGTGCTGCGGCAGCCCGACGATCCAGCTGCTGTGCGGATGTCGTCGATCGGGGCTGCCGCAGCAGCGCGCGGAGCCCGAACATCGATAGCGCCAGGGCCACGAGCAACGTGGCGAAGGCCCCGAGCGCCCAGGGCGTCAGCAGCCCTGTCAAGACCCTCTCACCGAGCCACCCGGTGGCCATGCCGACGCCGGCATAGGCTACCGCCGAGCCGAGCACGTAGTCTAGCGAGATGATCAGCGCACGGCTGCGTGTCACGTGCTCGCCCACGACGATGGACCAAAGGATCGGCACCATCGGCAGCACGCTCGACGTGACCGTCAGCAGCAGGCCGAAGCCGAGGAAGAGCAGCGCGATTGCCCCAAGCTGGTGGCTGGTCAGCGCGCGAATGATGCGGTCGCCGTCATCGCCATGTGGCACGATCTCCGGTATCGCATGCCCGCCCTGGTATTCGCCCGCTCCGGGAGAGGTTACTGCAGTCGGTGGCACAAGCATCGCCATTGGCGTGCCACCCTCGCGCTTATCAAATAGGCCCGCCGAGCGGGCTGCCGCCCACCTTGTATACGCTCTCCATCGGTGGATAACAGATTCCCTTGTCGGCGCAGCCTTGCGATGTCACGACCAGCGTCCATTCGCCATCCGCAGGAGTGACCTCCACTGGCACGCGAATCTTGACGCCACCATGGTAGATCTCCATCTCCTTGCCAAACGCCTCGTCGTACTTAACCTGCCCTGGTGGAAGCACAGGTGTACCGAGCTTCACCCCTGCCGGCCGGGCAGCAAAGGCGAATCGCTCACGGTAGAGGTGATAGCCGTCCGCGATGTCGAAGTGCACCTCGATGGCGTGTTCGTCGAGTTGCCGGGCCGCAAAGCGCAAGGCCCGCTCAGGCGGCAGAAGATCTTCCTCGCCCACGGCGCGGGAAACGCCAGCGGCGCCCGCGATACAGAGCCACGTGACGAGGAGCAGCCCCAGGAGGAATTGCCCCGGAGCCAAGCGCCATACTCGCCCGGTGTCGCCCGTACGCGCCACTGCCATGCCAGTTTGCATAGCCCACCTCTGGAACTGAATTACCGGCCACGCAATGCCGCGGCTCGTGCCACTTGCATTCCGACCGGTGCCACGTGCCGCCGCAACTCCGTTCAACGGGCATCGTTATCTGGCCCTGCGGCCGATCTGTGCCTCGCCGCATTCATGGGCGCTCATCCCCGCCGGCACCCAACGCACCAGCCGATTCGGGTCATTCGGCTGTATCCACTGACGCTCCCGGGGGAACGTGTAGATGCAAGAACCTCTCGACGGCGATTACCGCCACAATCCCGGCGCCTGGCACGGTGGATTGTCCTACCTCGATGATCGCTTTGGTGATGGCCTCGACGTCGCTTTCCTCCGCGAAGATCTCGATCTTGGTGTGCACGGGTGGTCAGATCGCTCGAGAAGAAATTCCGATACTCGCCGTACCCCTTGACTTTCGTTGCGGTCAATCCGGGCGCGTGGACGGTTGCGAGGCGCTTCTCCAGCTTCTCCAAAAGCTCAGAGGGCACGATGGCAATAACACATATGGTACTCATGGGCGCCTCCTTGACAACGCAGGGTTGGACGATCAGCAGTGCACTGTCGGGGTAAGTCATCATCCGGTTCCATTGCGATCCTGGCCGATCACCAGACGGGTTTCGCCTTGATACGCGTGCGGTGGGATCTCCAGATTGAGCGGCGCTGGGACGTTGCGGAACACGCGGCCGGCCAGGTCAAACTTGGAACCATGGCAAGGGCAAAAAAAGCCACCAGGCCAGTCATCCCCCAAGTCCGCCGCGCCGACGTCCGGGCGATAGGTCGGTACGCATCCCAGATGGGTACAGATGCCTACCGCCACAAAGAAGTCCGGGCGGAGCGAGCGTGTCGCATTACTCGCATACGCGGGCTGCTGGTCCTTCTGGGACAGGGGATCGCTCAACAGGCGATCGTGCCTGCCCAGACGCGCCAGCATGTCGCGGGTCCGGTGCAGTATCCAGACGGGCTTGCCGCGCCAGGCGACGGTGACGAGTCCCCCTGGCTCCACGGCGCCGAGCCTCACATCGACGGGCGCGCCCCGCGACCTTGCGGCGTCGCTTGGCGCCATGCTGGCCACGAATGGCACCATGGCGCCGACCAGGCCTACGCCTCCCATGGCGCCGGTGGCCAGCAGAAGCAATCGGCGCTGGCGTGCGCTCTGTGTGTCTGCCGTCGGATTGTTCATGGCGATTTACTCCAATCCCGGGGGGGCATGTGGCCAGCAACGTGACTGGCTGCCCAACCGCTCACTCCCAGAGCTTGCCCAATAGCTGCGCCCATTGGCAGCGGCCCGGCAAGAACACGGGCACCCGCTTGCGATACGCCTCATAGTCCGCCGCGAAGCGGTGGGCCAGGTCTTGCTCTTCCTGCCTTGCAAGCATCAATTTCCCACAAGGTTGCCGAGTCCCCTTGCTTCGCCATGGCAGGAGGGCACGCACTTGCCCGTCTACTTCAGGCGCTGCTCCCCAGCTTGCACCCGGGCTAGCAAAGACTGAACCCGCCCATCATGCGTTGATGCATCACGAGCATGCCTACCGCGCCAAAGGATGCAGCACGCCGATGATGGCGAACACGATCAAGAGGACTCTCCATATCAACGATTTGTTCACGTGTTACCTCTCTCTTCGTTGGCGGCCCGGGTACGCGTCCGCCATGCGTGCCAATTGCTCTGCCGTCCTGTCACTCCTTGATTCGAAATGGATGGGGCTTCTGCTTTGGCGCTTGCTCGGTCATTCCGCCCACTTGATCGTCCTGCGCGCTCATGCTCTTCATCATCAGCCACATCGACAATGGGCAGATCAAGAGCAGGAGATACGGCCCAATACCCAGGACAAGCGCTCGGACCGGCGGCAATAGGGCATAGGCGGCTGCCAGCATTGCCGCCAGAGCGATGCCTGCGGTGATCATTGCTTTCGGATTGCATTTCATGGTGGTGGTACTCCTTTTCAAATGGTTCGGATCTGGACAGCGTCCTTACTTCGTCGGTGGCGTCTGGATCTTGTCCGCGTACTTGCGCATGATCTCGCCCATCGCCTGCATCATGTCCGCATGCATCTGCATCGAAAGCTTCTCGTTGCCAGGTGGCAGGCCCATCATCGGGCAGCTTCCCATCATGCCGCCGCCCATCATGTGGTCCATCATCATGTCGTGCCCCTTGTCCTGTGCACCCGTCTTGGCGCTTTCGGCGCCACGGGTTGCACCGGCCGCTGCGGACCAGCCGCTGGCGCCAAGCATCACCACGGCTAGGGTTGCGGCTACTAGTGATTTCGTATTCATGGCGATCTCCTTATCGATCGCGATTCAATGACCACGCGCCAATCCAGTACCAGACAAGTGGGCGGGCAGACAGTCAGTCCGGCTCCCTCAGGGCGGATGCCAGAGGCCGGATTGCACGGATGCATGCTTTGCCTGGTCGGCCGAAGCACCCTCAGTCACTTGGACTCGGAAGGCCCCATCGGGCTGCCGCCGCCGGTCGACTGGGAATCCATTTGTTTCATCATTGCATTGCAGCGCGCCAACATCGATGCCTGAGAGGCTGATGTACTGGAGGTCGCCGCAGGGTGTTGCGCTGCAGTGCGCGCGCGATTGATGACGTCCCAGTCGGGACCCGCGAGCGCCTGCGCGGTCGCGACGGCGAGTGAAATGAGAACGAGAGTCTTGAGAGTGGAATGCATGATGATCTTCCCCAGTATTCGGTTTTGTCTGGCTCAACCGCAACGGGTCAGAGCACCCACGCTCGGGTAGAGCCACCAAAGTCAAGCACGTGGCCGAAGTGGGCCACGCGTAGGGATAGATCAGATGCGCAAGCGGGCCGTTGCGAGATAGACCGGACCAGGCGAGTTGTTCGCGCTGTCAGCCGTGTGGAAGATGCGGAAGGTGTATGGCGTGGGCGGCAGAACGTGTTCAAGCCCAGCCATAGTCGGCAAGACACCGAGATCGGGCCCGTGACCGTTGCTGTCGGCCCAGTGCCGACCGTCCTGTTGATGGTCAGCGCACAAGGCCAACAACAGCAGCGCAAGCAAGCGAGTGAAGGGGCTGCGGCTATGCTTCATGAATCACGCCAGCATTTGTCCTAGTCTAGCCCCCCGATCTGGGCAGCAAGGCAAGGAGACACGGGTTGGTAGAGTCGAATTCACACATGACAATAGCTACGCCACGCGGCGTCTGAGTCGTAGCGCATTGGAGATCACTGAAACGGAACTCAGGCTCATGGCCAATGCCGCGATCATCGGCGACAGCAACCAGCCGGTGAACGGGTACAGCAACCCCGCCGCCAGCGGGATACCCAGCGCGTTATAGATAAAGGCGAAGCCCAGGTTCTGCCGCATGTTGGCGATAGTGGCCTCGGAGAGTTCGCGTGCTCGGGCGATACCGCGCAGATCGCCCTTGACGAGGGTCATCTGGGCGCTGTGCATCGCCACATCTGTGCCGGTTCCCATCGCAACGCCCACATCGGCCTTTGCCAATGCCGGCGCGTCGTTGATGCCGTCGCCCGCCATCGCAACCACGCGGCCTTCCCCTTGCAGCTTCTCGACGAGCGCCAGCTTGTCGGCCGGCTTCACTTCGCCATGAAACTCGTCGATGCCCAGGCGACCGGCTACCGCCTTCGCCGTGACAGCGCCGTCACCTGTCGCCATCACCACGCGGACCCCGGCTTGCCTGAGCGTCATCAGAGCCTCGGGCGTGCTGGCCTTGACGGGGTCGGAGACGGCAAGCAGACCGGCCAATGTTCGATCTGCCGCCAGATACATGACACTGGCGCCTTGCTGCCGCAGGGTATCCGCCTGAGACGCCAGTGGTGCAACGTCGACCTGTTCCTGCTGCATCAGGGCGGTGTTGCCCAGCACGAGCTGGTGGCCACCGACGCGGCCGCGTACCCCCATGCCCGTGTCCGAGGCGAAATCCTCCGCCTTCGCCAGGGCCAGGCCGCGCTCACGCGCGGCGGTGACGAGGGTCGCGGCTAGCGGATGTTCGCTGCCCTGGTCGAGGCTCGCGGCCAAACGAAGCACCTCGGTTTCCGTGAACGGATCGACACGATAGGCCCGTTCAAAACTCGGACGGCCTTCTGTCAGCGTGCCGGTCTTGTCCACGATCAGGGTGTCGACCTTGCGGAATTGCTCGATGGCCGCCGCGTCCCGGAACAGAATGCCCTTGGTCGCGCCATTCCCGCTGGCCACCATGATGGATGGGGTGGCCAATCCCAGCGCGCAGGGACAGGCAATGATCAGTACAGCCACCGCATTGACCAGGCCAAAGACCCAGCTCGGCTCGGGGCCGAAGACGCCCCAGGCGAAGAACGTGAGCAAGGCGATGGTTACGACCACCACCACGAACACGCCGGCGACCCGGTCCGCCATCCGCTGCATCGGCGCCTTGGAGCGCTGTGCCTGGGCCACCATCTGCACGATCTGCGACAGCACCGTCTGGGCGCCGACCTTTTCTGAGCGCATCACCAGGCTGCCCGAGGTGTTGATGGTGGCGCCGATCACGTGGTCGCCGACGCGCTTGGAGACGGGCAGAGGCTCACCGGTGATCATCGATTCGTCGATGGCGCTGGCCCCTTCGTTCACGACGCCATCCGTGGGCACCTTTTCGTCGGGCCGGACCCTCAGGAGATCGCCGACATGCACGTGCGTGAGCGGAATATCGGCCTCGCTGCCGTCCGGATTGAGGCGGCGTGCCGTCTTGGGGGCCAGGCCGAGCAGCGACTTGATGGCTGCCGAGGTCTGCGAGCGCGCCCGCAACTCGAAGATCTGGCCGAGCAACGTCAGCGAAATGATGACGGCCGCGGCTTCGAAGTAGACCGCGATCCGGCCGTGCATGAGAAAGGCGCGGGGAAACAGCTCTGGGGCAACGGTGGCGGCGACGCTGTAGACGAACGCCGTACCCGTACCCAGACCGATCAGCGTCCACATGTTCGGGCTGCGGTTTCGGAACGACTGGAGGCAGCGGACGTAGATGGGCCAGCCTGCCCAGAGGACCACCGGTGCGGACAAGACGAGTTCCACCCAGCTTTGCGTCGCGGGCTCCAGCACCCCGAGGCGGTCCCCAAGCATCACCAGCGACACGACGGCGATCGTCAGCGGCAAGGTCCACCAGAAGCGATGGCGAAACGCCGCGAGTTCGGGATTCTGGTCGTCGTCGAGGCTTGGCATGAGCGGCTCGAGTGCCATGCCGCACTTTGGGCACGTCCCGGGATGGTCCTCGCGGATTTCGGGGTGCATCGGGCACGTATAGGTCGTGCCCGGCGCCGTCTCGCCTTCATCGGGCGCCGAAACGCTTGGTGTCTCGACATAGCGCGTCGGCTCGGCCTCGAACCGCTTCTGGCAGCCGGCACTGCAGAAGAAGTATTGTGCCCCGGCATAGCTTGCCTGGTATGGCACATCCCGCATGACCGTCATTCCACACACAGGATCGCGTGCACTGGCCCCACAGACGGCAGCGCCGTGACTGGTGGAATCATGGTCTCGTCGATTCGGCGCATTTCCGCTGCCGTGCCCTACGTGCTCATCGTCTCGCGCTGCTGCCATCGCGTGATGTGAGGCAGGGTCGAGAGATTGCCGTTGTCGATCGCTCGTGGTCATCGCGCTCACTGCCTGGTTGCACGTACTGCCGCTCGATGTTTCGGCGGTTCGCCGCTGAACTCATCCAGGATCGGGCATTCGGGGCGGTCATCGCCTTCGCAATGTCGCGACAAGTACAGGAGCGTGTCACGCATGCTGGACAGTGAGGCAATGCGGGCGTCCAGCTCCTGGATTCGCTGTTCCGCAATCGCCTTTACCGTTGCACTCGCGCGCCGTTTGTTTTGCCACAACCCGAGCAACTCGCGGATCTGGGCCATCGAGAAGCCCATCGCCCGCGCTCGCCCAATGAAGCGCAGGGTATGAATGTCAGCTTGACCATACACCCGGTAGTTCCCCGCGCTGCGTGCGGCTGAAGTCACAAGACCAACGCTTTCGTAGTAGCGGATCATCTTGGCCGAGACGCCGGATGCGCCGGCGGCTTGTCCAATATTCATGATGTGCTCCTTACCTTCAATCCCTGTTGTCTCGGACACGCAACTTGAGCAAGCTGCGGGGTGGATGGCATCCAGGGTTCGATGACTCAACGATAGACCTTGCCCCGGTGGGAAGGTCAAGGACACGATCCTTCGGAAACTTGGGCCACGTTGCGAGAAGACCCGGGGCGAAAGGTCCGGTTGCATTACCCGCAAAAGACAGTATCCTTGCGACTATCACGCCCACCGCAAAGAACTCTTGCGTCACTCGGTCCGCCGGCATCCCTGGTTCGCCGGCCTCCTTCTCGTTGTGTTTCTGACAGTCCAACTGGCAGCGGCCGCGTACGCCTGTACCGGTAGCCGCTATCAGGTGGAAGGCAGCGGCACGACGGCGGCAATGACCGAATCCTGTGCCGATATGGCGGCTGGCGGTAGCGACCAAGGCACTGACCAGAGTGCGCTCTGCCTGGCGCACTGCCAGGCAGATTCCAAGAGCGCGGACCATGTTTCACCGCAGCTTCCGGCCTTCCTGCCAGTGCTGAAGAGCGTCGTGGAACCCACGCGCGTGGTCACGGCCGAGGTTCGCATCGCGCTGCGCGCCGAGGTCGAGGCGCGCGGCCCGCCGCCCCTGAACATCCTTCACTGCAGTTTTCAAACGTAGCCTCCAGATCGACGCCCATTCGGTGCTGCCCAGCTAGACTCGGGTAGCTGTCGTCGTTCACGGAGGCTTTATGCTTTTTCCTCGTCGCCTGACGCTGGCGCTGCTTTGCGCGCCTGCCTTCAGCATGGCGGTGTCGCATGCCGCGGCTGCGCAATCTGCCCCTTCTCTTTCCCTCGAGGAGACCGTCGCGCTCGCGACCACTCACGCCGGCGATGCCGAATCCTCGCGAGGCGCCGTCGAGGCAGCCGTGCAAATGGCGGTTTCCGCCGGCCAATTGCCGGACCCGGTGCTCAAACTTGGACTCAACAACGTCCCCGTGACCGGGCCGGACCAGTTCTCGCTCACGCGGGATTTCATGACCATGCGGTCCATCAGCGTGATGCAGGAATTCACGCGCTCGGACAAGCGCCGCGCCAAGGCGGCGCGCTTTGAAGCCGAGGCGACTGCCGCCGAGGCGCAGCGCGCGGTCGGACTGGCCAACGTGCAACGGAATGCCGTCGGTGCCTGGCTCGATCGGTGGTATGCCGAGCAGACCGGTGTCCTGCTAGGCCATCACGGCCATCCCCTGGACCTGGCGCTCCAGGCGGCGACCGCCGCCTATCGCAGCGGGCGTGGCACGCGTGCGGATGTCTTGGCGATGGAGCTGGAAGTCCAGAAGCTGCATGACCGCCTCGACGAAAACCGGGCCGCCGTAGCCACCGCCATGCTTAATCTGCAGCGCTGGGTCGGGCCTGCGGCTAACCGCACACTGTCGCAGCGCCCGCCGCTCGACGTACCCCAGAGCATTCAGCAACTGGCGAAAGACGAATTCGACGCGGTTCCCGAGATCGCGGCGGCACGGCGCGACGTGGCCCTGGCCGAGTCGGAGATCCAGGTGGCAACGGAGGCCAGGACACCAGATGTGACGGTCGAGCTGATGTACAGCCAGCGCGGCCCAGCCTTCTCCAACATGGGGTCGATCAACGTCAGCTTCCCGGTGCCCTGGGACCGGGGCAATCGCCAAGACCGCGACGTCGCTGCCCGGCTGGCACAGGCCAATGAAGCGCGTGCCAAGTCCGAAATCATCCGGCGCAATACCCAGGCCATGGTAGGCGCCAAACTTGCCGAGCTGCAGCGCAACCTTGAGCGGCTCCAACGCTACGACGAGAAGACCTTACCGCTCGCCAATCAGCAGGCGGAGGCAGCGCTCACGGCATACCGGGCCAATACCGGATCGCTGCTTGCCGTCGCCGAGGCCAACCATCGCGCCATCGACACAGCGGTGGAGCGGCTGACGCTGGAGGCCAGGACGGCAAAGCTGTGGGCCGACTTGACCTTCCTGATCCCGCTGCCTACCGCGCAGACCGAGCCAGCCACCAAGGAACGCAAATGAAGAAACCAGTCATTGCCGCGGTCGCCGGCGTCGTTGTCATCGGTGCCGCCCTCTATGGCGCCTACCACCTCGGCGTCATGCGCGGCACACAATCTGCGCAGACGGCCGCGCCAGGCGCGGCGTCTGCGCTCAAAGCAGGCGACACCGATCCGAACACTGGCAAGAAGATCCTGTACTGGCACGATCCGATGGTACCCGGCCAGCGTTTCGACAAGCCAGGCAAGTCCCCTTTCATGGACATGCAGCTCGTGCCCGTTTATGCGGATGGGGATGCCGGAGGCAGCGGAGGCAGCGGCGTCACGGTCGACAGCCGTGTCGCGCAGAATTTGGGCATCCGCACGACTGAGGTCAAGGCGAGCCGGATGAGCGCCGTGCTCGAGGCACCTGGCAATGTCGCCATTGACGAGCGCAGTGTCCAGGTGATCCAGGCGCGGACGAATGCCTTCGTCCAGCACGTAGCGGTCAAAGCGACCCTCGACCCGGTCCGGCGCGGCCAAGCACTGGTGACGCTGTACTCGCCCGATTGGGTGGCCGCGCAAGAGGAATATCTTGCCGTGTCCCGCATGGCCGCGGGTGGCCAATCCGACCTGCGCAGCGCGGCCAAGGCCCGCATGCTGCAGGCTGGCATGACCCCCGGCCAGGTCAGCACCGTCGAATCATCCGGCAAGCTCCAGCCTACTCTTGGCATTGTGAGCCCCGTCGACGGCCTTGTGACAGAGGTTGCGGTCCGGGAGGGCATGACTGTGTCTCCTGGCATGACCCTGTTTCGCCTGGCCGACCTGAGCCAGGTCTGGGTGATTGCCGAGGTACCGGAGGGACAAGCCCACGCCATCGCTCCGGGCCGGGCGGTCAAGGTGTCGCCGACCGGCGCAACCGAGTCAATCGTTGGCAAGGTCGATACCGTCCTGCCCGATGTCAATCCGGCCACGCGAACCATCAAGGTGCGCATTGTCCTGCCCAACAAGGGCAGGCACCTGTTGCCGGGGATGTTCGTGACGGTCCGGTTTGACAGCGGTGATCAGAAGGAATTGCTGATGATTCCGCTGGAGTCCGTCATCCGCACCGGCCAGCGCAGCATCGTCATGGTCGATGCGGGCAAGGCCGGCTTTGTGGCAACCGAAGTCAAGACCGGGCGCGAGGCCGCCGGCATGGTCGAGGTGCTGGACGGGCTGAAAGCGGGGCAGAAAGTGGTCACCTCCGGGCAGTTCCTCATCGATTCGGAAGCCAGCTTGCGTGGCACGGCCGAACGCATGAGCGCCACGACAGCGGCTTCCGCGCCGGCTGCGGCTGCGCCCGAGCACGAGGGCGTCGGGCGCATCGAGGCCGTGACGCGCGAAGGCCTGACCATCTCGCACGGGCCGATTCCCTCGGCACAGTGGGGCGCGATGACCATGGATTTCGCCGCGCCGCCTGCCGGCCTGCCGAAGGGGCTCAAGACCGGCGACCGCATCCGGTTCCGCTTCCACCTGGACAAGGATGGCCTGGCGATCCTGTCCGCAGTCGAGCCGGCCGGCACCACCCAGGGGGCCAAGCCATGATCGCCCGGCTCATTCTTGCTTCCATCCGCAACCGTTTCCTGGTCCTGCTGGTCACGGTCATGCTGACCGCCTGGGGACTGTGGGCCGTGCGCAGCACGCCGCTCGACGCGTTGCCGGACTTGTCCGATGTGCAAGTGATCATCCGCACGCCGTTTCCCGGCCAGGCGCCACAGATTGTCGAGAACCAGGTCACCTATCCACTGACCACGACCATGCTGTCGGTCCCGGGCGCCAAGACCGTACGCGGCTACTCGTTCTTCGGTGACTCGTTTGTCTATGTGCTATTCGAGGACGGCACCGACCTGTATTGGGCGCGCTCCCGCGTGCTGGAATATCTGAACCAGGTGCAATCCCGCCTGCCCGGCGCCGCCAAGCCGGCGCTGGGGCCGGACGCCACCGGCGTCGGCTGGATCTACGAGTACACGCTGGTGGACAAGACCGGCCAGCACGACCTCAGTCAACTGCGTGCGCTCCAGGACTGGTTCTTGCGCTTCGAGCTGAAATCGCTGCCCAATGTTGCCGAGGTCGCGTCCCTCGGCGGCATGGTGAAGCAGTTCCAGGTCGTCCTGATGCCGGACCGGCTACGCGCCTACAACCTGTCGCAGGGCAAGGTGCTTACGGCGCTCAAGGGCGCCAACCAGGAAACCGGCGGCTCGGTGCTGGAATTGGGCGAGGCGGAGTACATGGTCCGGGCCAGCGGCTACCTGAAGACGCTCGATGATTTCCGGCAGATCCCGCTGGTGACCAGCGACGCCGGCATCCCGGTGCGGCTGGGCGATGTCGCCACCGTCCAGCTTGGTCCCGAGATGCGGCGCGGCATCGCCGAGCTCGACGGCCAGGGAGAGGTCGCCGGCGGTGTCATCGTGATGCGCTCGGGCAAGAACGCGCTGGAAACCATCGAAGCGGTCAAAGCCAAACTCGCCACGCTGCAGAAGAGCCTGCCGGCAGGCGTCCAGATCGTCACCACGTACGATCGCTCCGCCCTGATCAACCGGGCGGTGGAAAACCTGACCCACAAGCTGATCGAAGAGTTTATCGTCGTCGCGGTGGTCTGCCTGGTTTTCCTGTTCCACCTGCGCTCCGCGCTGGTTGCCATCGTTTCATTGCCGCTGGGTGTGCTGGCCGCGTTTCTGGTCATGCGATACCAGGGTGTCAATGCCAACATCATGTCGCTGGGCGGCATCGCCATTGCCATCGGCGCCATGGTCGATGCCGCGGTCGTCATGATCGAGAACGCGCACAAGCATCTCGAGCATTGGCATGCGGATAAGCCCGGCCTGGATCTCACCGGCCATGAACGCTGGAGCGTGATCGGCGAGTCGGCGGCTGAGGTTGGACCGGCGCTGTTCTTCTCGCTGCTGATCATCACGCTGTCATTCATTCCGGTGTTCACGCTGGAGGCGCAGGAGGGCCGACTGTTTTCGCCGCTGGCCTTTACCAAGACCTACTCCATGGCCGCGGCGGCGGGCCTCTCCGTCACCCTGGTGCCGGTCCTGATGGGCTACATGATCCGTGGCAGGATCCCCACGGAGCAGTCCAATCCCCTCAGTCGGTGGCTGATTCGCGCCTATCAGCCAGTGTTGGCCAAGGTGCTCACCTACCCGAAGACCACTGTAGCGATCGCGGCAATTCTGCTCGTCGCGACCGCCTGGCCGATCATGCGAATTGGCGGCGAGTTCATGCCGCCTCTCGATGAGGGTGACCTACTCTACATGCCGTCGGCGCTCCCGGGGCTGTCCACCGGCAAGGCAGCGCAGTTGCTGCAGCAGACCGACCGCCTAATCAAGACCGTTCCCGAGGTAGCCACCGTGTTTGGCAAGGCCGGCCGCGCCGACACGGCGACCGACCCGGCGCCCATCGAGATGTTCGAAACCACCATCCAGTTCAAGCCGCGCGACCAGTGGCGTTCCGGCATGACGACGGACAAGCTGGTGGAGGAGCTCGACCGCGTGGTGAAGGTGCCCGGCCTGTCCAATATCTGGGTGCCGCCGATCCGCAACCGCATCGACATGCTCGCCACCGGCATCAAGAGCCCGGTCGGCATTAAGGTGGCGGGCACCGACCTGAAGGAAATTGACCGACTGGCCACGAGGATCGAGGATGCTGTCAAGGCGGTGCCGGGCGTCACCTCTGCACTCGCCGAACGCCTGTCCGGCGGGCGCTACGTCGATGTCGACATAGACCGGATGGCCGCCGGGCGATATGGGCTCAACATCGAGGATGTCCAGAGCATCGTGTCCTCGGCCATCGGTGGCGACAACGTCGGGGAAGTGGTCGACGGGCTGGCGCGCTTTCCGATCAATGTGCGTTATCCACGGGACTACCGCGACTCGGTGGAACAACTGCGCAGCCTGCCCATTGTCACCGACCGTGGCCAGCATATCACGCTGTCCGACGTGGCGCGCCTCCAGGTGGTGCAAGGACCGCCGATGCTGCGCAGCGAAAACGCCCGCCTGTCGGGCTGGGTGTACGTCGATATTCGCGGACGTGACCTGCGTTCGGCCGTCCAGGACATGCAGGCCGCCGTGGCCAAGGCGGTCCCGATGCCAGCGGGCTATTCCCTCAGTTGGTCGGGTCAGTTCGAGTATCTGGAGCGGGCCACCGCGAAGCTGAAGGTGGTGGTGCCGTTCACGCTGCTGATCATCTTCGTGTTGCTGTACCTGGTGTTCGGCCGTCTCGATGAAGCGCTACTGATCATGGGCACGCTGCCGCTGGCGCTCATCGGCGGATTCTGGCTGCTTTACTTGCTGGGCTACAACCTTTCGGTAGCGGGGGTTGTCGGCTTTATCGCCCTTGCCGGCGTGGCAGCCGAGTTCGGCGTCATCATGCTGCTCTACCTGAAGCAAGCCTGGAGCGAACGCGAGGGCCGAGGCGAAACCAGCGTGTCCGCATTGCTGGACGCCATTCAGGAAGGGGCAGTGCTGCGGGTCCGCCCCAAGGCCATGACCGTCGCTGTCATTCTTGCCGGCCTGATTCCCATCATGTGGTCGCATGGCACCGGCTCGGAGGTCATGCAGCGCATTGCGGCTCCGATGGTTGGCGGCATGGTCACCGCGCCATTGCTTTCCCTGTTTGTTGTGCCGGCGGTGTACTTGCTGATACGCAGACGGCAGGCCGAATCTGTCTCACTTTCCACCCACCCCTCACTCCCGGAGGAATCACAATGAAATACGTCAAAACTCTTGCCATCATGGCTGCTCTCGCTGCCACACCGGCTGCGTTCGCGGCAGGGTCGATGGACGGCATGGATATGAAGGGCATGGACATGAAGCCGTCAGCCGAAACGAAGCAGGCCCCCCACCCGGTTGCGGCAGAGGTAAAGAAGATCGATGCGAAGGCAGGGAAAGTTACCCTCAAGCACGGCCCGATCGAAAATCTCGGCATGTCCGCCATGACCATGGCGTTCCCGGTCAAGGATCGCGCTTCGTTGAAGGACTTCAAGGAAGGTGATGCGGTTACCGCCGTATTCGACACGGTCGACGGCAAGCCGACAGTCGTGGACATGCAGCGCAAGTAAAACTCAGGCGGCACCACCGCTCGCATCGGGGCAGTGTGCCGCCTGCCATGGCCAAAATCCTCCGTCACGCCGCTTCGGTAGACCTCCGAATGGCGTCGTCGGGATCGAAACCGCTTTCCATGAACGTTCGGCCACAGTGAGCCGCCCACCCTTCGACCTGCCACGTGAAGTCATCGTTGTCATCGTGTTTGCCGTGGCGTTCACGGTGTGTGCTACAGGTTCGCTTGCCTGGCATTTTCGTCGCCAGATGCGCATCAAGCGCGGCCTCGAGAATGACAGATCAGGTTCGTCCACGCGACGTCGCATAACTTCAAGACGGCGCAAATAGTCCTGTCAGATCCCACCTGAGCATTCATGCTGGATGCAGCTTGCGAGCCGGTTTCACCAACGAGAGCGGCTTTAGACATCAGCATCGCGGCCCTGCGAGACGTCTTCGGTGGCCAGACGAACTTGCGGATCCGGTCGTTCAAACGGATAAATCAGTTGCTCGCCGTAGCGGTGCGGCACCGGGTCGCCTTCGATGCCGATTGCGCCCAGTGGCGCCTGCGGTTGATAGAAGGTACCGAAGAGGTGGTCCCATACCAGCCAGAACTCCCCGAAATTGACCTGCGCGTCCGCGAAGCGCTCCCGATGGTGCCAGCGATGGAGTTCTGCCACGCCTAACATATACCGCACCGGCCCCAGGCTATAGTCCAGGTTGGCATGCTGGAATGCCAGATGGACCGCCAGGATTGCGAACCAGCCGGCCACTACCTCGGCCGGCGCGCCTAGTATGCCCAGGACCAGTAAGCCCGGACCCGCCATCAGGGCTGCATGCAGCGGGTGGCGGCGTTCCCCGTTTAGCCAGTAGAGCCGCCGCGACGAATGATGAATGCTGTGCAGCCGCCACAGAAAGCCGTAGTGGTGGCTGAGCCGATGGACGGCATACAGCGACAGGTCCAGTGGCGCCCCTGCGAGTAATACCTGCAACAAGTATGGCCATTCCGCAGGCCACCATAGCTTGGGCCAACCCGTTCCTTCCCGCAGCACCACGAACCCCAGCACGGCACCGTGCATCACGGCCAAATTCACAACGGCATGGGCGACATCCGCCGGAAAGTCGAGATCCCGCTTTTGCCACCGTGCATCGAACGGGACAATGCGCTCCAGCCAAGCAACAAGAAATAGCCCGGCGGCGGCCCACAACGCCAGCCAAGCCAGCGGCGTGCCGTGGGATGGGGCGACCGAAACCCCTGTGATTACCAGGGCCATGATGGTCGGATAGGCGCCGTACCGCACCACAGAACGCGCTGTCATTGCGACTCCAGAGTTCAATTTCCTCCAGTTTCTCCAAGCGACAGACAGCTAGCTTGAATAAACATGCTGTGTGCGGGCGACGTCTTGACTCTATAGCAGGTACGGGGTGTGAAATTACTCAGATCTTCTGTGGAAACAGGCGGGTTAACAAAGGAGTTGCATGAACGACCACTTCCCCGACAAAGAACGCCTTGACCTCGACGCGAGTCAGGCGGCCGACCGCCGGATTCTGTGGCTGGTACTACTGATTAATGTCAGCCAATGTCTGGCAGGTATGGGCGTGGGCCTTTGGGCGGCGTCCACGGCGGTGCTTGGTGCGGCTCTGGACAACCTTGCCGACGCGTTGGTGTATGGCGTCAGCCTGTACGCCGTCGGCCGATCGCGAGCCATCAAGGTGCGGGCAGCGCGGCTATCGGGGTGGCTTTTGATTGGGCTGGCCCTGATGCTATGCGTGGAAGTCCTGCGCCGGTTCTTTGGCGGCGAGGCGCCATTGGGGCCGGCGATGATGGTCATGGCAGCGATCAATGCGGCGCTGAACATTATTTGCTTGCGCTTACTGAAACGCCACCGCGGGGAAGACGTCAACTTCAAGGCTTCCGCCATATTCACCAGCAACGACTCGATTGTGAATCTGGCCATTGTGTTGTCCGGAGCGCTCGTGATGTGGTCGGGCTCCAACCTGCCAGACCTGGTTCTGGGTCTGGTGGTATCTGCGATCGCCGCTAACGGAGGTCGTGAAATCCTGGTTGACGCGACAGAACATGAGGAAAAGGCCCGTTCCGAGGCAACTTAACCTCCGACCAGGAGGCAGAGCCCTTGACTCTGTATCTACTTTAGGGTGTGAAATTCTGACATATACAGAAAGAGGCGAATGATGAAACTCGACCAAGCCCATGCCGAAAGTGATGCGAGATCAACTCAAGAAAGGAAGAAGGCGGAGGACCTGAACGGCGCGACATCCGTCTTCCGCATTCCCAACATGGATTGCCGCAACGAAGAAGCGGCAATCCGTGCACGGCTTGCCAAATTGCCAGCGGTAGAGTCCCTTTCGTTCGACCTTCCCCAGCGCCGCCTCACCGTCCGGCATGGGCTACCGAACCCGGGGCCGTTGCTGGAGGCCCTCCATGAGATCGGCATGCAAGCATCGATGGAGGACGACGGCGAAGCCGCGGGCAACGCCGCTTGCGGATCCGCGTGCGCTGGATCCTGCGCCGGCAGCCAGAGCGCTGCGTTAGAAGAGTCAAAAGACACATTCACGATTCCAAACATGGATTGCCGCTCCGAAGAGGCGGCGATCCGCGCGCGGCTGGAGCCGTTGGCCGGCGTCCGGTCGCTCGAGTTCGACCTACCCGCACGCCAGCTGTCTGTCGTCCACACCTTGTCCTCGGTGGAACCCCTGCTGACGGCGTTGCAATCGATCGGCATGCAGGCAAGGCTGGGCGAAGACACAACTCCTCCGGGCGCGAATTGCGCAGCGACAACGGAGACTGCCTGCGGTCCCTGCGGCACGCCCCCCGTCTCCTTCGTCCCTGCAGCCACGGGCAATACCACGCAGTTCCTGATCACAAACATGGACTGCCCCACCGAGGAAGCTTTGATCCGCAAGCGCCTAGGCAAGGTGGAGGGCATCGAACGCCTCGACTTCGACCTGATGAATCGCCGACTGGAGGTGCAACACCGCCTGCCCGATCCGGCACCGGTCCTCGGCGCACTGCGCGAGATCGGCATGCATGCCACGGTCGAGCGCGAGGCAGGGGCAAGTTCCAAGGGACGAGCCACCTACTTGATCGAAAAGATGGACTGCCCGACCGAAGAGGCGCTGCTGCGCAAGGCGTTGGAAGGCATGCCGGGTGTCAGCAGCCTGCAGTTCAACCTGATGAGCCGGACCCTGACCGTCAGCCATTCGCTGAAGGACGAGGTGCCAATCACAGCGGCCATTGAGCGACTTGGCATGCAGCCGGTGCTGCGCGACCATAGTCGGCCTGCCCCCGCAGTCACGAGGGACTTTGGCACCGGCATTTCGAAGGCGGAGTGGCTGCGCATGGGGGCCGCCGGCGTGCTGGCGGTTGGCGCGGAAGTCCTCACATTCGCCGGGATGGGTGAATCGGCATGGCCGGTGGTGGCCGCGTCGCTGGCGGCCATTGCGTTGGGCGGTATCGAGACCCTGAAGAAAGGCTGGATCGCGCTGCGCACGCTGTCACTGAACATGAACCTCCTGATGACGATTGCCGTCATCGGTGCCGCTTTGATCGGCCAGTGGCCGGAAGCCGCCGTGGTGATCTGGCTGTTCGCCATCGCGGAGATGATCGAAGCGCTAAGCCTGGACCGGGCGCGCAACGCGATTCGCAAGCTGATGGACCTGGCGCCGGAAACCGCACTCGTCCGCCAGGACGACGGTCGCTGGCAAGAGGTCAAGGCCGAGACAGTGCCGCTTGGAGCCGTCGTGCGCGTTCGTCCCGGCGAACGTATCGCCTTGGATGGGGTCGTGGTGTCGGGCGCATCAGCCATCAACCAGGCGCCCATCACCGGCGAAAGCATGCCCGTGGAAAAGAACCCCGGCGACACGGTGTTCGCGGGCACGATCAATGAGCGCGGCACATTGGAATTCGAAGTGCACTCGCGCAAGGGAGAGACCACGCTCGACCGTATCGCGCGCTCGGTCCAGGAAGCCCAAGGCCAGCGCGCGCCGACGCAGCGTTTCGTTGATCGTTTCGCGAGCGTCTATACCCCCTCTGTCTTTGCGCTGGCGATCGCCATTGCCGTGATCCCGCCGCTGTTCTTTGGGGCGCCTTGGTTCGAATGGGTCTACAAGGCGCTGGTGATGCTGGTGATTGCTTGTCCCTGCGCCCTGGTGATCTCGACACCGGTGACGGTCGTCAGCGGCCTGGCTGCGGCCGCGCGGCGTGGCATCCTCGTCAAGGGTGGCCTGTACCTGGAGCAAGGGCGTCTGCTGCGCGCGGTGGCACTGGACAAGACTGGCACCCTTACGCACGGCCGCCCGGCGCTGACCGATACGGTACCGACGGGCGCGCTCTCGGAGACGGAAGTGCTGCGCATTGCCGCCAGCCTGGATGCGTTGTCCGAACATCCAGTGGCCACAGCTATCGTCAACGCCTACGGCGACAAGCCGCACGCCTCAGTGCAACGCTTCGAGGCTCTGGCTGGCCGTGGCGTCAAGGGCGACATCGACGGCCAGACCTACTACGTCGGCAACCACCGCCTGGCAAATGAGCTTGGCGTGGCCAGCGAGCAGGTCCGCAAGCTGCTGGAGAGCCTGGAAGCGCAGGCCAAGACAGCAGTGGTGCTTGCCACCGATAAGCAGGCACTGGGTGTCCTGGCAGTTGCCGACACGGTCCGGGACAGCAGCAAGCGTGCGGTAGCGGCGCTCAAGCAGTTGGGCGTAGAGCCGGTGATGCTTACCGGCGACAACCGCAAGACCGCGGAAGCGGTGGCCGCCCAGGTGGGCATCACCGACGCGCGCGGCGACCTGCTGCCGCACGACAAGTTGGCTGCGATCGCAGAGCTTGGCGCGAAGGCGCCGGTAGGCATGGTCGGGGATGGCGTCAACGATGCGCCCGCGCTGGCCAAATCGAACATCGGCTTTGCGATGGGCGCTGCTGGCACCGACACCGCGATCGAGACCGCCGACGTGGCGCTGATGCAGGACGACCTGCGCAAGCTGCCTGAGTTCATCAAGCTGTCGCGCCGGGTGGGTGGCGTGCTGAAGGCAAACATCGCCTTCGCGATCGGTACCAAGGCGGTCTTCATGGTGCTGGCCTTCACCGGCCATGCCAGCCTGTGGCTCGCGATTCTTGCCGACATGGGCGCAAGCCTGGCCGTGGTGTTCAACGGACTGCGCCTGCTGGGGACCAGCCCCTCCACTGAGAGTGACCACCATGCGGGCTGATCGCAGCATTGGCCTGGGTTTCGTATTGGCGGCCCTTATCGTGGCGATGGATATCGGGACGAAAGTAGCCATCGTGGCCTGGGTCGACTACGGTGCAAGCCTCGACTGGCTGCCCGTCCTCAACGTCGTGCATGTGCTGAACCGAGGTGCCGCCTTCAGTTTTCTGCACGGCGCGGGGGGCTGGCAGCGATATTTTTTCATTGGAATTGCCTTGGCGGCCTCCGCGTTCCTTGTGTACATGATTCGGCGTACTGGTACCACCGATACCGAGCGGATCAGCTACGGACTGATCTTGGGCGGCGCGTTGGCCAATATGATCGACCGGGTCGCACGCGGAGCGGTGGTCGACTGGATCGATCTTCATTGGGGTTCGTACCATTGGCCGGCCTTCAATGTGGCTGACATCGGCATCACACTCGGTGCTGCCTTGATCGTGTTCCATGAGCTCTTCGGCAGAATGCAGGCACGCCCAGCCCGCGGATGAACACGAAGCATCCGACAGGCAGCCGCTGCTGACCATCGGCCGCGGCTGGGCCATTTACATCGGACCGATAGAGGCCGGTCGGTTGCACCGACATCAAGCAGCTCAGTTGGCATGGAGCAAACAGGGGATGTTGCTCCTCGAAGGGGCCTGGGGCGGATTGCAGGCCCCGGGACATTTTCTTGCGGCCGGGGTGCCGCATCGTCTCGTAGCGGCCGGCCCGGTGCGCATGGTGTTTCTCGACCCGACCATGCACAGCGTTTGCCCTACTGGCCGTCGGCCCGCAGCCACGATGGCGCCGAGCCCCGTGCAGGCGGATATGCTGGAACATGAGCTGGACCGCTGGCTGCGAGGCGCAATGCCGTCTGAAACAGCGAATGTGTCACAACCTGCCACGGAGGCTTCGCGTTGGGCTGCGGTCCTCCAGTGGCTGGAAACGTCGCTGGAGGGACCCGTGCATGTCGCACATGCCGCCGACGCCGTAGGCCTGTCGTCCTCCCGTTTCATGCATTGGTTCGCGGAGGCGAGCGGACTGTCGTTCCGGGCGTACGTGCGTTGGTTGCGCCTGCAGCGTGCGGTGCGCACCCTCTCCGATGGTTGTACGCTCACCGAGGCTGCTCATCTCGCCGGCTTCGCCGACAGCGCGCACCTGACGCGCACCTTCGTGTCCACATTCGGAGTCCGGCCAGCGCCGCTGCGTGGCGCTCGGATTGTCTGTACGGCACAGTCCAAACCTCCATTCACACTGCACGGACTTGAATTTGTCGACACCATCCGGCATGGAGGGCGTCAGACAGGAGCCCAACAAAGGGGAAAAGCATGAAGATCGGCAAACTTGCTCAAACCGCCGGCACCACGGTGGAGACTATTCGCTTCTACGAGCATGAAGGCTTACTGCCGGCGCCGGCTCGTTCCTCTGGAAACTACCGACTCTACGCTTCCCAGCACCTTGAGCGGTTGGCGTTCATCCGCCATTGCCGCTCGTTGGACATGACCCTGAACGAGATTCGGTCCTTGCTGCGTCTCAAGGATGCGCCCCACGAGGACTGTGGAGAGGTCAACGTCCTGCTAGAAGGCCACATTCGACACGTGGCGCGCCGCATACAAGAGTTGATGGCATTGGAACGTGACCTGAAGCAATTGCGCAGTCAATGCGGTCTGTCGCGAGAGGCCAAGGACTGCGGCATTCTGGAGGGCCTTACGAAAACAGCCCATCAGACACCACAGCTGTTGGGAGAAGAGTAGGGACGCGGATCCCACGAAGGACTACAGGCAGATCCGCCTTCAGCGAACGCTTTCCTGTCGCCGGCGCTAAGCGGCATGTGCGCCACCCCAAACAGCGCAGGCGGAAGCGTTCCCGACGCGCAAGGCAGCCTCTGCCATAGCCCCGCAGAAAGGCACAGACTCCCAAGTGCGCCTCCCAAGCCGCCAAAACGTCTGCCGGGAAATGCATGCCTGCGACCAGACGCGACCAGCCAACAAGGTCCACGCCAGTTTGGGCTAGCCCCTTCTAGTGCTTCATCTAGCACTGTGTAGCTGCCATAGGGTCAAGGAAAACGCTACGCGTTTGCCGAACTTTTCTCCTGAAGTGCGGCGCGGGTGCTTTGTTCGTAGCAGGCGGCATATATGCGTGCAGCCTTGTCTTGACCCTGTAGCCACTACATGGTGTCAAATCGCACCGACATATCAGCTGACAGGCTGCCAATGAGAGGCGCTGGGCTAAAGGCGTGAATCGCCCCGGGTTTTGCGGAGGCTCTCACTCTTGAGAGAATGCGAGCCATGAGCAAGAACAACGCAAACAAGTTTTCCCCGGAAGTGCGCGAGCGCGCCGTGCGCCTGGTGCAGGAGTCGCGC
>NZ_VWRN01000065.1 GCF_008632125.1 Cupriavidus cauae
CATCCTCGCCCGCGCGAAGCGGGCCGGCCGTGTCCGCCGGTTGGCGCCCCTGCGCCGCGCCATCCTGACCCGGCCGCACGCGCACCGGCACGTCGGCATCGCGACCGTTGACCGGGGCATCGCCCGCCTGCATCGCCTGCTGCAAGGCCTGCGCCTGTGCCGCGGCCTCGGCGGCGGGATGGCGTCCGGTGACGCGCCGCGCGGCGTTGTGCAGCGCCTGCGCGCTGCGGATCTGGATGCCGGCGGGCATCATCTGCGTCATGCCCATCAGCAGCATCGCGCCGTTCTGCAGCTTCTCGGTCAGCGTCATGTCGCCGCCGTGCTGCGCGAAGGTGATGGCCTGCTGGCCGGTCATGATCGCACCGGAGCCGAACGCGGCGCCGTTGAACACGCGGCTGCCGATCGCCATGCGGTTGGCATTGCCGGCCAATGTCCTGGCCGCCATCTGCGAGAACGTCGACGAGTTGCCGCTCAGCGTGCCACCGGCCCGCATCGCCAGCGACGCGCCCTTGCCCAGGCCCAGCCCAGCCATGCCGGCCACCGAGCCGAAGCCGTTGGCCCACAGCGAAAACGCGCGGGCATTGTCCAGCGGATTGAGCGAGCGTCCATGCGTCGCCATGTCATTCGCATCGACCGCCGTCACCGCCAGGCCATAGCCCATCGAGCCGAGCATGCCGCCCCAGGCGGCCGCCACCAGCGGCGTCAGCGTGCCGCCCGAGGCCACCATCACGCCGATGCCGCCGATCGCGCCGACCGCGGCCACGCCGATATCGAGCCAGGCGCGGAATTTCTCGCCATCGGTGACGATATGCGCGTCGATATCGTCGAACTCCGCATGCCCGTCGGCACCCAGGCTCAGGTCCCTGGCCAGATACACGGTGCCCTTGTCGTGCAGCTCGTTGTTTTCCTGGAAGTCGCGCTCGGCCGGCTGATCGCCCTTGCCGTAGACCGCGCCCTGGTCGTCGACCCACAGCGTCTTGCCATCCTTGCCGACGAATTCGAAGACGGCGCTCTGGTATGGCGACATGCCGGGCCCGGTCACGTACATCGGAATGACCTTGATGGTCGCGCCCTCCGGCACGTCCTCGGCCAGCTGTTCCTTGATCAGCTTCGGATCGGCGTTGGGCGCGGCCAGCGCGATCGCATTGTCGAGCGCCTTGTCATCGCCGGCCTTGACGGTCAGCTCGTCCTTGCGCAGCGCCAGCGAATCGAAGGTGCCCTGCAGGATCTCATCCTTGTCCAGTTCGAACCGGCGCTGGTCTTCCTTGGCCTTTTCGGTGCCGCTGTACTTCTCGTGGCCCCGATCCATCGCGCGGGTCAGGTCGTAGTCGGCCATCGGCGGCGCGCGGTCGTGGTCCTTCAGCTCCTTGGCGAAGGCAAGCGACAGGCTGGTGTGCCCCTTGGCCGCGGCATCCTCCGCGCCGCCATAGATGCGCCCCTGCGTGCCGCCGACCTGGTTCTGCATCACCATGGTGAAGACGTCGTTGTCCTCGTTGGCGAGCCAGCTGGCGGTCGAGGTCGCGGCGGGGCCGGTGCCGAGTTCGGAGCCAGGATTGCGCGCGTAGTAGCCGGCGTCGGCGGCGTCGACCACCGCGGCCAGGCCATGGTAGAAGTCGTTCCAGTCGTTGTAGCTGCCGCCGGACGGCGCGACATTGCGGCCAGTCCAGTCGTTGCTGTATTCGCTCTTGACGGTATCGAGCAGCGTGGTGGCGTCTTCCTCGGTCAGATACGGCGCGACCTGCTGCATGTACTGGCCGACCCGGTCGGCGTACATGGTTTCCTGCCCGATGATCGGCTTGTAGTCGTCGTCGTGCGTCTTGCCTTCGAGGTCCTTGCGCATCGACGCCTCGATCTGCGCGCGGAAGGCCTCGCCGTCAAAGCGATTGCCGTCCACGGCGAGATAGCGCTCGCGCTCCTGTTCGGTCTGCGCGGCATTGGCCGCGCCCTGGCGCAGCTTCAGTGCGCCGACGAAGTCGCCCGCATCGAGCTTCTTGCTCAGGTTGTCCTGCAGATAGCCCTCGCGCAGCGGCACCGAGCCTCGCATCAGCGACAGCATGCGCTGCATGCCCGCTGCCGCGGCGGCGCTGTCTTCCTTGCTGATGCCCTCGCCGCCTTCCGCGCGCCGCTGCGTCTCGGTGAACGCGTACATCACCAGGCCGGAGTTCTTCACACCGGCCTCGAACGCGCGCCGCGTCGGATCGTTCGGCGGCGCATTCTCGGCGGGGACAAGGTAATCCGCTCCCAGCGACTTGTACATGACATAGGCCGCGGGGTTGAACTCCATCAGGTCCCGTTCCTGCTGCGACAGGTCGCGCGGTGTCGCCGAGTTCGGATCCATCCTGGCGTCCGGATCGAGCGTCAGCCCCTGGACCTGCGCCATCGCCAGCGTGGTCGGATCGGTCTGCGCCAGCTCGCGTTCGAACTCGTTCTCCGGGGTCAGATGCTCCATCTCGCCGGCGATCCGCCCTTGCATGTCGGCGGTCGCGATGACCGTGCGCATGCCCTGGTCGCTGCCATAGCGGCCGTGCAATTGCTCGATGGCCTGCTGCCGGTAGCTGTCGGGCACCTTGACGCCCTTGCCGGCCTGCAGCGCTTCGAGCTGTGCCTCGGCGTCGTCGACGCGGTTTTGCGCCTCGGTCAGGTCGTAGCCGCGATCCGTCATCGACTGCGAGCGGTCGTGTGGCTGGTTGCGGACGTCGCTCAGCTTGGTATCGGCATCCTTCTTGTAGAGCTGCGTGGCCAGCGTATCGATCTCGACGCGCATCGTGCCGAGATAGGTCTCCTCGGCCTTGTCCCGCGTCTGCTGCGCCTCGTGCACGGCCGCGCGCGCGTCGCTGACGGCCTGGCCGCTCTCGGGATCGGCGCGGCGGATGCCCATCGGGATCTCGGACAGCGCCTTCTCTTCCCGCTGCAAGGTGGCTTCGGCCTGGTCGAGCCGCTCCTCGGCGAGTCCCAGCTGGAAGCGCGCCCCCTGCGTGTCGCGCGCTTCCTGCGTCGGCTCGGCCTTCAGGAAGCCATCCTTGATGCTGTCGAGGTTCTGGTCGAGCACCGGATCGTTGTAGCGCTCGCGGATCTCCCTGGCCTTGGCGTCGACCGCCGCGGTGATCGCCTTGTCGTCGCCGCCGCTTGCCGCGGCCTGATTGGCGGCCACGCGCAGCTCGTTCTGCGCGCCGGCCATCACCATGCCGTATTTCTGCTCGATCGGCTTCCAGTCGGCATCGGTCATGGTGCCGGCATTGCGCTTGGTCTCGCTGTCGTCGTACGCGCCCTTGGCGTCCTTGTGCCAGCGATCGGTGTGCCCCTTCGCCTCGTTCTGCTCTTGCTCGCGCGCTTGCTGCGCGGGATCGGTGGCCGGCTTGTCGCCGCCCGGACCCTTGACCTGCACCACGCCGGCCGGCTGCGTTTGCGGGGTGTAGAGCGCCGGCGTGACGACGGGCTGATTGCTCGCCGCGCGATCCGGCTGCTGTTTCTGCTCGGCCTGCTGCGTCTGGTTTGCCTGCTGCGCCTGCTGGGCCTGCTCCGCCTGTTGCGCCTGCTGGGCCTGGTTGTTCTGTTCGTTGCGCCGGGCGCTTTCCGCTTCCTGGGCCTGCCGCTGCCGTTCGGCCTCGCGAGCCTGCGCGCGCCGGGCCTCCTCTGCCGCCGCGCGTGCCGCGGCTTCGGCGGCGGCGCGGGCCGCGGCGAGAATGGCTTCGCGGGCTTGCATCAGGTCCTTGAAATCCAGCATGACGCTCTTCTCCTGAGGAACGGGGGCGATGCGAACGGCGTTAAGGCAGGCATGACGTGGGCGCGCGGCGGACCGCGCCTGGACGCACTGCGGCCAGCGTGACAGGCCATTGTCTGCCCGGTATCGCGCGATACCAACTAGGGAGAATCGTAGGCTGAGGGTTCAGCCGGCCACCGGGAGGGCATGGAACTACGTGAATACGTAGTCGAGGACCGCAAGGCGCCGCGACCGGGGGCAACGACGCGCAACGCTGTCATCGCCCCGTCATGGCAATCGTCTACAGCCGGTTGTTGTCGAGGTCGGTGACCAGCATGCAGCCCGGCGCATGCGTGATGCAGATCTCGGGCCGGGCTTCGCGGATCACGGCCTGGGGGGTCACGCCGCAGGCCCAGAACACCGGGATCTCGTCCTCGTCCACCGGCACCGCGTCGCCGTAGTCCGGCGCCTCGATATCCTCGATGCCGATCAGCCGCGGATCGCCGATATGCACCGGCGCACCGTGGACGTCCGGATAACGCGCGGTGATCTCGGTAGCAAGGATCGCGTCGGCGGCCTTCATCGGCCGCATCGACACCACCAGCTTGCCGGACAGGCGCCCGGCCGGCCGCGTCTCGATCGAGGTGCGGAACATCGCCACGTTGCGGCCGAGATTGATGTGCTTGAGCGGAACGTTGGCGGCGATCAGCGCATGCTCGAACGAGAACGAGCAGCCGATCGCGAAGGCCACAAAATCGTCGCGCCACAGCGAGGCGATGTCGGTGGTCTCCTGATAGTCGGTACCGTTGCGGTAGACGCGATACAGCGGCACATCGCTGCGGATGTCGACGTCGACGCCGAGATTGCGGAAGACCGGATCGCCCGGCTCGGTGACATCGATCAGCGGACAGGCCTTGCGGTTCAGCGCGCAGAACTGCAGGAAGTCATAGGCCCAGTCGCGCGTCAGGATAACGATATTGGCCTGGACATAGCCCCTCGCCAGCCCGCTGGTATGGCCGCGATAACGGCCGGAGCGAATCAGGGCGCGCAGTGCGGCGGGGTCTTCGGGCAACAGTCCGTTGGCTTGCTGAAGGGGCAGGTTCATGGTCGTCGGCGTGGAGTCGTGCACGCGAGCGCAACGCGCGCTGTTCGCGAGGTGTGCAACGATTCTGGACGCCGCGCCGATGCACTGTCCAACAAATCTTTTGGATGCAGCGCGATAAGGCTTTTCGATGACAAAGGCAAGTCGGGCTTGCCTTGGGCGATCCGAGGTGCCGGATCTCAGGCGTCGCTCGCGCGATCGCCACCGGTGTCGCGCGCGGCATCGCGGCCGGTATCGCGGCCCGTGTCGCGCCCGTTATCGCCTTCGCCATCGCCGCCGCTGCCCTGCGCGGCCGCGTTGGCCATCAGCATCGCCTTGTCCTCGCCCGCTTCCGCGCAGAACGCGGCCACCACGCCGACGGTCAGCGCGATCACGGCCTCCGACAGCTCCAGTCCTGCACCGGTGCGCCACGAGGCCACGATGTCGAGCGACGGCGGATGGCTGTCGATATCGACGATGGTCAGCGTGCCGTCCTCCAGCTCGCGCCGCACCAGCACCGGCGGCACCGCGCCGATGCCGAAGCCCTCGCCGATCAGCCGCGTCATCGCCGCGACCGAATTGACGCAGCTGATGCGCGGCGACGGCACGCCGTTCAGGTGGAACAGGCTCAGGATGTCCTGATGTGGGCGCGAGTTCTTGACGAAGGTGATCACGCGTTCGCCGGCGAGGTCGTCCAGCGAGCGATACGGCCGGTCATAGGCCGAGCCCCTGGCGACGATCCAGCGGATCGGGTACTTGGCCAGCTCGATATTGCGCACGGTCTCCACGCGCAGCAGATCGGTCTGGAAGATGATGTCGAGATAGCCCTTCTGCAGCTGATCGCACAGGTTCAGCGCCGCGTCGGCGGTCAGCTCGATCTCCAGCGCCGGGTAGGCCTCCATCACGCGGCGGACCACCGACGACAGCCAGGTATGAATCACCGAGTCCATCGCGCCGATGCGCAGGCGCCCCTCGCTGACGCGCGTGGAGTCGATCGACTGGCGCAGCCGGTGCATCGTGTTGACCATGCGCTCGGCGTATTCCAGCACCTGCTGGCCCTGCGGGGTCAGCGAAACGCCGCGCGAATCGCGCAGGAACAGCTTGACGCCGAGGTCTTCCTCCAGCACGGCGATGCGGCTGGAAATCGAGGCCTGGGTGGTGAACAGTTTTTCCGCGGTCAGCCGGAAGCTTCGCAAACGGGCGACCCAGACGAACGTCTCGAGAAAGCGCAGGTTCATGTCGACAGGGGTTGGACACGGGAATCACGATGCGGCTGGCGCGGACGAACAACACCGGCATCGCGCGCCGCGGCGCCCTGCCCGCGCACCGCGGCCGTGTCGCTCAACTTCCCTGCGTCGACGGACGCGCTGCGTCGGTGGACTCGCGCACCGGGTACGCCGGCGCGGCATCGACCGGCTGCTCGGCCAGCACCTTGATGCGGCCCAGCCCCTTCTGCATTTCGTCGCCCAGCGCCTGCGGGTACTCGGCGCGAGGACCGGCGGGCACGGACAGCGGGTCGAGCCACATCTGCCACGTTACCACGGCGGTGCCGGCATCGGGACCGGGACTTACCTGCAGCCGCCCGCGCGTATGGTTCGACAGCTTGCGGTAGACGTAGGAATACGGTCCCCTATCGACCAGCACGTCGACCACCGGCGGCCCGCCGTTCTTGCGCTCGGCGCGGCGGACGGTACCCGGAGAGCCGTCGCCCAGCACCACGCTGCACGAGCGCAGCGCGGTGTCCCACTTGGCGATCGCACAGTAGTCGCCGGCCTGGCTCCATACCTGCTCGGGCGTGCGGTGGATCAGGATCGAGCGCTCCACCGGGACCAGTTGGGCGTGGGCGGCCGGCGCGATGGCCAGCGACGCCAGCGCGGCCAGGGCCGCCAGCGGCGCGCCACGAGGGCGCCGCCGTGCAAGAACGAGGGATGAGTGGTGGTCGGGCATGCCGGCGGAAGGATCGGTCGTCGGAGAAAGGATGGTGCTCGGTGCGAGATGCGCCAAGGCGCTCGGTTTCGCGTGGATGCGCGTCCCTGCGTGTTCCTGCATGTTCCTGCGTGTTGCTGCACGTCCATGCGCATCCATGGCCGGCCATCGCGGCCGGGCTCGGTGATGGCGTAGCGTACCGCGAGCGGCGCGCCTTGCCATCACCGAAGCTTCGTAGGACGGGAACTTCGCGCGGGTCCGTCAGCCCTGGCGCGTCTGCGGCGGTGCGATGTCGACCAGCCAGCCGGGCACGATGCGGTCCGGATCGCCGATCGACGCATTGAGCTGCAGCAGATGATCGAGGGCCCGGCTGGTCTGCCCGATTTCGCCCAAGGATGCGGCACCGGCCTCGCCATCGGCGGCCAGCAGGGTGTCGCGATGGCTGCGCGCGATCTCCCACAGCGTATCGCCCGGCGCCACCTGGTGGTAACCCGCCAGCACCGCGGCGGCGCGCCGCGACAGGTTGCGATGCGGCGGCTCGATCGTCGGCGCCGTGGGCTGCCGTTCGGCCCGCAGCTGTGGCGCGGTGCCGCGCGCGGTATCGGCCAGTGCCGCACGATGGCGGCCGGAAGACCCGAGCAGGTCCGGCCACTGGAACTCCTTGTTCAACGTGATCGCGTCGATCTCGCTGACGCGGGACTTCGACAGGTCCGGTCCCTTCAGGTACCACAGCTGCGCCGGGCCGACCTTGCTGCCGTACTGGCCGATCTGCAGGCGGTTGGCGGTATTGGAGCCGTAGAAGCGCAGCGGGCCGATATTGGTCGCGTCCATCAGCACCGGCGTGACCGGCCACGACCACGTGGCCTGCCCATCCACGTCGGTCAGCCTGCCGTTGGCGAAGTTGGTGCGCAGGATGTTGTGCTTGACGTGGCCGACGCGCAGGCTCGCCATGCCCATCTTCGACAGCCATGGCAGGCCGAAGCGATAGGCGACGCCGCCCTCGAGGATATTGACGCCGTCGCGCGTGCCGACCGTCGTCTTGCCGTCGCGCGAGAACGCGAACGGCGTGGTGCTGCCGCCCACCCACAGCGACTTGATGCCGCCGATATTGAGCCACAGCGTCATCGAGTTCAGCCCGTCGCGCGAACGGAAGGTGATCTGCCAGCCGTCGATGCGCGTGGTGTCCGGCAGGTTGTACTTGCGCAGCTCCCGCGGATCGCGCGAGACGTCGACCTGACCGGTCGCGGCCGCGTAGGCGCCATGGGCCAGCGCCGCCGCGCGCGCGCCGCGCTGCAGGCCGCGGCGGACCTGGGCGAAGGTCAGCGCGCTGTCGCCGCTGGCGTTGGCGAGGCCGCCCTGCAACGCAGTGG
>NZ_VWRN01000066.1 GCF_008632125.1 Cupriavidus cauae
AGTTGTCACCGCAGCAGGCGCGACGGCGGCATGAGTTTCCGATGCAACACGTTGCCAAGGCGACCGAGAGCGTGCTGTTCCAACTGGCCCGCGGCATGGACTGGGACGAGGCGACCTGCTACGAGAACTGGCTCAGAGAATTGGCCAAGACCAACTTCTCTGACCACATGAGAATCATCGTCGCGGGCAGTTAGCAGTGGCGGGCTATCCCTCGGTCAACTGGTGGCCACACAATCTGCGCCCCTACGAGTCGGCGCTGTCGTTCGTCGCCAGGTTTTGTGCGCTCAATGGCGTCCCCGCGCGTGCCGGCACCGCGTTCCTGGGAGTCGAGCCACGCCATCCGCGATTCGTCTCTGATGATGACGTCGCGCGGGTGTCATCGCTCTTGGGCGAGGATCCGGCTCGGTTGACCGATGTCCTCCAGCACGCGCTCGATTTTCGTCAGTGCGGCACCTATGCGCCCCCTCCGGCTTACAGTCAGGGGCCGAGCGTCCGGTATTGCGCAGCCTGTGCGCAACAGGGCTATCACAGTTACCTGCATGAGGTGCCCTGGCTAACCAAGTGCCCGGTCCACCTGACGGCGCTGACCACCGTGCCGGCCAACCGGAGCGGGAACATAGGCGAGCGCCGCCTGGGGGCGTTCAAGCGCCTGATGCAGGGGCATTGCGCCGCTTGGCCGCACTTCGCTCCGGACGGATTTCCGACGCGCGAGCCCGGGGCGCTGCTGACCTTGGCAGCGTGGGTGCGCGACGCGTGCGACGCTTCCAAGCGGATGCAGGCAGGCGAGCTGTGGCGGTCCGAGGCAGGGACGCATC
>NZ_VWRN01000067.1 GCF_008632125.1 Cupriavidus cauae
GGCCCAGCTCGACGAAGGCGCGGGTCAGCTCGGGATGGCGCTGCAGCGCCATCGACACCCCGAAGATGGTCAGCGGCAGGCCGCGCTGCTCGAACTCGCGCAGGATGCGCCAGACACCGGCGCGCGAGCCGTATTCGTAGATGCTCTCCATGCTCATGTGGCGGTCGGGGTAGGCCGCCGCGCCGACGATCTCGGAGAGGAACTGCTCGGAAGCCGCGTCGCCATGCAGCACGCAGTTCTCGCCGCCTTCCTCGTAATTGAGCACGAACTGCAGCGCCACGCGCGCGCCGCCGGGCCAGTGGGCATGCGGCGGCCGCGCGCCGTAGCCGATCAGGTCGCGGGGATAGGGTTGGCCGGCATCGGCACCGGCCGGCGAGCGGGAAGCAGTGAGCGGAGTGGACATGATCTGCGGTATGCGGAAATCGATGAAGGCGGTAAGCGATGAAGGCCGCGCCTCAATTGATCGCGAACGGTGCCAGCATGCCGGCGTAGGCCTTCGGCAAGGGCCTGGCCCAGTCGCCGCGCTTGCTGGTGCGCAGCCGGATCGCGACCAGCGACTCGACCATCTTGACCGCCGACACCACGCCGTCGATGACCGGCGCGCCGATCGCCTCGGAGATCTCCTCGCACAGGTCGGTCATGCCGGCGCAGCCGAGCACGATGCAGTCGCTGCGGTCCTGCGCCAGCGCCTGGCGGCACGACTCGGTGATGATGCGGCGCGCGTCGGAGCCCGGCCGCTCGAGCTCCAGCACCGGCAGATCGCAGGCGTGCACGTTGCGGCAGAACCGTTCCATGCCGTAGCGCTCGGCCAGATGCCACGCGATATTGCAGGTGCGTGCCAGCGTGGTGACGACGCTGAAGCTGGTGCCGATCAGGCTGGCCATGTGCATGGCGGCCTCGGCGATGCCGATCACCGGCCCGCGCGCCATCTCCCGTGCCGCGTACAGCCCCGGATCGCCGAAGCAGGCGATCACGTAGCCGTCGACGCCGTCGGCCTCGCCCAACCGGATCTCCTCGAGGATGCCCGGCACCGACAGCGCCTCGTCATAGTGGCTCTCGATGGAAGCGGGTCCCATGCGCGGGCTGACCGCAATGATGCGCGTGTCGGGCGAGGCCACGGTGCGGGCGCATTGGCCGATCTTGTCGGTCATGCTTTGCGTGGTATTGGGATTGATGATCTTCAGCTTCATGGCAAACGTCGGGTGGTCGGATCGTCGGGGTCGTCGGATCGTCGAGGTCGTGAAGTCGTCGAGGTCGTCGTGGCGTCGGGTCGTTGTGGCCGGTCAGGCGGCCGCGAAGAAATGCGGCATCATGCGGCGCGCCAGCACGCGGTACAGCACCAGCGCAATGCCCATGCCGATGAACCAGCTGTAGTTGGCCAGGCCCTGCCAGGCCGGCACCACCACGCACAGGATCGGGATGATGGCGGCCGGGATCATGGTGGCGATCGCCACCGGGTTGTAGCCGCGGGTGTACCAGTACTTGCCCTGCGGGCGCATCGTGTACAAGTCGTCGACGTCGACCTGCTGGCGGCGCACCAGGTAGTAGTCGGAGATCAGGATGCCGAACAGCGGCCCGATGAAGGCGCCCAGCACGTCCAGCGTGTAGTGGATGACCTGCGGGTTGTTGTACAGATTCCAGGGCGTGATGAAGATCGAGCCGACCGCGGCGATCATGCCGCCGGTGCGCCAGCTGATGTGCCTGGGCGAGACGTTGGAGAAGTCGAACGCCGGCGAGACGAAGTTGGCGACGATGTTGATGCCAATGGTGGCGGTCATGAAGGTCAGCGCGCCCAGCACCATCGCGAAGGTGCTGTCGATATGGCTGACGGTCTCGACCGGATCGGTGATCAGCTTGCCGAACACCGGCAGCGTGGCCGAGGTGGTGATCACGGTCAGCAGGGAGAAGCCGAGGAAGTTGATCGGCAGCCCCCAGAAGTTGCCCTTGCGGACCGCGCCGAAGTTCTTCGCGTAGCGGGAGAAGTCACCGAAATTCAGCATCGGGCCGGAGAAGTACGAGACCACCAGCGCGATCGCGGTCAGCATCACCGGCACCGCTTCCCAGCCGCTGTACTTGACGAAGCTCAGCGTGAAGCTGACGTTGCTCCAGCCTGCCTTGTTCACCAGCCAGATCGCCAGCAGGATCATCACCACATAGACCGCGGGGCCGGCCCAGTCGATGAACTTCCGGATGGTTTCCATGCCGGTCCAGAACACCAGGGCCTGCAGCACCCACAGCGTCATGAACGCGGCCCAGCCCAGGGTCGACAGCCCGGCGAAGCCATGCAGCTTGACGTCGGCATAGGGTGCCAGCGACGGGAAGAAATGCAGCGCCAGGATCAGGAAGGCCGAGGAGGCCAGATAGGTCTGGATGCCGTACCACGCCACCGCGATCAGGCCGCGGATCACCGCCGGGATATTGGCGCCGAGCACGCCGAACGAGGCCCGGCAGATCACCGGATACGGCGTGCCGGTGACCTGGCTGGGCTTGGCCACCAGGTTGCAGAAGAACTGCACGATGACGATGCCGACCAGCAGCGCGACCAGCACCTGCCAGCTTGTCAGGCCCAAGGCGAACAGGCTGCCGGCGGTGATATAGCCGCCGACGCTGTGCACGTCCGACATCCAGAAGGCGAAGATGTTGTAGGTGCTCCAGGTCTGCTTCTTCAGCGGCGCCAGGTCTTCGTTGGTCAGGCGCTCGTCGTACGACGGCTTGATCAGCGCGTTGCCATGGTGGACGGACGCGCTGTCCTGCAGCTCGGCGGCGGCAGGCGCGGTGGTGTGCATCATGCTTGTCTCCTCAAGGCGATGCCATGCGGTGGCCGGCGCGCGGGCGCGCCGGGCGGGCGGTGTGGATCGAATGGATCGGGAATCCGCTCTCGGGATTTGTTTGTAGACAAGATTGTCTACAAAATCGTTTGTAGTTGTGTACGGATTTGTAGATCACGCCTTGGTGATTGTCAACATCATGGCGGGCGGATGCGGGCAAACCCCGAGGAGGGGGAGGCGCGTGGGGGAGGGGCGGGGAGGGGCGGGGAGGCGCAGGTGGCGTTGGCGGCCTCGGGAGCGGTGGCAGGAGGCGCCGTCAGGAGGCGGTGGGGGCGCGAGGCGGCGTCGGAAGGCGGCGTCGGAAGGCGGTGGCGGAAAGGGGTGGCGAGAGGCGGCGTCGGAAGGCGGTGGCCGAAAGGGGGGGCGAGGGGCGGTGGCGAGGGGCGGTGGCGAGGGGCGATGGCGAGGGGCGATGGCGAGGGGCGATGGCGAGGGGCGGTGCGGGAGGCAAAGGAAAAGGGCCGGGTCCTTGCGGAACCCGGCCCTTCACGCCGCCGTCCCCGCGTATGCGGGGGCCCGGCGGCTTACGGCTTGCTGCTTGCCTCGGCGTCCATCACGCGAAGGCCTGCAGCGCGCCCTTCATCTTCTTCATCGCGGCGGACTCGATCTGGCGGATCCGCTCGGCCGAGACGCCGAACTCGTCGGCCAGCTCATGCAGCGTGGCGCCGCCCGAGCCGTCGTCGTTGACCTGCAGCCAGCGCGCCTCGATGATGCGGCGGCTGCGCGGGTCCAGCTTGGTCAGCGCCTGCTCCAGGCCTTCCACCTGCATCCGGTCCTGGCGCTTGGCCTCGAGCACGCGGGTCGGCTCGTTGTGGTTGTCGGCCAGGTAGGCGATCGGAGCGAACTCCTCCTCGCCGTCGTCGACCTGGCCTTCCAGCGCCAGATCGCCGCCCGACAGACGGGTTTCCATCTCCATCACTTCTTCCGGCTTGACGTTCAGCTCGCGCGCGACCGCGTCGATCTCGTCCGGCGTGAAGGTATGGGCGCCTTGCTTGTGGCTGCGCAGGTTGAAGAACAGCTTGCGCTGGGCCTTGGTCGTCGCGACCTTGACCATGCGCCAGTTGCGCAGCACGTACTCGTGGATCTCCGCCTTGATCCAGTGGATCGCGTACGACACCAGGCGCACGCCCTGGTCCGGGTCGAAGCGCTTGACGGCCTTCATCAGGCCGATATTGCCTTCCTGGATCAGGTCCGCGTGCGGCAGGCCGTAGCCCAGGTACTGGCGCGCGATCGATACGACCAGGCGCAGGTGCGACATCACCAGCCGGCGGGCGGCCTCGACCGAGTCGTGGTCGCGCAGCTCGCGCGCGAGCCGCTGCTCCTCCTCGGCGGTGAGCATCGGAATACGGTGGACAGCCTGGATATAGCTGTCGAGATTGCCCAGCCCGGCGGGCAGGGTCAGGGCCATGCTGTTGGCGCGCTGGGGCACCATCGGCAGGGTGTTGTTCATGGTGATCGAATCGGCAGACAGGACTGCGTTCACTCAGGGCTCCTTTCGCATCCGGCGGGCGGCGTGCCCGCGTGTCGGAAGCATCAACGGCGTCGTCGCCGGCGCTTCCCACACTGCAATGCAACGCATATTAGCACTCCAGCCGGGTGAGTGCTAATTGGAGTCCGGTCCGCCGTGATAGTTCCAGAGTATCGGAGAAAATATTCCATAGCGGTTTAGGCTCGCCGGAAGGCCTCCTGCGTAACGTCGGCGGGCGCGGACATGAGTTCGTTAGAGCGTCGGCTCCGCTGCCGGTTCTGCTGCAGGGTCCATGCCATGGAGCCGCAGGGGCTACACTTGCCAGCACTGCCTCGATCCGCCCACGTCCCTGGAGTGTCAGCCATGTCCGCCATTGAACATTTGTTGAAACCGCATGTAAGAGATATCGGCGACTTCTCGGTGCGGCGTGTGCTGCCCTCCGCCGCCGCCCAGACCGTGGGGCCGTTCATCTTCTTCGACCATATGGGTCCGGTCGAGCTGCCGCCGGGGCACGGTATGGATGTGCGCCCTCATCCGCATATTGGCCTTGCCACCGTGACCTATCTGTTCGAAGGCGAAATCGTCCATCGCGACAGCGTCGGCAGCGAACAGACGATCCGGCCTGGCGACGTCAACTGGATGACCGCCGGCAGCGGCATCGTCCATTCGGAGCGCTCGCCCCAGGCCGCCCGGGACGCCGGCCCGCGCCTGCACGGCATCCAGACCTGGGTCGCGCTGCCGCGCGAGCATGAGACCGTCGCGCCGTCGTTCTTCCACCATCCGGCGGCGACGCTGCCGCAACTGGTCCATGGCGGCGCCCGCATCACGGTGATCGCCGGCGATGCCTTCGGCGCGCGCTCGCCGGTGCAGGTGTTCAGCCGCACGCTCTATGCGGCGCTGGAACTGGACGCCGGCGCCAGCCTGGCGATTCCGCCCGAGCACGAACAGCGCGGCCTGTATCTGGTCGACGGCGCCGCCGCGATCGACGGCACCGCGCTGCCGGCCGAGCATCTGGCAGTGCTGACGCCGGGCGCCGAGGCCACGGTCACCGCGCTGGAGCCGTCGCGGCTGATGCTGCTCGGCGGCGAACCGGTGGACGGCCGGCGGCATATCTTCTGGAATTTCGTCGCCAGCAGCCGCGAGGCGATCGAGGAAGCGGCGCGGCGCTGGGAGAACGACGAATTCCCGCACGTGCCGGGCGAGACCGAACGGATTCCGCTGCCGCCGCGGCGGGTTTGAAAGGCGGGCGTCGTGGTTTGCGCCCTTCTCCCGCGGGCGAGAGAGGGGCGGGGAGAGGGGGGAGTGGGAAAGGCCTTGCTACAGCGGGCTGACCCAGCTGACCCGCGCGCTCTCCCGCAGGCAGCCGCGGATCGTCTCGATCTGCGTCGCGATCGGCGCCGGCACCGGCACGGCGCCGGACAGCACCTGGCGGATCCACGCCGCCGTCAGCGCCACGTCCGTGCCCGGCGGCAGCGCCGGCACGTCGGCGACCGAGCCCGACATCG
The DNA here is from genome assembly GCF_008632125.1 of Cupriavidus cauae. Classification (GTDB taxonomy): domain Bacteria; phylum Pseudomonadota; class Gammaproteobacteria; order Burkholderiales; family Burkholderiaceae; genus Cupriavidus; species Cupriavidus cauae. The sequence goes on from NZ_VWRN01000067.1 coordinate 5,802, forward strand.
GATCGACCAGCGTGCGCTGATGGCCGTCGTGCAGCCAGTCGATACGGCTGCCGCGGCGGGCGTCGGCCACCACCTCGCCCTCGGTGCCGCGCGCCAGCAGCACGTTGGCCGGCTCGTGCGAGAAGTAGTCCGTCAGCGTTTCGCGGTATTCCGGGTGGGTGTAGCTGTAGAGCCGCAGCGCCTCGGCCGGCGTATGCGCCCCGACCGGCTGCAGCATCTTGACGATGGTGTGCGAGGAATTGCGCAGCCCGATCACGGTGCGCTTGTCGAGCAGCGCCGACAGGGCCGGCGACAGCACGTCGATCGGCAGCACGGCCAGCGGGCCGGGATCGGCATCGCCGCCGGCACCGGGCTGCGCGAGCCGCCGCGCGGCTTCGTCCACCGTCGCGCACGGCGGGATCCCCAAGGCCTCGAACAGCATGATGCTGGTGACCCGCTGATTGAATTCGCGCGTGCCATGCACCAGCACCGGGATGCCTTCCCGTGCGAGCAGCAGCGCCAGCAGCGGCACCAGATTGGGCTGCTTGCGGGCGCCGTTGTAGCTGGGAATGACCACCACCTGGCGCTCCGGCGCCGGCAGCGGCAGGCAATGCGCGTGCGCGGCCTCCAGCATGCCGGCGAGCTCGTGCGGCGCCTCGCCCTTGATCCGGTACGCCATCAGCACGGCGCCCAGCTCGAGGTCCGAGACGCGTCCGGACAGCATCGCGTCGAACAGCAGGCGGGCATCGTCGCGCGGCAGGGCGCGCGCCCCGGCGACGCCGCGGCCGATTTCCTTGATATAGGGCGCCGCGGAAAAGGCGGGCGAGGTGTCGTGGCGGTCAGCGGGCATGTCGGTGCGCTAGGGGTAGGGCAATACGGTAAGGGCGGTGCGCCAGGGGCATTGCGCGGCCATGCGCGCACAATGCGGTAGCGGCGGTGCCGCGAGGGCGGCGTGGTCAGCGCGCTTTCGGCCGATGATAGCGCGATACGCGCAGGCGGCTGCAGGCGGCGTGCAGGCGGCGCGCGGGTGCCCTCATGCCTGGATCGCGAAGCCGTCGGCATAGGCCTTCGGGTCCCGGCTGGCGTCCCACACCACGCCGTCCATCAGCTTCGCCGTGCGGAAGTCGCTGGCGGGCAGCGGCACCTGCGCGGCCGCGGCGGCCTGCCGGTAGACATCGATCCGGTTGACCTTGCGTGCCACCGCCAGATAGTCCGGGTGTTCCTTCAGCAGCCCCCAGCGCTTGTGCTGCGTCAGGAACCACATGCCGTCGGACAGGTAGGGATAGTTCGCCTCGCCGTCCCGATGGAACTGCATCGCATGGGCGTCGTCCCAGGTCCTCCCCAGGCCGTTGGCATAGCGGCCCAGCATGCGGTCGAGGATCAGGTCCATGTCGGTGTCGACATAGGACGGCGCGGCGATGGTCTCCGCGGTCCGGCGCCGGTTCGACGCCGACGCGTCGATGAAGCGCGAGGCCTCCAGCACCGCCGCCACCATGGCCCGCGCGGTGTTCGGATACTTCTGCACGAACTCGGCGGTGGTGGCCAGCGTCTTCTCCGGATGGTCGCGCCAGATGCCCTGCGTGGTCTCGGCGGTGAAGCCGATGCGATCCGCGATCGCGCGCGCGTGCCACGGCTCGCCGGCGCAGAAGCCGTCCATATGGCCGACCCGCATAGTGGCCACCATCTGCGGTGGCGGCACGGTGATCGCGCGTGCCTCCCGCAGCGGATCGATGCCGTTGGCCGCCAGCCAGTAGTACAGCCACATCGCATGCGTGCCGGTGGGGAAGGTCTGCGCGAAGGTGTACTGGCGCGGCTCGCGCATCATGTAGGCACGCAGGCTGGCGCCGTCCCTGACGCCCTTGTGGGCCAGCTTCGCCGACAGCGAGATCGCCTGTCCGTTGTGGTTCAGGTTCATCAGCACCGCCATGTCCTTCCTCGGCCCGCCGATGCCCAGCTGCACGCCGTAGACGAGGCCGTACAGCACGTGCGCGGCATCGAGCTCGCCGTTGACCAGCTTGTCGCGCACGCCGGCCCACGAGGCCTCGCGGGTCGGCGTGATCCGGATGCCGTGCTTGCGGTCCAGCCCGAGCGCGGCGGCCATCACCACCGAGGCGCAATCGGTCAGCGGGATGAAGCCGATGCGGACCTCGGGCTTCTCGGGGGCATCCGAGCCGGCCGCCCAGGCACCGGCGCGCACCGCGGGATCGACCAGCGTCATCATGCTTGTGCCCGCAACGGTGGTCGGTGCGCGGCGACGGCGCTGGCTGGCGGGCGGCGCGTCGGCGCCGTGGCGCACGGCATCGGCGGCGAGGGCCGGGCGCCTGGGTTTGTCGGGACTGGGGCGAGAGGGCATGCAGGCTCCTGAAGAAAAGCGGCCACGGGCGTCCTAGCCCATCACGTCGATCACGCGCTGGGCGGCGTCGACCAGCTTGAGGCCGCGCTCCATCGCCATCGTGCGCAGGCGCTTGTAGGCCTCGTCCTCGCTGAGGCCGCGCGCCTGCATCAGCAGGCCCTTGGCCCGTTCGACGAGCTTGCGCTCGGTCAGCTTCAGCCGGGTCGCATCGAGCTCGGCGCGCAGCGCCTGGTCGAGCTGGAAGCGCGCGTAGGCGACGTCGAGCACGGTCTTGACGCGCTCGGCGCGCAGGCCGTCGACGATATAGGCTGTGATGCCGGCCGTCAGCGCGGACTTGATGCGCTCGGCGTCGTCGTTGTCGGTGAACAGCACGATCGGGCGCGGCGCATGCTGGGTCGATACGCAGACGTGCTCGACCGTATCGCGCGCGGCCGACTCCGACGCGATGATGATCAGGTCCGGCTGCCGCGTGGCGATGGCGTCGGGCAGTGCCAGGTCCGCGTCCACCGTCTCGACCTCGCTGAAGCCGGCCGCCGCCAGCCCCGCGCGGATCGTGTCGACGTTCAGCGGATCCGCGTCGAGCGGGTCGCGCACCAGCAGGATGCGCAGCGGCCGCCCGGCCGTAGTGGGCACGGCCGCTGCCGAGGCCGGCGGTGCGGCCGAAGGAGCAGCCGATGATGCGGCCGACGATACGGAACGCACGGGCGGGGGAGGGGACGGGCGGCGATTCATGGTTCGGTCAGGCGGTGGCCGACGTTCGGTGGCCGGCTGGTTCGCCGGCTTTCTGTGGCCGGCTCGGCGGCCGATGTCTGCTCCTTGCTTCATGCAAGAATCACGCCGGGTTTTGGGGCGTAGCCTTGCCCCGCGATGGGGCGGCCGGTGTATGCTGATGCCCTGCCGCGAGGCCCAGGGCGCCCCCGACGCGACCCGCAGGCCTTGGCCGCGCACCCTCGCGGGCAGGTCCCGCGCCGCGCTCGCCGCGCCGACCGGACCGCCCTCCGAAACCCATTCCAGAATCCATCCAGTGGAGAGATGCATGACCGAGGAGTTCGTATTCCAACCCCCCGCGCCCACCGGCGTGCCGGTGCGCGGCAGCAGCGCGCGTTTCCCGGTGCGGCGGGTCTACTGCGTCGGGCGCAACTACGCCGCCCACGCGCGCGAGATGGGATCGGACCCGGACCGCGAACCGCCGTTCTTCTTCTGCAAGCCCAGCGATGCGGTCAGCCCGGTGGCCGACGGCGCCGAGGGCACGTTCCCGTATCCGCCGGGCTCGAACAACGTCCACTATGAAGTCGAGCTGGTGGTCGCGATCGGCAAGGGCGGCCGCGACATCCCGGTCGAGCAGGCCGCCTCGCACGTGTTCGGCTATGCGGTGGGCCTGGACATGACGCGCCGCGACCTGCAGAACGAATCGAAGAAGACCGGCCGCCCCTGGGAGACCGGCAAGGCGTTCGACCATTCGGCGCCGATCGGCCCGATCGTGCCGGTGCAGGCCATCGGCCATCCCGAGCGCGGCGCGGTGACGTTGGCAGTCAACGGCGCGGAGAAGCAGCGCGGCGACCTGTCGGACCTGATCTGGTCGGTGCCGGAGATGGTGTCGTATCTGTCGAAGCTGTTCGAGCTGCAGCCGGGCGACCTGATCTATAGCGGCACCCCCGAGGGCGTGGGCCCGGTGGTCAAGGGCGATCGCATGCAATGCGCGATCGAAGGCGTCGGCGAACTGTCGGTCAAGGTGGTCTGAAGCAATGCTCAAGCTCTACAGCTATTTCCGCAGTTCGGCGGCGTTCCGCGTGCGCATCGCGCTGGCGCTCAAGGGCCTGCCCTTCGAATACGTGCCGGTGCATCTGCTCAAGGATGGCGGCCAGCAGCTGAGCGAGCAGTACCGCGCGCTGAACGCCAATGCGCTGGTGCCGACGCTGCTCGACGACGACCACGCGCTGTCGCAGTCGATGGCGATCGTCGAATATCTCGACGAGACCCATCCCGAGCCGGCGCTGCTGCCCGGCACGGCGCTGGACCGCGCCTACGTGCGCGCGCTGGCGCAGTCGATCGCCTGCGAGATCCACCCGCTGAACAACCTGCGCGTGCTCAAGTACCTGAAGCACACGCTCGGCGTCAGCGAGGAAGCCAAGGACGCCTGGTATCGCCACTGGATCGAGATCGGCTTCGACGGCCTCGAGGCCACGTTGACGCGCGAGGGCAAGGCCGGCCGCTTCTGCTTCGGCGATACGCCGACGCTGGCCGATATCTGCCTGGTGCCGCAGGTCTTCAACGCGCAGCGATTCCAGGTCGGTCTGGAACCCTATCCGACCATCGTGCGGATCTTCGACGCCTGCATGGAGCTGCCGGCGTTCCAGCAGGCAGCGCCGAAGGCGCAGCCAGACGCGGAGTAGCCGACGCCAGCAAGCGAAGGGCCGTCAATGAAGAACGGGCGCCGCTGTTTCCCAGCGGCGCCCGTTTTTATTTGCCGTCGCGCTCGACGCGCGATCAATCGCCGAGCAGGGCCCGCGCGAACTCGTCGGCCTTGAACGGCTGCAGGTCCTCGACCTTTTCGCCGACGCCGATGAAGTAGACCGGCACCGGACGCTGGCGCGCGATCGCGGCCAGGATGCCGCCCTTGGCGGTGCCGTCGAGCTTGGTCACGATCAGGCCGGTCAGCTGCAGCGCATCGTCGAAGGCCTTCACCTGCGCCAGCGCGTTCTGGCCGGTGTTGGCATCGATCACCAGCAGCGCTTCGTGCGGCGCGGTGGGCATCGCCTTGCCGATCACGCGCTTGACCTTCTTCAGCTCTTCCATCAGATGCAGCTGCGTCGGCAGGCGGCCGGCGGTGTCGGCCATCACGATATCGACGCGGCGCGCGCGGGCCGCATTGACGGCGTCGAAGATCACCGCGGCCGGGTCGCCGCTCTCCTGCGAGACCACGGTGACGTTGTTGCGCTCGCCCCAGATCGTCAGCTGCTCGCGCGCCGCCGCGCGGAACGTGTCGCCCGCGGCCAGCAGCACCGACTGGCCGTAGTGCTGGAAGTGCTTGCACAGCTTGCCGATGCTGGTCGTCTTGCCGGCGCCGTTGACGCCCGCGATCATCATCACCATCGGCTGCTCGCGGCCGAGCTCCATGGTCTTTTCGAGCGGACGCAGCAGTTCGGTCAGCAGATCGCGCAGCGCGACCCGCACGCCCTCGGCGGTGTCGATGCGCTCGCTCTTGATGCGGCGGCGCAGTTCGCCGAGCAGGTATTCGGTGGCCTCGACGCCGGCATCGGCCATCAGGAGCGCCGTCTCCAATTCCTCGAACAGCGCCTCGTCGACCTTGACGCCGACGAACAGCGTGCTGATGCCGCGGCTGGTCTTCGACAGGCCGGTGCGCAGCCGCTGCATCCAGCCGCGCTTGGCTTCCTCGCTCGGCGGCGGCACCGGGACCAGCACCATCTCGCCGTCATCGTCGCCATCGTCGCTCTCCGTGGCGACGGGCACGGGCACGGACAGCGGCGCGGCCTGGGGCTGCGTGGCGGGGACGGGCTCGGGCGCGAGGTTGCGTGCCGGTTGTGGTGTCGGCTGCGGTGCCGCCTGTGGTGCGGCCTGTGGTTGGGGCCGTGGTTCGGGTTGTGGCTCGGGCTCAGGCTCTCGCTGCGGCTCCGCCTGCGGAGCGGCTTCCGCCGCCGGCCGCGAGGAACGCGTGAACCAGGACAGTGGAGACAGTCGGGACGGTGCGGGCTTGGCTTCGGCGGCCGCCGGGGTGGTCTCGATCGTCGTGCCGATCGATGCGGACGGGGCCGCCGTTTCCGGCTGCGGCGGTGCGGCGCTGACCGGCGGCGCTTCGGCGGCCGGTGCCTGCGCCGCCGGGGCCGATGGTGCCTCGGTCGGCGCCTCGGTGGGCGCGCCGGTGGGCTCGGCCTTGCGCTTCTTCCAGAAACTAAACATTGGGAAAGGGGTCCATACCCCGGTAGAATCAATCGGCAAAATTCTAGCAGACGGGGTCGCATGAACCATCGCGCAGGGTCGACCGCGGCGTCGACGTGGCAGGGCGCAATGCCCGCCCATCAGCATGTCACCAGAGGCGCCGATCGGCGCCGGCATTCCGCTTCGCCATCCTCTCCGCCATCGTGGCGGCCTGATTCCCGGTCCCTTCCGGCCCGTCTGGCCTCGCTTGCGCTGCTCGCCGCTGCCGCCTGGATGCCGCTTGCACATGCGCAGGGCGTGGCGGTCGATGCGCCGCCAGCCCCCGGCGCGGCGGTACAGGCGGCGGTGCCCGACGGCGGCACCACGGAATTCAAGCTCGCCAACGGCATGCGCGTGATCGTCAAGGAAGACCACCGCGCGCCCACGGTCGCCCATCAGGTCTGGTATCGCGTCGGCGGCATCGACGAGGTCAGCGGCACCACGGGCGTCGCCCACATGCTCGAACACATGATGTTCAAGGGCACGCCCAAGGTCGGACCGGGCGAGTTCTCGCGGCAGATCGCCGCGCTCGGCGGCCGCGAGAACGCAATGACCAACCGCGACTTCACCATGTACTTCCAGCAGATCGCCAAGCAGCATCTGCCGCGGATGATGGAGCTCGAAGCGGACCGCATGGCGAACCTGGTGATCCGCGCCGAGGACTTCGAACGCGAGATGAAGGTCGTGATGGAAGAGCGCCGGCTGCGCACCGACGACTCGCCGCGCGGCACCGTCTACGAACAGCTGCTGGCCACGGTCTACACCAGCGCGGGTTATCGCCATCCGGTGATCGGCTGGATGAACGATCTGGTCAATATGCGCGTCGACGATGTCAGCGCCTGGTATCGCGAGTGGTACGTGCCCAACAACGCGATCCTGGTGGTCGCGGGCGACGTCAATCCGGCCGAGGTGCGCGCGCTGGCCGAGCGCACCTACGGCAGGCTCAAGCCGCGTGCGCTGCCGGTACGCAAGCCGCAGATCGAGCCGCCGCAGAAGGGCGTCAAGCGGATCTGGGTCAAGGCCCCCGCGGAGAATCCCTATCTGGTGCTGGCCTACAAGGTGCCGCGCCTGCGCGACGTCGAGAAGGACATCGATCCGTATGCGCTCGAGGTGCTGGCCGCCGTGCTCAACGGCTACGACAATGCGCGGCTGACGCGCGATCTGGTTCGCACGCAGCGGCTGGCAGACGATGTCAATGTCGGCTACGACGGCATCAATCGCGGCGAGTCGCTGTTCGTGCTCGACGGCACGCCCGCCAACGGCCATACCACCGACGAGATCGAGCGCGCCCTGCGGCAGCAGATCGAGCGGATCGCGCGCGAGGGCGTGTCCGACGAAGAGCTGCGGCGCGTCAAGGCGCAGGTCGTGGCCGGCCAGATCTACAAGCGCGATTCGGTGTTCGGGCAGGGCATGGAGATCGGCGTCGCGGAGATCGCCGGCATCTCGTGGCAGCAGCTGGACCGCATTCTCGAGCGGATCAAGCAGGTCACGCCGGAGCAGGTCAAGACGGTGGCGGGCAAGTACTTCAGCGAGGACAACCTGACCGTGGCAACGCTGCTGCCGCAGCCGATCGATCCCAACCAGCCCAAGCCCCAGGCCCCGTCCGGCCTGCGCCACTGAGGACCGCCGATGTTCGCCATGGATTCGCTCTCGTTTTCCCGTCCCTCGGCACGGCTGCGCCGGGCACTGGCGGTGGCCGCCGGCCTGCTGGCCGGCCTGGGCGCCGCCACCGCGCAGGCCGCCATTCCGATCGAACACTGGACCGCGTCGACCGGCGCCCGCGTCTATTTCGTGCGCAGCCCGTCGATTCCGATGCTCGACATCAATGTCGATTTCGACGCCGGCAGCCGCTATGACCCGCCGGGCAAGGCCGGGCTCGCAACGCTGACGGCCGCGCTGCTCGACAAGGGCACCGGCGCGGTGGAAGGCCAGCCGGCGCGCGACGAGGCGCAGATCGCCGACGCCTTCGCCGATACCGGTGCCAGCTTCGGCGGCGCGGCCGGCGGCGACCGCGGCGGCATCGGCCTGCGGACGCTGACCTCGAACCCCGAACTGACGCAGTCGGTGACGCTGGCCGCGCAGCTGATCAAGGCGCCGACCTTCCCCGAGGCCGTGGTCGCCCGCGAGAAGGAGCGGATGATCGCTGCCATCCGCGAGGGCGATACGCGTCCGGGCGTGATCGCCGACAAGCTGCTGTCCAAGGCCATCTACCCGAACCATCCCTACGGCATGTCGGCGACCGCGGAGTCGGTCGCCTCGGTCACGCGCGCCGACCTGGAGCGCTTCTGGCGCGCCAATTACGCGGCCTCGCGCGCGGTGGTCACGCTGATCGGCGCGATCGACCGCCGCCAGGCCGAGCAGATCGCCGAGCTGCTGACGCGCGGGCTGCCCAACGGCGCCGCACCGCCGGCGATGCCGCCGGTCAAGATGGACATCGGCGCCAGCGTGCAGCGCGTTCCGCATCCGGCCCAGCAGGCCACCGTGGTGCTGGGCCAGCCCGCCATCGCGCGCGGCGATCCCGACTATTTCGCGCTGCTGGTCGGCAACTATGTGCTCGGCGGCGGCGGCTTCAGCTCCCGGCTGACCGAGGAGGTGCGCGAGAAGCGCGGGCTGACCTACGGCGTCGACAGCTATTTCGCCCCGTCCAAGCAGCCGGGACCGTTCGGCATCGGCCTGCAGACCAGCAAGGCGCAGACCGACGAGGCGCTCGCGCTGGTGCGGCAGGTGCTCAAGCGCTTCGTCGAGGAAGGGCCGACCGAGGCCGAGCTGAAGGCGGCCAAGGACAATCTGATCAACGGCTTCCCGCTGCGGATCGACAGCAACCGCAAGCTGCTGACCAATGTCGCCAATATCGGCTGGTACGGCCTGCCGCTGGACTACCTCGATACCTGGACCGCGCAGATCGCCAAGGTCGATCGCCAGCACGTCAGGCAGGCCTTCCAGCGCCATGTGCGCCCCGACGCGATGGCGACTGTAATCGTCGGCGGGCCTGCCGGCGGCGCGCCGACGGCGGCCGCCCGCTGAGCCTGGGGCCGGCCAAGCCCGGCGGTGCATCGCGCGAGCGCCGATTCGTCGCCCCTTCGTGGGCTGGACTCGGTGCGCTGGCGCGCATAGCGTTCCGGCGCCGCCTGCGCGCCGGCGCCAGCCGCCCGCCCGCCAGGCTCTACAATCACGGAATGAGTCCGCGTTCCCCCTCTCCGCAGCCCGCCGCCAGCGGGCGCACCCAGACCGCCCCCCGTGGGCGCGTTCCCTCGTTCTCCTCCCGTCAGACCCCGGCGCAGGTGCGCATCATCGGGGGCCGCTGGAAGCGCACCCCGCTGCCGGTGCTCGATGCGGAAGGCCTGCGGCCTACGCCGGACCGCGTCCGCGAGACGCTGTTCAACTGGCTGGGCCAGGACCTCAGCGGCCAGCGCTGCCTGGATCTGTTCGCCGGCTCGGGCGCGCTGGGCTTCGAGGCCGCCTCGCGCGGCGCCGCCCATGTGGCGATGGTCGAGGCCAATCCGCGCGTGGTGCGTCAGCTGCGCGAGAACCAGGACCGGCTCGGCGCCGAGCAGATCCAGATCCTCCAGGGTGATGCCTTCGCCATCGCGGCGCAGATGCCGGCCGCCAGCTTCGATGTGGTCTTTCTCGATCCGCCGTTCGCAGAAGACTGGATCGGACCGGCGCTGGCCCATGCCGAGCGGCTGACCCATGCGGCGGGGCTGGTCTATGTCGAATCGGAAAGCCCCCTGAACGGCGCCGATGCGCCGGTGCCCGCATCGCTGGAAATCGTGCGCCACGCGCGTGCCGGCGCAGTCCATTTCCACCTGCTGCGCCATCGCGGCGCGGCCGACTGAATCCGGCCGCTGGCGCTTCGCGCGCCGGTGCGCGATGATCGCCCAGGGCCCTCGCGCCCGCTCCGCGCGGCGGCTTTCAAGCCGCGCATTTAGGGGTACACTACGCCGCTGTCGCCAACGCTCGCCTGGCGGCATCGGCGCAAGCCGGCTGCAAAGCCGGTGCCGGTGCGGCTTGCCGGTTCACGGCAGCGGGCAGAACAAGGAGGAAGCATGGTCGTCGCGGTCTATCCCGGCACGTTCGATCCATTGACCCGGGGACACGAGGATCTGGTGCGCAGGGCGTCCAATATCTTCGATGAGCTGGTGGTCGGAGTCGCCCATAGTCCCAACAAGCGCCCCTTCTTTTCGCTGGAGGAGCGCATCGGCATCGCCAAGGAAGTGCTGGGCCACTATCCGAACGTGCGCGTCGACGGCTTTTCCGGCCTGCTGAAGGACTTCGTGCGCAAGAACAATGCGCGCGTGATCGTGCGCGGCCTGCGCGCCGTGTCGGACTTCGAGTACGAGTTCCAGATGGCCGGCATGAACCGCTATCTGCTGCCGGACGTCGAAACGATGTTCCTGACCCCGTCCGACCAATACCAGTTCATCTCCGGCACCTTCGTGCGCGAGATCGCGGTGCTGGGCGGCGACGTCAGCAAGTTCGTTTTCCCCTCCGTCGAGCGCTGGCTCAAGGAAAAGATCGGCAAGGCCGACTGAGCCCTCGATCGGCCGCCGCCTGCCGTCCGCCGTCCGCCGCCGCGGGTCGGGGCCAAGGCCAGGGCCAGCTCGGCGGGCCGGCCCGAAAACGCCTAGAATACGGGGTTCGGAAACCGTCAGGACGCGGCCAGTCGGGCGCGGGCGGACTCCGGCGGCGTATCGCGCGGCGATGGCCGGATAGCAGAAGGAACCACCATGGCGCTGATCATCACCGACGATTGCATCAATTGCGACGTTTGTGAGCCCGAGTGCCCGAACGAAGCCATTTCGATGGGGCCGGAAATCTACGAGATCGACCCCAACAAATGCACCGAATGCGTCGGCCACTTCGACGAGCCGCAATGCCAGCAGGTGTGCCCGGTCGCGTGCATTCCGCGCGACCCGAACCGGGTCGAGACCCATGAGGTGCTGATGCAGCGCTACCGGCTGCTGACCGCCGCCAAGCACGCCGCCTGAGGCGGCCCCGCCACCCCGCGGCTCTACAGCCGCCTGCATCGAACGCCGCAGCAAGAAACCCCGCATCGACGATGGCGGGGTTTTTTTATGTCATTGGCTGCCGCTGCGGGTCGTCTATCCCGCACCTGGATACATCTTCGTAACAATCGCTATCAAAAGTTGTCCGTCTGCGGTTCATTGTTAAGCGTTGGCACTCGCCGCCGTGCAACCGTGCGTGGCATCCCCCACAGCTCGGGAGAGCGCCATGCCGCAAGTCCGCACCGAGGGTTACCCGATCCCGGCATTGCCGGGTACCAGCACCTGTGAGACCGCGCCGTTCCGCCGGTGCGAGGGCCGTCTTCACTTCGATGGCACCGCCTTTGCCATGCGCGACGGTTCGCACGGCGTCATGGCCGCACTGGCGCGAATGTTTTCGCGGACCAGCGTTCCCAGAGACACGCCGGAAGCCGAGAACGGGCACCTTGCCTGCTTGCCCAAAATGGCGACCGACAAGATTGTCGCCTGCCTCGGCGATCCCTTCGAACGAGCGACGCTTGCCATGACGTGTCGCCTCCTGCATCGGCAGCTCAAGCCATATTGGTCCGAGTTCCAGCTGTTTCGCGATCTGATTGCAAGCAGGAAGAGCCTGGGCTTCCGGTCGCAGCCGTCATGCATGACCGACGTGGCGCTCCTGCTCAATCTACTGACCGGCGACCGTTGGACGAGCTGGCGCGCAAGAACCGTATTCGTGGAGACGTTCAAGAGGCTGGGCAGGATGTACCCGCGAATACCGGAGCGCGTCTTTCGCGAGGTATGGCCATTGTTCAGGGCGCTCACCCGAAACGCGAAGCAAGTCGTGCTACAGGAGGTGTTTCATCTCGCCATGGAGCGTTGCCCAGGTTGGGCCGTGATGGTGCTGACCGAATTTGCACGCCGCACGATTTATCAGGATGACATGGACGCCGATTTCCACGACAAGCTGCTTCGCTTCGCGGTACCGCTTCTGCATGACCCTATTATCGGGAAAGAAGCGGCGCTGCTGGTCGGCGCCATTGCACAGCGGCTGCACGACGCTACGCGGGTGCGGGACGAAAGGAGGTGGAAAACCATACTGCGGCTGGTTCCATCCTCGACGCCGGTGGATTCGGCCGCCGTGCTTGGGTTGGCCAGGACTGCCCTCCTCATTCAATGCCGTTGGGAAAACGAGGGCCAGTGCGGCAGCGGCTTTGCAGCCGTATCGCTGATGCAGAGCCGGTTCAAGGAGTTTCCGTCGGACGCTGCGATCGATGCGTTCGCGGCGTGCATTTCCACCTCGGACGAGCCGGACTCCGAAGAGCGCCACATCGTCCAAGACAGGGATCGTTTGCGGAATGCCAAAGACTGTGCCCGCAGACAACGCTGCCAGCATGAGATCCAAGCGGCCAGGTACGCGCGTCGCGCTGGTCCCTTGTGCGAAACCGCAGGAGGCGGTGCCCAGCGATGACGATGTCTTGCCGTGGGATGCTCAAAAAACCCCGGAGAAAATCGGCGAAAAGAATCGAAGACGGATCCAGGGGGCTGTAGTGGATCGAGGCACCGGCCAAGGCAGAGGAGGGGACGCTCGATGAGCGAGGGATGCGGTCACATTTCATGTGCAAGCCGGATCGTCGAACGGACAGACGCGCTGCCTCAGGCCCGGCATGTCGCCCTTGCGAATTCGGTCTTGTACTTCGGATGGAGCGGCATTGCGCTATATAAGGCCGGCGCTTTTGCCGAGGCCATCGTCGCCTTCTTCCGCGCCAATCCCTCGTCGTCTGTCTTGACCGCACGATTCAGCACCGATGGTCCGAGGCATGCGATTTCGCAAGCGGCAATGGGATTAAGCACCGCGGCCTCCATTGTGGAAATCGTGATCACGACAGTCGTGTTCGGCAGGCACCTGCGCGCGCGTTTTCGAATCGCACGGCAGCTTGTCGCAACCGGTGAATTGCGCGCGATCTTTATTGAGCGAATCGCCCACCAAAAGCGGGCGGCGAGAATATCGAAGGCGATGGCGGTGACGGCCGCAAGCCGTGGAGCGGTTGCCGCCTGTCCGCCCGACGGCAGCACGTCGGTCCAGCCATGTCCAACCAGCGTCCGAGCCGACGGGGGCGCCATGGCGGTGTTGGCAACCGGCTATCTGCACTATCAAACCGCGCAGATGGACCGCCGGGAAGCCACCGATACCTTGAAGCACTCCTTCGTCATGTTCACGCGCGACGGCGTCTTGCAGGCCGCGGGGGTCGGCTGCAACCTGGCGCTGCTCTGGGACAGCCTGAAGGTAAGTGAGCTACTGCACCTGGCGACAGTGCCGATCCATGCCACGGCGACTGCCATCTGCGGCTTTGCCTTCAGTCTGGGCTGCGGCGCGCTTCATGTCATCGCCGGTGCAGTGCGATGGCGCGACGGACTCAAGAAGCAGGCGGCAGCGAGCGAAGTGCTGAACGCGATAAGGCGCGCCAAAAGAACCGTCAAGGAAGCAAAGGAGAGTCAGCAAGCCGAACTGGTCGACGCCGCGACGGTTGCCGAGTCCTTGCTCTCGCATGCCAAGCGCAACGAACGGCGTGCCGAGGATGACGCCAGGCACCAGATCCGCCTGGGCAAATGGCGGATGATCTATGGCGGGGCGGCGATGGCAGTCGGTGGGATTTCGCTGGCGCTTTTTCTTGTCGCGGGTGGAGTGTCGACCGGTGGCATCCTCTTCGGCATCGTCGGTGGCCTGGTATTGGCGGGCTGGACCCTCTATGCGGGATATCGCCATCGTCACGCTGCGAGTTCCATTCAGGCCGCGATCGACAAGGGCAACAATGTCGTCACGGCGGGGACGGGCACGCGGCCGGAGAAGGCGTTGGATGAACAGCCGGACACGCAGCCGCTGTCGCTTGATGACGCCATCGAGCAGGCGATTCTCCTGCTCGACAGGACGCGCAATCCCCATCCGGATGCGCGCAGGTTGATCAAGCAAACGTTGAAGGAGTTGGGCGTGAGCCCCGGGGATCTTTGGCCGCTGCGGTACTGCTCATCGGATCCCGCCGCCAGGGACCCTGTCATCGAGGAACTGAAAATAAGGATCCACAACGTCGTGGACGGCGATGGTGCTCGGTGCGCCGCCGAAAAAAGGTTGGCGCCCGATCGGGAAGCCAAGCCTGTGGCGGTATCGTGAACCGCCTGCGAACCACAATGGCAACTCGCACTGACTCACCGCAGGCGTCGGCGGGCGGCCACTCAAGCCGTCATTTGGCCGAATGCAACTGCATCATCGCGCGTTCGGCCTCGCCCTTGGCGAGCAGCGACACGGGCGCAATACTGCGGTCGATTGCCTCGTCGATCGCCTGCTGCTCCTCGCGGCGCGGGGGCTTGAGCACGAAGTTGACGACGTCCTCGCGATCGCCCGCACCGCCGGCGTTGCGCGGATGCCCCACGCCGATGCGCAGGCGCCAGTAATCCGGCGTCGACAGATGCGCGGAGATGTCCTTCAGGCCGTTGTGCCCGCCCGAGCCACCGCCGCGCTTGAGCTTGACCGCGCCGGCCGGCAAATCCATCTCGTCGTGCGCGACCAGGATCTCGTCGGGTAGGATCTTGTAGAAGCGAGCGAGCGACACCACGGCCAGGCCGGAGCGGTTCATGAAGGTCGACGGCTTCAGCAGCCAGATATCCTGATCCCACAGGCGCGCGCGCGCCGCCAGCCCATGGAAGCGGCCTTCCACGCGTGGCGTGGCACCGCCGATGCGGGCCAGCTGGTCGATCAGCCAGAAGCCGGCATTGTGCCGGGTGGCTTCGTATTCCGCCCCGGGATTACCGAGGCCGACGATGAGCTTGATCATGGTGCAAACGGGTTCGGTGACGGACACGCACGGCATCCGGGACGCGGCGCAGCAGGAAAGCATACGCGAAAAAAAACCGCCGGACGAACCGGCGGTCTTTGTGGCGGCGCCTGTCGATACGACAGTGCCGCCGGGTCAGCCGAGGGCTGGCGCCGATCAGGCAGCCGGCGTCTCGCCTTCGCCTTCGCTGGCCGCTTCCGACACGCCGCCGGCCGGCAGGGCGATGCTCGCCACGGCGGGGTTGTCGTCGCCGTGCGTGATCGGGGTCACGCCCTTCGGCAGCTTCAGGTCCGACAGGTGAACGGTCTGGCCCAGTTCGACGGCGCCCATGTCCACTTCGATGAATTCCGGCAGGTCGCCCGGCAGGCACGACACTTCCAGTTCATTCAGGATGTGGTTGATGATGCCGTGGCCCAGCTTCACGCCAGGAGCGGTTTCCTGGTTCATGAAGTGCAGCGGCACCTTGACGTGGATCTTCTCGGTGGCCGACACGCGCTGGAAGTCGACGTGCAGCACCAGCGGCTTGAACGGGTGCATCTGGAAGGCGCGCAGCAGGGCCTTCTCGGTCGTGCCGCCCACTTCCAGGTCGAGGATCGACGAGTGGAAGGCTTCCTTCTTCAGCGCGTGGAACAGCGCGTTGTGATCGAGCTCGATCATCTTCGGTTCGGCGGTGCCGCCGTAGATGATGCCGGGGGTCTTGCCGGCGTTGCGCAGGCGGCGGCTCGCACCCGTTCCCTGTACGCTACGCTCGAAAGCGATGACTTTCATTGTGGACTCCAAAAAGTAAGAGGGCTGCCCGCGACCAGACAGCCCGATGAACCGGCGCCAGGTACGGTGACCGGGCGCCTCTGCGTCGCATCGCCGCTTGCGGACAAGCCGGCGGACGCGACAAAGCCTTGAATTCTAACAGGAAGCTCAGGAATCGGCGAACAGCGACATGATCGAGTCGCCCTTGACGATCCGGGTGAACGTCTCGGCCAGCAGCGAGGCGGTCGACAGCTGGCGGATCTTGCCGGTCTGGCGGGCGTCGTCGCGCAGCGGA
The DNA here is from genome assembly GCF_008632125.1 of Cupriavidus cauae. Classification (GTDB taxonomy): domain Bacteria; phylum Pseudomonadota; class Gammaproteobacteria; order Burkholderiales; family Burkholderiaceae; genus Cupriavidus; species Cupriavidus cauae. The sequence goes on from NZ_VWRN01000067.1 coordinate 21,921, forward strand.
ATGGTGTCGCAGACGACCACTTCGTCCAGCGCCGAGTCCGCGATGCGGGCGGCCGCGCCGCCGGACAGCACCGGGTGGGTACAGTAGGCGAACACCTTCTGTGCCCCGCGTTCCTTCAGCACCTGGGCCGCCTTACACAGCGTGCCGCCGGTGTCGATCATGTCGTCCATGATCACGCAGTTGCGGCCGTCGACCTCACCGATGATGTTCATCACCTCGGCCACATTGGCCTTGGGACGGCGCTTGTCGATGATGGCCAGGTCGCAGTTCAGCTGCTTGGCCAGTGCGCGGGCGCGCACCACGCCGCCCACGTCGGGCGAGACCACCAGCAGATCGCCGTAGTTCTTTTCGCGCAGATCGCCCAGCAGCACCGGCGAGGCGTAGATGTTGTCGACCGGGATATCGAAGAAACCCTGGATCTGGTCGGCGTGCAGGTCCATCGTCAGCACGCGCTCGACACCGGCCACTTCCAGCATGTTGGCAACCACCTTGGCCGAGATCGCGACGCGCGCCGAGCGCGGGCGGCGGTCCTGGCGGGCATAGCCGAAGTAGGGCATGGCGGCAGTGATGCTGCGTGCCGAGGCGCGCTTGAGCGCGTCGACCATCACCATCAGTTCCATCAGGTTGTCGTTGGTCGGCTGGCAGGTGGACTGCAGCACGATCACGTGCTTGCCGCGGACATTTTCCTGAATTTCGACCTGGACTTCGCCATCGGAGAATCGGCCCACCAGCGCCTTGCCCAACGGAATGCCGAGGTGCTGCACGACAGCCTCCGCGAGTTTGGGGTTGGCGTTGCCGGTGAATACCATCAAGCCGTCGCTACTCATGAGGGGCACCTGTCTTGCTGCTGGGGGAGGGTCGCCGGCGCTGCCGGCGACAGATTCTGCAGATCTGCGAGGAATGTAATGGCAGGGGAGGAAGGATTCGAACCCTCGAATGCCGGAATCAAAATCCGGTGCCTTAACCGACTTGGCGACTCCCCTACACAACCGGGACCGTTCTTCGTTGCGCCGACTGCCACAACGCCGAACGAAAACTTGCTATGCGAACGCTGCGAGCGGATGGCGCGACAAACTTCTCACGCATCTGCCATCCCATTCGGATGGCAACCGGTCGAGCACCTGTTGCGCAGTTTGCTCGTCACGATAACGTGCAAACACACAGGCACCGGAACCGGTCATCCTCGCCTCCGGACTGAATTGTTTCAGCCAGGCAAGGGCTCGGGCAACTTCGCCGAACTTCGCTGTCGCTATCGCTTCCAGATCGTTGCGACCGAAACCGAATTTGTTTGTGCAAGCAGCGAAGTCCGCAATTATGGAGATGGGCGTATCCCTTGTCAAGCGTTCGTCGGAAAAAATTGCTGCGGTCGGCACATGCTGGCGTGGATGGATGACCACGAACCAGCTGTCCGGCAGGTCGACGGCGGTCAGCTCCTCGCCGATCCCCTGCGCGAAGGCGTTCTGGCCGAACACGAAGAAGGGCACGTCGGCGCCCAGGCCCAGGCCGATCCGCATCAATTGCTCGCGCCCCAGGCCCAGGCCCCACAGCCGGTTCAGCGCCAGCAGCGTGGTGGCGGCGTCCGAGGAGCCGCCGCCGATGCCGCCGCCCATCGGCAGCGCCTTGTCCAGCGCGATCTCGACGCCGTACCGGGTTCCCGTGGCGGTCTGCAGCGCCCTGGCCGCGCGCACCACCAGGTCGCTGTCGGCCGGCACGCCGGGTACGTCGGTCACGCGCAGTACCGCGCCGTCGTCGCGGCGTTCGAAATGCAGCGTGTCGCTCCAGTCGATCAGCTGGAACACCGTCTGCAGCGTGTGATAGCCGTCGGGGCGACGCCCGGTCACATGCAGGAACAGGTTCAGCTTGGCCGGGGCGGGGCAGTCGCGCAGTTGCGCGGGGGGCAAGGGGGCCGACATCGGGCGATCAATGCGAAGCCGGGGCGTCGATCACCAGCTTGACCGACATCGGTCCGCCGGCGCCGTCGCGCGCCAGGTCGATCCGGCGCGGCAGCGTTTCGGCGCCGTCCGGCGCGGCCTGCCAGGCCGCGTAGCGCACGGTCCAGCCGTTCTGCGACAGCGTCTCGAGCCGGCCCTGGGCGTCGCGCGTGGCGCTGGCCGGGGCACCGGGTGCCGGCCGGGCACGCAGCCAGTCGCGCATGCCGGCCACCGGCAGCGCGAAGCCGAGGCTCTGCTCGAGCAGCGCATCGACCTGGGGCGCGTTGCGCGGCGGTTCGTTGGGCAGGTCGAGCGTCGCGCCCGAGGGCGTCGCCGTGACCACCGCCAGCGTCTGGCCCAGCGGCGAAATCAGGTCCAGCCGCACGTTCTCGCCCTGCTCGCGCCAGTGGAAGCTGCCCTGCACGCCTTCGTCGCGCCCATAGCGGACGTAGTTGGCGGCAAAGCGGCCGGTCAATTCGCTGGCGCGGGCGCCGGCGGCGGCATCGAACTGGCGCGACGGCGTGACGCTGGCACAGGCGGCGAGCCACAGCGGCGCGGACAGGCAAAGCAGGGTCAGGGTACGGCGGGATCGGTCCATGCGGAAAACGCAGATCGGTACCGGGTCACGGCGCGCACGTTGGCGCGGACCGTGCCGGCGATGGATGTCGATGGAGGGCGATGAATCTCGATGAAGGGCACAGCCTGCCGGGTACGGGCGGCACGCCGGCGACGCTACTGCGCCAATCGCACGTTGTAGCGCCGCAGCGTTTCGACCAGCGTCTCATTGTTCGGGTCCAGCTTGACGCCTTCCTCCCAGGTCTTGCGGGCCTCGTCGCGCTCGCCGAGCTGCCACAGCACCTCGCCCAGATGCGCGGCGATCTCGGCCTCGGGCGCCTTGGCGTAGGCGTCGCGCAGCAGCTTGGCGGCCGGTTGCAACTGCCCCAGGCGGAATTTGACCCAGCCCAGGCTGTCCATGATGTACGGATCGTCGGGGCCCAGCTCGGTCGCCTTCTCCAGCAGCTTCAGCGCTTCCTGCAGGCGGATGTTGCGATCGGCCAGCGAATAGCCCAGCGCGTTGTAGCCCTGCTTCTGGTCCGGCTGCATCGCGATGAACTGGCGCAGCCGGCGTTCCATGCTGTCGTAGCGCTTCTCGCGCTCGTCGAGCATCGCCAGCTCGTACAGCCATTCGGCATTCCTGGGCTCGGCCTTGACGCGTGCGTCCAGTACCTTGCGGGCGCGGTCGTAGGCCTTGACTTCCATCAGCATGCCGACCTCGGCCTGGCGTACCGCCATCATCCGCTGCGCGCGCTGGTCGGGATCGGGGATGTCCTCGGCATCGGCCAGCATGTCGCCGAAGATCGCCTGCGCATCGTCGAGCCGGCCCATGCGGCCCAGCATCTGCGCGCGCTTGACCGATGCCGCCCCCACCATGCGCTGGTCCTCGATCCGGTCCAGCCACTGCACCGCGCCCGCGTAGTCCTTGCGCTCCTCGGCGATCTGCGCGAGGTATTGGTACGCGACGTCGGGGTTGGAACTCGGGGCCTTTTCGGCCAGCCGCAGATATTCGTGCAGATAGCGCTCCGCCTCGTCGTAGCGGCGCGCCTGCAGCCCGGTCAGACCCAGCGCCAGCGGCACGCGCGGATCGTCGGGCGCGACCTTGCGCAGCGCCTCGAACTCGCGCCGGGCCGCGTCCATCTCGTTGCGCTGCAGATAGACGCGCGCCAGCGTGATGCGGCCGTTCACCGAGGCCGGCGCCTTGTCGAGGAAGCGCTTCAGGCCGGCGATCGCCTGTTCGGGCGAGTTGTCGGCGCGCAGCTCGGCCGCCATCAGCGCCGCGGCTTCGTAGTCGGGACGCAGGCGCTGCGCTTCGTCGAGCTCGGCCAGCGCGCCCGGCACATCGCCGGCGGTTTCCTTGGCCCGTGCCAGCGCGAGCCGCGTCTCGGCCGACTGCATGTCGTTGGCGACCAGCCGCTGCAGCAGCGCGGCCGCGCCGGCCGGATCGCTGGTGCGTGACAGTTGCTGCTGTAATTGCAGGATGGCCTCGGGCCGATGGCTCGGCGGCACGCCGTTCAGTTGCAGCGACAGCAGCGGTTCGGCTTCTTCCCAGCGTGCGTTGAGCACCAGCAGGGTCGACAGCACCTGGCGCGCGGCCGGCGAAGTCGGGGCCAGGTCGGTCCACAGGCGGGCGCCGTCGAGGGCCTGCTGCGGGACGCGCGCATTGAAGGCGATTTCGGTGGCGCGCTGCGCGAAGCGTGGGTCGCGGGTCGAGCGGGCCAGTTCCACGTAGGTGCGATAGGCCGGGCCCGTCAGGCCGCGCTGCATCGAGATCTCGGCGGCCAGCACGCGGTACATGATGTCGGCCGTCAGCGGCAGCTCGGGCAGCGGCATCTTCGGCGGCAGCGGCGTCGCCGGGGTCGGCTCGAGCTCGCCGTCGCTGCCCAGCGTGAACATCGGCCGGCCGGTTTCGGCGCCGTCGGACTTCGCCTCCGCGCGTGGGGCATCGGCCTGGGCCGACCGGGCATCGCGCGCACTGGCGCAGCCGGTCAGCGCGCCGGCGCCGACCAGGGCCGCCACCAGCAGCGGCAGCAGGCGCCGGCCCGGTGCCGTGCCGCGCGCGGCGGTCTGCGCGGGCGGCTCGTCAAGCGGTGCGTGGGAAGGGAGCAGAGCGGAGATGCGGTCCAGGCGGTCCGGCATGGGTGGGACTCCGGCACGCGTGGTGCCATATGACAAGTTAGGGCCATTGTAACGTGCCGCTACAATGCCCGGCTGCGGTGCACCATGGCTGGCATGGCGTCTGCCGCTTGGAGTCGTGCGCAAAGGAGAGGTTCGATGCCGGAATTGCCCGAGGTCGAGGTGACCCGACGGGGACTGCTGCCACATCTGGAGGGCAGCCGCATCGCCGGGGTGGCGGTGCGCCATCGCGGCCTGCGCTGGCCGGTGCCCGAGGAACTGGAGGCCTGCCTGCCGGGGCGGGTCATCCGGCGTGTCGAGCGGCGCGGCAAATATCTGCTGCTTGAGTGCGTGCGCGAGGCGGAGGTGGTGGCCGACGGCGTTGCCGGTGGCGTGGCCGGTGGCGTTGCTGGTGGCGTTGCTGGTGGCGTGACCGGGAGCGTGGCTGATGGCGATGACGCCGGCTGGCTGCTGATCCACCTCGGCATGACCGGCACGCTGCGCGTCTGGCACGAGCCGCCCGCGCCGGGCACGCACGACCATATCGACCTGCTGCTGCGCGATGCGGCCGGCCGCCCGCTGACGCTGCGTTTCCGCGACCCGCGCCGCTTTGGCGCGGTGCTGTGGACCACGCTGCCAGAGGCGCTGCTGCCCACCCATCCGTTGCTGCGCAATCTCGGCATCGAGCCGTTCGACCCGGCCTTCGACGGCGACTGGCTGTATCGCCATACGCGCGGGCGCAGCGCGGCGATCAAGACGGTGCTGCTGTCGGGCGATATCGTGGTCGGCGTCGGCAACATCTATTGCTCGGAGAGCCTGTTCCGCGCCGGCATCCGGCCGACCACCGCCGCGGGCCGGCTGTCGCGTGCGCGTTGCGAGCGGCTCGCCGCCGCGGTGCGCGAGACGCTGGCGCTGGCGATCGAGCGCGGCGGCAGCACGCTGCGCGATTTCGTCGGCAGCGACGGCGCCAGCGGCTATTTCCAGCTCGACTGCCTGGTCTACGATCGCACCGGCAAGCCCTGCCGGCACTGCGCCACGCCGATCCGGCAGATCGTGCAGGGGCAGCGCTCGACCTTCTATTGCCCGCAATGCCAGCGCTGAGCGGAGCGACACGCCGCGCCTGACTCGAAAAACACCGCCGATCCCCTCGCTACTTATCGATGCCTCGCCGCTCTACCACTCGATCCACCATTCGCGCCACCACGGAGTCCGCTGCCTATCCCGCCGCCGACGAGGTGCCGTCCGCCGAGGTGCCGTCCGATTTTGGCGCCCGCGTCGTGCAATGGCAGCGCCGGCACGGGCGCCACGACCTGCCCTGGCAGAACACGCGCGATCCCTACCGGATCTGGCTGTCGGAGATCATGCTGCAGCAGACCCAGGTCAGCGCGGTGATCGACTACTACCAGCGCTTTCTGGCGCGGCTGCCGACCGTGCAGGCGCTCGCCGAGGCGCCGGCCGACGAGGTGATGGCGCTGTGGGCCGGGCTGGGCTACTACTCGCGGGCGCGCAATCTGCACCGCTGCGCCAAGCTGGTGGTCGAGCAGTACGGCGGTCGGTTTCCCGGCGATCCGGCCCTGCTGGCGGAGCTGCCCGGCATCGGCCGCTCGACCGCGGCGGCGATCGCGGCGTTCAGCGCGGGCGTGCGTGCGCCGATTCTCGACGGCAACGTCAAGCGGGTCTTCGCGCGCTGCTTCGGCGTGCACGGCCATCCCGGGGAGAAGGCGATCGAGAACAGGATGTGGGCGATGGCCGAGGCCGCGCTGCCCGCGCCGGGCCCGCGCCAGTCCGAGGACATGGTGGCCTACACGCAGGGGCTGATGGATCTGGGCGCGACCGTCTGCTCGCGCGGCAAGCCCGCCTGTCTCGAAGACGCGGCGCGCTGTCCGCTGTCGGACCTGTGCGTCGCGCGGCGAGAGGGGCTGACCGCGGTGCTGCCGACGCCGAAGGCGCGTGCGCCGATACCGGAGCGCAGCACGGTGATGGTGGTATTGCGGCATGGCCGCGAGGTGCTGCTGCGGCTGCGCGCGGACAGCGGCATCTGGGGCGGATTGTGGAGCCTGCCGGAGCTGCCCGTGCCGGCGCTGCCGTTCGATGCCGAACAGGCCGAGGGCGATGCGCTTGCCTTCGGGCGGGCCTTCGGCACCCCGGCCCGCGCCGCGATGGTGGCCGAGATGACGCACGTTTTCACCCACTTCCGGCTGCTGATCCGCGCGGTGCGGGTCGACATGGCGGCATTGGCGTTGCGCGATGGAAGCGGTGTTGGCGGTGTGGGCGGTGTGGGGCCGGGCGATGCAAGCGATACGGGCGCGGCGGCGGAGCAATGGCGCTGGCTGTCGCTGGACCGGCTCGATGAGCTGGGCATGCCGGCACCAGTGCGCAAGCTGCTGGCCGGCGAGGGACTGCCGCAATTGTTCTGAAGCAAGGAGTGGTACTGGTCGGCGCCTGCCTGCAGCGGGGCGCACGGGCTCGCACCAGCCGCGGGGGGCGGCCGCGCGCTACAGCATGTGATGCTGGCGCATGAAGCGATGCACGATCTCGATCCGCATGCCGGCGTCGGGCAGCGCCATCAGCATCTGCCTGGCCTTCATCGGCACCGGCAGCAGTTCGCATAGCCGGTTGGCGACCCAGCTCGGGTCTTCCCACTGCATCGGTTCGGCGAATGGCAGCTTGTGCGGCGGCGCATGCAGCGAGGCCACGATGCGGCGCAGTGCCGCCAGGCATTCACCCAGCAATTCCAGCTTGCAGTCGATCACGTCGTCGGGCAGCAGCTCGGCGCGCGCGACCAGCAGGCCGTCGTCGCGGGTATGGTGCTCGAGCACGCGGAAGCGCTGCCTGCCGCGCGTCTCGATCAGCAGCACGCCCAGCTGCTCCATATTGCAGTCGACGATTTCGGCCAGGCAACCGACCGCTTCCGGCACCGTGGCGCTGCCTTCCTGCGCGACCTCGGGGCCGCTGGCGATCAGGCAGACGCCGAACGCCGCGTTGTCGCGCAGGCAATTGCGCACCATGTCGACATAGCGGGGTTCGAATACGCGCAGCGGCAACCGGCCGCCGGGAAACAGCACGGTATGGAGGGGAAACAGCGGCAGGCTGTCGACTTCGACGTGGAGCGGTGCCGCGTGATTGGACGCTGGGGAACTGGAAGACATGCGATCCCGAGAAGACTTTCGCTCACGGGGCGAGGGCACGCAGGTGGCGCCGCCGCCGGGATCCACCGCCTTGGCGCTGCCCGGTTCAGCCTACCGGCACCAGCTCGCGGTGTCTGACCAGCACATTACCATGCGCGCGGAAGTAGTTGGCAAGTCTTTCCGCGATGTACACGGAGCGGTGCTGGCCGCCGGTGCAACCGATCGCGACCGTCAGATAGCTGCGGTTGTCCGCGACGAAGCTCGGCAGCCATTTCTCCACATAGGCGCGAATGTCCTCGGCCATCGCCAGCACCATCGGCTGGCTCTGCAGGAAATCGATGACGGGTGCATCTCGTCCGGTCAGGGGCCGCAGTTGCAGGTCGTAATACGGATTGGGCAGCGAGCGCACGTCGAACACCATGTCGGCATCGCTCGGCACGCCGTGCTTGAAGCCGAACGAGGTGAACAGCAGTGTCAGCTCCAGATTGTCGTCGCGGATGAAATCCTTGATCCATGCGCGCAGCGTATTGGTGCGCACATTGCTGGTGTCGATGCGATGCGCCGATTCGGCCAGCGGGCTCAGCAGCTCGCGTTCCATCTCGATCGCTTCGACCAGCGGGGTCTCGTTCGGTACGGGCGCGCCGTCCGCCTCGCGCGCAGCCAGCCGCACCGACAGCGGATGGCGCCGCCGCGTTTCGGAATAGCGCTGCACCAGCGAATCGGTATTGGCGGTCAGGAAGACCACGCGGACCTCGTGATCGGCCGACAGGCTCCGCAGCGTCTCCGGCAGCCTGGCCAGCGATTCGCGGCTGCGGATATCGGTGGCGATACCCAGATGCGTGTAGCCCTCGGCCGCAAGGTAGCGGGCGAGTTCGGGGATGAACTGCGCGGGCAGGTTGTCGACGCAGTAGTAGCCTGCGTCTTCGAGCACGTTCAATGCAACCGATTTGCCGGAGCCGGAAATGCCGGTGATGAGGACGATGCGCATAACGCTTGAAGGATAGCATCGCGTGATGATTGCGTCATGACGGTCCGATGAAATCCGCGGCTCGTGAGGCGGCCATCGGCGGAAATGGCGGCGAAAGCGTGCGAAAGCCGCGCAATGGGTAGTGAGCCGGCAAAGAAAAAGGCGAACCGCCGTGTGCCGCGCGATTCGCCTTTATTTCTTTCCGACTCTTGTTTCGCCGTCTATTTCGCTTTCCGGCGCTCCGGAACAATGCCGGCTCGGTGTGCCGTCATGCGGACAGGCATTCCTTCATGAACGCCTTGCGTTCGTCGCCCTTCTTGCCGCTCGCCTGCGCATTGCACGCCTTCATCTTTTGCTGCTGCGAGTTGCCGGCGGTGGCGGGTTTGGCCGACAGGCATTCCTTCATGAAGGCCTTGCGCTCGTCGCCCGTCTTGCCGGCCGCCTGCGTGTTGCACGTCTTCATCTTGCTCTGCTGGCTGTTGCCGGAGGCGGTCTGGGCAAAGGCGCCCGTGGCGACCAGAGGGCACAGCAGCACGCAGGTTGCGATCAGTGTCTTCATGCTGAAATCTCCTGACTGAGGATCGGGTCGCCAAGCGCAGGATGCGCAACGGCGCAGGCTGGGCGTGATGCCCATTACAGCACAAAACGCTGAAAACCCCAATCAGGTTGACGCTGTCGGCGTGTCCGGCACGCCGATGCGTCAAGGCGCAGTTGCGGCGCGGCCCGGGCTGCCGAAGGATCGGGCTCGGTCAGACGCTCAAAGCAGGCGGCCCTGGCCGCGCGACGCCGCATCGGCCTGCATCGCCGCACGCTGGCGGTCCATGAAATCGCGCAGCGTGTCGATGCCGCGCAGGCGCAGGATGGTATTGCGCACCGCCGCCTCGACCAGCACCGCAAGGTTGCGGCCGGCCGCCACCTGGATCTTCACCATATGGATCGGCAGGCCCAGCACGTCGAGATATTGCGAATCGAGCGGCAGCCGCTCGAATTCGCCGTCGTTGCGGCGAACCAGCTGGACCACGAGCTTGAGCTTCATCTTCCGGCGCACAGCGGTTTCGCCAAAGATCGTCTTGATGTCGAGCAGGCCCAGGCCGCGCACTTCCAGCAGGTTCTGCAGCAGCGGCGGGCAGCGGCCCTCGACGAAATCGGGGCCAAGACGCACGAAATCGACCGCATCGTCGGCGACCAGGCCGTGTCCGCGCGAGATCAGTTCGAGGCCCAGCTCGCTCTTGCCAAGGCCCGATTCGCCCATGATCAGCACGCCCATGCCGAGGATATCGAGGAACACCCCGTGCATGGTCACGCGCGGCGCGGAAATGCGCGACAGATACAGCCGCAGATGGTCGATGACCGCGGCCGAGGATACCGGCGTCGTGAACAGCGGCGTGGAAGAGCGCGTGCAGCGCAGTTCCAGGTCCGGCGGCGGCTCCATGCCGTCGGCCACGACCAGGAAGGGCGGCTCGAGCAGGATCAGCTCGCCCATCTGGCGCTTGCGCGTTTCGTCGTCGAGCCGCTGGTAGTAGGTGATCTCCGGCTTGCCGAGCACCTGGATCCGGTTCGGGTGAATCAGGTTCAAGTGGCCGACCAGGTCGGCCGCCGAGGTCGCCTCGCGTGCGAAGTCGAGATCGAAGGCGCGATCGGCGCCCTCCAGCCCGGCCACCCAGGACAATTTGAGGTCGGCTGCGTTGTCGTCGAAGATCGACTGGGAGGTAACGCCGGTGAGTTCCATGCGGGATGAGGCGGGGCGCTGGGGCGGTGGTGAATGCGGGTGGCGCGGCGGTCGGCCGCTTACGCCGAGAGAGTCAAGGATGCCATTGCACCAGCAACTGGTGAACCGCATCGGGCGTCGGCAAAGCGGCGAGGCCTTCACGCATATCGCGATCGGACAATAGCTGAGCGATTTCCGACAGGATTTCGAGATGCTGCTGCGTCGCCTGTTCGGGCACCAGCAGGAAGATCAACAGCGAAACGGGCTTGCCATCGGGCGATTCGAACGGAATCGGCTCGGCAAGCCGCATGAAGGCGGCCAGCGGCTGCTTCAGGCCCTTGATGCGGCCATGCGGAATGGCCACGCCGGCGCCAAGGCCGGTCGAGCCGAGCGATTCGCGGGCGAACAGATTGTCGGTCACCGTGGCGCGCGCCACGCCATGGTTGTTCTCGAACAGCAGCCCGGCCTGTTCGAACACGCGTTTTTTGCTGGTGACGCTGACGTCGAGCGAGATATTGCCGGGCGGCAGCAGTTTGGCCAAACGGTTCATTTGAAATGCGCGGAATTCCTGATACTGGCGCCGCCATGCGGTTTCTTGCCGGCGTGGGCCGGTCTGCCGTTGCTGGGCGGTGCGTTCGTTGCCGCCGCTTCCCGACTATCAGCGTGCGGCACATTATAGTGCAGGGGGGCTCCCTGCCGTCCGATGCCGATCGCCCCGAGCGGCATTGCGCAAGGAAACGGGGCGGGCATTCTCTATATGTATTGCACAGCATACACCGGGAAGCCGGCCAGACGGAACCCCATCCCGGTTTCATCCTATAGGTTGCACGGCGAGGCGGCACCGCGGCCTCGCTCGAACGTCCACGCGGGGCGCAAAAAAGCCGTGCTCCTGGCACGGCTTCTTTCCTCACTTCAAGGCCGGCCGGCGTTGTGGCCGAGCCGAATCTTCAAGCTACTGCTGGGCCTGACTGGCCACGAAGCTGTGGTACTTCAGCGATTCGCGGTCGTGGCTCTGCACCTTGTCCTTGTAGCGGATCACTTGCCGGTCCAGCTTGTCGACCAGCATGTCGATCGCCGCATAGAGATCTTCGTGGTGCGCCTCGACAAAGATGTCCTTGCCCTTCAGATGCACATTGATTTCCGCGCGTTGACGGCGATCCTTTTCCTTTTGATTGTCGACCGATAGCAGCACGCTGACGTCAATAACCTGATCGAAATGCCTGAGGATTCGCTCCAGTTTCGTTTCCACGTACTCACGCAGCGAAGGCGTGATGTCCAAGTGGTGTCCACTGATCTTGAAGTTCATAGCGCTTCTCCTTCTGAAAGAGCCGCACCAGGCAGGCGATGCGACTCGGCTACAAAGACTTGCGAAGGTTCACGGCGGGGATCTTCAAGGCTTCACGGTATTTGGCGACGGTACGTCGCGCCACGACGAAGCCTTGTTCCCCCAGCAGTTCGGCAATCCGGCTGTCGGACAACGGGTTTCTGGGGTCTTCGGCTCCTATCAACTGCTTGATCAGCGCACGGATTGCGGTGGAAGAGGCGGCACCGCCGGTTTCGGTCGATACATGGCTGCCAAAGAAATATTTCAGCTCGAATGTCCCCATCGGGGTGGCCATGTACTTATTGGTCGTCACACGAGAAATGGTCGACTCGTGTAGACCCAGTGTATCGGCTATCTCCCTCAAAACCAAGGGGCGCATCGCAATTTCACCGTGCGTGAAGAAATTCTTTTGCCGCTCCACGATCGCTTGTGCGACGCGCAAAATGGTGTCGAAACGCTGCTGGATATTCTTGATGAGCCAGCGCGCCTCCTGCAGTTTCTGCTGCAATCCCGCGGCGCCGGTATCGCCTTTTGCACCGCGCAAGATTTGCGCATACATGTCGTTGATGCGCAGCCGCGGCATCACATCGGGATTGAGCTGGGCGATCCAGTTATGGCCGCTCTTGCGCACGAACACGTCGGGCACGACGAAATCCGCTTCCGGCCGGCTGTAGGCGTGGCCGGGATAGGGCGCGAGCGAGCGGATCAGCTCGTGCGCGGCCTTCAGCTGCATGTCGTCGACCTGCAGCGCCTTCTTCAGGCGGGTGTAATCGCGCGCGGCCAGCAGTTCGAGGTGATGGCGCACGATCGTCATCGCCAGCTCGCGCTGCGGATGCTCGATGCGTCGCAGTTGCAGCGACAGGCATTCGGCCGCGTTGCGCGCCCCGACCCCGGGCGGGTCGAAGCTTTGCAGCAGCGTCAGCATCGCATGCACTTCGTCGAGCTCGAATTCGAGCTCTTCAGGCAATTCGGAAAGGATTTCCTCGAGCGAGGCGCTCAGGTAGCCGTCGTCGTCGAGCGATTCGATCAGGAAAATCGCCAGGCCCTTGTCGCGCGTGGAGATTTTCAGCGGCGCCAATTGCTCCATCAGATATTCGCGCAGCGTGGGCTCGGCATCGCGCAATTGCAGCGGCGTTTTCTCGTCCTCGTCGCTTTGCGGACGGCGGGCGAAATCGTCCAGGCTCCAGTCGCCGCCATAATCGTCGCCCGCGCCGTCGGCATAGCCGTCGTCGGCGGACGCGGCGCCATCCGCGCGCGAATCGGCGGGGGCCGTCGGCTCGGAAGACGGGGTCGTGGTGGTGGTCTGGACATTGACCGACCCGTCGGCGGCGACCCGCAGCGGGCTTTCGATCCAGTCGTTTTCGCGTTCGAGCAGGGGATTCTCGGTCAGCGCCTGCTCGACTTCCTGTTGCAGTTCCAGCGTGGAGAGCTGCAACAGCCGGATCGACTGCTGCAGCTGCGGCGTCAGGGCCAGATGCTGGGAGAGGCGTAGCTGTAGCGACGGTTTCATGCGGCCTATTTTATGCGCAACTTCGGCCGCGATGGAACGGAATTTGCTATCGGAAGTTTCGATTGCGTGGTCAGAAGCGATTGCCTGATGGATCACCAGTGCAGGATCCATACATCGCCCGCGCACAAACGAAAACGGCCGCCCTCTGTGCGAGGGCGGCCGCGCGCCAAACCGCCATTACATGCGGAAGTTTTCGCCCAGATAGACGCGCCGCACCGATTCATTGGCGATGATGTCCTTGGGCTCGCCGGCCGCGAGCACCGCGCCTTCGCTGATGATGTACGCGTGGTCGCAGATGCCCAGCGTCTCGCGCACGTTGTGGTCGGTGATCAGCACGCCGATATTGCGTGCCTTCAGGAAGCTGACGATGCGCTGGATCTCGCCGACCGCGATCGGATCGACGCCGGCGAACGGTTCGTCGAGCAGGATGAAGCGCGGCGCCGAGGCCAGCGCCCGTGCGATCTCGACGCGGCGGCGCTCGCCGCCCGACAGCGACAGCGCGGGGTTGTTGCGCAGGTGCGCGATCTGCAGATCGTCGAGCAGGCTGTCCAGCCGCCGCTCGATCTCGGCGCCGGACAGCGCCTTGCCGTTGTCTCGCTGCAGTTCCAGCACCGCGCGGATGTTCTGCTCGACATTGAGCTTGCGGAACACCGACGCTTCCTGCGGCAGGTACGACAGGCCCATGCGCGCGCGCTCGTGGATCGGCAGGCCGCTGATGTGCTGGCCGTCGAGCACGATGTCGCCTTCGTCGAGCGCGACCAGGCCCACGATCATGTAGAACGAGGTGGTCTTGCCCGCGCCATTGGGGCCGAGCAGGCCGACGACCTCGCCGCTCTTGACGTCCAGCGACACGTCCTTGACCACGGTGCGCGAGCCGTAGCGCTTCTTCAGATGACGCACCACCAGGTTGCTGGTGGCCGGCATCGTGCCCGCGCCGGCACCGGCTGCGGTGTTGGCGTTGGCGGCGGGAGCGGTGGCGGTAGCGGTGTCGGCAACGGACATGTGGGCAATCCTTTGATACTGCGTCATGCGAAGCGGGCGTGGCGAAGCGTACGTGGCGCGGCGTGCGCGGCGTGCGGGTACGTCAAGCCCGGGAAGCGATCAGGGCTTGGCCGTCGGCGAGCCTTTCAGGTCCACGCCGGCGCCACTGCCGCCGGTCCCCTGGCTCTGGCGCGGCGACAGCACGGCGCGTACGCGGCCGGACGGGTTCGCCGGCGCCGCGTTGCCGCTGCCACCGGCCGCGGTGTAGAACTCGTTGCGGCTGTCGTAGGTCAGCACCGCGCCGCGGATCTCGTCGACCACCTTGGCGCCCGCCAGCCGCGCCATGCGCGCATTGCCGATCAGCTTGGCCACTTCCTGCTTGCCGTCGTATTCGATGCGGTCGCCCCAGCCGTCGATGTACTCGTCGACGTTGTCGCGCTTCTGCCGGATATAGGCCTGCTTGCCGCCCTTGGACGTGGCCACCGCGTACTGGTAGCCCTCGGGATCGGTGCGGACCTCGGCGGCATCGGACTTGAGCACCATGGTCCCCTTGGTCAGCACCACGTTGCCGGTCAGCGTATAGATCTGCTTGACGTCGTCGTAGCTGGCGTTGTCGGCCTCGAGCACCAGCGGCTTGTCGCGGTCGGCGCGTTCGGCGAGCGCCGGCAGGGCGAGCGTCATGCCGGCGGCGAAGGCGAGCAGCACGGCGGTGGCGCGGCGGCGGGTCCAGGTCGTCAGGGTCAGGGTCATGTTGGCCACGATGGCGTTGATTGGCGTTGTCCGGGAATCGTCCAGACGGGGCGAGTGGCCCGGACTGGCGCGGAGATCGTTCGAATGGTGCGCGCCTGGCGCGGCGGCGCGATGCGTCATGGCTGTTTCGCGCCGCCGCCGCGCGGCGCCATCACGATGGTGCCGCGCACATTGCCGAGCAGATTGACCTCGCGCGTGACATTGTTGAAGACCAGGCCGTTGGCCGTCATCACCGACGGTCCGCGGGTCAGCTTGACCGGCTTGTCGGTCTTCACGATGTCGTCGTTGATCAGGATCTGGAAGTAGCTCGAGGTCGCGCTCATCTGCGGGTCCTGCGATGGATCGGCGCCCTGCACGCGAACGATATGGGCGTTGCCGAACAGGTCGATCACGCTGGCGTCGGCGTTCATCTTGCCCAGGTCGGCGGTACCGGTCACCGGCGGCCGGTCCGGTTCGTAGGCGCGCATCGCCGGCCGCGTGACCTCGTAGGTCTGGTCGTCCTCGTAATGGATCATCCGCTCGCCGGTGAAGCGCATCTTGGTGCTGCCGTCCTCGGCCAGTTCGGTCGCGGTGAAGCGCTCCATCCAGTAGTCGGGCACATGGCGCTTCTGGCGTTCGGTATCGCTGACCTGGCGCGGCGTGTTGATCTGCACCAGCCAGAACGTACTGCCGGCAACGAGCGCCATCAGCAGCAGCGGCATCAGCCGCAGCGCGAGGCGGGACAGGGAAGGGAACAGATCCCGCATGGCGTTCGTCAGATGACCTTGGCCCGGGTCAGGTCATGGATATGCAGCGCGCCCACCAGGCGCTGGTCGGCGTCGACCACCAGCAGCTGGTTGATGCGGTTTGCTTCCATGACCTGCACCGCCTCGACCGCGAGCTGGTCCGGCCCGACGGTGAAGGGGTTGGCATGCATGACCTCGCCGATCGGCACGGTCTTCCAGTCGCGCGGCGTTTCCAGCAGCCGGCGCAGGTCGCCGTCGGTGAAGACGCCGATCGCGCGGCCCTCGGCATCGACGATGGCGGTCATGGCCATGCCCTTGCGGGTGATCTCCATCAGGGCCTGTGCCAGCGGCGTGCTTTCGCGGACTTCGGGCACCGCATTGCCGGTGCGCATCACGTCCCGCACATGGGTCAGCAGCTTGCGGCCGAGCGCACCGCCGGGGTGCGAGCGGGCGAAGTCCTCTTCGCCGAAGCCGCGCGCGTCGAGCACCGCCACCGCCAGCGCGTCGCCCAGCGCCAGCGCCGCCGTCGTGCTGGCGGTCGGGGCGAGATTCAGCGGGCAGGCTTCCTTCTCGACGCGGGCGTCCAGATGCGCGTCGGCCAGCTGCGCCAGGTTCGATTCGACATTGCCGGTCACCGAGATCAGCTTGGCGCCGATGCGCTTGACGATCGGCACGATCGACAGCAGCTCGGAGGTTTCGCCCGAATTGGAGAAGGCGATCAGCACGTCGTCGCGCGTGACCATGCCGAGATCGCCATGCGAGGCCTCGGCGGGATGGACGAAGAAGGCGGGCGTGCCGGTCGAGGCCAGCGTGGCCGCGACCTTGCGGCCGATATGGCCGGACTTGCCGATGCCGGAAACGACCACGCGGCCCGAGCACTCCAGCACCAGCTGCACCGCCCGCGCGAAGTCCGGCGTCAGCCGCGACGACAACGCGGCGACCGCATCGGCTTCGATCTGCAGGGTATGGCGTGCGAGCTCGAGTGCTCTTTCCGCATTGAAATTGGCTATCATGGCGACGAAGTATACCAATGAATGCGATGACGCCCGGGCCGGTCGCGGCGCGTCCGGCCCGGCGTCTGCCTCCGCGTCCGGATTCGGTCTGCGCCGGCTGGCCGCCCCCGGCAACATGCCGCCGTGCCGGGCAGGCCGTTCCTGGTCCACCGCTTGCTTTACCGCCGGCGCAACCGCTGCACTGCTGCACCGCTATTCGGACCACAGCTCGCACCACAACCAGTACCGCACGAGCACCGCTCGCACCACCGCTCGCACCACCACCGGCCCGCCCGAATGCATTCTCCGCTGGACTTGACCCTTGTGCTGCTGGCCGCCGCCGTGCTCGGCGTGGTTGCTTTCCGCATGCTGCAGCTGCCGCCGATGCTCGGCTATCTGGCGGTCGGCATCCTGATCGGACCGCACGCGCTTGGCCTGGCCAGCGATTCGGGGCAAACCAAGTACCTGGCCGAGTTCGGCGTGGTCTTTTTGATGTTCTCGATCGGGCTGGAGTTCAATCTGGCCAAGCTGCGCTCGATGCGGCGGCTGGTGTTCGGCCTGGGCGGCAGCCAGGTGGTGCTGACCATGCTGGCGGTGGCGCCGGTCGGCTGGCTGTTCAGCGCGGTGTTCGACCTGAGCTGGCAGGCCTCGATCGCGCTGGGCGGCGCGCTGGCGATGTCGTCGACCGCGATCGTCTCCAAGATGCTGTCCGAACGGCTGGAGCTGGAGACCGAGCACGGCCGCAACATCTTCAGCGTGCTGCTGTTCCAGGATCTGGCGGTGGTGCCGCTCTTGATCGTGATTCCCGCGCTGTCGCGCGACCCCGGCGAGCTGCCGATGGCGCTGGGCCTGGCCATCATCAAGATCGTGGTGGCGCTGACGCTGATCTTCGTGCTCGGCAAGGAAGTGGTCAGCCGCTGGTTCCATGTGGTGGCCGCCCGCCGCTCGCAGGAACTGTTCATGCTGAACCTGCTGCTGGTCACGCTGGGCATGGCGGCGCTGACCGAGCGGCTGGGGCTGTCGATGGCGCTCGGCGCCTTCATGGCCGGCATGCTGATCGCGGAAACGCCGTACCGGCATCAGGTCGAGGAGGACATCAAGCCGTTCCGCGACGTGCTGCTCGGGCTGTTCTTCGTCACCATCGGCATGCTGCTCAATGTCCGCGTGGTGATCGACAACCTGTGGCTGGTGCTGACGCTGCTGATCGTGCCGGTGCTGTTCAAGTTTCTGCTGATCGCGGGCCTGGCGCGGCTGTTCGGCTCGCGTCCCGGGGTGGCGATCCGCACCGGCCTGGGGCTGGCGCAGGCCGGCGAGTTCGGCTTCGTGCTGCTGAACCAGATCGACGGGCTGGGCCTGGTCGATCCGGTGCTGACGCAGGTGATTCTCGCGTCGATGCTGCTGTCGATGCTGGTGGCGCCGTTCCTGATCCAGTACAGCGACGCGATCGCGATGCGCTTTGCCGCCAACGAATGGCTGCTGCAATCGCTGAACATGACGCGCATCGCGGCGCAGAGCCTGCAGACCGAGAAGCACGCAATCATTTGCGGCTACGGCCGCAGCGGCCAGAACCTGGCGCGCATGCTCGAGCGCGAGGGCATCGGCTATGTCGCGCTGGACCTGGACCCTGACCGCGTGCGCGAGGCCGCCGCGGCCGGCGATACGGTGGTCTACGGCGATGCCGGCCGGCGCGAGGCGCTGATCGCCGCGGGCATCCACCGCGCCGCGGCGGTGATCATCACCTATGCCAACACGCCGTCGGCGCTGAAGGTCCTGCACCATGTGCACGAACTCGAGCCGGCCCTGCCGGTGATCGTGCGCACGGTCGACGATTCGGAGCTGGAGGTGCTGCAGCGCGCCGGCGCCACCGAGGTCGTGCCCGAGATCATCGAGGGCAGCCTGATGCTGGCCTCGCATGCGCTGGTGCTGCTGGGCGTGCCGATGCGGCGCGTGGTGCGCGGCGTGCAGCAGGCGCGCGATGCGCGCTACAGCCTGCTGCGCGGCTACTTCCATGGCCGCGACGACGAGGAGGACATGATCGAGCGCGACTCGGTGCGCCTGCATTCGCTGTCGCTGGGCCCGGACGCCACCGCGGTCGGCCGGCGCCTGGGCACGCTGGGGCTCGAGCATATCGGCGTCGAGGTCACCGCCGTGCGGCGGCGCGGCATCCGCGCCTTCGATCCGCAGCCCGATACCGTGCTCGAGCCCGGCGACATCCTGGTGCTGCGCGGCACGCCCGAGGCGCTCGAGGCGGCCGAGCAGCGCCTGACCGAACGCTGACGGAGCACGCCCCCTCTCCGCGGCCCCCACGCGCAAGCGGGAGCGGGGCGAAATAGACAGCAAGCACAGCGACGGACGCAAACCGATCTCCTCTCCCACCGCGGGAGAGGGGTAGGGGACAGGAAGCCGTTATCCTAGATGGCTGGCGCTTCAGCCACCCCTTTCATCCGCAGTTTCAGACCATGCCCGCTCCCACCATCCAGTCCCCGCCCCTGGGCGACGTCACCACCTATCTGCGCGACCGCATCCGCACCGTGCCCGACTGGCCGCAGCCCGGCGTGATGTTCCGCGACATCACGCCGCTGCTGCAGGACCCGAAGACGCTGCGCGTGCTGATCGACGTGTTCGTGCACCGCTACATGGATGCCGGCCTCGACGTGGTGGCCGGTATCGACGCGCGCGGCTTCATCCTCGGCGCGATCGTCGCCTACGAGCTGAACCTGGGCTTCGTGCCAATCCGCAAGAAGGGCAAGCTGCCGTTCCAGACCGTGGCCGAGGAATACGAGCTCGAATACGGCAGCGCCACCGTCGAGATCCACGCCGATGCCTGCAAGCCGGGCGACCGCGTGCTGCTGGTGGACGACCTGATCGCCACCGGCGGCACCATGATGGCCGGACGCCGGTTGCTGGAGCGGCTCGGCGCGACCGTAGTGGAGGGCGCGGCGATCGTCGACCTGCCGGAGCTTGGCGGCTCGCGCCATCTGCTCGACAGCGGGCTGCCGCTGTTTACCGTGTGCCGATTCGAAGGCCACTGAACCGCAAAGTCGCAACGCCGCAGCGCCGCGAAGCGTTGCAAAGCCCACCATCGCTGGCGCCCCGCGTTGCCCTTGCCCGCGGCGCGGGCGCATAATGGCCGTTCATTCACAACAAGGGCCGGGCGGCCCCTGCCTCTGACCGCCGCACCGGCCGCAATGGGTGCCACACCATGGGCGTTCTGCTTCATCTGCTCTCCGGGGTCGCGCTGCTGGTCTGGGGCACGAATATCGTCAAGGTCGGCATTCTGCGCGTCTACGGCGCGAATCTGCGCCACGTGCTCTCGGCCAGCGTTGCCAATCGCTTCACCGCCTTCGCCGCCGGCCTCGGCGTGACCGGCCTGGTGCAAAGCAGCAATGCGACCGCCGTCATCGTCAGTTCCTTCGTCAGCCAGGGCCTGATCGCGGTCGCGCCCGCGCTGGCCATCATGCTCGGCGCCAACGTCGGCACCGCGCTGATGGTGCAGGTGTTCTCGCTGGACCTGTCGTGGCTGTCGCCGCTGCTGATCTTCGTCGGCGTGATCGCGCATCTGAGCTGGAAGGGCAGCCGGCCCGGCCACGTCGGCCGCGTGCTGATCGGCCTGGGGCTGATCACGCTGGCGCTGGAGCTGATCTCCAATGCGACGCGTCCGGTGGTCGAGGCCGCCGGCGTCAAGGTGCTGTTCGCCAGCCTGACCGGCGATACCGCGCTCGACATGCTGGTCGGCGCCTTCCTGACCGTGCTGTCCTATTCGAGCCTCGCGGTGGTGCTGTTCTGCGGCGCGCTGGCCTCGGCCGGCGTGGTGTCGATCCCCGTCGCGCTGGCGCTGGTGCTGGGCGCCAACCTCGGCTCGGGCATCTCGGCGTTCCTGACCACCTCCGGCAATAACCAGCCCGGCAAGCGCGTGACGCTGGGCAATCTGCTGTCGCGCCTGCTCGGCTGCGTGGTGGCGCTGCCGCTGCTGGACGAAGCGCAGACGCTGTTGCGCGCGCTCGATGCGGACCCGCAGCGGCTGATCGTCAATTTCCACCTGCTGTTCAACGTGGTGCTGGCGGTCGCGCTGATCGGCCTGACCGCGCCGCTGGCGCGGCTGTGCGAAACCATCCTGCCGGGCCGCAACACCGGCGAGAGCCAGGTCACGCCGCGCCATCTCGACCCGGCCGCGCTGTCCACGCCGACGCTGGCGCTGGCCAACGCGGCGCGCGAGGTGCTGCGCATCGGCGACCGCGTCGAGCAGATGCTGGACAACATGCTGCGCGTGCTGCGGACCAACGATGCCAAGCTGGCCGCCGCCACCTGCCGCATCGACGACGAGATCGACGATCTCTACACCGCGATCAAGCTGTACCTGACGCGCATCAGCGTCGAGGCGCTCGACGAGCGCGACGGCCGCCGCTGGACCGAAATCATCTCGCTCAATATCAACCTGGAGCATGCGGCGGACATCATCGAGCGGATCCTGCTCGACGCGCGCGACAAGAAGATCGCGCACAACCTGGTGTTCTCCGAGGCCGGCATGCAGGAGATCACCGAGATGCATGCCCGGCTGATCAGCAATCTGCGGCTGGGGCTGTCGGTGTTCCTGAACGGCGACCTGAAGAGCGCGCGGCAGCTGATGCGCGAGAAGGCGACCTTCCGCGAGCTGGAGCGCAAGTATTCGCACACCCACCTGCGCCGCGTGGCCACGCAGACCATCGAGAGCATCGACACCAGCTCGCTGCACCTGGACGTGATCAGCGACCTGAAGCGCCTGAACTCGCTGTTCTGCGCCACCGCCTATCCGGTGCTGGAGGAAGCCGGCGCCCTCGATCGCAGCCGGATGCGGGAAGAGGATGGCCAGCCGCAGGAGGAGGGCATCCCTGCGCCCGCGGCCGCCGGCGGCACGCCTGCCCCGGCGCGCGCACCGATGGTGCCCGCCGACGAGGGCAGGGCGCCGCCGCGCGTCAGCGGCGCCTGACCCGCGCCGGGGCCCGTGCCGCGGCCTGCGCTGCGGCCGCTTCCACGGGCCGCTTCAGCAGCGGCGCCAGATACTTGCCGGTAAAGCTCGCCTTGCTGGCGGCGATGTCCTCCGGCGTGCCCCGCGCGATGATCTGCCCGCCCCCGGCGCCGCCCTCGGGGCCGAGGTCCAGCACCCAGTCCGCGGTCTTGATCACATCGAGGTTGTGTTCGATGATGACCACGGTATTGCCCTGGTCGCGCAGCTTGTGGATGACCTTGAGCAGCAGCGCGATATCGTGGAAGTGCAGGCCGGTGGTGGGCTCGTCGAGGATGTACAGCGTGCGGCCGGTATCGCGCTTGGACAGCTCCAGCGACAGCTTGACGCGCTGCGCCTCGCCCCCCGACAGCGTGGTCGCCGCCTGCCCCAGGCGGATATAGCCCAGCCCCACGTCGAGCAGCGTCTGCAGCTTGCGCCGGACCACCGGCACCGCGCTGAAGAACTCGTAGGCCTGCTCGACCGTCAGCTCCAGCACCTCCGAGATGTTCTTGCCCTTGTACAGCACCTCCAGCGTCTCGCGGTTGTAGCGCTTGCCGTGGCAGACGTCGCAGGGCACGTAGACATCGGGCAGGAAGTGCATCTCGACCTTGAGCACGCCGTCGCCCTGGCAGGCCTCGCAGCGCCCGCCCTTGACGTTGAACGAGAAGCGGCCCGGATCGTAGCCGCGCTCCTTGGCCGACGGCACGCCGGCGAACAGCTCGCGGATCGGCGTGAACAGCCCCGTATAGGTGGCCGGATTCGAGCGCGGCGTGCGGCCGATCGGGCTCTGGTCGACGTTGATGACCTTGTCGAAGTGCTCCAGCCCGTCGATGCGGTCGTGCGGCGCCGGCTCCGGCGTCGAGCCGTACAGATGGCGGGCCACCGCCGGATACAGCGTGTCGTTGATCAGCGTCGACTTGCCCGAGCCCGACACGCCCGTCACGCAGGTCAGCAGGCCGACCGGAATCTCGGCATTGACCTGCTTCAGGTTGTTGCCGCTGGCGTTCAGGATGCGCAGCATCCGTTCCGGGTCCGGCGGCGTGCGCGTGGCCGGCACCTCGATGCTGAGCTCGCCCGACAGGTACTGCCCGGTCAGCGAGGCCGGCGAGGCCTCGATCTGTGGCGGCGTGCCCTCGGCGACGATCTGCCCGCCATGCACGCCCGCGCCCGGGCCGATGTCGACCACATAGTCGCTGGCGCGGATCATGTCCTCGTCGTGCTCGACCACCAGCACCGAATTGCCGATGTCGCGCAGATGCTTGAGCGTGCCGATCAGCCGGTCGTTGTCGCGCTGGTGCAGCCCGATCGACGGTTCGTCCAGCACATACATCACGCCGGTCAGGCCCGAGCCGATCTGCGAGGCCAGCCGGATGCGCTGGGCCTCGCCGCCCGACAGCGTGTCGGCGCTGCGCTCCAGCGACAGATAGTCGAGCCCGACGTTGTTCAGGAAGTTCAGCCGCGCCGAGATCTCGCGCACGATCTTGTCGGCGATCTCGCGCTTGGCGCCCTGCAGCTGCAGCGTCAGGAACCAGGTCAGCGCGTCGCGCAGCGGCCAGCCGCTGATCTCGTAGATCGCGCGCGCCTGTTCGCCGTCGCCGACCTTGACGTGGCGCGCTTCGGTGCGCAGCCGCGTGCCATGGCAGGCGGGGCAGGGCTGGTTGTTCTGGTACTTGGCCAGCTCCTCGCGCACCGCCACGGAATCGGTCTCGCGATAGCGGCGCTCCAGATTGGGAATGATCCCCTCGAACACATGCGAGCGCGTCGTGGTGCGGCCGCGTTCGTTCATGTAGGTAAACGGGATCTCGGTCTCGCCCGAGCCGTGCAGCACCACCTGCTGCACCTCGGCCGGCAGGTCCTCGAAGGCGGTGTCCAGGTCGAAGTCGTAGAACGCCGCCAGGCTCTGCAGCATCTGGAAGTAGAACTGGTTGCGGCGGTCCCAGCCCTTGATCGCGCCCGAGGCCAGCGACAGGTTCGGGAAGGCCACCACCCGCTTCGGATCGAAGAAGGTGATCTGGCCCAGGCCGTCGCAGCTCGGGCAGGCGCCCATCGGGTTGTTGAACGAGAACAGCCGCGGCTCGAGCTCGGGCAGCGAGTACGAGCAGATCGGGCAGGCGAACTTCGAGCTGAACAGATGCTCGGCGCCGCTGTCCAGCTCGAGCGCGATGGCGCGGCCGTCCGCCAGCCGCAGCGCGGTCTCGAACGATTCGGCCAGGCGCTGCTTGATGTCGGCGCGCACCTTGACGCGGTCGACCACGACTTCGATGCTGTGCTTCTCGGTCTTCTTCAGCCTGGGCAGCGCATCGACCTCGTAGACCTTGGCCTGCGCCTCGTGCGCGGCCCCGCCGCCCGAACGGATGCGAAAGCGCACGAAGCCCTGCGCCTGCATCGTCTCGAACAGGTCGGTGTGCTCGCCCTTGCGGTCGGCCACCACCGGCGCCAGGATCATCAGCTTGGTGTCCTCCGGCAGCGCCAGCACCGCGTCGACCATCTGCGACACGCTCTGGGCCTGCAGCGGCAGGTCGTGGTTGGGGCAATACGGCGTGCCGGCGCGCGCGTACAGCAGACGCAGGTAGTCGTGGATCTCGGTGACGGTGCCGACCGTCGAGCGTGGGTTGTGGCTGGTGGCCTTCTGCTCGATCGAGATCGCCGGCGACAGGCCTTCGATCAGATCGACGTCCGGCTTTTCCATCAGCTGCAGGAACTGGCGCGCATAGGCCGACAGCGACTCGACGTAGCGGCGCTGGCCTTCGGCATAGAGCGTGTCGAAGGCGAGCGAGGACTTGCCCGAGCCAGACAGGCCGGTGATCACGATCAGCTTGTTGCGCGGCAGATCGAGATTGATGTTCTTGAGATTGTGGGTGCGGGCCCCACGGATTCTGATTTCTTCCATATACCGTTTGTCTTCGCCAGGCGGGGCCGCCAGTCGGGGTCGACAGGCCGGTCTCACGGAGCGCCCGCGCCATGGCTGGCGGCGGGCGTACGCTCAAAGCAGGAAGCAGGCCGGGGCCTCGGCGCGGGCCGGCGGGGAAGGGGGCTGGCGGCCGTCTTGGCGCGGCTTCGGCCGCGGCTTTTGCCTTTGCCTGCCGGCCTCTGCGGCGATCTGCCGCTGCCTCGGCCGCTGCCTGCCGCAACCTGTCCACCGCTGGCCGCCACGTCCGTGCCGCTGGCCGATTTTCCTCGCCAGCCCGGGCCACTTCCCGCCGATCCGGCGTCTGGCGCCGGGAGCAAACCTGCTAATATACCGAACTTCGGTTTCCGGGGTTGCCCCTGCCTCTGCCCCCTGCCGGCGAGGGGGCGCGGCTCCGGCGCCCGGCACGGTGGCCACGGTGGCGGTTCGCATGGCGCCCCGGCATGGCCGCGCACCGCGGCGCGGGGCCCGGCGCACGGCCGGCCACCCGTATCCCCGAGTCCCCACGAGCGCAATGCCGTCGACCCAGTCTTCTTCCCCAGCCGCGGCCGATGGTGCCGAACGAACAGCCGGCACGGTCTCCGCACGGATGAGCCGTATCGAACTGCGCGCCAGCGTGTCGCTGGCCAGCATCTTCGCGCTGCGCATGCTGGGCCTGTTCCTGATCCTGCCGGTCTTCGCCGAATACGCCCGTACGCTGCCCGATGGCCATGATGCCCAGCGCATCGGCCTGGCGATGGGCATCTACGGCCTGATGCAGGCCTTCCTGCATATCCCGCTCGGCTGGCTGTCCGACCGCATCGGCCGCAAGCCCGTGATGGTCGGGGGCCTGCTGCTGTTCGTCGCCGGCGGGCTGGTGGCGGCGTTCTCCGACACGCTGACCGGCATCATCGCCGGCCGCGCGCTGCAGGGCATGGGCGCGATCTCGGCGGCGATCACCGCCTGCATCGCCGACCTGACCAGCGAGCGCCATCGCACCAAGGCGATGGCGATGGTTGGCGGCAGCATCGGCCTGACCTTCGCGCTGTCGCTGGTGATTGCCTCGCCGCTGCTGCGCACCATCGGCATGCCGGGCATCTTCACGCTGATGTCGGTGCTCGGCCTGCTGGCGATCGCCGTCACGCTGTTCCTGGTGCCGACTCCGCCGCCGCCCCACCCGGACCAGCTGCCGCTGCACCGGGTATTGCCGAAGGTGCTGCTCAATCCCGATCTGGCCCGCATGAACGTCGGCGTGCTGGCGCTGCATGCCTCCCAGGTGGCGATGTTCATGGTGGTGCCGGGCATGCTGGTCGATGCCGGCATGCCGGTCGACTCGCACTGGAAGGTCTATCTGCCGGTCGTGCTCGTGTCGTTCCTGCTGATGCTGGCGCCGATGATGGCGGCCGAGCGCTACGGCCGGATCCGCCCGGTGCTGCTCGGCGCGGTCGCGCTGATGACGGCGGTGCAGCTGCTGTTCGCCGCGGTGCATGGCCTGTGGCCGATCGTCGGGGTGCTGCTGCTGTTTTTTGTCGCCTTCAACGTGCTGGAGGCGATGCAGCCCTCGCTGGTGTCGCGCTACGCGGCCGCCTCGCGCGGCGCCGCGCTCGGGGTCTACAACACCACCCAGGCGATCGGGCTGTTTCTCGGCGGCGCCGTCGGGGGCTGGCTGCTGCAGCACGCCGGCCGCAGCGCGGTCTTCCATGGCTGCGCGGCCGTGCTGGTGCTCTGGCTTATAATCGCCTGGGGCATGAAGCCGCCGCCCGCCAGGGTCCGCCACGGCGGCCCGGACAGCGAGCCGCAGCCGGCGCACTGACGCGGCGGCCTGCCGGGCACGACGTCTCCAGCGCGGTCCACGGCGGTCCACGGCAACGGCCGCATCACGCGGAAACGCTTTCCGGCGCCGGGCCGCACTACCATCGGCGCGCCGGGCGCAAATCAGTCGAAAGAGTCAAATCAGTCAGCACATTGCCGCGCCGCCCATCGGGGCGCGGTTCTCGGAGAACACCTCATGGCATCCGTCAACAAAGTCATCCTCGTCGGCAACCTCGGCGCGGACCCCGAAACGCGCTATATGCCAAGTGGCGATGCCGTGACCAATATCCGGCTGGCCACCACGGACCGCTACAAGGACAAGCAGAGCGGCGACATGAAGGAGCTGACCGAATGGCACCGCGTGGCCTTCTTCGGCAAGCTCGCCGAGATCGCCGGCCAGTACCTGCGCAAGGGCTCCCAGGTCTATATCGAAGGCCGCATCCGCACCCGCAAGTGGCAGGACCAGTCCGGCCAGGACAAGTACAGCACCGAGATCGTCGCCGAGCAGATGCAGATGCTGGGCTCGCGCCAGGGCGGCGGCGGCGGCGAGGAAGGCGGCGGCTACGCGCGCGAATCGTCGGGCGGCGGCTATGGCGGTGGCGGCGGCCGTGGCGGTGCGCAGGGCGGTGGTGGCGGCCAGGGCGGCGCACGCCGGCCGCAGCAGTCGCCGTCGAACGGCTTCGAGGATATGGACGACGATATTCCGTTCTGAGTCCAGGTTCCGCGCTTCACCGGCATCCGATCGAGCCCGCTTCATGCGGGCTCTTTTCATTGGGTGGCGTTCATCGGCGGATGGCATTTCGGCGGCGCGACTGCGCGCGCTCCTATCCAAAGAACGTCGCCGCAGATATCGATATCCCCTTTCCTTCGTTCCCCTCCGCAGGTCCCGTCCCTATCCTCTCAGGCTCGTATTGCAGACGAGAGGACCCGCCAATGAATGCCCCGTTGGACTTCGATGCGCGCCATGCCCTGCGCGCCGCGCTGGAGTCGCTGCCCGAGCTGGCACAGAAGATCGGTACCGATGCCGCGGCGCGCGAGGCCCGGCGCCTGCTGCCCTATGAGGGCTTCGCGCTGTTCCGGCAGTCGGGCCTGGGCCTGTTGCGGATTCCGGTGGAGCAGGGCGGCCTGGGCGGCTCGCTGGTCGATCTGTTCGAGGTGATCGCGACCATCGCGGCGCACGAGTCCAATGTCGCGCACGCCTTGCGCATTCATTTCGATCAGACCGAGTCGCTGCGGCTGTCCCCGCGCTCGGCCTTCAACGACCTGCAGGTGCGGCGCATCGTCGGCGGCGCGATCTTCGGCGGGGCGTCGACGGAGGTCGGCACCGCCCGGCCCGGCGAAATCACCACGGCGCTGCGCCGCGACGGCGGCCATTACCGGCTGTCGGGCCGCAAGTACTACTCGACCGGCACGGCCTTCGCCGACTACGCGCGCATCAACGTCAAGGATGCCGACGGCGCCGATGCGTCGATCGTGATTCCGACCGATCGCCCCGGCTTCGGCGTGGTCGACGATTGGGACGGCATGGGCCAGCGCAT
Source organism: Cupriavidus cauae (assembly GCF_008632125.1). Classification (GTDB taxonomy): domain Bacteria; phylum Pseudomonadota; class Gammaproteobacteria; order Burkholderiales; family Burkholderiaceae; genus Cupriavidus; species Cupriavidus cauae. Next base: position 49,828 of record NZ_VWRN01000067.1, read on the forward strand.
GACGGCCAGCGGCAGCCTGGTGCTCGACAACGTGCAGGTATTTGCCGACGAGGTGACCCGGCGCGGCAACAGCACGCTGGTAGGCCGCCATTGCGGGGCGCTGCGGCAGCTGCATCTGGTCGCGGTGGCCGCCGGCATCGTGCGCAACGCGTGGGCCGATGCGCGGGACTACGTGCAGCGGCATGGCCGTCCCGCGCTGCACAGTCCCGCGCCGTCCGCGCGCGAGGACCATGTCATCCAGCAGGTGATTGGCGATCTGGCCGCGCACAGCCATGCGATCGACGCGCTGGTCCGGGAGAACGCGCGCGTGCTGGACCGCTCGGCCGATGCGCTGCAGGCGGGCGATGCCGATGCCGAGGCGCTGGTGCTGCAGGGTGCGCTGGCCACCGCGCAGACGCAGCTGGTGGTCAGCAAGCTGGCGCTGCACGTCGGGGAGCGGATGTTCGAGGCGGGCGGGGCGTCGTTCACGGCGAAGCGCTACAACTTCGACCGCCACTGGCGCAATCTGCGCACGATCTTCAGCCACAACCCGCTGCTGCACAAGGCGCGCGTTATCGGCGCCTACCACCTGAACGGCGAGACCACCCATCTGACCGAGGGCCGGGTGTTCTGAACACCGGCAGACGAGCCATGGCAACGACAATCAAACCGACAACGACCTCGACCACGCCCCCGCGCCAGCTGCACCTGAACATCAACGCGCTGCATTCCGGCTTCGTGCCCTCGGCATGGCGCCTGCCCGCCAGCGATCCGGGCGCCTTCGTCGACGTGCAGCACTACGTCCGCGTCGCGCGCATCGCCGAGGCCGCGAAGTTCGATGCGATCTTCCTCGCCGACAACGCCTCGATCGCGGACCAGATCCATTTCCGTCCGATCACCGCGCTGGAGCCGACGCTGCTGCTGGCCTGCGTCGCCGCCGCGACCACGCACATCGGCCTCGTCGCCACGGTATCGACCAGCTACAACGAGCCCTACAACATCGCGCGGCGCTTCGCGACGCTGGACCATGTCAGCGGCGGCCGCGCCGGCTGGAATGTGGTGACCACCGCCGATGCCGGCTCGGCGCGCAATTTCGGCCGCCGCGCACCCCCCGACCACGGCCAGCGCTATGCGCGCGCCGACGAATTCACGGCGCTGGTCAAGGCGCTGTGGGACAGCTGGGAGGACGATGCCTTCATCGGTGACAAGGCCGGCGGGCGCTTCGTCGATACCGGCAGGCTGCAGCCGGTGGCCCATCACGGCGCGTTCTTCGACGTACACGGACCGCTGAACCTGCCGCGGCCGCCGCAGGGCCATCCCGTGCTGTTCCAGGCCGGCGGTTCCGACGATGGACGCGAGCTGGCGGCGCGCCACGCCGAGGCCGTGTTCTCGGCGGCGCAGTCATTCGAGGAGGCGCTGGCCTACCGGCGTGCGGTCAATACGCGGGCGGAAGCGCTCGGGCGCGGCCCGAATGCCGTCAAGGTGCTGCCGGGCCTGACCACGATCATCGGCGCCACGGAGGCCGAGGCCCGGCAACGGCGCGATGCGCTGGTCGATCTGATTCCGTGGGACTACAGCCTGAATCGCCTGGCCGGCACGCTGGGCATCGAGGTGGGGCGGCTCGAACTCGATGCGCCCTTGCCGGACGATCTGGCCGTGCCGGCCAATGGCAACCACACCTTCTTTCGCGCGACGCTGGCCGCGGCGAAAGGGCGCAACCTGACGGTGCGCGCGTTGATCCGCGAGCTGGCGGGCGGCGGCGGGCACCGCGTGATCGTCGGCACGCCCGAGCAGATCGCCGACGACATCGAGCACTGGTTCCGCGATGGCGCCGCCGACGGCTTCAACCTGATGCCCGATGCGCTGCCCGACGGCTTGCAGGACTTCGTCGACGGCGTGGTGCCGATCCTGCAGCGGCGCGGCATCTTCCGCACCGAGTACACGGGCGCGACGCTGCGCGACCATCTCCAGCTCGCGCGTCCCGCCGGCAGGGCACCGGCGCGCGCGGCTGCCTGATCGAAGGCGCGCCGCGGTCTTGTCATCCTCCCACCTATTGACGCGGTAGCCGGCCCAGGCCCTACACTGTGGCGTATCCGGCTGCCGCGGCCATTCCCGTTCCGTGCGCAGCGTCCCCCCTTGCTCCTTCCCCACGCGACGATGCCCACATGGAATGGCTGACTGACCCCACGATCTGGATAGGCCTGGCGACGCTGATCGTGCTCGAGATCGTGCTGGGCATCGACAACCTGGTGTTCATCGCGATCCTGGCGGACAAGCTGCCGCCGGAGCAGCGCGACAAGGCACGCATCATCGGCCTGTCGCTGGCGCTGTTCATGCGGCTGGGTTTGCTGTCGGTGATGTCGTGGCTGGTCACGCTGACGCGGCCGCTGTTCGCGCTCGGGCCGCTGGAATTCTCGGGGCGGGACCTGATCCTGCTGGGCGGGGGCATCTTCCTGCTGGTCAAGGCCACGCTGGAGCTGCACGAGCGGATCGAGGGCAAGTCCCACCATGAGACCGAGAAGCCCGCCTATGCCGGCTTCTGGCTGGTGGTGACGCAGATCGTCATCCTGGACGCGGTGTTCTCGCTGGACTCGGTGATCACCGCGGTCGGCATGGTCGACCATCTGAGCGTGATGATGGTCGCGGTGGTCTTCGCCATCGCGGTGATGCTGTTTGCATCCAAGCCGCTGACGCGCTTCGTCAACGCCCACCCCACCGTGGTCGTGCTGTGCCTGAGCTTCCTGCTGATGATCGGCCTGAGCCTGGTCGCCGACGGCTTCGGCTTCCATATCCCCAAGGGCTATCTGTACGCGGCGATCGGCTTCTCGGTCGGCATCGAGGCGCTGAACCAGCTGGCACGCCGCAATCTGCTGCGCTACGAGGCGCGCCGCCCGATGCGGCAGCGCACCGCCGATGCGGTGCTGCGCCTGCTGGGCGCGCGCCGGGCCGCCGAGGGCGAGGCCGGCGAGCCGGTCAGGCGCGACACCGCCGCGCCCGCGGCCTTCGCGCCGGAGGAGCGCACCATGGTCAGCGGCGTGCTGTCGCTGGCCGAACGCTCGGTGCGCTCGATCATGACGCCGCGCTCGGAACTGTCGTGGATCGATATCGAGCAGGACGCCGACACGCTGCGCCGCCAGATCCTCGCCACGCCGCACAGCTTCTTTCCGGTCTGCCGCGGGCAGCTGGACGATATCCTCGGCGTCGCGCGCGGCAAGGACCTGATCGGCACGCTGGCCGAGCAAGGCCGCATCGACGAAGCCAGCCTGCGGCCGCCGATCGTGGTGCCGGAATCGATCCGCATCCTGCCGCTGATGGAGACGCTGCGCGCGTCGCGCGGCCAGCTGGTGCTGGTGACCGACGAATACGGCGCGGTGCTGGGCGTGGTGACGCCGGTCGATGTGCTGGAAGCGATCGCGGGCGAATTCCCCGACGAGGACGAACTTCCGACCATCGCGGCGGCGGGGGAGGGGCGCTGGCTGATCGACGGCAGTGCCGATCTGCATGCGGTCGCCCACGTGCTGGAGCTGGGCGAACCGTGGACGCAATCGCAGGGGCGCTATGCGTCGCTGGGCGGCCTGCTGCTGGACCGTTTTGGCATCGTGCCGCCGGTGGGCAGCGCGATCGATCTGGACGGCTATCGCTTCACGGTGGTCGAGGCGACCGAACGGCGCATCGATCGGATCGAAGTGGTGCGCCTGGGCGCCGAATCGGTGCAGGCGGGCGCCGATGCCGAGCAGCGGGAGCGCTGAACGAGATCGACGGTGCGGGCGGTGATACGCGGAACCGTACGCGCTGGTCCTTCTATCCCGGTTCTTTTACCCGCCCCTTACACGCCGAACGACTGCAGCCGCGAACGGGCCGGCCGGCTGGCGTCGCGCGATCGTACGGGGCGCAGTTCCCCTTGCCACGGGGCGGCCAGCGCATCGAGCAGATGATCGCCGGCGAGGGTCTTGTCGTGCAGCGCGTCGCGCAGCGCCTGGCCGATCGCCAGCCGGCACAGCGCCTCGCCGTCGCGGGTCAGCGTGCCGCGGGCCGCAACCGTATCCGCATCCGCATCGGCGCGGATCGTGAACGAGCGCCGGCCCACGCCGACGAAACTGGTGAATCGAACGCAATCGCATTCGCCGGAACCGGCGAAATTGACGCTGACATGGTAGGCGAGGCTGGTACCGGCCCATGGCAACGTACAGAGGTAACTGACGGCTTCGCTCATGGCGGGCTCGCTTTGGCGCTTCAGGCCGTAGGCAGCGTTTCGGTCGGGACCAGGCCGTCGATGATGGCGCGGCCGTAGTCGACGGCGGCGCGTCGGGCGGTGCCGACGTTCTCGCACGAGCCGCTGGTCAGGCGGTACAGGCGTGATTGCTCGTTGCCAGGGGGCTGGCCTTCGATGCAGATCATCACCGAGACGTCAAAAGCAAGTTCGGGTTTGGTACGCGGCCATGTCTGCACCGGGGTGCGCCGGTAGACCAGCGGGTAGAGCTCGTAGCCCTTGTAGCTGGCGGTAGGAAGGGAGTCCATGCATCGCTCCTGTTGAACAACGTGGACGCCGGCTGGCTGCGACAGGCAGAAAAAGCGGCCGGCAATAAAAAACCCCGCAAGCGCGGGGTTTTCGTGGCAAGCGTCAGACCGGTTCGATCTTCGTGGCGGCCGGGCCCTTCTGGCCGACGCCGCGCACGTAGCGCACCTTCTGTCCTTCCTGCAGCGACTTGAAACCGCTGCCCTGAATTTCCGAAAAATGCGCGAACAGATCGTCGCCGCCGGCGTCCGGCGTAATGAAGCCGAAGCCCTTCGAATCGTTAAACCACTTTACGGTACCGGTATCCATGTATATCTCCTGGATTGTTCCCATCGGACAAATGTCCCGAGGGGCATGACGATCAAGAAGAAACATGGAGAAGAAGTGGCGGAGCCGGGGGCGGCCAACTCGGTAATCGACGTGCTTGCTTGAAGATCCTGCGGTTCCCGTTATACAGGTCATGTGCCGGACTGTCAAAACAATGCGGCAAATCCATTGACGGACGCCCTCTGCCGCATCTTTATACCTTCTTTACGGCACCCCTCCACCTTTCTACCCCGTTTTTAGCCGCCCCTCCCTAATCTGCAAGCCGGTATCACTCTCGGTATTTGCCATGGACGGGATTTTCCTGATCGTACTGTTCGGCTTCGCCGGACTCTGTGCCGTGCTGCTGCAGCTGTGCGTCGTGCTGGCGCCGCGCGCGCCGGCGAATGTGCGCCCGCACGGGCCGGCCAACGACACGCCGCCGCAGTGCGGTGCCACCCCGGGCAGGGGGCAACGATGAACTGGACCGATCTGCTGGCCGCGGCGATGGCCGCGGCCGTGTTCGTCTATCTGCTGATCGCGCTGCTGCGCCCGGAGAAATTCTGATGACCACGCAGTTCATGGGCCTGCTGGCCCTGTTTCTCGCCATCCTGCTGGCGATGGCGCCGCTGCTGGGACGCTATCTGCGCCGCGCCGTCGAGGACGGCCAATACGCCTTGACCGCATGGGGTCGGCCCGTCGAGCGCCTGCTCTATCGCGTTGCCGGCGTACGCCCCGATGCCGAGATGGGGTGGAAGCGGTATGCCGTCGCCGTGCTCGCGTTCAACGTGCTGGGCGTGGTGGTGGTCTATGGCCTGCAGCGGCTGCAGGGCGTGCTGCCGCTCAATCCCCAGGGCTTCGGCCCGGTGTCGCCCGATTCCGCATTCAACACGGCGATCAGCTTCGTCGCGAACACCAACTGGCAGGGCTATGCCGGCGAATCGACGATGGCCTATCTGACGCAGATGCTGGGCCTGACCGTGCAGAACTTCGTGTCGGCGGCGACCGGCATCGCGGTGGTATTCGCGCTGATCCGCGGCTTCGCGCGCCAGAGCGCGGCGACCATCGGCAACTTCTGGGTCGACATGACCCGCACCACGCTCTATGTGCTGATGCCCATCGCGACCGTCATCGCGCTGGCCCTGGTCAGCCAGGGCGTGATCCAGAACTTCGACGCCTACAAGCCGGTGTCGATGGTGTCCGCGGTCGAGTACACCATGCCGAAGACCGATGCCGCCGGGCAGCCGGTACTGGACGCCGAGGGCAGGCCCGTCGCGGAGCCGGTCCGCACGGACCGGCAGACGCTGGCGATGGGCCCGGTCGCGTCGCAGGAGGCGATCAAGATGCTGGGCACCAACGGCGGCGGCTTCTTCAACGCCAACTCGGCGCATCCCTTCGAGAACCCGACCGCGCTGGCGAACCTGATCGAGATGCTGGCGATCTTCCTGATTCCCGCCGCGCTGTGCTTCACCTTCGGCGAGATGGTCGGTGATCGCCGCCAGGGCATCACGGTGCTGGCGTCGATGACCGCGATCTTCGTCGCGATGGCCTGCGTGGCCGCGCTGGCCGAGCAGCAGCCCAACCCCGCGCTGGCGGGATTGCCGGTGGACAGCCTCGCCTCGACCTGGCAGGACGGCGGCAACATGGAAGGCAAGGAAACGCGCTTCGGCCTGGCCGCATCGGCGCTGTTCGCCACGGTCACGACCGCGGCGTCGTGCGGCGCGGTCAATGCGATGCACGACTCCTTCACCGCCATCGGCGGACTGGTGCCGATGCTGCTGATGCAGCTCGGCGAGGTCGTGTTCGGCGGCGTCGGCTCGGGCCTGTACGGCATGCTGGTGTATGCGGTGCTGGCCGTGTTCATCGCCGGCCTGATGATCGGCCGCACGCCCGAATATCTCGGCAAGAAGATCGAGGCCTACGAGATGAAGATGGCCGCCGTGGTGATCCTCGTCACGCCGTTGCTGGTGCTGCTGGGCACGGCGGCGGCGGTGTCGATGGAGGCCGGCCGCGCCGGCGTGCTCAATCCCGGCACGCACGGCTTCTCCGAGATCCTCTACGCACTGTCCTCGGCCGCGAACAACAACGGCAGTGCCTTCGCCGGCCTGTCGGCCAACACGCCCTTCTACAACACGCTGCTGGCCGCCGCGATGTGGTTCGGCCGCTTCTGGGTCATCATCCCGGTCCTCGCGATGGCCGGCGCCCTCGCCGCGAAGAAGCGCGTGCCGGCAAGCGGCGGCACCATGCCCACGCACGGGCCGCTGTTCGTGGTGCTGCTGGTGGGCACCGTGCTTCTGGTCGGTGCGCTGACCTATGTGCCCGCGCTCGCGCTCGGTCCCGTGGCCGAGCAGCTGCAGGGCGCCGCCGTTCGATGAGCCGGTTCGGTTCGATGAGCCGGTTCGATGAGGCAGTTCGATGAGCCAGTTCGATGAGCCAGTTCGATGAGCCGGGCGTTCCCCTGATGACATCGGACGCCGCGCGTGTTCCGACCGCGTCCGCGTTCCTCCCTCCTCTCTAGCGCACTGCGGAGATCCCATGCAACAAGAATCCACGGCCAATGCGGCCGAGATCGGCGGCAATCCGGGCGAAGTGTCGGCCGGCACGCCCGTGACCGATCGCCAACCCGCGCTTTCCGATCGCGCCCCGGCGCGCGGCATGTTCGCGCCGCAGCTGCTCAAGCCGGCGCTGGTGGCGGCCTGGCGCAAGTTGTCGCCGCGCCAGCAGCTGCGCAATCCGGTGATGTTCGTGGTCTATGCCGGCAGCATCCTGACCACGATCCTGTTCCTGCGCGCGGCCTTCGCGCCCGAAACCTCCGCCGGCGGCGAGAGCGCCGGCTTCATCCTGGCCGTGTCAGTCTGGCTGTGGTTCACGGTGCTGTTCGCCAACTTTGCCGAGGCGCTCGCCGAAGGGCGCAGCAAGCAGCAGGCGGCGGCGCTGCGCGGGCTGCGCACCACGGTGACGGCGCGCGTGCTGAAGGACGGCCGGCGCGGCGGCCCGACCGAGCCGCGCGCCGCCACGGCGCTGCGCCGCGGCGATGTGGTGCTGGTCGAGGCGGGCGACATGATTCCCGGCGACGGCGAGGTGATCGAAGGGGTCGCCTCGGTCGACGAAAGCGCGATCACCGGCGAATCGGCGCCGGTGATCCGCGAATCGGGCGGCGACTTCTCGTCGGTGACCGGCGGCACGCGCGTGCTGTCCGACTGGCTCGTGGTGCGCATCACCGCCAACCCGGGCCAGAGCTTCATCGACCGGATGATCGCGATGGTCGAGGGCGCGAAGCGCCAGAAGACGCCAAACGAGCTGGCGCTGACCATCCTGCTGGTGGGCCTGACCATCGTGCTGCTGCTGGCCACCGCGACGCTGCAGCCGTTCTCGGTCTACAGCGTGCTGGTCGCCAAGGCCGGCGTGCCGGTGACCGTCACGGTGCTGGTGGCGCTGCTGGTCTGCCTGATTCCGACCACCATCGGCGGCCTGCTGTCCGCGATCGGCGTGGCCGGCATGAGCCGCATGATGGCGGCCAACGTGATCGCCACCTCGGGCCGCGCGGTCGAAGCGGCCGGCGACGTCGACGTGCTGCTGCTCGACAAGACCGGCACCATCACGCACGGCAACCGCCAGGCGTCGCGGTTCATCGCCGCGCCCGGCGTGGCGCCGTCGCGCCTGGCCGAAGCCGCGTGGCTGTCCTCGCTGGCGGACGACACGCCGGAAGGGCGCAGCATCGTCGCGCTGGCCCGCCGGCAGGCGGACCCGCGCACCCCCGAGGTGGCGCCGCGCCATGCCCAGTTCGTGCCCTTCACCGCGCAGACGCGGATGAGCGGCGTCGACGTTCACGAGGACGGCGAACGAGGGCACGTGCGGCACGTGCGCAAGGGCGCGGCCGACGCGGTGCGCCGCTACGTCGCCGAGCGCGCCGGCAAGTTTCCGGACGCGGTGGCGCAGGCGGTCGAGGAGGTCGCGCGCGCCGGCGGCACGCCGCTGGTGGTGGCCGACGAGCAGGGTATCCAGCAAGGCGGCGAGCAGGGCAGCGACATTCGCGTGCTCGGCGTGATCGAGCTCAAGGACATCGTCAAGACCGGCATCCGCGAGCGCTTCGGCGAGCTGCGCCGGATGGGCATCAGGACCGTGATGATCACCGGCGACAACCGGCTGACCGCGGCCTCGATCGCCGCCGAGGCGGGCGTCGACGACTACCTGGCCGAGGCCACGCCCGAGGCCAAGCTCAAGCTGATCCGCCAGTACCAGGCCGAAGGGCGGCTGGTGGCGATGACCGGCGACGGCACCAACGACGCGCCGGCGCTGGCCCAGGCCGACGTGGCGGTGGCGATGAACACCGGCACGCAGGCGGCCAAGGAGGCCGGCAACATGGTCGACCTCGACAGCAACCCGACCAAGCTGATCGAGATCGTCGAGATCGGCAAGCAGATGCTGATGACGCGCGGCTCGCTGACCACCTTCAGCGTCGCCAACGATATCGCCAAGTACTTCGCGATCATTCCGGCGGCCTTCGCCACGACCTGTCCGCAGCTGGCATTGCTGAACGTGATGGGGCTGTCCACGCCGACGTCGGCGATCCTGTCCGCCGTGATCTTCAACGCGCTGATCATCGTCGTGCTGATTCCGCTGGCGTTGAAGGGGGTCGCCTACCGGCCGCTGGGCGCCGCGGCGCTGCTGCGGCGGAACCTGCTGGTCTACGGGCTCGGCGGCATCCTGGTGCCGTTCGTGGGCATCAAGCTGATCGACATGCTGCTGACCTTGCTGGGGTGGGCCTGAACGCCGGGCCGCCTAGCCATCGAGTCAGTGAGTCGCCGACTCTCCGGACCACCGGACTATCGGACCACCGGACCACCGGACCACCGGACCACCGGACCACGGCATCACCGAAACACAAGGACATCGACACCATGAACACCAACGCATCCCTGCACGCCGCCCCCGTCCCCCCAGCGCAGGCGGGCCTGCTGCGCCCGCTGCTGACCGTCTTCGCCGCGCTGTCGGTGCTGACCGGGCTGCTGTATCCCGCCGTCGTCACCGGCCTCGCCCAGGGCCTGTTTCCCCATCAGGCGGCCGGCTCGCTGATCGTCAGGGACGGCACGACGATCGGCTCGGCGCTGATCGGGCAGCCGTTCTCCGAGCCGCGCTATTTCTGGGGCCGGCTGTCCGCCACGGCGCCGATGCCCTACAACGCGGCGGCCTCGGGCGGCTCGAACCTCGGCCCGAGCAATCCCGCGCTGGCCGACGCGGCGCGCGCGCGCATCGAGGCGCTGCGCACGGCCGACCCGGGCAACACGGCCCCGGTGCCGGTGGACCTGGTCACCGCCTCGGGCAGCGGCCTCGATCCGCATATCAGCCCGGCAGCGGCCGAGTATCAGGCGGCGCGGGTTGCCCGCGCCCGCGGCCTGCCGCTGGAGCGGGTACGCCAGCTGATCGCCGCCCACACCGACCGGCCCGCTCTGGCGGTGCTGGGCGCTGCCGGCGTCAACGTGCTGCGGCTGAACCTGGCGCTCGACGCGCTCGGCCCGAAGTAGTGCCGCGCGGGCCGTGGCAGAATGGCCTTCGCCTTGCCCTCCCTTGTTCTGCCATTGTTCTGCCATAGTCCAGCCCGGTTGCATTGCCGATGACCGAAGCCGAATTGCGCGATGCCGGTGCGCGCGCCGATCCCGATGCCCTGCTGCAGATGGTCCAGCAGGAGGGCGAGCGGGCCGCGCGCGGCAAGCTGCGCGTGTATTTCGGCGCCTCGGCCGGCGTGGGCAAGACCTTCGCGATGCTGACCGCGGCGAGGGCGGCGATGGCAGAGGGCGCCGATGTGGCGATCGGCGTGGTCGAGACCCACGGCCGCGCCGAGACCGAGGCGCTGCTGGCCGGCATGGAGCGGCTGCCGATGCGCGAGGTGCCCTATCGCGGCCGCGTGCTGCACGAATTCGATCTCGACGGCGCGCTGGCGCGCCAACCCGCGCTGATCCTGGTGGACGAGCTCGCGCATTCGAATGCGCCGGGCAGCCGCCACCCGAAGCGCTGGCAGGACATCCAGGAGCTGCGCGCGGCCGGCATCGATGTCTGGACCACCGTCAACGTCCAGCACCTGGACAGCCTGAACGAGGCGGTGGGCGGCATCACCGGCATCCGCGTCTGGGAAACGGTGCCCGACGCGGTGTTCGACGGCGCCGACGAGGTCGTGCTGGTGGACCTGCCGGCCGACGAGCTGCTGCGCCGGCTGAAGGAGGGCAGGGTCTACCTGCCCGAGCAGGCGCGCCATGCCGCGCGCCATTTCTTCCGCAAGGGCAACCTGATCGCGTTGCGCGAGCTGGCGCTGCGCCGCACCGCCGAGCGTGTCGATGACGACGTGCGTGCGTGGCGGCAGTCCGAACCGGTGCAGCCGGTATGGCGCACGCGCGAGGCGGTGCTCGCCTGCATCGGCAGCGGCGACGATGCCGAGCAGGTCGTCAGGAGCGCGCGCCGGCTGGCGGGCCAGCTCGATTGCGACTGGCATGTGGTGACGGTCGCCACGCCGCGGCTGGCGCCGCCTTCTGAGCGCGCCAGGGCCCGGCTGGAGGATGCGATGCGGATGGCCGAGCAGCTCGGCGCACGCACCGAGACGCTGGCCGGCGCGGACATGGTGCAGGCGGTCGCCGGCTATGTGCGGCGCCACAACCTGACCAAGGTGGTGATCGGGCGCGCGCCGGGCGATTGGCGGCGCGGCGGCGCGTCGCTCGCCGATCGCGCGCGTTCGCTGTTGGCGCTGGGCCTGTCGCCGCTGGTCGGCGCGCCGGCGGCCTGGTTCGGCAGGCGCAGCTTTGCCGACGCGCTGGCGAGGGGCTGTCCCGAGATCGACATCATCCGCGTGGCCGCCGATACCATTCGCAACCCCGCTCGCAACCCCGCGCGCACCGATCCGCGGCCGGGCCACGACGCCGCCGAGGGGCAGCCCGACGCCGGCACCGCAGGCGCGGGGCGGGGCGACTACCTGTGGGCCGTGGTCTGGTGCGCCGGCGCCTCGGCGCTGTCGGCGCTGGCCACGCCGTGGTTCGACGTGGTCAATATCGCGATGCTGTTCCTCGCTGCCGTGATGGGCGTCGCGCTGCGGCACGGCCGCGGGCCGGCGGCATTGGCCTCGGTGCTGTCGGTGGCCGCGTTCGACTTCTTCTTCGTGCCGCCGCGGCTGTCGTTCGCCGTCACCGACGTGCAGTACCTGCTGACCTTCGTGGTGCTGTTGTCGGTGGGCCTGGTGATCGGCCAGCTGACCGCGGGGCTGCGCGAGCAGGCGCAGGTCGCGGTGCGGCGCGAGACCGATGCGCGCACGCTGTACGAGCTCGCGCGCGAACTGTCGTCGGCGCTGACGCTGGAGCAGATCGTGCCGATCGGCAGCCGCTTCCTGCGGGCGGCGTTCGATGCCAATTCGGCGTTCTTCCTGACGTCCCCCGACGGCAAGCTGCTGCCGCCGGTGATGGTCGCCGAGCAGCAGGACACCGCCGCGCGCACCGATTCGATCGACCGCGTGCTGGCGCAATGGGTGTTCGACCACGGCCAGCCCGCCGGCACGGGCACGCACACGCTGCCCGGCAGCACCGTGCTTTATCTGCCGCTGAAGGCGCCGATGCGGACGCGCGGCGTGCTGGCGGTGGAGCCGGCCGCGTGGCGCGCGTTCGCGCAGCCTGCGCTGCGGCGCCAGGTGGATGGCTTCTGCACGCTGATCGCGATCGCCATCGAGCGGCTGCACTATGTCGAGGTTGCGCAACAGGCGCTGCTGTCGATGGAGTCGGAGCGGTTGCGCAGTTCGCTGCTGGCCGCCGTATCGCACGATCTGCGCACGCCGCTGACCGGCCTGATCGGCATGGCCGAGACGCTGCGGCGTGCCGACCCGCCGCTGGCGCCTTCGGTGGCCGATACCGTCGACGCGATGCTCGAGCAGGCGCAGCGGATGCGCACGATGGTGGTCAACCTGCTCGACATGGCGCGGCTGCAAAGCCGCGACGTGCGGATGAAGCGGGCGTGGCAGTCGGTCGAGGAGCTGGTCGGCTCGAGTCTGGCCGCGATGCGCGAGTCGTTGTCGCGGCACCGCGTCGAGGTGGCCGACCTGTCGCGCGTGCCGCTGGTCGAGTGCGACGCGGTGCTGATCGAGCGCGTGCTGTGCAATCTGCTGGAGAATGCGGGCAAATACACGCCGGCGGGAACGACGATCCGCGTGTCTGCCGAGGCCGTCGAGGCTGGCGAGGACGGCAAGGCCAGCGAGGGCCGCGAGGACGGGGAGGACAGCGAAGACGGCAAGGGCAGCGTGGGAGGCGAGGGCGAGATCCGCATCGCCGTGGAGGACGAGGGTCCCGGCGTGCCGGCCGGCAGCGAGCGGCAGATCTTCGAGAAGTTCACGCGCGGGCAGCGCGAGTCGGCCACGGTCGGTGTCGGCCTCGGGCTCGCCGTCTGCGAGGCGATCGTGCAGGCCCACGGGGGACGGATCTGGGTCGAACCGGCGCGGTCCGCGGCGCGCCGGGCCGTGCACGGGCCCGGCGCCCGCTTCGTGGTCGCGTTGCCGCGCGGCAACCCGCCGGCGGTGGAGGCCGAGTCCGACATGCCACCCGCTTGAACCGGCGGACTGTTCGTTCGAATCCGCGCACCGCCATCCGCAACACATTCGGCCCACGTCCGCACCACGTCCTCGCTACGTCCGCACCACGTCGATCCCAAGGAAACCACTACCGTCATGCCATTCGAATTCTCTCCCACGGTGTTGCTGGTCGAAGACGAGCCGCATATCCGCCGCTTCGTACGCGCGACGCTCGAGGCCGAGGGCTGCACCGTGCATGAGGCCGAGACGCTGAAACGAGGGCTGATCGACGCCGGCACGCGTCAGCCCGATCTGGTGATCCTCGATCTCGGCCTGCCCGACGGCGATGGCGTCCAGCTGATCCGCGAGATGCGCAGCTGGACCCAGGTGCCGATCCTGGTGCTGTCCGCGCGCAGCGACGAAGCCGACAAGATCGTCGCGCTCGACGGCGGCGCCGACGACTATCTGACCAAGCCCTTCGGCGTGGGCGAGATGGTGGCGCGCGTGCGCGTGCTGCTGCGCCGGCACGCCAGGACCAATCCGCAGGGCACCCACCTGATCGCCTTCGGCGACGTGCAGGTGGACCTCGCCAATCGCGTGATCACGCGCGCGGGGCAGCCCGTACATCTGACGCCGATCGAGTATCGCCTGCTGTCGGTGCTGATCGCCCACCGGGGCAAGGTGATGACCCATCGCGAACTGCTGCGCGAGGTATGGGGGCCGTCGCAGTCGGAGAGCAGCCAGTATCTGCGCGTCTACATGGGTCATCTGCGGCACAAGCTCGAGCGCGATCCCGCGCAGCCCGTTCACCTGCTGACCGAGACCGGCATCGGCTATCGCTTCGCGGGGTGAGTGACCCCGGGGCATGAACGCCCGGCGTGCGCCTTTACGCGGTTCGCATGCCGCGCCTCGCACTCTTGACACCGTTTTTACGCGCCGATGCCTATCGTGGCGAAGGTCCCCAACGGGACTGTCCCTTCTACTTCGCCACGATTCTCATGATCCGAATCACGCTACCGCGCCATCCCGCCGCGGCGCTGCTCGCCGCTTCCCTGCCCGCCGCTTCTCTGCTCTCCATCACGCTGCTGTCCGCGATGCCGGCGGCCGCGCAGACCGCGCCGCACACGTTGACGGCCAATCTGTCGCTGGCCACCGACTACCGCTATCGCGGCATCACGCAGACCGATCGCCGGCCCGCGATCCAGGGCGGCTTCGACTACAGCCATGCCAGCGGCTTCTATCTGGGCAACTGGAACTCGAGCATCAGCTGGCTGGGCGACAGCAACGACGAGGTGTCGGCGCCGATCGAGATGGACTTCTACGCGGGCTTCAGGAACACCTTCGGCACCGAGGGCAAATGGAGCTACGACGTCGGCGTGTTGCAGTACTACTACCCCGGCGATTACCCGGGCGGCTTCACCCGTCCCCATACCACCGAAGCCTATGCCGGCGTCGGCTACGGTCCGGTGTCCCTCAAGGTCTCGTATGCGCCGACCAACCTGTTCGGCCTCGCCGACAGCCGGCACAGCTGGTATGCGGACCTGTCGGCCAACGTGCCGCTGCAGGTCTGGGGCCTGACGCTGAACACGCACATCGGCTACCAGAAGGTGCAGGTGGCTGACGCCTCGTATGTCGACTGGAAGCTCGGCCTGACCAGGGACCTGGGCAACGGCTTCGCGCTGGCCGTGGCCTATGTCGACACCAACGCGGACCGCACCGTCTACACCAACGCCAGCGGACGCTATATGGGCCGCGGCACGGCCTGGGCCTCGCTGACGAAGACGTTCTGAGGCCGCGCCGCCATCGCCCACCGCCGCCCGGCGGCGCTACTGCGCGGCGACCTGCGCGTGCACGTCGTGCGCCAGCTCGAGCAGCCGCTGGCGGTCGATGCCGCCCGACACCGCGTAGCCGAACTTGCCGTCGATCCAGTAGAAGACATTGACCGGACCGTCCTGATACAGCCGGAACGCGGTCACGTCGGCGGCGAGGTCGCGGTGCGAGATGCACAGCGTGATGCGCTCGCCGTTGGCGTCGTGGTACATGAACTGCGCGACCGGGCCGTGGTTGCTCGGCAGCAGGCGTCCGCCCATCAGCGAGAAGCCGGTGCGCGTCAGGATCGGCGGGCGGACATCGGCGCCCAGCCGGTTCGATACCCATTTGACCAGCTCCTGCTCGCGGTCCGCCCCGACCTCCACCGGCCGGCGTACCTCGGGGGCGTAGATCACGTGGGCGATCGCCGATTGGCGCGCGAACGATTCGCCGGTATCGAGGCCCGTCGGCGCGCGCCGGGCCAGCTCGCCGCCGAAGGACGGCACCGCGCGGCGCCACGCATCGGCATTGGCGCCGATGCCGATGCCCACCACCAGCGCCGCGGCCATGCCGCCCAGCAGCTTCCAGTCCAGCCGGCGCAGCCATGCGCCGCGCCGGCCGGGGTCGCGCAGCCGCGACGGCAGCGGTTCGTTCAGCACGCGGTCGTAGCGCGCGTGCAGCATGTGGTTCAGCGCGTAGTACTGGCTGATCCGCTGGGCAAGCTGGGGGTCGTGCTCGAGCCGCTGCTCGATTTCGGCGCGCCGCGCGTCGGGCACCATGCCGTCGACGTAGGCGTGGATCTCTTCCTCGCTGATCGCGAATGCTTCGTTGCTCATCGCACCACCCTCAGTCGGGCTTCGGGTTTGACACCGGCCATCAGGCTGCGCAGGCGCTCGCGCCCGCGCGACAGCCGGGACATCACGGTGCCGACCGGGATGCCGAGCGCCAGCGCGACCTCGGCATAGCTCATCGATTCGAGGCCGACCAGCAGCACCACCTCGCGCTGTTCGGCCGGCAGCCGCTGCAGCGCGTAATCGAGGTCGCGCACTTCCAGCGAGCCCGCCGGATTGGCCACCGTGCTGTGCCAGTCCGCGCCGGACAGGCCGTCGGACAGCGTGTCGTCGTCCATCGGCACATGCGTCGCGCGCATGCCGGCGCCGCGCATCTGGTTGACGAAGGCGTTATGCATGATCGTGAATAGCCAGGCCCGCAGATCGGTGCCGTCGTGGTATTGCCGCGCATGGCGCAGCGCGCGCTCGAGCGTGTCCTGCACCAGGTCGTCGGCCAGCTCGCGGTTGTGGACCAGCGCGCGCGCATAGCGGCGCAGCCGCGGCACGTGGTCGATCAGTTCTTCACGAACCCCCATCGCTGTTCCTTTGTCGGTCGGCGGGCCGCGCCGGGTTTCCCCTGCGCTGTGCCCTTGCAGCGTGAACACCATCGGGGCGATTTTATTCCGGCCAATGCCGGCCACCGTCCGGATTTTTTTGCCGCTCGGCGGGAATAAGCGGGGCGGGAGCGCTGTTCACCTGTGGGTACGGACCTCGAGGAGTGCAGCATGCCAGTCTGTTTTCGATGGCGCGGCCGCGACCGCGGCGCCGCGCGGGTGGCGTCCGCCATGCCGTTTGCCATGCCGTTTGCCATGCCGTTGGTCATACCCGTGGCCATGTCCGTGGCCATGTCCGTGACCCTGGTCGGGGCGCTGGCGATATTCGTTGCGCCGGCAGCCGCGGCCGAGCCCTCGGCGGCCACGGGTGCGGCTTCCGCCGATGCCGCCAACCACGCCGCCTTCCTCGCCGAGAACGACCGTGCGATGGAGCGGATGATGAACGAGATGGCGATCACGCCGAGCGGCGACGTCGACCGCGACTTCGTCCACATGATGGTGCCGCACCACCGCGGCGCGATCGAGATGGCGATGGCGCAGCTGCGGTACGGGCGCAATCGGCAACTGCGCCGGCTGGCGCAGGAAATCATCGCCACGCAGCAGCAGGAGATTGCGGCGATGTATCTGGCGATCGGGCTGGCGCCGCCCGGTGCCGATACATCCGCCGATACATCCGCCGATACGTCGGCCACTACGGCGGCCACGACGTCCCCCACTACGTCGGCCACCAGGTCGGTCACAACGTCGGCCACAACGCCGGCCGATATGTCCTCCGATCCCGCCGCGGCCGCCGGCGGCGGCCACCGCCACCGCACCGTCCACCATTCGCACAAGGAGCCACGATGAAGCCCACCCCGACCGCCGCCGTCGTCGCCGCCATCGCGGCCCTGGCGCTGGCCTTGCCGGCCGCCACGCAGGCCGGGCAGCCGCCCCGCGCCGCCACCGATCCGGATCGGCCCATCAGCCATCGCGACCGCATCTATGCCGCGGAGCAGTTCTCCAACACGGTGTCCGTCACCGACCCCGCCTCCAACGAGGTGCTCGGCATGATCCGGCTGGGCGAGCCGACGCCGGCGAACTTCAGCCCCTTGTACAAGGGGCAACTGCTTGTGCATGGCCTCGGCTTCTCGCCGGACGGCCGCACGCTGGCAGTGGTGTCGATCGGCTCGAACTCGGTGTCCTTCATCGACACGCAGACCAATGCGGTCAGGCACGTGACGTATCTCGGCCGCTCGCCGCACGAGGCGTTCTACACGCCGGACGGCAAGGAGGTCTGGGTCACCGTGCGCGGCGAGGACTATGTTGCCGTGATCGACGCGGCCACCTATCGGGAGAAGACGCGCATCATGGTGCCTGCGGGTCCCGGCATGCAGATCTTCTCGCCGGACGGCAAGTACGGCTATGTGTGCTCGTCGTTCCAGCCGCGCACCAGCGTGGTCTCGGTGGCCGAGCACAAGGTGATCGCCACCATCGAGCAGGCCAGCGCCTTCTGCCCGAACATCGCGGCGACGCCCGACGGCAAGCAGGTCTGGTTCACGCTGAAAGACATCGGCAAGGTGCAGGTGTTCGACGCGCGTCCGCCGTTCGCACCGATCCGCACCATCGATACCGGGCCGATCACCAACCACGTCAATTTCGTCCGCAACCGCAACGGCCAGTTCGCCTACGTGACGGTGGGCGGGACCAACGAGGTCAAGGTGTTCCGCACCGACGACTTCGCGCCGGTCGCCACCATTCCGGTCGGCAAGCTGCCGCACGGACTGTGGCCGTCGGGCGACGGCAGCCGCATCTATGTCGGGCTGGAGAACGAGGACGCGCTGGCGGCGATCGACACGCTGAGCCAGCGCGTGGTCGCGACGATCCCCGTCGGTCAGGCGCCGCAGGCGGTGGTCTACGTGCCGGACGCGGTCAGGCAGGGAGATGGGCGGCAGAACCTGCAGCCTGCGGGAACGATCGCCCGGGCCACGCAACTGTCGCTGGCGCCGGTCGCTGCCGGCGGACAGCCGCTTGCGCAACAACCACCTTCCCAGCAGGCGCCGACCAGCGTCGCGCTGTTCGATCAGGGGCTGGTGCAGGTGCTGCAGGCCTCGGTCACCGGCCTGCAGCCGAAGCAGGCCTATGTGCTGGGCCTGGCGGAGCGGGCCGACGGCGGCGGCCGCATCGAGCCGCTGGCGCGCTTCATGGCGAATCCGGCGGGATCGGCGATCGTCAATACGGTCGGACCGATCCGGCAGGTGGTCGCCGGCGGCGGCGAGCGCCAGGAGGCGCGGCGCTATCTGGTGATCGCGCCCGTGACGGACGCCGGCATCGGGGCGCCGGTGCAGCGGCAGACACCGTAGCGGCTGGCGTGCTGGGGCTGACCTATGGCTCCCTATGGCTGCCTATGGCCCCGTATGGCTGCCTGTGGCCCCCATGGGCCCCCAATGGCCCCCCAATGGCCCCCTATGGCATCTCCGCGAAGCACTCGGCGAGCCAGTCGGCGACGGCGCGAAAGCGCGGCTGGCGCCGGTATTCGGACGGATAGGCCAGCCAGACCTCGCGCCTTACGTCGGGGCAGTCCTGCAGCAGATGCAGCGACGGCTGCGTCCGCGCGGCAAAGTGCGGCAGCAGCGCGGCCCCGGTGCCGGCCGCGGCGGCCATCAGCAGCGTGTCGACGCTGTTGCTCGACAGCACGATGGCGTCGCGCGCGATCTGCCGGTCGACCCAGCGAATCTCGGGCAGCGCCACCCCCGGGGCGAGCGACAGCGCGAGCTGGCAGAACGGCAGCGCGGTCAGGCCCTCGTCGGCGTAGCGGCGGCGCATGGCCGCGTTGCCGTAGACGCCGTAGTGGATCGTGCCGATGCGGCGCGCCACCACCTGCTCCTCGACCGGGCGATTGAGCCGGATGGCCAGATGCGCCTCGCGGCGTGCCAGGCTGGCGCGGCGCGCCTCGACGATCAGTTCCACCGTCAGCCCGGGATGACGCTCGCGCAGCGCCGGCAGCCGCTCCGCGATGAACAGCGTCGCCACGCCCTCGGTGGCGGTCAGCTTGACGGTGCCCGAAACGCTGCCGGGACTGGCGCGGCGCGCTTCGAGTTCGCGGCCGATGCGCGCGGCATGCCGCTCCATCTGCTCGGCGGCGGCCAGCGCGATGCGCCCGGCTGGCGACAGTTCGATCCGGCCCTGCATCGATTCGGCCACCGATGCGCCCAGCGCCGTCTCCAGCCGCCGCAGCCGGCGAATCACGGTGGCGTGCGTCAGTCCGAGCTCGCGCGCGCAGGCGGCGTAGCTGCCCGAACGGGCCAGCACGGCCAGCGTCAGCAGATCGTCCCAATGGGTGGTCGCGGCTGTTCTTTTTTGCACAGTGCCTCGTCGGAATTTGGCATGGTGAATCGGCAAGCCGAACCCTATCATGGCGGCACCGCACGATGTCGTGCATTCGACGAGGAAGAGACCCCATGCCGCAAGCCAAGACCCTGATGGATTTCGCCGGCGCGACCCGCCAGCCGGCCGACTGGCAGCAAGCCAGCCTGGTGCTGATCGACCACCAGCGCGAGTATGTCGACGGCAGCCTGCCGCTGTCCGGCATGGCCGAGGCCGTCGCCGAGTGCCAGCGCCTGCTGGCCGCCGCCCGCAAGGCGGCCGCACCGGTGGTGCACATCCAGCATCACGGCAAGCCCGGCGGCGCGATCTTCGATCCGCAGGGGCCCTATGTCGAGCTGATTGCCGAACTGGCGCCTGCGCAGGGCGAGGCGGTGATCGCCAAATCCCTGCCGAACGCGTTCGCCGGCACGGGCCTGGCCGACGCACTGGCCAGGACCGGCCGCAAGCAGCTGGTGGTGGCGGGCTTCATGACCCATATGTGCGTCAGCGCAACGGCGCGCGCCGCGCTCGATCTGGGCTTCACCACCACGGTAGTCGCGGCCGCCTGCGCGACGCGCGATCTGCCCGATCCCGTCAACGGCGAGGTGGTACCCGCCGCGGTCGTGCATCGCACCGCCCTGACGGAACTGAACGACCTGGTGGCGCTGGTGGTGCCGGATGCGGGAGCGTTGGGGGCGTAAGCGAGAACGCAGCCGTCTCCGCGGACGCGGGGATCCAGCGACGTTGGAAAGACGTTGGGATTCCCGTCCGGCTTCGCGGGAAGGATGTGCGCGCTGGTGGTGCTTCGCCAGAGCCCATGGCGGAAGAGGCCGCTCGCGCGGCCTCTTCTGCTTCTTCTGTTGTCTGGGGATCGAGCGGGGCTATGCCACTGCCCCGCGCACCACCCTCGGCCCGACCTCGTTGGCCGCGACCGCCGCGGTGCGCGCCAGCACCGGCACCAGCGCCGCCCCGGTATGGCTGCCCGGCGTGCGCGCCAGCACGTCGGGCGGTGCCGCCGCGACGATGGTGCCGCCGCCGTCGCCGCCTTCCGGACCGAGGTCGATGACCCAGTCGGCTTCGGCGATCACGTCGAGGTCGTGCTCGATCACCACCACGCTGTGGCCGCCGTCGACCAGCCGGTGCAGCACGCGGATCAGCTTGGCGACGTCCGCCATATGCAGGCCCACGGTCGGCTCGTCCAGCACGTACAGCGTATGCGGCGGCTTCTGGCCGCGGCGTGTGATGTCGTCGCGCACCTTGGCCAGTTCGGTGACCAGCTTGATCCGCTGTGCCTCGCCGCCCGACAGCGTCGGCGACGGCTGGCCCAGCGTCAGGTAGCCGAGTCCCACGTCCTTGAGCAGCTGCAGCGGATGCGCGATGTTCGACTGCGCGGCGAAGAACTCCACCGCCTCGTCGATCTCCATCGTCAGCACCTCGCCGATATTGCGGCCGCGCCAGGACACCGCCAGCGTCTCCGCGTTGAAGCGCTGGCCGTGGCAGACGTCGCACAGCACCTTGACGTCCGGCAGGAAACTCATGCCGATGGTGCGCACGCCCTGGCCCTCGCAGGCCGGGCAGCGGCCGTCGCCGGTGTTGAACGAGAAGCGCGACGCGGTATAGCCCCGCGCGCGCGCCTCCAGCGTATCGGCGAAGAGCCGCCGGATCGCGTCCCAGACGCCGATGTAGGTGGCCGGGCACGAGCGCGGCGTCTTGCCGATCGGGGTCTGGTCGACCTCGAGCACGCGGTCGATCGCCTCCCAGCCGGTCACCGACTCGCAGCCCTGCCAGACATGCTGGACGTCGAGCTTCCTCACGCCCTTGCTGGCGCCCGCGGTGCCCGCCGCGGTCTCGCTTGCCTGCGCCGACTTGCGCGCGCGGCGCGTGGCCGGCGACGACAGCACCGAGCGGCCGACCGCATCGAGCAGATTGGTCATCAGCACATCGCGCGCCAGCGTGGACTTGCCGGAGCCGCTGACGCCGGTGATCGCGACCAGCCGCGACAGCGGCAGGCTGGCGGTGACGTTGCGCAGGTTGTGCAGCGTGGCGCCGTGCACGGTCAGCCAGCGTTCGGGCACCGCCGTGTCCGCAGTGCCCGCCTTGCCCCGCGCTGTCGCCGCCGACACGGGCCGGCGCGCCTGCAGCGGATGGACGATCGGCCGGGCCAGGAACTGCCCGGTCAGCGACGACGGCTGCGCCGCCAGATCGGCGACGCCGCCCTGCGCGACCACATGGCCGCCGCGCTTGCCGGCGCCGGGGCCGATGTCGATGATGTGGTCGGCGCGGCGGATGGTGTCCTCGTCGTGCTCGACCACCACCAGCGTGTTGCCCTTGTCGCCGAGCTTGCGCAGCGCGTCGAGCAGGATGCGGTTGTCGCGCGGATGCAGGCCGATGGTCGGTTCGTCCAGCACATAGCAGACGCCCTGCAGATTGCTGCCGAGCTGCGCCGCCAGCCGGATACGCTGCGCCTCGCCGCCCGACAGGCTGGGCGCGGCGCGGTCCAGGCTCAGGTAGCCCAGGCCAACCTCCTCGAGGAATTCGAGCCGGCTGCGGATCTCGCTGACCACGTCGCGCGCGATCTCGGCGTCGCGGCCGCCCAGCGTCAGCTGCTCGATCCACGCGCGGGTCTGCGACACGGTCCACTGCGCGATGTCGACGATCGAGCGGCCGGCGAAGCTGACCGCGCGCGCGGCCGCGTTCAGCCGCGTGCCGTGGCACGAGGGGCAGGCCGCATGGCCGACGCCTTCGGGCTCGAGCTCCTCCGACGGCAGCGTCTGCTCGCGGCCGCGTTCGTCGCCGCCGATCACGCTGTCGTCATAGGCGGCGCGCTGCTCGCCCGTCAGCGCCAGGCCGGTGCCGACGCAGCTCTCGCACCAGCCATGCTTGCTGTTGTACGAGAACATGCGCGGGTCCAGCTCGGGATAGCTGGTGCCGCATTGCGGGCAGGCGCGCTTGGTCGAGAAGACCTTGGTCTGGCCGACGCCATCGCCGTTGTGGCCGTTGCCGAACGCTTCGCGCAGGCCGTCCAGCGGCGCCAGCAGATGCATCACGCCCTTGCCGTGCTCGAGCGCCTGCTCCAGCAGCGCGCGCAGCGCCGCCTCGTTGTCGGGAGAGACCACCACGTCGCCGACCGGCAGCTCGATCGTGTGTTCGCGGAAGCGGTCCAGCCGCGGCCACGGATCGACCGGCAGGAAGGCGCCGTCGACGCGCAGGTGCGTATGGCCGCGCGCCTTGGCCCATTTGGCGAGATCGGTATAGACGCCCTTGCGGTTGACCACCAGCGGCGCCAGCAGGCCGACGTGCTGGCCGCGGTATTCGCGCAGCAGCTGCGCGACGATCGATTCGGGGCTCTGCGCGCTGACCGGCGTGCCGTCGTGCACGCAGTGCTGCAAGCCGAGCTTCACGTACAGCAGCCGCAGGAAGTGCCAGACCTCGGAGGTGGTCGCCACCGTGCTCTTGCGGCCGCCGCGCGACAGGCGCTGCTCGATCGCCACGGTCGGCGGAATGCCGAACACCGCGTCGACCTCAGGCCGGCCCGCCGGCTGCACGATCGAGCGCGCGTAGGCGTTCAGCGATTCGAGATAGCGCCGCTGGCCCTCGTGGAACAGGATGTCGAAGGCCAGCGTCGACTTGCCCGAGCCCGACACGCCGGTCACCACGTTGAACTTGTTGTGCGGGATATCGACGTTCAGCGACTTCAGGTTGTGCTCGTGCGCGTTGACGATGCGCACCACGTTCTCGCCCTGGATTTCGGCCAGCGCGCGCCGCGCGCGGCGGGCCGCCGGCGAGCCGTGCGCCGACTGCAGCCGCAGCGCGTCGTGCTCGGCCTGCGCGTCGCTGCGCCCGATCTGGTTCTCGTACTGCAGCAGCGCCGCGCCGGTATGCGAAGCCGCGCACCGCTTGACGTCGTCCGGCGTGCCCGCGCAGACGAGCTGGCCGCCGGCGTCGCCGCCTTCGGGGCCGAGATCGATCAGCCAGTCGGCGGCGCGGATCACGTCGAGGTTGTGCTCGATCACGATCAGCGAATGGCCGCCGTCCAGCAGCTTGCCGAAGGCGCGCATCAGCTTGGCGATGTCGTCGAAGTGCAGGCCGGTGGTCGGCTCGTCGAACATGAAGAGCCGCCCTTCGCTGGCGTCCGGCGCGACCCGCTTGCGCGCGGCCTGCGCGGTCTCGGCCAGGAAGCCGGCCAGCTTCAGGCGCTGCGCCTCGCCGCCCGACAGTGTCGGCACCGGCTGGCCCAGCTTCACGTATTCGAGGCCGACGTCGACGATCGGCTGCAGCACGCGCAGCACCTCGGCGTCGGCGGCGAACAGCGCCACCGCCTCGCTGACGGTCAGCTCCAGCACGTCGGCGATGCCCAGCGCGCGGCCGCCGCGCTCGATCCTGGCCTCGAGGATTTCGGCGCGATAGCGCGTGCCGTCGCAGTCCGGGCAGCGCAGGTAGACGTCCGACAGGAACTGCATCTCGACGTGCTCGAAGCCCGAGCCGCCGCAGGTCGGGCAGCGTCCGTCGCCCGAGTTGAAGCTGAAGGTGCCGGCGGTATAGCCGCGCTGCCTGGCCAGCGGTGCCTTGGCGAACAGCTTGCGGATCTCGTCGAAGGCGCCGACATAGCTGGCCGGATTGGAGCGCGCGGTCTTGCCGATCGGCGACTGGTCGACGAACACCGCATCGCCGATCTGCTCTGCGCCGACCAGTGCGCGATGCGCGCCGGGGCTTTCGGTGGCGCGGCCGAAATGGCGGGCCAGCGCGGGGTGCAGCACGTCCTGGATCAGCGTCGACTTGCCCGAGCCCGACACGCCGGTCACGCAGACCAGGCGCTGCAGCGGGATCGACACGGTGACGTCCTGCAGGTTGTGCTCGCTGGCGCCCTCGAGCACCAGCCGCGGCGTGGTGTCGTCGACCGGCCGGCGGACCCAGGCCGACGCATCGGCGACGCGGCGCTGGCCGCTCAGGTACTGGCCGGTCAGCGTGCCGGCGTGGCGGATCCCGGCCGGCGTGCCGTCGTAGACGATCTCGCCGCCGCGCTCGCCGGGGCCCGGGCCCATGTCGATCAGGCGGTCGGCGGCCAGCATCACCGACGGATCGTGCTCGACCACCACCAGCGTGTTGCCGGCATCGCGCAGCCGCCGCATCGCCTCGACGATCCGGTTCAGGTCGCGCGGATGCAGGCCGATGCTGGGCTCGTCCAGCACGAACAGCGTGTTGACCAGCGAGGTGCCGAGCGCGGTGGTCAGGTTGATCCGCTGCACCTCGCCGCCGGACAGCGTGCGGCTCTGGCGGTCCAGCGTCAGGTAGCCGATGCCGACGTCGCACAGGTACTTCAGGCGCGTGCGGACTTCGGTCAGCAGCAGCTTCAGCGCGTCGTCGAGCAGCGCGCTCGGCAGCGTCAGCGTGTCGAAGAAGCGGCGGATGCGCTCGATCGGCAGCAGCATCAGGTCGTGCACGGTCAGGCCGGGCAGCGCCTCGAGCTGGTCGCGCCGCCAGGCCACGCCACGCGGCATCACGCGGCGGGCGGGATCGAGCACGGCATCGGCGTTCTCGCGCGAGCCCAGGCGCCACAGCATCGCCTCTGTCTTCAGGCGTGCGCCGCCGCAGGTCTCGCACAGCGTGTAGCTGCGGTACTTCGACAGCAGCACGCGGATATGCATCTTGTAGGCCTTCGACTCCAGATAGTCGAAGAAGCGGCGCACGCCGTACCACTGGCTGTTCCACTTGCCGTTCCAGGCGGGATCGCCGTCGATGACCCAGTCGCGCTGCGCCTGTGTCAGTTCGGCCCACGGCGTGTCGCGCGGAATGCCGGCGCGCGCGGCGTAGCGCATCAGGTCGTCCTGGCACTCCTTCCATGCCGGCGTCTGCATCGGCTTGATCGCGCCCTCGCGCAGCGTCTTGCGCCCGTCGGGAATCACCAGGCCGAGGTCGACGCCGATCACGCGGCCGAAGCCGCGGCAGGCCTCGCAGGCGCCGTAGGCCGAGTTGAACGAGAACAGCGCCGGCTGCGGGTCTGCATAGCGCAGGTCGCTTTCAGGACAGTGCAGGCCGGTGGAGAAGCGCCAGATGGTGGCTTCGGCGTCGGCGGCTTCCGCGGAAGCCGCTTCGCCCTCCGGCAGCACGTAGATATTGACCCTGCCGGCGCCGCGCTTGAGCGAGGACTCGATCGCCTCGACCACGCGCGCCTTGTCGGCGCGCTGCAGGCGGAAGCGGTCGGCCACCACGTCGAGCATCTTGCGCGGGCCTGTCGGCGAGTTCACCACGCGCTGCGCCTGCACGCGGGTGTAGCCGCTGACCGACAGCCATTGCGCGATCTCGTCCTCGGTCGCGGACTCCGGCAGCTCGACGGGGAAGGTCACCGCCAGGCGCGGATCGCCGTCGCGGGTGCGTTCGAGCAGCTCGGCGTAGATCGTCTCGGGGGTGTCGTGGCGCACCGGCAGCGCGGTCTCGCGGTCGAACAGCTGGGCCGCGCGCGCGAACAGCAGCTTCAGGTGGTCGTTCAGCTCGGTCATGGTGCCGACCGTCGAGCGCGAGCTGCGCACCGGATTGGTCTGGTCGATCGCGATCGCCGGCGGCACGCCCTCGACGCGCTCGACCTGCGGGCGGTCCATGCGATCGAGGAACTGGCGGGCGTAGGCGCTGAAGGTCTCGACATAGCGCCGCTGCCCTTCGGCATAGAGGGTGTCGAAGACCAGGCTGGATTTGCCGGAGCCGGACGGACCCGTGACCACCGTCATTTCGCCGGTGCGCAGGTCCAGATCGACTTGCTTGAGATTGTGCTGACGCGCGCCGCGGATGCGGATGACGCCGGAAGACATGGGGGAATCCTTTCGATGGCCGCACCGCGCCCAAGGCCGGGGGCGGTGGAAAGTCGGGCGTAAACTTTAGCAAAAGTCCCGCGGACGCGTCCGAATGCCACCCGGACGCCGCCTGGCGGCCCGCCGATGGCCGCCGGACGCGCGACGCCGCACCGACTGCCGCCGATGCTCCCGGCGCGCTCCTTTGCACAGATTCCGGGTGTTTTCAATAGATTCCGCCAGCCGGCACCCATAGCATGGCGGCGCCGGCGGTGGGCGCGTCCGGTCGAGCGGCATACCGCTCCGGCTGCCGGAATCGCCGCCGGCAGTCTCCGCAGTCCCCCGGCCGCCGCTGGCAACGACAAGCCCGCCACCGGCGGCCGCCGGCAGCTACCCGATTCCACAGGCAGCCGCCTGCTCCCACCAGCAAGTCCACCGCCGTCCTTACGCCGCCAGCCCGCCATCCCGGCGCTCGGCTGGCAACCGGCGCCGCCACCTTCCGCGGCGCCCATCCCCAACGCCAGGAGAACACGCATGGTGCTAACAACCAGGAGTCTCGTCGACGCCAAACCTGCCGGTGCGGCGGGCGGCGCACCCACCGTGGAAGGGGCGGAGGTCGCCGCCCTGCATGCCGCCCTGCATGCCGCCATCACGCGCGGCGACGCCGCGGCGATCGACACGCTCGCCGCCGGCCAGCGCGCGCTGCTGCGGGTGCCGGACCGCGATGGCAATACCGCGCTGCACCTGGCGATGCTCGCCGGCGGCGATCTGAAGACCGTCGAACGTCTGCTGCAGCATGGCGCCGATCCGGCGCTGACCAACGTCAATGGCGATACCGCGCTGCATCTGGCCTTCCTGGTCCGGCCGCCCGCGCCGCAGCTGGTACGCGCGCTGCTGCGCCAGCTGGAGTACCAGGGCACCCATGCCGCGAAACTGGCGCTGTCGGCCCGCAATGGCGACCATCAGCCGCCGGTGGCGCTGGCGGCGGACACGCTGGCAGACGACGGCGCGCTGTCGGCCACCATCGGCGAACTGGTCTCGGACTATCTCGGCTGGCTCGCACGCAGCGGTACCGGCGAACTGGCCCACGCCGCCGGCAGCGGAGACGTGGCGCAACTGGCGCCGTGGCTGGCGCGCGCCGAATCCTTGTCGCTGCCGCTGTCGCCGCGCGGACACGGGGCGCTGGCCATCGCCGCCGGGCGCGGCCATCTGGCGGCAATGCGCGAGCTGATCGCGGCTGCGCAGCCGCACGGCGCCTGGCTGATAGACCTGGCCTCCTTTCCCGACGGCGAGACGCCGCTGGCGCGCGCGGCGTCCTTCGGCCGGCGCGACGCGGTGGCGCTGCTGCTCGAACATGGCGCCGCGGTCGACGGGCGCGACGCTGCGCGGCGTACGCCGCTGATGCGCGCCGCGGTCTACGGCCATGCGGACGTGGCCGCGACGCTGCTGGC
The DNA here is from genome assembly GCF_008632125.1 of Cupriavidus cauae. Taxonomy (GTDB): domain Bacteria; phylum Pseudomonadota; class Gammaproteobacteria; order Burkholderiales; family Burkholderiaceae; genus Cupriavidus; species Cupriavidus cauae. Next base: position 77,930 of record NZ_VWRN01000067.1, read on the forward strand.
CGCGGGCGCCGATCCGCGGGCGTGCCAGGCCGAAGGCTGGACGCCGCTCGGCTACGCGGCAGCGGCGCTGCACCCGGAGGTGGTGGCGATGCTGCTGATGCATGGCGCCGGCGATAGCCTGCAGCAGCACAATGCGGCGCTGCGCACGCCGTTGCTGCTGGCGGCGGCGAGCGACGAGCTGGGGCGGTCCCCGGCGGTGCGGGCGCGCACGGTGGCCCTGCTGCTGCAGGCCGGTGCCGGCGTCGATGCGGCCGATCAGCACGGCACGACGCCGTTGATGTTCGCCGCACGGTCCGGCGACGTCGCCGTGGTCAGGCTGCTGCTCGAGGGCGGCGCCAATGCGCTGCTGCGCAATGCCAAGGGGCACACCGCGCTGACGCTGGCGCAGGCCGCGGGACAGCACGAAGTCGCCGCGCTGCTGGCCGCGGCGGCGAACGCGCCGGTCTGAGGAGCCGAGCTTGGACGCCGGGCCGACGCTTCAGCGCAAGGCCGTGGTTCCGTGGCGCCGCCGGTCCCGCCCCGCCACCAGCCTCCGCCGAGGCTCAGTGCGAGGCCGTCGTCGCGGGGCCGCCGGCGAGTTCCCGCGGCGCGCCGTCGGCCTCGGCCTGCCACCAGCCGCCGCGGAGGTTCAGCGCGAGGCCGTGGTCGGGGGGTTGGCGGCCCGGTGCGGCGGCGGGGCCCCGGCATTGGCCTCGGCCTCGGTCTGCCACCAGCCGCCGCCGAGTGCCTGCAGCAGGGCCGCCGAATCGGCCAGCCGATCGGCGCTGGCCCGCGTCAGCGCCAGCGTGGTTTCGCGATGCTGGCGTTGCGCGTCGATCAGCGCCAGCTGGCTGACGCCGCCGAGCCGATATTGCTCGGTGACGATGGCAAGCGTGGCGGCGGCGCGCCGGGCCGCTTCGGCCCGCGCGCGCAGCGTGGCGGCATCGCTGTGCACCGCCTGCAGCGCATCGGCAACCTCGCGCAGCCCCTGCAGCACCGCCTGCCGGTGCGCCGCCAGCGCCTGGCGATAGGCCGCCTCCGCCGCGCGTTGCCGCGCCCGCAGCGCGCCGCCGCGAAACACCGGCTGCACCAGTCCCGCGGCGATATTCCATACATTGAGGTGATCGAACAGGTCGCCGCCGCTGCGCGACTGCGTGCCCGCGCTCGCCGACAGCGTCAGGCTCGGATACAGGTTGGCGGTGGCGACGCCGATATCGGCGCTGGCCCGGTGCAGCAGCGCCGCGGCCGCGCGGATATCGGGACGCCGGCGCGCCAGCGTCGAGGGCAGGCTGACCGGCAAGGTGTCGGGCAGCCGCAGTTCGGCAAGGCGGAATACCGGCACGGCGGTGGCCGGCGCGTTGGAAGCGGCCTGTCCCGCCTCGCTGTCCGCCCCAGGTTCGGCCGCCGGTCCGCCCGTCGGGGCGCTCGCCGCTTTGTTCGACCGCTCGCTCGACGGTTGGCGCGCGCGTTCGCTCGCCGGTCCACTGGTCGAAGCGCTCGCCGCCTTGTGCGCCGGTTCGCCCGCGAGTTCGCTCACCGGCTCCGCCGCCGCTGCCGGCGGCAATCCCAGATAGACCGCCAGCTGATGGCGCGTCGCCGCCAACTGCCGCGTCAGGCCCGGCAGCAGCGTCTCGGTCTGCGCCAGTTCGCCGCGTTGGCGCTCCGCTTCGACCCTCGCGGTCCCGCCGAGCGTGACCCCTTGCTCGACGATCGCCAGCTGCCGCCGCTGCGCGTCGACCAGCGCCTCGGTGTCCTCGATCTGCGCGCGCAGGCTGGCCTCGCGGATGGCGGCGGTGGCGACATTGGCCGCCAGCGACAGCCGCGCGGCCTCGAGCTCGAAGCGCTGGAAATCCACCGCCGCGCGCAGGCCTTCCAGTTCACGCCGCTGGGCGCCGAACAGGTCCAGCACGTAAGAGACCCGCACCGACGCGCCGTACAGCGTGAAGGGCGGGGGACTGGGGAACGCCGTGATCCCCATCGACTCGATATTGACCTGCTGGCGCGCGGCGTCGAGGCGCGCGTCGATGGCGGGCCACTGCGCGATGCCCGCCGCCGCCGCGTAGTCGTGCTGCGCGCGCTCGAGGCTGGCCTGCGCCTGCGCCAGCGTCGGACTGTTGGCGAGCGCGGTGCGGATGGCGCCATCGAGGGCGGCGCTGCCGAACAGCCTCCACCACTGCGCCGGCACGTCGGCGCCATCGAGCAGACGCTGCGCATCACCGTGCCGCACTGGCGCGGAGGTCGTCGTCGAAGGCGAGGACCCGGCGCCGTAGCGGGTGCCGTCGGGCGCTGGCGGTGCGACGAAGTCCGGGCCGACGGCGCAGCCGGCGAGCAGCGTGGCGGCACCGACGAGCGGTGACAGCCGTTTGCATCGGAACGCGGACAGGGTCATCGCAATCTCCTTGCTGGCATCGAGGTTTGGCGAACGCATCGGTCGATCGTCACAGCCCGATCGGTCTTCACAGTCGCTTCGGCAGTCGCAGTCGCATCGGCCATCACCGTCGCATCGGCACTCACAATCTCACCGCCCCTCAATCCAGCGTCCGTCGATAGAAGCGCACCGCGATCGCCATCACCACCGCGGTAAACAGCAGCAACGGCCAGACATTGGGCCAGAGCTCTGCCCAACCGCTGCCCTTGAGCAGGATGCCGCGGATCATCCGGTGGAAATACGTCATCGGCAGCAGGTTGCCGATCGCCTGCGCCCACTGCGGCATGCCCTGGAACGGGAACATGAAGCCCGACAGCAGGATGCCCGGCAGGAAGTAGAAGAAGGTCAGCTGCATCGCCTGCAGCTGGTTCTGCGCCAGCGATGACAGCGTGATGCCGACCGTCAGGTTGGCGGCGATGAACAGCAGCGCGGCCAGATAGACCGCGACCACCGAGCCGACGAAGGGCACGCCGAAGACCCAGCGCGCCGCCAGCAGGATGATGGTGCTCTGGATCAGCCCGATGAAGACATAGGGCACAATCTTGCCGCTCATCACCTCGAGCGGGCGCACCGGCGTGGCGAGCAGGTTCTCCATCGTGCCGCGCTCGCGTTCGCGCGTCATCGCCAGCCCGGTCATCATCACCATCGTCATCGACAGGATCACGCCCATCAGGCCCGGCACGATGTTGTACTGGGTCAGGCCCTCGGGGTTGTAGAGCCGGTGCACCTGCACGTCGAAGGCCGGCTTGCCGCCGGCGAGCGGCGCCAGCGGGCCCTTCAGGTCCTTGTCGGCGACCGCGACCGGCATCTGCGCCAGCGCGGCCAGCGCGGCGCCGGTCGCCGAAGGATCGGTGGCGTCGGCCTCGACCAGCACCGCGGGCCGTTCGCCGCGCAGCAGCCGGCGCGTGAAATCGGGCGGGATGGTGACGACGAACTGCAGCTCGCCGCGCATCAGCGCCTCGCGTCCCGCGGCCTCGTCCGGCAGCGTGCCGATTACGCGGAAATAGCGCGAAGCCTGCATGCTGGCCACGAGCGAGCGCGTGAATTCGCTGTGGTCGGCGGCGATCACGCCGGTGGGCAACTGGCGCGGATCGGTATTGATGGCGAAGCCGAACAGCAGCAGCTGCAGCACCGGCAGCCCGACGATCATGCCGAACGTCACGCGGTCGCGGCGCAGCTGCAGGAATTCCTTCAGCACGATGCTCCACCAGCGCCGCAGCGAGAAGCCGAGGGGCGCTTCGCCGGCGTGCCCGCCGGCTCTCATATCGCCTCCCGCATCTCCTCTCGCATGGCCTCGCGCATCGCGCCTCACGGTCCGGCCCTCCGTGCATGCCCGGCGGCCCGCCGGTCCGCGCGCGCACTGTTGTCGGCCCGCATGTTGTCGTCCGCCCGGTTCATCATGTGGATGAACACGTCCTCCAGGCTGGTGTCCACCGGTGCGATCCGATGTCCGCCTTCGCCGGCCAGCCGCCGCAGCGTGGCTTCCAGCGCGGCGGCGTCGCGGCCGGTCACGTGCAGCGCGTTGCCGAACACCACGGTCTGCTCGACCGCCGCTTCGTCGGCGAGCTGGCGCGACAGCGCGTTCAGGTCGCCGCCCTCGACCGACCAGGTCGACAGGCCCTGCGCCGCCACCACCTGCTCGGCGGTGCCCTGCGCCAGCAACTTGCCGTAGGCGATATAGGCGAGCTTGTGGCAGCGCTCGGCCTCGTCCATGTAATGCGTGCTGACCAGCACCGAGATGCCGCGCGCGGCGAGCCGATGCAGTTGCTCCCAGAAATCGCGCCGCGCCTTCGGATCGACGCCGGCGGTGGGCTCGTCGAGCAGCAGCAGCTCCGGTTCGTGCAGCAGGCAGGCGGCCAGCGCCAGCCGCTGCTTCCAGCCGCCCGACAGCGCGCCGGCGAGCTGGCGCGCGCGGCTGGCCAGCCCCAGTCCGTCGAGCGCGCGCTCGACCGCCGCCTTGCGATCGGGCACGCCGTAGACGCGCGCGACGAAGTCGAGATTCTCGCGGATCGACAGGTCTTCCCAGTACGAGAACTTCTGCGTCATATAGCCGACGCGGCGCTTGATCTGCGCGCTGTCGCGCAGGATGTCGAAGCCCAGGCAGGTGCCGTGGCCGGCGTCGGGCGTCAGCAGCCCGCACATCATGCGGATCGACGTGGTCTTGCCGCTGCCGTTCGGGCCGAGGAAGCCGAAGATCTCGCCGCGGCGCACCTGCAGCGTCAGGCCGTCGACCACCTGCTTGTCGCCGAAGCGCTTGCCCAGGTCGTGCACGTCGATCGCCAGTTCGGGGGCATCGCGCTCCATCGTCGGGGTGTCGGCTGGCGCGCTGCCGTTCATGGCCGCGCTCCACTTGCGGGGGCCGTTGGGGCCGATTCGTTCGTTGCCGCCGCAGCCGGCTCGACCTCCACCGGCTGGCCCGGGTGCAGCCGCGCCGCGTCGGCCGGCGCCGGACGCGCCTCGACCAGGAAGACCAGCTTGCGCCGCGTCTCGTTGCTGTAGATCACCGGCGGCGTGTATTCGGCCTGGCTGGAGACGTAGCGGATCGTGGCCGGGATCGCGGCGCCGCAGCCGTCGCAGGTCAGCCGTACGGTTTGCCCGGCCCGCAGCGTGCCGACCGCCGCTTCGGGCACGAAGAAGCGGACCTTGACGTTGCCCGGCGGCAGCAGCCGCACCACCGGGCTGCCGGCCGGCACCCATTCGCCCTGCCGGTAGAGCGTGTCGTAGACCAGGCTGCCCGCGGGCGCGGCGATGGCCTTGCGCGAGAGCCGCCAGTCCGCCTGCGCCAGCGCGGCGCGCGCGGCTTCGACCTGGGCCTGTTGCGCGCCGCGGCGCGCCTCGCGTCCGGGCAGTCGGGCCACCGCCAGATCGCTGCGCAGCTCGCG
>NZ_VWRN01000007.1 GCF_008632125.1 Cupriavidus cauae
CGCGCTGTCGGCCGCCATCTGCTCGGCCTGCGCGGCGTCCAGGCGCACGCGCGCGGCCTGCAGCTGCTTGTCGAGCGCGCGCAGGTCCGCGTCGAGTTCGGCCGCGCTGCGCAGCTGCGCGTCGGCGTCGGCCAATTGCCGCGCGAACCAGTCGGCGCGCTGGTCGGCATCGACGGTCTCGACCTGCGCAGTGTGCCCGGCCTGCACGGCCTGGGCCCGCCAGGCTTGCACGGCCTGCCCGGCCTGCCCGGCCTGCGCGACTTGCCCGGCTTGCCCGGCCTGCCCGGCCTGCACGGCTTGCCCGGTCCGCGGCACCTGCCCCACGTCCACGCGCTGCGGGAGCTGCGCGGCCAGCGCATCGGCTTGCCACTCGCGTTCGGCGCGGTCGCGCTGCTGCCGTGCGGCGGCCAGGCGCGTGTCGAGCTGCGCCAGCGCTTCGTCGTGGCTGTGCGCCAGCGTGGCGGCGCTGCGTTCGTCGGCGTCGATCCGGGCCAGCGCCTGCTGGCAACGGCGGTACTCGCCCTCGAGCGCGCCCAGCGTGGCCTGCAGCGCCGCGCGCAGCGGCGAGTCGTCATGCGCGTACGGGTGTTCGCTGGCGCCGCACACCGGGCAGGGTTCGCCCGGCTCCAGCGTCTCGCGCAATTGCTCGACGCTCTGCTGGCACGCCGCGAGCGCGCGTTGCCAGGAGCGTTCCGCCTGCGTGGCGGCCTGCTGCGCGGCAGGCCGCGCGGCGCGGGCCGCATCGATGTCTTGCTGGCACTGCTGCCGTTGCGCCTGCAGCGTCTCGCGCTGCTGGATCAGCTCGGCCATCCGCGCTTCGGCCGCAAGCCGTTCGCGCCAGCGCGCCGCGGCCTGCTGCAGCGCGTCGCGATGCCGCTGCAATTCGACGGCGCGCGCCGCGATGGCATCGCGATCATGGCCGGCCAGCGCCTGCTGCGCCGTCGCGACCTGCCGCTGTGCGCCTTGCAGCGACTCGGCGGCGGAGGCGAGCCGCGCCTGTGCCTCGGACTGGTCGCGCCGGGCCGTGGCCAGCCGATCGGCCAATAGCGCGACCTCCTGCGTGGCGGCGACGTGCCGGCCGTGCCAATCGTCGGCCTGCGCGAACAGCGCCTCCCAGCGCGGCCATTGCGCGCCGAGCGCCTCGCGGCCGGCATGCCGCGCGAGCCA
>NZ_VWRN01000068.1 GCF_008632125.1 Cupriavidus cauae
CCGGGTCGGCGGCCAGCGCATCGATCGCCGCGGCAAGCGCGAGGCCGTCGCCCGGCGCGACCACGCGCCCGCAGCGCGCCGCCAGCCGGGCCAGCTCGGTGCCGGGATGCGCGGTCGCAATGACCGGCCGGCCGCTGGCCAGCATGCCCGCCAGCTTCGACGGCAGCACCAGGTCGGCGGCATCGGCGCGCTGCGGCAGCAGATGCAGATCGGCGGCGGCCAGCAGCGCGGGAAAGCGCGAGGCCGGCTGCAGCGGCAGGAAACGGACCTGCGGCAGCCCGGCGCACGCCTGCTCGAGCGCGGCACGGCCCGCGCCGTCCCCGCACAGCACGAACCAGATGTCTGGCCGGTCGCGCAACTGGCGCGCGGCCGCGGCCAACACTTCCAGTCCCTGCTTGTTGCCCATGTTGCCGGAGTACAGGGCTACCGTGGCATCGGGCGCAATGCCCAGCCGACGCCGATAGAGACTGCCGCGGCCGGGCTGGATCGCGCGCAGGTCGACCCAGTTCGGAATCAGTTGCGTGCGTGCGGCCGGCGCGCCCTTGTCGCGCGCCAGCCGCAGCATTGCCTCGGAGATCGTCGATACGCGGTCGAAACCGGCCATCGCATGACGCTCCAGCCCATAGGCGAGCCTGCGCAGCAACGGCTGCTTCAGCAGTCCGAGCGCGAAGGCGGCATCGACCTCGTAGTCCTGCACATGCAGCCAGGTCTTCGCACCGGTCCAGCGGCCGAGCAGCAGCGCGGCGGGGCTGCACAGCAGCGGCGGCTCGACCACCATCACCACGTCCGGACGCCAGCGCCATTGCGCCAGCAGGCAAGGCAGGCTGCTCAGCGCGAAGCTGGCCAGATGCAGCACGCGCTTGAGGCCAGACGGCCGGCGCGGCACCCAGATCGGCGCGCGCCATACCTGCACGCCGTCGTGTTGCTCGCGCCGGTATTGCCAGGCGCGGTAGCCGGCGCCGACACGCCAGGCCGGATAGTAGGGCGGGGCCGTGACGACGCGCACCTGGTGGCCGCGCGCGGCGAACCAGCGAGCCTGTTCGCCTGTGTACTTGCCGATGCCGGTCAGCTCGGGAGCGTAATTGAGGCAGTACAGCAGGATCTTCATCGGCGGGACCTGCGCGGGCTCAGCGCAGCGCGACCAGCCGCGGCTGGCGCCGCGGCGGGCTCTCCAGGCGGCCGCTTTGCAGCGCGTCGCGATAGGCCAGCCGCAGTCCGTCGACCAGCGACACGGTCGGCTTCCAGCCGGTCGCCTCGATCCGGCGCGAGTTCAGCCGCTTGCGCGGCGTGCCGTCGGGTTTGCTGGTGTCGAAGCGGATCGCGCCGCGAAAGCCCACGGTGTCGGCGATCAGCTCGGCCAGCACGCGGATGCTGACCTCGTCGGGGCTGCCCACATTGAAGAAACCCGGCGCGCCGGCGTGGTTGCGATATTCCTGCTGCGGCAGCGCCATCAGGTGCACGCAGGCCTGGCCGAGATCGTCGGCGTAGAGGAATTCGCGCAGCGGCGTGCCGGTGCCCCACACCACCACCTCGCTGGCGCCGCTCTGCTTGGCCTCGTGGAAGCGCCGCAGCAGGCCGGGTATCACATGGCTGTTCTCCGGGTGGTAGTTGTCGCCGGGGCCGTACAGATTGGTGGGCATCGCGCAGCGGAAGTCGGTGCCGTATTGCCGGTTGTAGCTCTCGCACAGCTTGATGCCGGCGATCTTGGCGATGGCATACGGCGCGTTGGTCGGCTCCAGCGCGCCGGTGAGCAGCGCCGCCTCGTCGATCGGCTGCGTGGCGAAGGCCGGATAGATGCAGCTCGAACCGAGGAACAGCAGCCGCTTGACGCCCGAGCGCCACGATTCATGAACGACGTTGGCCGCGATCAGCAGGTTCTGCTGGATGAACTCGGCCGGATAGGTGTTGTTGGCATGGATGCCGCCGACACGTGCGGCGGCCAGGTAGACCTGGTCGATGCGCTGCTCGGCGAAGAAGGCGCGTACCCTGGCCTGGTCGCACAGGTCCAGTTCGGCATGCGTGCGGGTGATCACGGTGATGTCGGGACGCGCGCCGAGCGCGCGCACGATGGCGCCGCCGACCATGCCGCGATGGCCGGCAACGAAGATGCGTTGTGGAGGCTGATTCATGGCTGTGACACTGACTGTGGATCGGCGAAGTGGGCCACCGGCGTGGCGGTCGGGCGAGGATCGGGAACGCCGGGCTGCACCCGGAAGGGCGTGCACTGGACGGACTCTAGCGCGCGATCCCGCTCCCGACTGTGGGCTTGCGCACATTGGCGCGGGGCGGCTCGAACCGGTGTGCGCCATCGAACGGAAAACATGCTTACCCCCCGGCATCGTGCGGCCATGCGGGTCCGTGGGCTCGCGGGTCCGGATGTCCGGTTCCGCCCTGGTCCCGCACGGCATACCCGCTCACCGACTCAGAAGGCGGTCAGACCATGCAAACCACCTCGACCCTGCCGATCGGCGCGCGCACCAGCCACGCCGCCCTGCTGCTGTACCTCGGGCTCGGCGCACTGTGTGCGATCAAGCTCAATGTGATCGGCGAAGTGTACGTCGGCGAATTCATCGCGGCGGCATACGGCCTGGCGATGCTGTCGACGCTGCGGATCGAGCGCGGCTATGCCACCTTCCTCGGCCTGACATTGATGTGGGCGTTCGCCCAGGCGCTGTCGGACCTGTCCAACAGCACGCCGCTGACCAGTTCGATCAAAGGCGTGCTGGCGCCGGGCGTGTTCTTCCTGACGGTGTTCGCGATCGGCACGCACTTCAGCCAGGGCAGTCCGAAGCGGATCTGGTATTTCCTGATCGGCGCCGCGCTCAGCGAGATCTTCAACGTGAGCCGGGCCCCGACCGAGGAGATGCTGTACAACCCCTGGAAGTGGGGTTATGCGACGCCGGTGCTGATGCTGCTGCTGTGCTATCTGGCGCTGGCACGCGCCGGCGCGCTGCGCATCGCGCTGTGCATCCTGGCCTATTGCGCCGTGTCCGCGGCGTTCGACTTCCGCAGCGCGGCGGGGCTGCCGCTGCTGGCGCTGGTGATCTACCTGCTGCGCCGCAGCGCCGTGGTTGCGTGGGTGCGCAGCCTGACCAATGCGCGCGGCGGCATTCCCTTGCTGTTCGGCGTACTGGTGCTGGTGATCGCGGCGCTCAACGCGCTGTTCTCGATGGTCTTCGCGCATGCCGGCGAGTTCGGCTTCCTCACTCCCGAAGCCGCGCACAAATACACCGTGCAGGCCACCAGCGAGCTCGGCATCCTGTTCGGCGGCCGCTCGGAGATCCTGATCTCGATGCGCGCCTTCCTCGATGCGCCGCTGCTCGGCCATGGCTCGTGGGCGATCGACCGCAACGGCTACCAGGACGCCTACAGCGTGATGGTCTACCAGATGGGGGCCGCGCTCGACGACAAGATCGTCGTCACCGACGACACGCTGATACCCGCCCACTCCTTCCTGATGGGCGCGCTGATCTGGAGCGGCCTCGTCGGCGGCCTCTACTGGATCTGCATGCTGGCCCGCACGCTGTGGTTGTTCGTGCGCAATATTCCCACGCTGCCGATCTTCTTCTATGTCGGCACCGCGCAGTTCGTCTGGGACGTGTTCTTCTCGCCGTTCTCGGCGGACCACCGCTGGGAGTCCGCGCTGTTCCTCGGCATGCTGTTCGCCTGGCACCATGCCTCCCGCAATCGCCAGCTGCGGAGCGTGCAATGAAATTCAGCGTGGTGACGGTCTCGTTCAACCAGGCGCGGTATCTGGAGCAGGCGATCCGTTCGGTCACGGGCCAGCGCGGTTGCGAGATCGAATACATCGTGGTCGATCCGGGCTCGACCGATGGCAGCCGCGACATCATCGCGCGCCATGCCAGGTCGATCGACCATTGCATCCTCGAGCCCGACAACGGCCCCGCCGACGGCCTGAACAAGGGCTTCGCGGCGGCGACGGGGGAGATCTTCTGCTACCTGAACTCCGACGACCTGTTCCTGCCAGAGGCGTTCGCCAAGGTGGCCGCCTACTTCCGCCGCTATCCGTCGTCCGACGTGATCTGCGGCAACGGCTACGTGATCGACGGCGAGGGCGCACTGGTGCGGCGCGTGTACTCCGACCGCTTCGGCCTGCGGCGCGCCGCCTATGGCGCCAGCATTGCGATCCAGCCGTCGACCTTCTTTCGCGCCGAGACCTATCGCGCGGTCGGCGGCTTCAATGTCGAGAACCGCTCGAACTGGGACGGCGAACTGGTGGTCGACATGGCGCTGGCCGGAGCCACCTTCCGCAATGTGCCCGACTTTCTCAGCTGCTACCGCGTCTACGCCGAGTCGATCACCGGCTCGGCGCGGATGGCCGAGGCGCACCGGCAGTTCGAGCAGCGCATGTTCCGCAAGATTCTGGGGCGCGATCGCCGCCGCTACGACGATCTGGCGTCGGCCTGGTTCCGCGTGACCAAGCATCTGGCCAATCCGCGCGCCGCCTATGAGCGCGTGGTACGCGGCCCCGTGTTCGGGAGGCAGTCATGATCCGGAAAGTGCTGGCGGCCGTCTCGATCGGCCTGCCGTGGCCGCTGCGGCGGCGGCTGCTGAACCGCTTCTGCGGCGCGCGCATCGATCCGAGCGCGCGCATCGGCTGGTCGCTGGTGCTGTGCGACGAACTCGAGATGGGGCCGCACTCGCACATCGCCCACCTGACGCTGGTCAAGGGCATCCGCCGGCTGAGCCTGGGCGAGCATGCCATTCTCGGCAGCCTGAACTGGGTGTCGGGATTCCCGCAAGGGCTGACCGATTCGCCGCATTTTCGCGATGCCGCCGACCGCGACCCGGCACTGGTGATCGGGCGGCATGCCGCGATCACCTCCCGCCATATCCTCGATTGCACCGACACCATCACGGTCGGTGCGTATTCGACGGTGGCGGGCTATCGCAGCCAGATCCTGACGCACAGCGTGTCGATCCGCGAATCGCGCCAGCGCTGCGCGCCGGTGACGATCGGCGCCTACTGCTTCGTCGGCACCGGCTCGATCCTGCTGCCCGGCGCGGCACTGCCCGACTACAGCGTGCTGGCCGCCGGCGCAGTGCTGAACCGCAGCATGGCGGCGCCACACATGCTGTACGGCGGCTGCCCGGCGAAGGCGGTGCAGGAACTGCCCGAGGACCTGGCTTATTTCCGGCGCGAGGAAGGGTATATCGTCTGACGGTGCGCACGGCGCCCGATGTCAGATGCGTCGTCTCCGCGCCCGCGGGGGACCCGGCGGCTCGCGAAGACGCCCGATTCTCCGCATCCGCCGCGCATCCGCCGCCTGCATCCGCCGCCCGCATCCGCCGCAATGACAGCCAACGAGGGGATGATCCTTTCAGGGCTTGACCGGTTCAGAGCTTGACCGGTTCAGGGCTTGGCCAGCACCCCGGCCAATCCGTGCCGAGCGAAACCGTGTATCAGCGGCAGCAGCGCCAGCAGGATCAGCAGCTCGGTGGCAAGCACGCCGAACGACACCGCCGCCTGGCCCAGCAGCTTGCCGCCCGCCACCGCGATCAGCAGACCGGCGGCGTTCGCGGCCAGATACACCAGCGACAGCCGTGCGTGGTTGTTGGTCGAGGTCACCATCACCGATGCCGTATGCCACAGCGAATTGACCACCGCGGCGGCCAGCAGCCAGCTGTAGTCGGGATGGATCGGCGCGATCTTGCCATGCGTCCACAGCTGGCAGATCCATTCACCGGCGATATACAGGAACACGCCGCAGGCACCAGCCAATCCCACCGAGGCGCTGAGCGCATGACGGAACAGGGCGCGCAGCGCGCGCGCGTTGCGCTGGCCATAGAGCCGGCCGATCTCGGGAGACAGCGACTGGCTGATCAGCTGGCCCAGCTGGTAGGGGATGCGCGAGAGCGTGCGCATCGCGCTGAAGTAGGCGACGAAGGCGGGACCGAAGACAAAGCCCGCGCACAGCACCATGCCCTGCATATTGAGGGCGTTGCCGATCGGGAAGGCATTGAGCGCCAGCGCGGGCAGCAGCATCTCGCGCAGTTCGGCTCGCGAAAACGCCGATACGCCGGCGCGCGCCCATGCGGCCAGGCGCACCATCCGCACATACGTCACCACCACCAGCAGTACCCGCACAATGGCCAGCAGCGTCAGCAGCAGCAGGAAGCCGCCATCGAACAGCAGCACGCCGGCGGCGAGCGCGACGAATTCGAGCAGCCGGAACAGGTTCAACCACATGATGGCCTCGGCGTAGCGCCCCACGCTGTAGAACACGCCGTGCGACAGCAGTGCAAACATGTAGCCGACCACGTAGATCGCGATCATCAGCATCGCCAGCACCGCCGCGCCGCCGGCCAGGCCGGTCCATCCCTCGATCGCGTCGCCGAAGGCGGCGCCGGCCAGCATCGCCATCCCGCCCAGCACGGCGCCGATCGACAGCAGCAGCACCAGCGTCGACTGGTAGCACACCACGGCGGCGCGCTGGTTGCCCGCGGCGATGCTCATATTGATGCGATTGACCGCCACGCCGGTGAAGCCCAGGTCGGCGAGCCCCAGATAGACCGGTACCGCAATGACCATCAGCCAGGTGCCGTAGCGCTCGGGACCCCAGGCCGCCAGAAACAGCGGCACGCTGAGCAGCTGGGTCACGATGGTGACCACCTGCCCCAGGGCGTTCGCGCCGATGCCGCGCAATATCCGCTCCACGCTTGCCTCTTCCTTTGCGCGGCCCGGGCGCCGCCGAAGCAGGCCCGGGCCGCCATTCATGCGCCGGCGCGCCGGCGCGCACCGCCGCACTTACGCGGTTGCCATCACCCCGTCATTCGTGGTGATCGTAGGCGCGGAAGCCCGCCAGCTTGCACAGGGCGTCGCGCCGTGCCGCCGCGTAGTCGGCACCGATCATCTCGCGCACCAGTTCGTCGAAGCTGGTGGTCGGCGACCAGCCCAGCCGCTCGCGCGCCCGGGTGGGGTCCCCCAGCAGCGTGTCGACCTCGGTCGGGCGGAAGTAGCGCGGATCCACCCGCACGATCACGTCGCCGATCTTGCGCCCGGGCGCCAGCTGCTGGCGGCTGTTGTCGATCGCGGCGATCACGCCGATCTCGTCGACCCCGCTGCCTTCGAAACGCACCGTGATGCCCAGTTCGGCGGCGGCCCGCTGCACGAACTCGCGCACGCTGTGCTGCTCGCCGGTGGCGATGACGAAGTCCTCGGGCTGCGCCTGCTGCAGCATCATCCATTGCATCTGCACGTAGTCGCGCGCATGGCCCCAGTCGCGCAGCGAGGACAGATTGCCCAGATGCAGCGTGTCCTGCAGGCCGAGCGCGATCCGCGCGATGGCGCGCGTGATCTTGCGCGTCACGAAGGTCTCGCCGCGCAACGGGCTCTCGTGGTTGAACAGGATGCCGTTGCAGGCGTACATGCCATACGCCTCGCGGTAGTTCACCGTGATCCAGTACGCGTAGAGCTTGGCGGCCGCATACGGGCTGCGCGGATAGAACGGCGTGGTTTCCTTCTGCGGAATCTCCTGCACCAGGCCGTACAGCTCCGAGGTCGACGCCTGGTAGAAGCGCGTGGTCTTTTCCAGGCCGAGGATGCGGATGGCTTCGAGCAGCCGCAGCGTACCGAGCGCATCGGTGTTCGCGGTGTATTCCGGCTCCTCGAACGACACCTGCACGTGGCTTTGCGCCGCCAGGTTGTAGATCTCGTCGGGCTGCGATTGCTGCACCACGCGCACCATGCTGGCGGTATCGGTCATGTCGCCGTGGTGCAGGAACAGGCGGCGGTCGGGGGCCTGCGGGTCCTGGTACAGATGGTCGATCCGCTCGGTATTGAACAGCGAGCTGCGGCGCTTGATGCCATGGACCTCGTAGCCCTTTGCCAGCAGCAGCTCGCACAGATAGGCACCGTCCTGGCCGGTGATGCCGGTGATCAGCGCACGCTTGCGGCGTGCCCCGCTGCCGGCCGACGCCTCGTCGTGCTGCCGCGGCTGGAGTTCGAGATCGCCGGCCGCGAGCGGGCCGAGCGGTTGCAGGTCAAGTGCGCCCATAAATGTCTGCCATCCTGATGATGTCGTCTTCGCCAAGGTACGAGCCGGACTGGATCTCGATCAGCTCGAGCGGGATCCGGCCGGGATTTTCTAGACTGTGGGTTTCGCCGATCGGGATATAGGTGGACTGATCCTCGGTCAGCAGGAATTCGACGTCGCCGCGGCGCACGCGCGCGGTGCCCGACACCACCACCCAGTGCTCGGCGCGGTGGTGATGCTTCTGCAGCGACAGCTTGGCGCCGGGTTTGACGCTGATGCGCTTGACCTGATAGCGCTGGCCGTGGTCGACGCTGTCGTACGAGCCCCACGGCCGGTAGACCTGTCGATGCTGCGTGGCCTCGGGGCGCCCCTGCGCGCGCAGCGCTTCGACCAGCTGCTTGACGTCCTGCGCATGGTCCTTGTGGACGACCAGCACGACGTCGGGCGTCTCCACCACGATCACGCTGTCGAGCCCGGCCACCGCCACCATCCGATGCGAGGCGTGGACCAGGCAATCGCGCGCGCCGTGCGTGACCACGTTGCCGACCGCCGCGTTGTTGCCTTCGGTCTTCTCGGCCGCCTTCCACACCGCGTCCCACGAGCCGATATCGCTCCAGTCGGCCGCGAGCGGCGCCATGCGCCCGTCGCGCAGATGCTCCATCACCGCATAGTCGATCGAATCGGACGGGCACGCGCCGAAGGCATCGGCATCGAGCCGGCAGAAGTCCAGATCGGATTTGCCGCGCGCCACCGCCTGTTCGGCGGCACGCAGGATGTCGGGGGCGAACTGCCGCAGCGCATCGAGATAGACCGAGGCGCGGAACAGGAACATGCCGCTGTTCCAGAAGCAATTGCCTTCGCCGAGGAAGTCGGTGGCCTGCTCCAGCGAAGGCTTCTCGACGAATCGCTTGACCGTCATCAGCGCGCCATCGTTGGTCGGCACCGCCTTGATATAGCCGTAGCCGGTGGCCGGGAAGGTCGGCACCACGCCCAGCGTGGCAACAGCGCCCGCCGCGGCGGCCACGCTGGCGGCGGTGACCGAGCGCGCGAACGCCGCGTGGTCGCGGACCAGATGGTCCGACGGCAGCACCAGCAGGATCGGATCGTCGCCGCCCGACTGCGCCTTGATCGCGGCGACCGCGGCCGCCGGCGCGGTGTTGCGCGCATGCGGCTCGAGCAGGATCGCCGCCGGTTCGCAGCCGATCTCGCGCGCCTGTTCGGCGACGACGAAGCGGTGCGCTTCATTGCTGACGAGGATGGGGGCGCCGACGCCGTCGATACCGCGCACGCGCAGCAACGTGTCCTGCAGCAAGGTATGGTCGCCAAGCAGACGCAGGAACTGCTTCGGATGGCCGTCGCGCGACAGCGGCCATAACCTCGAGCCGGTGCCGCCGCACAGCACCACCGGTACGATTCGATTCTCGCTTGCCATGACATCTCCAACCGGCCGCTGCACGCGTGCCGATGCGATTGGGTGAAACCGTCAGGGCAAGTGTATCGACCGCTGTCCCGCAGCAATGTTTGTTAGGCAACAGAGATCGACGGTCACCGTCTCGCGCCGCAGGTGGCGCAGCGATGACAAAAAGGGCCGGCGCAATGGCCGGCCCTGCGGGGCTCAAACAAAGAGAGTGGATGGGGGCGCTTCTCTCGTTCCAGCGAGACAGCGGGCGGGTTTATCGCACCCAGTGTCCCGGCCGCATCACCCAGCCGTGCGGCCCGCGCACCCAGCGCTCGGGCACATAGCGGTAGCCGGGGCGGGCGCGTTCCCAATGGCCCGGTTGCCATACATAGCGCGGACCGGCGGCACGCCAGTAGCCCGGCACCCAAACCTGTCCCCGGCGTGCGGCCCGTGGCGCTTCGTAGCGCGGCGGTGGCGGCGCGTCACGGCGATAGCCATGGTCGCGATCGTAGCGATGGCCGTCATGCGCCTGGGCCGGCGACACGAGGCCGAAGGCCGAGCCGGCGGCGAGGGTGGCGAGCGCGAGAATCAGAGGGCGGGTCATGAGGTACTCCTGGTCCGGGTAACAAGCTGGGCGTTGCGGTGATGCACTGCGATGCGGTTCGGGGCCGTTGGCGCGGCCGCAATTCCATCAATAGCGGTGATGGCGATGGTGATGCCCGTGCCCATGTCCATGCGGCACGACGATGCAGGCGGACAGCATGGCGGCGGTGGCGGACAGCAGCACGAGGATGGAGAGGGTTCGTTTCATCTGTGGGCTCCTTGGCGGGGCGCGTTGAACATGGCTGCAATGTAGCGGTGCCCCCGCTGCGGCGGCCGTTGCACTTGTAAGGCACTCTCACAGCGCCATCGCGTCGCCGCGGCCGCGTCGAGCGACGGCGTCGATTGGCGTATCTCCTTGCGCGGCAAGGCTTTTTCGCCAGGATGAACGCGTGTGGAATCGCCGCGCCGCGTTGCGCGTGCGTAATGTGGCGTTACATCGGAAATGAATGCGGGCAGGGCGGCATGCCGATCGGCACGCCGAGCCTGCGAATTGGCCAGCGAATCGGCGAGCAAATCGGCCAGCGAACAGGTCAGCGAACAGGCCAGTAAATCGGCCGTTGAATCGGCCAGGGAATCAGCCAATCAGCCGAGGAGCCTGCCGTGAGCGCGTCAGTGCGCCGTGCTGGTGTACTCGATCTCGAGCCGGTAGGCGACCGCGAGAAATAGCGATTGCGCCAGGCACAGCGTGCTGGTCAGCGAACGGAAGCCGAAGGTTGCGCCATCCTGGACTTGCAGCAGCACGCTGGCGTGTTCGGCCAGCGGGCCGAGAGCACTGTCGCTCAACGCGACGATGCGCGCGCCCTGCGCTGCCGCGGTTCTCACGCAGGCCAGCGTTTCCTCGGCATAGGGCGCGAACGAGACCGCGATCATCACGTCGCCCGGCCGGAGCGCGCGCAATTGGCCCTGCTGCATATGACCCAGGCCATTGAGCCACTGGATCGGCTTGCTGGTGTGCTGCAGCGCGTAGGCCAGGTAGGCGCCCACCGGGAAAGCCCGCCGCGATGCCACCAGCCAGATCGACGGCGCGTCGACCAGCAGCTCGACGGCCTGGCCGAAGCGTTCGCCGTCGACCTCGCGCTGCAGAGCCTCGAGGCTGTCGAGGCTGCCCGCGATGACCTCGTGCGCGATGTCCGCCGGCGCCAGCGGACCGCCCTTGCTGCCGATCAGCGCGCGCAGCCGGTCGCGATAGTCCCGATTGGGCGCCAGCTGCCGGGCCGCCGCGGCGCGGAACAGCGCCTGCATCTGCGAATACCCCGACAGTCCGAAATGCTTGGCGAAGCGGACCATGGCCGAAGGCTGCACGCCGCAATGGCGGGCCGACTCGTTGACGCCGTCGAGCACCAGCTGCTCGCGATGGCTCTCGACGTACTGCGCGATCGCCTTGAGCTGCTTGCTCAGTTGCGGGAAGCCGGCGCGCACGGCGGCCAGGAATTGATCGGCGTCTGCGTAGGGAAGGGATTCGCTCATCGGTGTTCGGTGTCGCCGCGCTGCCTCTCCGGCGGCAGCATCGTGCAGGCCGCATGTGGAGAGACAGGCATTGAATTGGAATTTATTTTCTCACACAACAAAAAACAGAACAAATTTTCTATTCTCGCGCTATCATCGCTTCCATCGCTGGCGCAGCCGCTCGGTCCCGATCCACGGCAGCGACCAAGACAAGACAAGACAAGACAGCAGACAGAGACAGCACCTTCATGCGCACCCTCCCATTTCCCGATCAGCGCGATATCGATGTGGCCTGCCTTGGCCGGCTGGCGGTCGATCTCTATGCGCAGCAGATCGGCTGCAGCCTCGAGGCGGCCAGCACCTTCGCCAAATACCTGGGCGGCTCGTCGGCCAATATCGCCTTCGGCACCGCGCGGCTCGGCTTGCGCTCGGCGATGATTTCGCGCGTCGGCAACGAGCAGAACGGGCGCTTCCTGCTCGACACGCTGCGCCGCGAGGGCTGCGACGTCAGCCAGGTGCAGATCGACGACGCGCGGCTGACCGGCATGGTACTCCTGGGCATCAAGGACCAGGACACCTTCCCGCTGCTGTTCGCGCGGGAGAACTGCGCCGACATGGCGCTGGATGCCGAGGCCATCGACGCCGCCTTTCTGGCCCGCTGCCGCAGCCTGGTCATCACCGGCACGCATCTGAGCACGCCCGGCGTGCTGGCCGCCTCGCGGCGCGCCCTCGAGATCGCCGGGCGCCACGGCGTGGTGCGCGTGCTGGACATCGACTACCGCCCGGTGCTGTGGGGCCTGACCGGCAAGGGCGACGGCGAGACGCGCTATATCGGCAATGCCGAGGTCAGCCGCCACCTGCAGGCGCAGCTCGGCGCGTTCGAACTGATCATCGGCACCGAGGAGGAATGGCTGATCGCCGGCGGCGTCGAAGGCGACCTGATGGCCAGCCTGCGCCAGGTGCGCGCCTGCACGCAGGCCACCCTGGTGGTCAAGCGCGGACCGCTCGGCTGCACGATCGTCACCGGCGAGATTCCGCCGACGCTGGACGATGCGCTGACGGTGCTGGGCGAGCGGGTCGAGGTGCTCAACGTGCTCGGCGCCGGCGATGCCTTCGCCTCGGGCCTGCTCGCCGGCCTGCTGCGCGGCAAGGACTGGCGCGAATCCGCTGCCATCGCCAATGCGTGCGGCGCCATCGTGGTGTCGCGGCACGGCTGCGCGCCGGCGATGCCTACGCCCGCCGAGCTGGCGCACTGGTTCTCCGGCCATCGGCATCCGCGGCCGGACCGCGATCCGACGCTGGCCCATCTGCATCGCGTGTCGGCGCCGCGCCAACCGTGGCCCGAGCTGTACGTGCTGGCCTACGACCATCGCTCGCAATTCGAGGAGCTGGCGCGCGCGGCAGGCGCCGACGTGGCCGAGATCCCGCGGCTCAAGCGGCTGATCAACGAAGTGGTGGCCGAGGTCGAAGGCGATCCGGGCTGCGGCGGCAAGATCGGCGTGCTGATCGACGGCCGGCTGGGCGAATCGGCGCTGCATCAGGCCACCGGTCGGGGCTGGTGGGTGGGCCGCCCGATCGAGCTGCCCGGTTCGCGGCCGCTGCGCTTCGACGGCACGCGCTCGCTCGCTTCCGAGCTGGCGCACTGGCCGCGCGAGCAGGTCGTCAAGTGCCTGGTGTTCTATCACCCGGACGATCCGGCCGCGCTGCGCGCGGAGCAGGACGACTACCTGCAGGCCGTATGGGAAGCGACCCGCCACAGCGGCCACGAGCTGCTGCTCGAGGTCATTCCGCCCAAGGACACGCTGGCACCGGATGACCGGGGCGAAGCGGTGGTCCGCGCGATCCGCCACTTCTACGACATCGGCCTGAAGCCGGAATGGTGGAAGGTCGGCGCGATGTCGGCAGCGCAATGGCAGGCGCTGGACCGGCTCGTGCAGGAGCGCGACCCCTGGTGCCGCGGGGCGGTGATTCTTGGCCTGAACCAGCCGCTCGAGCAACTGCTCGATGGCTTCGCGCAAGCCAGCTCGCCGCTGGTCAAGGGCTTCATGATCGGCCGCTCGGTATGGGCCGAGGCGAGTCTTGCGTGGCTGCGCCGCGAACTGGACGACGACGCCTTCCAGGCAAGGGTCGCCGCCAACTTCCGCCGGCTCATTGCAGGCTGGCGCAGCACCCGGCCCGCGCCCACGGGCGACAGCACCACACGGGAGGCAGCATGAATCCGAGGTCGATGCGCAACACCGGCAGCCTGCTGGTCAAGGCCCAGCCGGGCCGCCATATCGTCGACATCACGCCGCAGTCGGCCGGCTGGCGCTATATCGGCTTTCGTGCAATCCGGCTCGACGCCGGCGAGGCCGAAGCGTTGTCCACCGGCGCGCGCGAGCTGTGCATCACGGTGTTGTCCGGGCAGGTCGACGTGGTGGTCGGCACGCAGCGGTTCAGCGCGCTGGGCAGCCGCCGGTCGGTCTTCGAAGCGCAATCGCCGTATGCCGTCTATGTGCCGCCGGGCCGCGACGTGCAGGTCATCGCGCGCGATGCGGCCGAGATCGCGTTCAGCACCGCACCGGCCGAGGGCCGCCTGCCGTGCCGCGTGATCGAACCCGCGCAGATGCGGCGCAGCGTCCGCGGCCAGGGCGCCAACACCCGCCATGTCTGCGACATCTTGCCCGAGAGCGAGGCTGCCGAATCGCTGCTGGTCGTCGAGGTGATCACGCCCGCGGGGCATTCGTCCAGCTATCCGCCGCACAAGCACGACAGCGCCGACGCGAGCGACCCGATGGCCGAGACCGCGCTGGAGGAGGTCTATTACCACCAGCTCGATCCCTCGCAGGGTTTTGCCTTCCAGCGCGTCTATACCGACGACCGCAGTCTGGACGAGGCGATGGCGGTCGAGCATCGCGATGCGGTGCTGGTGCCGCGCGGCTATCACCCCTGCACCGCGCCGTACGGCTACGACCTCTATTACCTGAACACGATGGCCGGGCCCGAACGGCGCTGGGCCTTCCGCAACGACCCCGCGCACGAGTGGCTGATGGCGCCGCGCTGAGGCGCCGCGCCAACGCCGCTCAAACGTCGCTGAAACGCCGAACCCGCTTGTTCGCCGCCGCCGCGCGGCACCCGCTTCGCCATACGACAAGGGAACACCGCAGTTCCCGCCAAGACAGGAGACATCGCCATGAAGACCCGCATCCCCCGCGGCATTGCCCGCGCCTTCGCCGCGCTCGCCACGACGCTTGCCACGTCACTGGCCACGACGTTTGCCTGCGTGGCCCCGGCCGGCGCACAGACCTTCCCCAGCCAGCCCGTCAAATGGATCGTGCCCTATGCGCCGGGCGGTACCACCGACGTGATCGCGCGCAACCTGGCGCTGCGCATGGGGCAGGACCTGGGCCAGCCCGTGGTGGTCGAGAACCGGCCCGGCGCGGCCAGCATCATCGGCGCCACCGCCATCGCGCGAGCGGCGCCCGACGGCTATACGGTCGGCACCGCGGACTCGGGCACGCTGGCCTTCAACCCGGCGATGTATTCGAGCCTGACCTATGACGCGGGCAAGGACTTCACCTTCATCGGCGGACTGGGCCGGATGCCGCTGGTGCTGGCCGTGCATCCGTCCTTTCCGGCGAAAGACCTGAAGGAGTTCGTCGCGCTGGTGCGCAAGTCGCCGGGGCGCATTTCTTCGGCGTCGTCGGGGCCCGGCTCGCCGCTGCATGTCGCGCTGGAACTGTTCAAGCAGCGTACGCGTACCGACATCCTGCACGTGCCCTACAAGGGCTCGTCGCCGGCGCTGCAGGACCTGATGGCCGGCCAGGTGCAGACCATGTTCGTCGACTTGCCGCCGAGCCTGTCGATGATCCGCGCCGGCAAGATCCGCGTGCTGGCCGTGGCCACGCCCCAGCGACTGCCGATCCTGCCCGACGTGCCGACCATGGCCGAATCCGGCCTGCCCGAACTCGCGGGCTTCGAGGCCTATGCATGGCAGGGCTTTGTCGGCCCGGCCAAGCTGCCGCAGCCGGTCGTCGCGCGGCTCAACCAGGAACTGGTCGCCGCGCTGCGCCATCCGGGCACGCGCGCCAAGCTCGAGGAGCTTGGCATCCAGCCGATGCCGATGTCCGCCGCGGAGTTCGGCGATTTCACGCGCAGCGAGCAGAAGCTGTGGTCCGGCGTGATCAAGGCCGCCGGCATCCGGCTCGATTGAGCGCGGCCTGCGCCGGTTCTCTCCTCGCTCCTGCTCTCGCTCCAGTCTTTACCGTACCCCGGAGTTTTCGTCATGAATGAACCGCTTCATCAACGCCGCGCCGTGCTGCGCGCGCTCGCTGCGATGTCTGCCACCGCGGCCTGCCCGGCGCTGGCCCAGGGCGGCGCCTACCCGTCGCGCCCAATCGAACTGATCGTGCCGTTCGCGGCGGGCGGCGGCACCGATGTGCTTGCGCGCGCCTTCGCCGAGGCCGCGCGCAAGCATCTGCCGCAGAACCTGGTGATCCTGAACAAGTCGGGCGCCAGCGGCGCGGTGGGCTGGGCTGATCTGGTCAGCGCCAAGCCCGACGGCTATCGGCTGGCGGTGATCACGGTCGAGCTGACGATGATCCCGCATCTGGGTCTGGCCAAATTCACCGCCGACGACATGACGCCAGTCGCGCGCCTGAACGCGGACCCGGCCACCATCGCGGTGCGCGCCGATTCGCCCTTCACGACCATCGAGGCGTTCCTGGCCGCCGCCCGCAAGCAGCCCGATTCGATGCGCGTGGGCAATGCCGGTCCCGGCTCGCTCGGCCATCTGTCCGCCGCCGCGCTGGAGGACAAGGCCGGCGTGCGCTTCAACCATGTGCCGTTCCGCGGCGCGAATCCGGCGGTGCTCGACCTGCTCGGCGGACATATCGAAGCGGTGGCGGTGACGCCGGTGGAAGTCGCGACCTATGTGGCCGCCGGCAAGATCCGCCCGCTGGCGGTGATGTCGGAGCAGCGCATCAAGGCGGGCTGGGAGAACGTGCCGACGCTGAAGGAGCGCAACGTCGATCTGGTCATTCACGGCTGGCGCGGCATCGCGGCGCCCAAGGGCACGCCACCGGACGTGGTCGCCCGCCTGGGCAGCGCCATCGCCAAGACCATGCAGGACCCCGCGCTGCGCGAGACGATGGCCAAGCAGAACATGGGCGAAGGCTATCTGGACGAAGCCGCCTTCAAGCGCGTGATCGCGCGCGACAACGCTACCTTCAAGGCGCTGATCGAAAAACTGGGGATCAAGACCTGATCGGAAGTCCGGGCCGGCCTACGCAGAAACGGGTACGGTCGGCTTCGGCAGCGCGGCTGCGGTACGCAGAAACGGGTACGCATCGTCGTGCAGTGTGCCCCGTTGCAGCGGCCATGCGGGCGAACTGGTGGCGTCGGAAAGAGAAGAAGGAGCGCCGATGTGGCCGAAGGCGAAGACCGAAGCCTTCGCCTTCGCAGGCAGCCATCAGACCCGGCTCGGCATCGCCAGCAGATACCGGCGTGGATCGAAGCGCGTGGTGGCCAGCATCACCAGCACGACCGCGGCGAGGTGGTACCACCAGGCAGCGGCGAAGCTGCCGGTTGCGTCGTGCAGCACCGCCGCCAGCCACGGAGCGCAGCCGGCCAGCAGGAAGCCGCCGCCCTGCATCAGTGCGCCGAGCGCGGCGGCGTCTTCGGGGCGGGGCAGGTGGTCCAGCGCGACCACCAGGTAGAGAGAGAAGCAGCCGCCCAGGCCGGCGCCGCCGATGATGGCCCATGCGAGGGGCGCGAGGTCCGGCCATCCGGCCAGGCCGGCGAAGCCGATCGCCTGCAGGGCGAGCGCGAGGGCCAGCCATGCGCGGCGATCCGGGCTGCGGGCCGCCAGCGTCGGCAGCGCCAGCGCGGCAACGGCCTGCGCGACCGACATCACCGCGATCAGGCCGCCCGAGGCCGGACCGCTCCAGCCGCGCTCCTGGTAATAGGCGGCGAGCCACGCGATCAAGGAGGCATAGCCGCCGTTCATCACGCCGAACGAGGCCATCAGCAGCCAGGTGCGTGGGCGCTTGAGCAGGCGCAGCACCGGAATCGCGGTGGGGCGGCTGGCTTTGGCACTGGCATCAACGGTGTGGGCGGCGTTCGCTTTGGCTCTGGCATCGGCGACGTGAGCGGCGTTGGCTTTGGCGCTGGCATCAACGGTGTCGGTGGCGTTCGCTTTGGCCCTGGCATCGGCGACGTCGGCAGCGTGGGCTTCGGCTCTGGCATCAACGACGTCGTTGGCGTTGGCCCTGGCATCGGCGACGTCGCGGCAAGATATCGCTGGCTCGACCGCCGCACCGCGCGGCAGCGTCCGCCACGCCAGCAGCCATCCGGCCCATGCGGGCAGCGCCCACACCGCCAGCCCCGCATGCCAGCTGCCGCTCAGCCCGGCGATCCACGGCGTCAGCTGCGCGCCGAGCGCGCCGCCCGCCATCAGCGCGGCCGAATAGAGGCCCATCACCATCGCCATCCGTGCCGGAAACTGGCGCTTGACGATGGCCGGCAGCGCCGCCTGCGCGGCCGCCGTCCCGAGGCCGCACAGCGCGGCCGTGGCGATCAGCGCCGTGCCGCCGGGCCACGCGAGCCGCAACAGCGAACCAATGCCGACCAGCGCCAGTGCGAGCAGCACCGCGCGCCGCTCGCCGAGCCATCGGCGCATCGCCGGCGCGAGGCAGGCGCCGACGCCGATCAGCACCATCGGCAGCAGCGTCAGCCACGCCATGCCGCGGTAATCCAGCCCGGTGCTGTTGCGGATGACCGGCGCCAGCGGGCCGATGCCAGTCAGGAAGGGACGCAGGTTCAGGCCAGCCAGCACGATGGCCGCCAGTGCCCAGCCCGGCGCGCCGATGCCGCGCCGGCCGGTGGGGACTTCAACTGCCATGGATCTCAACGGCCATAGACCGCATCGGCGGTGACACCCACATCGAGGCGGATCAGCGGCAGCGGCGGCGGATCGAGCGTCAGCCGCAACGCCTGGTAGGTGGCCTCGCTGGACAGGCCGTAGGGCGCGGCGTCGTTGTTGTCGAAGGCGTAGTAGACCTCCTGCACGCCGCTGATCACCAGCGCGGCCAGGCACATCGGGCAGGGATGGCCGCTGGCATAGACCGCGCAGCCGCGCAGGTCCGGGCTCTGCAGGCGCCGGCTGGCGGCGCGGATCGCCTCCATCTCGGCATGGCTGGTCGGATCGTGGCTGTGGACGATGCCGTTGACGCCGGTGGCGATCAGCTGGCCTTCACGCGCCAGCACGGCGCCGAAGGGCCGGCCGCCGCGTGCGCGGTTGGCCTGCGCCAGATGCACGGCTTCGCGCAACAGGGATTCGTGGTTAGACATGGGGATGCCTCGCGGAAAAGAGCCTGCGGGTAGAGGACCAGACTGTACGCGCGCGCTTGGCAATTGGGAAATTAAATGATGGAATGCGAGGCAGTGAGAAATCAAATAGCCCGGCAAAGGGCCGCTCAAAGAGCGCGCCAAAGACCTGCGCAAAGGACCTGGAAAAGGACCCGCGCAAAGGACCGCGCAAAGGACCGCGCAAAGGACCGCGCAAAGACCGGCTCCAATCCCTGCCCGAATCCCTGGACACATAGCCGCCTCGAACGCCACCCCTTGAACGACATCCTCGATCCCCAATTGCTGCGCAGCTTCGTCGCCGTGGCCGACAGCGGCAGCTTCACCCGCGCCGCCGAGCGCGTCCATCTGACCCAGTCCACGGTCAGCCAGCAATTGCGCCGGCTCGAGGAGCAGTGCGGGTGCGCGCTGCTCGACCGCGGCGGGCGCTATGTCACGCCGACGCCCGAGGGCGAACGCCTGCTGGGCTATGCACGGCGGATCCTGCAGCTGTCGGGCGAGGCCGTCGCGCTGATCCGCGACAGCGCGGTGCAGGGCGAGATCCGGCTCGGCGTGCCGGAAGACTTCGCCGCGCAGACGCTGACGCCGGTGCTGGCCGATTTCGCCGACGCGTGGCCCGGCGTGCGGCTCGAGGTCACCAGCGGCCTGAGCCACGAGCTATGGCAGGGATTCCAGGAGGGCGACTTCGATCTGGCGCTGATCAAGCAGCGCGAGGGCAGCGCCGCCGGGCTCGCGAGCTGGCCCGAGCCGTTGTGCTGGATTGACAGCCGCCGGCGTCCCGCCTTCGGGCGCGAGCCGGTGCCGCTGGCGGTCTTTCCTGGCGGCGCCCTGTATCGCGGGGAGATGACGCATGCGCTGGAGGCGAGCGGCCGGCGCTGGCGCATCGGCTTCGTCAGCGCGAGTCTCGCCAGCCTCAGTTCGGCGGTGGCCGACGGCCTGGGCATCAGCCTGCTGCCGCGCCGCGTGGTCACGCGCGCGCATCGCGTGCTCGACGAGCCCGCGCTGATCGGCGCGGTGCCGCCGGTCGAGCTGAGCCTGCATGCCCGGCCGGAACCGTCGGCGCCGGCGCGCGACATGGCGGCGCGGCTGCAGGCCATGTGCGATGCCGTGATGCGGCGCGACCAGCGGCGCGGCCAGTTGCGCGACTAGCACCCGCTCAAGCACCGCGTTAGTCCCGGCGAGCAGCCTGTTAGCACCGGATCAGCGACGAGTCAGCACCGAGTTAGCACCGAGTTGGCACCGAGTTAGCACTGAGTCAGCACGGTGCAGCGGCCGGTCGGCAGCGGGCAGCGCCGGGTCAGCGACGCGTTAGCGGCGGATCGGCGCGTGATCACCGATCCGTGCGGATCGGCCCGAACTCGACCGGCACCCACGTATAGCCGTTGCCGTCGGCCCGCACGTGCCCGATGCCGGGGAAGGGCAGATGCATGCCGGCGACCCACAGCTTGTTGCGCGCGGCATCGTTGAACAGCCGCTTGCGCGTGCGCACCGCGGCGCGGCTGTCCACGTCGAATTCGATCGCGACATCCGGCCGGCGGAACTGCACCGCATGGCTGTGCACGATGTCGCCCCACACCAGCAGGCTGTGCGCCTTGCCGTTCTTCTCCGAGCGCACCAGATAGCCGGTATGGCCGGGGGTGTGGCCATAGGCGGCCACCGCGGCGATGCCCGGCACCACCTCGTCGCCGGCCTTGAAGGTGCGGAAGCGCCCGCCCGCCTGATACGGTGCCACCGCATCGCGCGCCATCTTGAAGTAGGGCTGCGCCTCGGCCGGGGCCTTGTCGGCGATGTCCTGCGACAGCCAGTAGTCCGCGTCCATCTGCGAGGCATGGACCGTCGCCGTGGGGAACACCGGCTTGCCGTCGACCGCGAGGCCGCAGGCATGGTCGCCATGCAGATGGGTCAGCAGCACGGTGTCGACCTGCATCGGGTCGTAGCCGGCCGCCCGAATGTTGTCGACGATCTTGCCCAGTGCGGGGCCGAAGCAGGCGCCGGCGCCGGTGTCGACCAGCACCAGCTGCTTGCCGGTGTGGATCAGGAACCCGTTGACCGCGGTCTGCACGCCGGGTGTCGAGTCGAGGAACATGCGAGCCAGCAGGGTTTGCACCTCGCGCGCGCTGGTGTTGCGCAGCAGCTTGGGGTCGACATCGATATACCCGTCGTACAGCGCGGTGATCTCGAACTCGCCGAGCATCATCCGGTAATAGCCGGGCACCTGATTCTGCTGCTGCGCCGGTACGCCCTGCGCGTGGGCCGGCGTGCCGGCGAGCGCCGCGCACGACAGTGCGGCGGCCAGCGCGAGAGGAAGAACACGACGCGGAAGGGCAAAACGGGACGGGTTCATACGGCGCTCCATGCGGAAGAACGTTGTTTGGCGCAATGACGGGAACAACAAGCCGGAAATCGGGCTGGCGCTAATGTATCACTCGTCACATTTCCCCGCAGACCGTCACTCCGCTGGCGGCAGCCGATACGGCACGCTGCCGTGCTCGTTGGTCGCCTCGACCAGGCGGATCAGATACAGCAGGAACCGTTCACGGTCGGCCGGCGGCAGATGGTCGACGGTGCGATCGTGCGCGCGCTGAACCGCCGCCTCCATCTTCCTGACCAGTGTCTTGCCCTTGCGGGTCAGCTTGACGAGCTTGACGCGCCGGTCGGTTTCGCTTTGCCGGCGCTGCAGCAGTCCGCGCGCCTCCAGCCGAGGAATGACTTCGGCCACCGTGGTGCGCTCCAGGCCTACCTCGAGGGCCACGGTGTTCTGGTCGAGTTCGCCGTGCTGCTCCAGTGCCGTCAACAGGCTGTACTGGACGGGCGTGATGCCGAACGCCTCGGTCTCCTCGAGGAACAGCGAGCAGTGGACCTGATGCAGGCGCCGGATCAGGAAGCCGGGGCGCCCCAGCAGCGTGGAGCGGTGCCGGGCGGCGTCGATCTCGGTCTGGATGGCGATGGGTCGTTTGGTCGTCGTCATGCGGTGCGGTGTTCGGAAACGGACGGCATTTCGCCGCCGGCGGTTGGCGCCAGGTCAGGGGGCAGCCGTTCCAGCGTGGCTTCGGTTGCCGCCATTATCGCCGGATAGGTGGTATGCCCCGTATTGCACAGCAACGGGGCAGGTTTGCTGCCCGCTGGGTTCGTATACGCCGATTCCCGGTGCGCCGGCACCAGCCTCGCGCATCCGGAATCGACCCGGATAAGTGGCATACCCCGTATTTCGTTGCGTCGACGGAAGACCGCAAAGCCTTGGCCGGCAAGGGTTTCCGGCAACGGGGGCCGGGCCTGCGGCATGCACTGGCAAAGTTCTTGCGTTTTGCAGGCAGCGTTTTCACCCCACGAGGCCAGCATGACTGCAAGTAAGCGCGACATCGTTCTTCGGCAAGGCCGCGTCATCGATCCGGACGCCGGCATCGACGCGGTGTGCGATGTATGGATCCGCAACGGCCGCATCGCCGCCGTCGGCGACGGCTCGGCGGCCTTGCCTGCCGACGCCGATGCGGCCGAAGTCGTCGACTGCCGCGGCAAGCTGGTGCTGCCCGGCCTGATCGACACGCACGCGCACGTGTACCAGTACGTGACCGGACGCTTCGGGCTGAACGCGGACATGTGCGGCGTGCATTCCGGGGTCACCACGCTGATCGACCAGGGCGGCGCGAGCTGCATGACGCTGCCCGGCTTTCGGCACTACGTTGCCGAGCCGGCAAGCAGCCGCATCTACGCCTTCCTGTCCGCCTATCTGGTCGGCGGGCTCGAAGGCCATTACTACGCCGAGCTGTATCGGCCCGAATGTGTCGATGTCGATGCCACGGTGAAGGCCGCGCTGGCCAACGCCGACCTGGTGCGCGGCATCAAGGCCCATGCCGAGCTCGGCGGGTTTGCGCGGTGGGGCGTCGAGGTGATGCGTGCGTCCGCCGAGATCGGCCGTCAGGCAGCGCTGCCGGTCTACGTCCACTTCGGCCAGTTGTGGCCGATGCCTGGCCACCCCGAGCATGAGGTCGACCCCGACACGATCCTCGAGCAGGTGGTCGACATGCTCAAGCCCGGCGATGTGCTGGCGCATCCGTTCAGCCGCCATCCCGGCGGCTTCGTCAACCGCGACGGCACCGTGCACCCGCTGGCGCGCGAGGCGGCGGCGCGCGGCCTGAAGATCGACGTCGGTCACGGCTCGCACTTCAGCTACCGGATGGCGCGCACCGTGCTGGACGCCGGCATCGTGCCCGATACGCTGGGCGCCGACATGCACGGCTACAACACGCACGTGCCGGCGCCAGCGGGTACGCCGGCGGAACATCCGGACCAGGACCATATGTTCCTCGGCCGCGTCCGCTTCAGCCTGGTGTCGGCGATGACCAGCATGCTGGCGCTCGGTTTGCCACTGGACCATGTGGTGCGCATGGCCACCGTCAATGCGGCACGCATGGCCGGCCTGAAGGACGGCGCCGGCACGCTGCGGGTCGGTGCCGAGGCCAACGTCTCGGTGCTGGAAGACCTGCGTGGCCGCTGGGTCCTCGCCGACAACGAGGGGACCCAGGTGGTGGTCGAGCGGATGCTGGAACCGGTGTTCTGCCTGCGCGCCGGGCAGCGCTTCGATGCGGCCGCGTCCATCCTGCCCGTTGCGCAGGTCGCCTAGGGAGATCGCGATGACGACCCCGGCAGCGCACGGCGACCGCAGCAAGAACGGCGGCAACAACGGCGGCAACAACGGCGGCAAGACCGGCGGGAAGACCGGCGGCATCGGCGCGCGGCTGCGCCGCAAGGAGGACGACCGATTCCTGCGCGGCCGCGGCGACTATGTCGCCAACCTGCGCATGGTCGGCATGCGCGATGTCGCGTTCGTGCGCAGTCCGCTGGCGCATGCGCGCATCCGCGGCATCGAGAAGCCCGAAGGGCTGGCCGATGCGGTATTCACGCTGGCCGACCTCGACGGAGTGCGGCCCATCGTCGCCGACTCGGGGCTCGCCGGCTTCAAGTCGTCGGCGCAGCCGGTGCTCGCCGACGGCAAGGTGCGCCAGGTCGGCGAGATGATTGCGATGTGCGTGGCCCCGACCCGCGCGCTGGCCGAAGACATTGCGGCGCAGGTCTTCGTCGACTTCGAGGAGCTGCCGGCGGTGGTCGACATGCTGGCCGCACGCGAGGCCGGCGCGCCGCTCGTGCACGAGCACTGGGGCGACAACGTGTTTCTTTCGACGGCGGTCGGCACGGACGGCGACAACGAGGCCGCGTTGGCCGCGATCCGCGCGAGCGCGCCGATTCACGTCATCCGCACGCTGCGTACCGCGCGCCAGAGCATGGCGCCGATGGAGGGCCGTGGCGTGGTCGCCTGGTGGGACCGGCGCCTGGCCCAGCTGGTGGTGGTCACCGCGGCGCAAATGCCGCATATCAACCGCACGGGGTTGGCAGGCTGTCTGGGCCTGGACGAAGGGCAGGTTCGCGTGATCTCGCCGGACGTCGGCGGCGGCTTCGGCTACAAGGGAATCCTGCTGCCCGAAGAAGTCTGCGTCGCGTGGCTGGCGATGCGGCTGGAGCAGCCGGTGCGCTGGATCGAGGATCGGCGCGAGCAGCTGACGGCCAACGCGAACTGCCGCGAGCACGCCTATCGCATCGAGGCCTGGGCCGAGCGCGATGGCCGCCTGCTGGCGGTCGACTGCGAGGCCACGGTGGATTCGGGCTGCTATTCGTCGTACCCGTTCTCGGCCTGCCTGGAGGCCGCACAGGTCGGCAGCATCCTGCCGGGGCCCTACATGATGGAGCGCTATCGCTGCCGCACCTGGTCGGTGGCGACCAACAAGCCGCCGATCCTGCCATACCGCGGCGTGGCGCGCACCGGCGTCTGCTTCGCGATCGAGAGCGTGATGGACGCGATCGCGGTCGAGGCGGGGCTGGAACCCCATCAGGTGCGGCTGCGCAATCTGGTGCCGCCCGAGCGCATGCCGTTCGACAACATCACCGGCAAGCACTTCGACAGCGGCGACTATCCCGAATGCGTGCGACGCGCCGTGGCGGCCATCGATCTGCCGGGCCTGCGGGCGCGCCAGCAGCGCGGCGAGCCCGACGGGCGCCGCATTGGCGTCGGGTTTGCGGTGTTCTGCGAGCAGGGCGCCCATGGCACTTCCGTCTATCACGGCTGGGGCATTCCGATGGTGCCGGGCCGCGAGCCGGCCGTGGTGCGGCTGACGCCGGACGGGGTGCTGGAGATCCGCGCCGGCGTGCATTCGCACGGGCAAGGCATGGAAACGACGCTGGCGCAGATCGCGCACGAGGTGCTCGGCGTCGACACCGATCAGGTGCGCGTGCTGCTTGGCGATACCGCGATCACGCCGTACTCCACCGGCACCTGGGGCTCGCGCTCGATCGTGATGGCGGGCGGGGCCGTGGGCCAGGCCTGCAAGCAGTTGCGAACACGGCTGCTGCACATCGGCGCCCATCTGCTGGGGCTGCCTGTGCCGGCGGCGCGCTGGGAGGACGGGGCGGTGGTGGGCGGCGGTGGCCGCGTGCCGCTGGCCGAGCTCGCCCACGTCTGGTACCGGCAGCCGCAGAAGTTGCCCGCCGATGTCGATCCTGCGGGGCTGGAGGTCATGACCACCTACCAGGCAACGCGCGATACCGGCACCTTCAGCTATGCGTGCCATGCGGTGGCGGTCGCCGTCGATACCGAACTCGGCAAGGTCGAACTGATCGACTACGCGATCGTCGAGGACGGCGGCGTGCTGATCAATCCGATGGTGGTCGACGGCCAGGTCTACGGCGGGGCGGCGCAGGGCATCGGCACCGCGCTGTACGAGGAGATGCGCTACAGCGAAGACGGCCAGCCGCAGGCATCGACGCTGGCCGACTACCTGCTGCCTGGCGCTACCGAAGTGCCTGCGATCCGCATCCACCATATGGAAACGCCGGCGCCCTACACCGAGTTCGGCCAGAAGGGCATCGGCGAGAGCGGTGCGATCGGCTCGCCCGCGGCGATCGTCAACGCCATCAATGACGCGTTGCGGCCGCTGGGCGCCGAACTGCGCGAGCTGCCGGCAAGCCCGCGGGCGATCCTCGCCGCGCTCGCCAATGCGCGTGCCAGGGATGTCCGCCACCCCGGCCACTTCAGCCCGATGCCGTCGTCGCCTGCGCAGGTGGCGGCATGAAGCCGGCGCCGTTCGACTATCGGCGGCCCGACACCGTCGAAGCGGCGCTCGCCGCGCTCGCCGGCAGCAATGGCGTTGCCAAGGCCGTCGCCGGTGGCCAGTCGCTTGGCCCGATGCTGAACCTGCGGCTGGCACAGCCGGCCGAGCTGATCGATCTGGGCGGCATCGCGGCACTGCGCGAATGCCTCGACGCGGGCACGTCGGTGCAACTGGGCGCCGGCATCACCCATGCGCAGATCGAGGACGGGCGCATTCCCGATCCGAGCCGCGGCCTGATGTCCTTCGTCGCGCGCGGCATCGCTTATCGGGCCGTGCGCAACCGCGGCACACTGGGCGGCAGCCTGGCCCATGCCGACCCGGCGGCCGACTGGATCAACGTGATGGCGCTGCTCGACTCCACCTGCATCGTGATGGGCCCGCGCGGCCAGCGCGAGATCGCGCAGCGCGACTGGATGGTCGGCGCATTCACCACGGCGCTGGCGGATGACGAAGTGCTGCTCGGGGTCCGCATCGCGCGCTTGAGCCCCGGCGCGCGCTGGAGCTACTACAAGGTCAACCGCAAGCCGGGCGAATTCGCCGAGGCGATCTGCGCCTTCGTCGACGACGGCGCACAGGGTAGGCGTCGCGCGGTGATCGGCGCCATCGACGGCGCGCCGTTCGTGATCGCCGACGCCGGCGCGCTGATCGAGCGCTGGGACGAAGCGCTGGCGCACCGCCACCTGTGCGAGGCCGGGCTCGAGCCCGGCACGCTTGAATACCAACTCCACGCGGTGGCGTTGCGGCGCGCCGCCGCGGCGCTGGCTGTCTTTACCGGAGAAGGCGCATGACACTCCCCATGCCTGTCGAACTGTGTGTCAACGGCGAGCGTGTCAGCGCCGCCATCGAGCCCCGCACGCACCTGGCCGACTTCCTGCGCGAACACCTGAACCTGACAGGCACCAATCTCGGCTGCGAGCAGGGCGTCTGCGGCGCCTGCACGTTGCAGGTCGACGGCGTGCCGACGCGCTCGTGCACCGTGCTGGCCGTCAGCTGCACCGGCGCCGAGGTACGCACCATCGAGGACTTCGATGCCGACCCCGTGATGGCGCAACTGCGCGAAGCCTTCAGCGCCGAACACGCGCTGCAATGCGGATATTGCACGCCGGGCATGCTGGCCACCGCGCGTGACATCGTGCTGCGGCTGCCGGATGCCGACGATGCGCGCGTCCGTCACGAGCTTGCCGGCAACCTGTGCCGCTGCACCGGCTATGTCGGCCTGGTGCGGGCGATACGCAGCGTGCTCGATGCCCGCAAGACCGCCGGCGCGGTCAATCGCACCTGACCAGAACCCGCGGGAACCGACACGACACGCTACCGAGGCGACCCACAGGAGGCTGAGCCCCGCATGGAACTCCAACAAACGATCTTGCTGCCGTTCGCGCGCGACGCGGTATGGCGCTGCTTCCGCGATACCGAGGGCGTGATCGCCTGCCTGCCCGGGGCGTCGCTGTCGGCGCCGCCACGAGACGGCCGGTTGCCCCTGACGATGACCGTCAAGCTCGGGCCCATCGTCGCGGTCTTCGCCGGCGACGGCGAGATGCGCCTGGACGATGCCGATTACCGTGGCGCGGTGACAGGCACCGGTGCGGACCGCAAGAGCGGCTCGCGCGTCAAGGGCGAGGCCGCGTTCTCGCTGCATGACGTCGCGGACGCGACCGGCGGGCCCGCCACGCGCGTCGACATCGCGGTCGACTATGCGATCGCCGGCAGCCTGGCGCAGTTCTCGCGAGGCGGCATCGTCCGCGAGCTGGCCGCCCGGCTGACCGAGGCCTTTGCCGCCAACCTGCGCCGCAAGCTCGAAGCCGAGGCCGGACCGGCCGTTACCGTTGCGGCGGCTCCCACGGTAGCCGCCTTCGCCGCGGCCGAGCCGCCTGCCTTTGTCGACACGGCGCCTGCGCCGTCGAGGCAGGCGCCAGCCAGTGCGCCGGCCAGTGCGCCGCTCGACCTCAATGCCCTGTTCTGGCCCGCGCTGTGGGCCCGCCTGCGGCAGTGGCTGTCGTTTGGCCGCCGCTGAGTTTGCCGTCCCTTTCCCTGATTCGCTCCGCAAGACCTGTCCCGTGACGAGGTATTCCATGACTCCCAAGCTGATCCGTACCGCGCTGCTGTCCGCGCTCCTGATGGGCGCCACCGCGCTGGCCCAGGCCCAGTCCACCATCCGCATCGGCGCGCCGCTCGCGTTGACCGGAGGCCTGGCCGACGAAGGCAAGAAGCAGCAGGTCGCCTATGACATGTGGCTCAAGCGGGTCAACGCGGCCGGCGGCATCAATGTCGGCGGCACCCGGCGCAAGGTGGAGCTGATCACCTACGATTACCAGTCCGACGAGAAGCGCGCGCAGCAGATGGCCGAGAAGCTGATCACGCAGGACAAGGTCGAATTCCTGACCGCGCCCTTCGGCTCCGGACATACCAAGGTTGTCGCGGGCGTGGCCGAGCGCTATGGCATTCCCGTCATGGCGTCGGCCGCGTCGTCGGAGTCGGTGTTCGACCAGGGCTACAAATACCTGTTCGGCACGCTGGCACCGAACGGCGGCCTGGTCGATTCGATGATCCGCACCTTCACCGCACAGATGCCCACGGTCAAGAAGATCGCGATCCTCGGCCGCGAGGACGTGTTTCCGCGCTCGATGGCCGCGACCATGAAGGCACATGCCGAGAAGGCCGGGCTCAAGGTCGTCCACAACGAATATTTCCCGGTGGGAGCGCTCGACCATTCCGCGTCGCTGTCGCGCATCAAGGCATCGGGCGCCGAGTGGATCTATATCACCGGCTACACCAAGGACCTGATCCTGGTGCGCAAGCAGATGGCCGATCTGGGCACGACCGCGCCGATCATCACGATGATCACCGGTCCGGCCTACCGCGAGTTCATCGATGCGCTGGGCCCGCTCGCCAACAACGTCAGCAGCGCGACCTGGTGGCATCCGTCGTCGCAATACAAGGCGGACGATGTGTTCGGTTCGACCAAGGCGTTCTACGACGAGTTCGTCGCCCGCGAGAAGCACGACCCCGACTATGTGCACGCCTCCGCGGCGGCGGCGCTGATCGCGCTGCAGAAGGCCATCGAGAAGGCGGGCAGCACGCAGGGCGCCAAGGTGCGCGACGCGCTGGCCTCGCTCGATGCGATGACGTTCTACGGCCCGGTCAAGTTCGGCCCCAATGGCATGAATGCCGGGCGCGACCTGCCGATCATCCAGGTCCAGTCGGGCAAGGTGGCCGTGCTGTATCCGCAAGCCGTCAAGCAGGCCGACCTCGTCGCCGTGCGCTGACACGGACCGCCGGAAGCCACCGCCATGAGTCTCTACGCACAAATCGTCGTCAACGGCCTGATGCTGGGCGCGCTGTACGCCTGCATCGCCGTCGGCTTTTCGCTGGTCTGGGGCGTGCTGAACGTGATCAACATGCTGCACGGGTCGTTCATCGTGCTGGGGGGCTATCTGGCCTACTTCGCGTGGCTGCACTGGCAGGTCAGTCCCTTCGTGATGCTGCTGGTGGTATCGGTGGGATTGTTCCTGCTCGGCTTCCTGCTGCAGTACGGGCTGGTCAACCGGGTCGTGTCGCAGCCGGTGCTGACCACGCTGACGCTGACCTTCGGCCTGGACATGATCCTCTACAACCTGATGAACGTGTGGTTCGACGCGACGCCGCGCCGGATTTCGCTGGACCTTGGGCGGCTGGACCTGAACGGCGTGATCGTGCCGAACGACCGGCTGCTGGCGATGCTGCTGGCGCTGGCGATGACCGGCGTGCTCTATCTGGTGCTGCGCAGCTCGCGCATCGGCCGCGCGATCGTCGCGGTGCGGATGGACCGTGATGCCGCCACGCTGATGGGCATTCGCGTGGGCCGCGTCTACGCGATCACGTTCGGCATCGGCGCGCTGATGGCCGGCGCCTGCGGCGTGCTGATGTCGGTGGTGTTCCCGATCACCACCAATATCACCGGGCTGCTGCTCGGCAAGGCCTTCGTGATCTGCGTGATCGGCGGGCTCGGCACGGTGCCGGGCGCGCTGGTCGGCGGCCTCGCACTGGGGCTGATCGAGAGTGTGGCGGGCAACTTCCTGGGGGCGCAGAGCGCGATCCTGGTCGGCTCGCTGCTGATGCTGGTGCTGTTGATGACGCGGCCCACCGGGCTGATCGGCAAGCGAGGGTACCAATGAACGCCAACCGTTCCCGCTTCCCCGCGCGCGGCGCGCATCTGCTGTTCGCCGGCGGCGTGCTGTTGCTGGCCGCGATGCCGTTCCTGGCCGACAACTACTTCGTGCGGCTCGCCACGTTCGTCTGCATGTACGGCGCGCTGGCGCTGTCGTGGAACTTCATCGGCGGCTATGCCGGCTATCCGTCGTTCTCCACCGCGGCCTTTGTCGGCCTGGGCAGCTATGTCGGCGGCCTGCTGCAGAACGCGGGCGTGCCGATGGTGCTCGCCTGGCTGGGCGCGACCGTGTTCGTCAGCCTGTTCGCCGCGTTGCTTGGCGGCGCAATCCTGCGGATGAAGGGCCATTACTTCGCGATCGGGTCGATCACGCTGGTCGAGGTGCTGCGCATGGTCGCCTCGCTGTGGGTCGATGTGACCGGCGGCGGTGACGGGCTCAATATCCGCATCCTCGGCGGCGGCCCGGACTTCGCCGGCCGTGTCTTCCTGTACGCGATGCTGGCGGTGATGCTGTGCGCGTGGGCCACCACGCTGGCGGTCGAGCGCTCGCGGCTCGGCTTCGGCCTGCGCTGCATCAGCCAGAACGAGGAGGCCGCCGATATGGTTGGCATCGACACCAACCGCTACAAGACCGCGGCCTACACACTGTCGGCCGTCTATTGCGGCACCGTCGGCGCCATCTACGCGTCGTGGGTCTCGTATATCGCGCCGACCGACGCGTTCGGCATCCTGCTGACGCTGAAGGTGCCCGTGATGGCGATGCTGGGAGGACTTGGCACAGTGTACGGGCCGCTGGTCGGCGCCACCGCCTTCGTGCTGATGGAGGAAACCATCTGGGCGCGCTTTCTCGACTACCACCAGGCGATCCTCGGCGTGGTGATCGTGCTGCTGATCTTCTTCCTGCCGGGCGGCCTGCTGAAGATCGACTATCGGCGCGGGCTGGCACGCATCCGATCGGCCGCCTGGGCGCGCGCCGGCCGCGCCACCGCGACGGAGGTGCGCTGATGGGCAAGCTGCTGGAGGTCCAGGCACTGGACAAGCATTTCGGCGGGTTGCATGCGACCCGCGAGGTCAGCTTCGCGCTGGAGGAAGGCGAGATCGTCGGACTGATCGGACCGAACGGCGCGGGCAAGACCACGCTGGTCAATCTGATCACCGGCGTGGTGCGCGCCGACGGCGGCTCGGTGGTGTTCCGCGGCCGGGACGTGACCGCGCAGCGGCCGTGGCAGGCGGCCCGCAGCGGCCTGGCGCGGACCTTCCAGATCGTGCAGCCGTTTCCGCAGATGACGGTGCTCGAGAACGTCTGCGCCGGCGCGCTGTTCGCGGGCCACGCGGCGAGCCTGGCGCAGGCCGAGCGCGACGCGATGGACCATCTCGAATTCGTCGGCCTCGCGCACGAGGCGCGGCGCCCGGCCACCGCGCTGACGCTGCCGTCGCGCAAGCGGCTGGAACTGGCCAAAAGCCTGGCGATGCGGCCGCGCCTGCTGCTGCTCGACGAGGTCAACGCGGGGCTGAACAGCGCCGAGATCGACCAGGCGCTGGCGTTGATGCGCGCGATCGCGGCGCGCGGCGTCACCATCCTGCTGATCGAACATCTGATGAAGGTCGTGATGTCCCTGAGCCAGCGCATCCTGGTGCTGCATCAGGGCGAACTGATCGCGCAGGGCGAGCCGCAGGCCGTGATCCGCGACGCGCGCGTGGTGGAGGCCTATCTGGGCAGCAAGTTTGCCGCGCGCCAGGCGGCGCATGGCGTAGCCGCGACGCCGGCGGCGGACACCACCACGGAGGTCCACCGATGAACGTCCAAACCCGCGTCGCCATGGGCGCTCGCACCAGTGCCGCGCCCGCCGGCGCCGCCGCGCCCCTCAACACGCCGCTGCTGGAGATTGCCGGGCTGCGCGCCGGCTACGGCGACGTGCAGGTGCTGTGGGGCATCGACCTGCAGGTGCCGGCCGGCGAGATCACCTGCATCGTCGGCTCCAACGGCGCCGGCAAGTCCACGCTGCTGCGGACGATCTCCGGCATGGTCAAGCCCTCGGGCGGGCGACTCGCGTTTGCCGGCAAGGACATGACCGGCGCCAGTCCCGACGCGATGCTGCGCGCCGGCGTCGCGCATGTGCCCGAAGGGCGGCGGCTGTTCCGCGGCCTGTCGATACGCGACAACCTGCTGCTTGGCGCGTATCTGCGCAGCGACAGCCGCGCCGACATCGAGGCAGACCTCGACTTCGTCTTCACCATGTTTCCGATCCTGAAGACGCGCCAGAAGCAGGATGCCACCACGCTGTCCGGCGGCGAGCAGCAGATGTGCGCGATCGGTCGCGGCATCATGTCGCGCCCGCAACTGCTGATGATCGACGAGCTGTCGCTGGGGCTGGCCCCGCGTGCGGTCGAGAACCTGGGCGAGGCGCTGCTGCAGATCAACCGCGCGGGGCTGACCATCCTGCTGGTCGAGCAGGATGTGCTGACGGCGTTCGAGCTGGCCCGCCATGCAAACGTGGTCGAGACCGGACGCATCTCGCTTGCAGGCGACACGCGCGTGCTGGCCGACGATCCCCGTGTGCGCCAGGCCTATATGGGGATGTGAGGCGGCATGAGAATGGCAATGGACGCGATCGATGCCAATGAAGCGGACCGCCGCGCCGCCAATGCGCGCGTGCTGGCGCGGCTCGTCTCGGTGCAACCCGCGTGGACGGCCGTAAGACCCGCGCGCGAGGCGCTCGGTCTGGAGCACCACACCCTGCTGCACGCCGGCCCGCCGCTGACGGACCCGTGCCGGCCGCCGGCACCGCTGCTCGCTTCGGCCGTGCTGTGCTGCCTGCACGAGGGCTGGGCGAGCGATGCGATGGCGGCCGAGCGCGCGATTGCATCCGGGCGCATTGCGTTGCGGCCGGCGCAGGACTTCGGCGCCGTCACGCCGCTGGCCGCGTTGATTTCGCCTTCCTCGGCGCTGGTGGAGGTCGCCGACGTCGCGGCTCCAGCCGCGTACTGCCCGCGTGCCCGGGCGTGGTCGCTGCTGGGCAGCGGCGCGGGGCCGCAGTTGCGCTTCGGCAGCCGGGATCCCGCGATCCTGCCCAGGCTGGCGTGGCGCGATGGCCCGCTGGCGCGCCGGCTGAGCGCCGTGCTGGCCGCCGGGCCGCTGCCCCTGCTGCCGCTGGCGGCGGCGGGACTGGCCGGTGGCGACGATCTGCATGCGCGTACCGTCGTGGCCAACGCGGCCCTGTGCGAGCGGCTGATCCCGGCGCTGGACACCCTTCCCGACGTGGCGGCCGACGCCACCGGCGAAGCAGACGCGTACGCGCTGGCGCAGATGCTGCGCCAGACGCCGCTGTTTTTCCTGACGCTTTGGATGGCGGCCTGCCACCTGATGCTCGAACGCGCCGCCGATGGCGGCCGCGACGCGGCGTCGACCCTCGTCGTGGCGCTGGCCGGCAATGGGCAGCAGGCTGGCATCCGGCTGGCTGGCCAGCCGCATCGATGGCATACCGCGGCTGCCGCCGCACCGGTCGGGCCGCCGCTGAACGCATCGGCGGCCGCGGCCACCGCCTCGCCGGTAATCGGCGACAGCGGCGTCATCGATGTGTTGGGCTGTGGCGGGCAGGCATTGACCGGAGCGCCGGAGATCGCCACCGTGCTGGCGCCATGGTTGCCGGCCGACTGGCGCAAGCGGTCCGGAACCCTGCTGGCGGGCCGGCATCCGGGCCTGGCGCCGCAAGGGCTGGCCGTGGGCCTCGATGCCGCACGCGTCGCCGCGGGTTGCGAGCCGCTGACCGCGATCGCCATGATCGATGCCGCCGGGGAACGGGGCCTGCTCGGCCGCGGGCTGTTCGTGCCGCCCGCGACCCTGTTCGCGCAGGCCGCGCGGGACATCGCGGCAGCGGCCGGCGAGGCCTGACGCCGCCGGGCCATTGCGGGCGCCGATTTCGCCACGCAGCGCCGGGTTGGTCCCTGCGCTTGCCGCCACTGTGCCGTCCCCCTATAGTCGGGCCAATGTCCTTCAACTCGGGAAACGGCATGACCACCAGCGATTCCGCTCCGAAACGGCAAGCAGCCGGCGCCTCGACGCCCGTCGTGGCCGACGCGCGCGGCCACGTCGTCGAGCAACCGGTGTCGGAGCGCATCCGCGCCCGGCTTCTCGCCGCGCGCCAGCGCTTCCACGCCAACGACAATATCTCGCGCTTCATCGAGCCGGGCGAGCTCGACCAGTTGTCGAAGGAGGTCGAGAACCGGCTGGCCGACGTGCTGCGCAGCCTGGTGATCGATATCGACAACGATCACAACACGCAGGAGACCGCGCGCCGCGTCGCCAAGATGTACCTGAAGGAAATTTTCGCCGGCCGCTATGTGCATGCGCCGAGCGTGACGGAATTTCCCAATGTCGAGCAGCTCAGCGAGCTGATGATCGTCGGTCCGATCCGCGTG
This sequence comes from Cupriavidus cauae, assembly GCF_008632125.1. Classification (GTDB taxonomy): domain Bacteria; phylum Pseudomonadota; class Gammaproteobacteria; order Burkholderiales; family Burkholderiaceae; genus Cupriavidus; species Cupriavidus cauae. The sequence continues at coordinate 34,516 of NZ_VWRN01000068.1, forward strand.
CGCAGCGCGTGTTCGCACCACCTGTGTCCGATCATCGGCAAGCTGTGGGTGGGCGTCATGCCGAACCAGCACTCGAACCTGATCGGCCTGTCCAAATATGCGCGGCTGGCCGAATGGATCATGTGCCGGCCGCAGATCCAGGAAGAAGCAGTCAGCCAGATGGCGGACCTGCTGCAGCAGAAGATGAATCCGGACGGCCTGGCCATCGTGATGGAGGCCGAGCACTTCTGCATGCACTGGCGCGGCGTGCGCGATACCGACGCCAAGATGACCAACAGCGTGATGCGCGGCTCCTTCCTGAAGAACGACAGCCTGCGGCGCGAATTCCTGACCCTGCTCAATCTGAACCGCGGCTGAAGGAGGCCATCATGCTAGTTCGTCTGCTTTACGCGAGCCGCGCCCGCCAGCCCGCCGACGAGGATCTGGTCGATACCATCGTCGCCACCAGCATCGAGCGCAATCCGCCGCAAGGCATCACCGGGGTGCTGTGCTACGGCAACGGTGTGTTCCTGCAGGCCCTGGAGGGCGCCCGCGCCGAGGTGTCGGCGCTCTATCACCGGATCGCACAGGACCCGCGGCACGAGGACGTGGTGCTGCTGCACTACGAGGAAATCGCCGAGCGGGAATTTGCCGGCTGGGCGATGGGGCTGGTCGATACCTGCCGCATCAATACCGCCACGCTGCTGAAGTATTTCCCGCGGGCGGAGTTCGATCCGTACCGCACCAGCGGCCGCGCCTCGCTGGCGCTGCTGGGCGAATTGATCGCCGGGAATGCGGTGGTGGCGCGCAGCGCGGAACGGCCGCGTTATTGAACCGTTGCCGTTTAGGGTTCGATGGCCGCCGAGCGGTCGGTGGTGGCCGTCGCGGGATCGCTGACCACCGAAGGGTCGCCGACCATCGACGGCCAGCGAGGGTGAATCAGGCCGCCGCGCGAAGGCAGGGCGGCCCGCCAGCGCCGATCAGGCGCGGGTCATACGCCAGTCATGCGCCGGTGATGCGCCGGTGACGCGCCGGCCAGGCCGTCAGTCCTTGCCGAGCTCGTGGCCGATATAACCGCCGACCGCTGCGCCGCCGATGGTGCCCCACGGGCTGCCGTCACTGACCTCGTGGCCGATTGCGCCGCCGGCGACCGCGCCGCCCAGCGTACAGCCCTGCATCGAGATGGTCATCGCGCCCGCCGCAACGAGCGTCGCTATCAGCTTCCACATGATGATCTCCTGAGCGGCGTGTTGCCGCCTGATGCGTCCAGCTTAGGCCCGGCCGGCGCGGCGTCGATTCGGCCCCGGGCTGAATTGCCTGTAGGAAAGGGACGACACCCCGGGCGGCGGCCGTGTCACAGCCGGCGCCGCGCTCGTGCCCCGCTGGCGCCCCTGCCTGCGCCGCGCTTGTGCCCCGCTTGGCGCCACTGCCTGTGCCTCGCTTGTGCCTCGCTTGTGCGCTGCCGCATGCCGCGCCGGCATGCCCGCCATGCCGAGGCCGCGCTTGAGCGGCACCGGGACTCCGCGCGATCATCGTGGCGTCGCTGCAGCGCCCCACGAGGAGACACGATGTCGGCCGCGCCCCCACCCGCCCTGGAGTTCTGGTTCGAGTTCGGCAGCAACTACAGCTACCTGAGCGCGATGCGGATCGAGCCGCTGGCCGCCCGGCACGGCGTCGCGCTGGCGTGGAAGCCCTTCCTGCTCGGCCCGGTGTTCGCCGCACATGGCTGGGAAGGCTCGCCCTTCGTGGTGCAGCGCGCCAAGGGCGCCTACGCGATGATCGACGCCGCCCGCCAGTGCGCCAAATACGGCCTGCCATGGCGGCAGCCGAGCCAGTTCCCGCGCCGGGCGCTGCTGCCGATGCGCGTGGCGCTGCTCGGCGCCGAGGAGCCCTGGATCGGCGCCTATTGCCGCCGCATCATGCGGATGAATTTCGCCGAGGACCGCGATATCGACAATCCCGAGGCGGTCGGCGAGGCCCTGGCCGAACTGGGTCTGCCGGCCGACGCGCTGCTGTCCGCCGCGGTGCTGCGGCAGAACAAGGAGGCGCTGCGCGCGCAGACCGAACGGGCGCTGCACCGCGGCATCTTCGGCGCGCCGACCTTCTTCGTCGGCGAGCAGATGTTCTGGGGCAACGACCGGCTGGAAGACGCGCTGGCGCTGGCCATCGGGAAGCCCGCGAACGCCTGAGCGAGTGGGGGGCGGGGCGGGCTGGGCACGGTGGATACGCGGGGCACGCGTGCTACCATCGTCGCCCCATGCCGACCAATATCGAAATCAAGGCCCGCGTCGACGACCGCGACGCCCTGGCGCCCCTCGCGGCCGAACTGGCCGATCACGGTCCCGAGCTGCTGCAACAGGACGACACCTTCTTCCATTGCGGCAACGGCCGCCTCAAGCTGCGCGCGTTTCCCTCGGGACGGGGCGAGCTGATCTTCTATCGCCGCGCCGACGACAGCGGTCCCAAGCCCAGCCACTACCAGATCGTGCCGACCGCCGAGCCGGACCAGTTGCGCGCCGCGCTGTCGGCCGCCTACGGTGAGGCCGGGCGCGTGCGCAAGGCCCGCATCCTCTACCTGATCGGCCGCACCCGCGTGCATCTGGACCGCGTCGAGGGACTGGGGGACTTCCTCGAACTGGAGGTGGTGCTGCGCGACGGCGAAGCGCCCGAGCACGGCGTGGCCGAGGCGCACGCGCTGCTGGGCAAGCTGGGCATCGACGCCAGCCGGCTGGTGCCGACCGCCTATGTCGATCTGCTGCGCGCAAGGGGCTGATCCCGCCCGGCTTCTCGCAGAGGGCTTGATTGCCGCGCCGCTCTCCTGCCCTTCCTCGCCGACTGCGTCGCTGCCTGCCTTGTTCGCCGATCTCCCGCGCCGCACCGCCTCCCCGCCGGTGCCATTCCCGTGAACACCCTGATTTCCACCCGCTTTGATGTAGTACATACTGAACGTCCATTCGGTAAACACTACATCAATGGCGGGGCCCGGAAGCACCACGCCGCGCCGCGGCCGGACGTATCCGCCGCGGAACGAGCGCGAAGCCGCTTGCCGTGGCATGCTTGCACGGTTCGGCGTGGGCAGCCGCTGGCCCGTTCCTTGCGTCAAACCGGCCGCTGCGATGTATGTAGTGAATCCTGAATGAAAACAGTGCGCGGCGCACCGCCCGGGCGGGGCGCCACGCACCAGCGCTGTGCCGTCCCTGTGCCGGGCCTGCGCCGGCGCGCCTTGCCGTTCCACCGTCCATCTCCGCCAACCGGCGACTCGCTTCAGCAAAGGAAGAACGATGCACAACCGAATCCGCCCCCAACGACGACTGCGCCGCGCCACCGCTGCCATGGCAGTCACCGTGTCGGCGCTGCTCGGCAGCGCCGCGGCGCTGGCGCAGAACACCATCAAGATCGGCGAGATCAACAGCTACAAGGCGCAGCCGGCGTTCCTCGAGCCGTACAAGCGCGGCTGGGAAATGGCGGTGGACGAGGTCAATGCGGCGGGCGGGGTGCTCGGCAAGAAGCTGGAGGTGGTATCGCGCGACGATAACGGCAATCCCGGCGACTCGGTGCGGGTGGCCGAGGAACTGGTGGCGCGCGAGCGCGTGGCGCTGCTGTTCGGCGGCTTCCTGTCCAACACCGGATTGGCGCTGACCGACTACGCCAAGCAGCGGCGCGTGTTCTTCCTCGCCGCCGAGCCGCTGACCGACAAGATCGTCTGGCAGAACGGCAACCAGTACACCTACCGGCTGCGCCCGTCGACCTATATGCAGGTCGCGATGCTGGTGCCCGAGGCGGCCAAGCTGAAGAAGAAGCGCTGGGCCATCGTCTATCCGAATTACGAGTACGGCCAGTCGGCGGTCGCGACCTTCAAGAAGCTGCTGAAGCAGGCGCAGCCCGATGTCGAGTTCGTTGCCGAGCAGGCGCCGCCGCTGGGCAAGGTCGACGCCGGCTCGGTGGTGCAGGCGCTGGCGGATGCCAAGCCCGATGCGATCTTCAACGTGCTGTTCGCCGCCGACCTCGGCAAGTTCGTGCGCGAGGGCAATACGCGCGGCCTGTTCGAGGGGCGCGAGGTCGTGTCGCTGCTGACCGGCGAGCCCGAATACCTCGATCCGCTGCGCGGCGAGGCGCCGAAGAACTGGGTGGTCACCGGCTACCCGTGGTACGCGATCGATACGCCCGAGAACAAGAAGTTCGTCGAGGCCTACCGCAAGAAGTTCAACGACACGCCGCGCGTCGGCTCGGTGGTCGGCTACGCCGCGGTCAAGTCGATCGCGGCCGGGCTGCAGAAGGCCGGCACCACCGACAGCGACAAGCTGGCCGCCGCGTTCTCCGGCCTGCGCGTCGACACGCCGATGGGGCAGATCGTCTACCGTCCGCAGGACCATCAATCGACGATGGGCGCCTACGTCGGCCGCACCGGCGTGCGCGACGGCAAGGGCGTGATGACCTCGTTCGTCTATGTGGACGGCGCCAAGGTCCAGCCGAGCGACGCCGAAGTGAAGGCGATGCGGCCGGCGCAATAACGGCGATGCAACCACGCCGACGCAATCGGGCCGATGCAACAGGCCGGTGCAAATAAGGCCAATGCAATAAGGCCGGCGCGTCCCGGCTGGAGTCGACACATGACACTGACAAGCTTGCTGGTCCAGCTGCTGAACGGCCTGGCCGAAGCCTCGACGATGTTCCTGGTGGCCGCCGGGCTGTCGCTGATCTTCGGCGTCACTCGCATCGTCAATTTCGCGCACGGCTCGTTCTTCATGCTGGGCATCTATCTGTCGTACACGGTGGTCAGCCGCATCGGCGAAACCGCCGCCGGTTTCTGGGGCGGCGTGCTGGTGTCGGCGCTGCTGGTCGCCGCGATCGGCGCGCTGGTCGAATGCGTGATCCTGCGGCGCATCTATCAGGCGCCGGAGCTGTTCCAGCTGCTGGCGACCTTCGCGCTGGTGCTGGTGATCAAGGATGCGGCGCTGTTCGTCTGGGGACCGGAAGACCTGTTCGGCCCGCGCGCCCCGGGCCTGAGCGGCGCGGTGGAGATACTGGGCCAGCGCTTCCCGCAATACGACCTGGTGCTGATCGCGATCGGCCCACTGGTGCTCGGCCTGCTGTGGCTGCTGCTGACGCGCACGCGCTGGGGCACGCTGCTGCGCGCGGCGACGCAGGATCGCGAGATGGTCGGCGCCCTCGGCATCAATCAGGCCTGGCTGTTCACCGGCGTGTTCGCGCTGGGCTGCTTCCTTGCCGGACTGGCCGGCGCGCTGCAGGGTCCGCGTGTCCCGGCCAACCTGGCACTGGATCTGGAGACCATCGGCAACGCCTTCGTCGTCGTCGTGGTCGGCGGCATGGGCTCGATTCCCGGCGCCTTCCTCGCGGCGCTGCTGATCGCCGAGATCAAGGCGCTGTGCATCGCGCTCGGCACGGTGTCGTTTGGCGGCGTCGAGATCGCGCTGACCAAGATGACGCTGGTGGTCGAGTTCCTGGTGATGGCGGTGATCCTGGTGGTGCGGCCATGGGGACTGCTGGGCAAGCCGCAGGCGCCGTCGCGCAATGGCGCCGAGCTGGAGGCGCCGCTGCGCGCGCCCGGCAAGGCGGTCAAGCTCGCCGGCGCGCTGACCGTCGCGGCGCTGCTGCTGGTGCCGGTGCTGGCGCCGGCCTATCCGTACCTGACCGTGCTGCTGGTCGAGATCCTGATCGCTGTGCTGTTCGCCGCCAGCCTGCACTTCATCATGGGGCCTGGCGGCCTGCATTCGTTCGGCCATGCCGCCTACTTTGGCCTCGGCGCGTATGCCGCCGCGCTGCTGCTGACCAAATGGCAGCTGCCGATGGAGGCCACGCTGCTGCTGGGGCCGCTGGTCGCCTGCATTGGCGCGGTGGTGTTCGGCTGGTTCTGCGTGCGGCTGTCGGGCACCTATCTGGCGATGCTGACGCTGGCCTTCGCGCAGATCGTCTGGTCCGTCATCTATCAATGGGACGGCTTTACCGGCGGCAGCAACGGGCTGCTGGGCGTGTGGCCAGCCGGCTGGCTGTCGTCACCGACCGCGTTCTACTACCTGACCATGGGGCTGTGCTGCCTGTGCGTGCTGGCGCTGCGGCGCGTGCTGTTCGCCCCGTTCGGCTACGCGATGCGGGCCGGCCGCGACGCGGCGCTGCGTGCCGAGGCGATCGGCATCGACGTCAAGCGCGTGCAGTGGGTGGCGTTCGCCATCGCGGGCCTGTTCTGCGGCATGGCGGGCGTGCTGTTCGCCTACTCGAAGGGCAGCATCTCGCCGGACGCGATCAGCGTCGGCCGCTCGGTCGACGGCCTGGTGATGGTGCTGCTTGGCGGCGTGCAGACGCTGGCGGGGCCGCTGGTCGGCGCGTCGGTGTTCACCTGGCTGCAGGACACCATCGCGCGCGAAACCGATTACTGGCGCGCGCTGCTGGGCGCGACCATGCTGCTGCTGGTGATCCTGTTCCCGGCGGGCATCGTCGGTTCGCTGCGCAAGCGCTTCGGGCGCGAGACGGACCCGGCCGTAGCCGAGCCGGCGGCCGGCGGTGCGGGGGTGGCCGGCGCGTCCCCCTCGTCCTGGCAATCCCCCTCGCTGAAGGAGCCGGCATGACGCTGCTGCAAGTCAGACATCTGGGCAAGGCGTTCGGCGGCGTCAAGGCGGTCAGCGACGTGTCGTTCGACCTGCCCGCCGGCCAGCTGCTGGCGCTGCTCGGCCCGAACGGCGCCGGCAAATCGACCTGCTTCAACATGCTGAACGGCCAGCTGAAGCCGGACCAGGGCTCGATCCGCTTCGACGGGCACGAGATCGCCGGCATGCGGCCGCGCGACATCTGGCGGCTCGGCGTCGGCCGGACCTTCCAGATCGCCGCGACCTTCGGCTCGATGACGGTGGTCGAGAACGTGCAGATGGCGATCCTGTCGCGCGAGCGCAAGCTGTTCCAGCTGTGGCGCCCGGTGCGCGAGCACCATCGGGAGGAGGCGATGGCGCTGCTCGAGCAGGTCGGCATGGCGAGCCAGGCCGAGCGCGCCTGCGGCGTGCTGGCCTACGGCGACGTCAAGCGCGTCGAACTCGCGATCGCGCTGGCCAACCGGCCCCGGCTGCTGCTGATGGATGAGCCGACCGCAGGCATGGCGCCGGAGGAACGCCGCGCGCTGATGGCGCTGACCAGGCAGCTGGTCGTGCGGCACCAGTTGTCGGTGCTGTTTACCGAGCACAGCATGGACGTCGTGTTCGCCTATGCGGACCGGATGATCGTGCTGGCGCGCGGGCAGCTGATCGCCGAGGGCGATGGCGAGGCGATCCGCAACGATCCGAAGGTGCGCGAGGTGTATTTCGGCACCGGCAAGACCTTCGAAAGCCAGGCGGGACAGCGCCGCCCGGCACAGACGCAGGAGGGCTCGGCATGAACGCCGACATGCTGTTGGAAGTCAGCGGCCTGAACGCCTTCTATGGCCGCGCGCACATCCTGTTCGATGTCGGCCTCGAAGTGCGGCGGGGCGAGGTGGTCGCGCTGATGGGCCGCAACGGCGCCGGCAAGTCGACCACGATGAAGGCGCTGATGGGGCTGCTCGACCGCGCGCACGGCAGCATCCGCTTCCGCGGCCGCGACCTGGCGCGTGCCAAGCCGTACCAGATCAGCCGCATGGGCATGGGCTTCGTGCCCGAGGACCGGCGCATCTTCACCGACCTGACGGTGATGGAGAACCTCGAGATCGGCAAGCAGCCGCCGCGCCCCGATGCGGTCGAATGGACGCCGCAGAAGCTGTTCTCGCTGTTTCCCAATCTCGGCGAGATGCCGCACCGTCCGGGCGGCCAGATGAGCGGCGGCGAGCAGCAGATGCTGACGGTGTCGCGCACGCTGATGGGCAATCCCTATCTGGTGCTGCTCGACGAGCCGTCCGAGGGCGTGGCGCCGGTGATCGTCGAGCAGATGGCCAACATGATCCTGGCGCTCAAGCGCGAGGGCATGTCGATCCTGCTGTCGGAGCAGAACCTGCATTTCGCCGAACTGGTCAGCGATCGCGCCTATGTGCTGGAGAACGGCCACATCCGCTATCACGGCACCATGGCGGAACTGGCGGCCAACGACGCGGTGCGGCGCGACTACCTGGCGGTGTAGGGAGCGAGTCGACAGGCGCGCTGGCAAGCGCGCCGGGAAGCGCGCCGCCGCGTCTCAGCGGCCGGTGTCCTCGATCAGGCGCAGCAGCGCATCGGGGCTGACCGGCTTGACCAGATGCTGGCCGAAGCCGGCGGCCTTGCTGCGATCGCGGTCGGTCTCCTGCCCGTAGCCGGTCAGCGCGACGAAGCGGCAGGGGTGCTCGCCGAGCGCTTCGCGCAGCCGGCGTACCAGCTCGTAACCGTCCATCACCGGCAGCCCGATGTCGAGCACCGCGACATCAGGGGCGAAGCGTTCGACGATACGCAGCGCGGAAACCGGGTCGTAGGCGACCTGCACATGGTGGCCGTAGGCCGTCAACAGCTGCGCCAGCGCCTGTACCGAATCGACGTTGTCGTCGACCAGCAGCACGCGGCGCGCATCGCCGGGGGCCACCACGGCGGCAGGTTCCTCGCGGTGCGCAGCGGCGACCAGTGCGGCGCTGGCGTGCGCGGGCAGCCGGATCGTGAATTCGCTGCCGTGACCGGGTCCTTCGCTGGTCGCCGTGACGCTGCCGCCGTGCAACTCGACCAGATTCTTGACCAGCGCCAGGCCGATGCCGAGCCCGCCCTCCGGGCGGTCGATCTTGCGCGGCCCCTGATAGAACAGGTCGAACAGATGGGGCAGCATCTCGGCGGCGATGCCGATGCCGTTGTCGCGCACCTGGATCACGATGGTGCCGTCGGCGCTCTCGCCGCTGCCGCTGCCGCTGCCGATGTCGTCTCCGCCTTGATCGTCGCGCCGTGCCGACAGCAGGATCTCGCCGCCGATATCGGTATAGCGCGCGGCATTGGTCAGCAGATTGGCCACTGCCTGCGCGAGCCGCACGGGGTCGCCCTGCCAGACCAGCGTGCGGTCGACATCGACGGTCAGCCGATGGCTGCGCTGCTCCAGCAGCCGGCTTGCCATCTCGACGGCCTTGGTCAGCACGTCGACGAGCTGCACCGTCTCGACCTTCAGTTCGATATTGCCGCGCGTGATGCGCGAGACGTCGAGCAGATCGTCGATCAGCCGCACCAGATGATCGACCTGGCGCTCGATGATGGCCCGCTCGCGCTGGGTCTCGGTGGAGCCGCGCATGCGCATCAGTTGCAGCGCGGTGACGATCGGCGACAGCGGATTGCGCAGCTCGTGCCCCAGCATGGCCAGGAATTCGTCCTTGGCCTGGCTGGCGCGCTCCAGTTCGCGCAGCAGGCGTTCGCGCTGCTGCTCGGCGATCTCGCGCGCGACGCGGTCGCTGGCGTCGCGCGTGAAGCAGCGCGTATAGCGCAGCTTGCCGTCCTCGAAGCAGCCGTTCGAGTGGATCAGCACGGGTTTGATGCTGCCGTCCTTGCAGCGCAGCCTGGCCGGCTGGTCGTACAGCGTCTCGCCCGCCTTCAGGCTGTCGAGGATGTGTTCGATGACCGGGGCGTCGACGTGAAAGTCGGTGATTGGGCGGCCCACATACTCGTCGTAGCGATAGCCGAGCATCTGCAGCTCGGCCTGGTTGGCCCACAGGATGGTGCCGTCCGCCGCCACGCGGTGCACCCCCTCGGCGGCGTTGTCCAGAAAGTCGGTCAGCTCGATCTCGCGCCGGCGCAACGTGGCTTCGGCCTCGCGCAGGCGCTTGACCTCGTTCTCCAGCGCCAGCGCCTTCTGCTGCCATACCGCGGCGCGCAGGGCGTTGTCCTCGATCTCCGGCGGCTTGCCGGCCGCGGTGGCGTAGAAGTGGGTGTGGACGTCGCAGACGCAGCGAAAGTGCCGCGCCTGCTCGTCGCTGTCGAACACGCGATGCGGATACGCGCACAGCAGCTTGAAGCCGTGGCGCCGGATCAGGTCGTTCCACAGTTCCTCTAGCCGCAGCGCGGCGTCGTGCCTGCCCTGCTCGCACAGCAGCGCTACCATCTCGCCGAAGGCGTGCAGCGGCGGAGCACGCCGCGCTTCGGTGGCGACCAGCTCCCCCACACTTGCCAGAAAGCGCTGCTCGTCCGGCCAGCCGTCGACCATGAAACGGTCCAGCGTCGCCTGCGCCGGCAGTGCGACCAGATTGCCGGTGTACCACGGTCGGTCGTCGCGTCCGGGGCCGAGCCCGCGCAACAGCGGCAGCAGGGCGTCCAGGTGTTCTTCGGTGGCGATCAGGATCGCACTGCCGCCGCAGCGCAGGGCCTCGTCGGCGAACTCGCGCACGTCCGCCAGAAGGATCGAATCCTCGTCGTAGAAGCGGACCATGTGGGAGGGCTCGGGCCTGGCCAGATGCCCCGGGATGACGGCTGACATAGAAGCGATGTGGGCGCGCTGCGCCGTGCGGAAGGCCCCATGATACTGCGCGCGCGCCGGCAGGCCGTCAAATCGCACGCCTATTGCCGTGAACCGGACGCGGATTGGACGCGGACCGGCCGCGCATCGGACCCGAACCGCCCGCGAACCAGCCCAGGAAATGCCGGCGAAGGCAGCGCTGAAAGCGGCGGCGAAGGCCCCGTATCGACGCCGTGCCCGATATACTCTGCGCAACACTCCTACCGATGCCGCCACGCAAAGTGTCCACCTCGTCATCCAACAAGAACAAGACGCCGGTCCCTTCGTACGATTTCACCGACCAGGTCGGCCACCTGTTGCGGCGGGCCTATCAGCGGCATGTCGCGATCTTCCAGCAGACCATTCCCGATTCGCAGCTGACCGCGGCGCAGTTCGTCGTGCTGTGCGCGGTCAAGGAGCGGCAATCGTGCTCGCTCAGCGAGATCGTGCGCGCCACGGCGATCGACCAGGCCACGGTGCGCGGCATCATCGAGCGGCTGAAGGCGCGCGAGCTGATCGCGGTGTCGCATGACCCCAGCGACCGGCGCAAGGTGGTGGTCACCGTCACGCCCGCCGGACTGGCGCTGATCGACCAGACGATTCCCTTCGCGCACCAGATCACCGAGCAGACCTTCGGCGACCTGAACCCGGCCGAACGCGTCGCGATCACCTATCTGCTCAAGAAGATGAGCGAGTTCGACGAGCGCGAGCCGGGGGCGTAGCACCAACTCGAACGCGAACGCAAAGGCTGCCGTTCCCGCGAGCGCGGTAATGCAGCCGCTGCTTCAGCCGGCAAGGGCGGAGACACCGGGTCCCCGCATTCGCGCGGGCGACGATTTCCCTGCGGCGTCGGCCAGCGCCGCGCGCACCGATTCCGGCGTGAACGGCGGCCGCCGCAGCCGCAGGCCGGTGGCGTCGAACAGCGCATTGGCCAGCGCCGGCGCGCCCGGCAGCGAGGCGGACTCGCCGGCGCCAAGCGGCGCCTCGTGCTGGCGCGGCATCAGCACCACCGAAATCGGCGGCAGCTCGGGGAAGGTCAGCAGCGGATAGCTGCCCCATTCGCGGCTCGCGACGCCGTCCGCGTGGAAGCGCACCTGCTCCTTCAACGAGCGGCTGAGGGTCTGCACCACATTGCCATGAACCTGATGGCGGACGCCGTCGGGGTTGACCATCATGCCGGTGTCCTGGCCGACCACCACGCGCAGCACGCGGATGCTGCCGCTGTCCGGCTCGACCTCCAGATCGACGACCCACGCCGACCAGGCCGCGCCGAAGCCGGGAAACTTGCTGTGGATATAGCGGGCATAGGCGATGCCGCGGCCGCGCAGCCTGCCGTCGGCAGCGGGGATGCCGCGTGTCCCGCGTTCGCCCTCGCGCCAGCCGGCTTCGTTGGCGACCGCGCGCAGCAAGTCCGCCGCACGTTCGTCGGCAAGATGCCGCAGCCGGAAGGCCAGCGGGTCCGCGCCCGCCTCGTGCGCCAGCTCGTCGATAAAGGACTCGTGCGCGAAGGTATTCGGCAGCGCCGATACCCCGCGCAGCCACGCGGCGCGGACGATGGCCGGCGTATCGTCGCAGGCGATGTGCGTATGCGCGTAGTCGTAGGGCGGCACCGCGGTGCGGTCGCCCATTTCCAGCATCCGCGGCGCCGGGTCGATCCTGCCGGTCAGCAGCAGCGCCAGCGTCGGCGCGTCGTTGGACGGATAGCGGCTGACGAAGTCGTAGCCCAGCAGCGCGCCATCGGCGCCAAGCGAGCCCTGCACGTCCATCAGCTGCGCCGCGCCCTTGGGCTCCCACAGATGTTCCTGCTCGCGCGACAGCTGCACGCGCACCGGCCGGCCCACCGCGCGGGACAGCAGCACGGCGTCGGCGCAGACGTCGTCCGCGCAGTTGCGGCCATAGCAGCCGGCCGCCTCCATCCGCACGATCTCGATCCGGCTTTCGTCCAGCCCGGTCAGGCGCGACAGGTCGATGCGCAGCACATGGGGGTTCTGCGTGCCGGACCAGACCGTCAGCGCGCTGCCGTCCGCATCGTTGTGCCGTTCTTCGTGCCGTTCTTCGCGCTCTTCGTTGCGTCCGTCGTCGTCCCGCTCTTCGTTGCGGCCTTCGTTGCGCCCATCGTCGCGCCCTTCGTTGCGCCCTTCGTTGCGCCAGTGGGCCACACCGCAGGACGGCCCGATCGACGCGTGCATCTGGTAGGGCCATACATAGCTGCGCTGCAGCGTGGTGGCGGCCTGCTCCCGGGCAAGATCGACATCGCCCTGCGCGCGCAGCTCGCGCCGTTTGGCGGGATTGGCCCGCAGCGCGGGCTCGGGATCGTCCAGCGGCGGCAATGGCGGCGCGGCGCGCCAATGCACGCGCAGCCGGCGCGCCGCTTCGATCGCCTGCTCCTCGCGCTGCGCGACCACGCCGACGAAATCGCCGATCGTCACGACATCGACCACGCCCGGCACGTTGCGGATCGAGTCCCGATTTACCGAAATCAGGCTGCGGCCGACGAAGTCGCCGGCATCGCGTCCCGCATACGGGGGACGGATCACGCGCCCATGCAGCATGCCGGGCACGCGCACGTCATGGACGAAGGTCAGCGCACCGGTGGCCTTGCCCGGAATATCGACGCGCGGCGCGGCCTTGCCGACCACGCGATAGGCGCTGGCCGGCTTGAGCGCGACCTCGTCGGCCAGCGGCAGTTCGATGTGGTCGTCGCCGAGCAGGGCCCCGTAGGACAGGCCGGTTTCGGCGGGCGTATGGCTGTCCGATGGACGGACGCGAACGCGGCCCGCGTCCACGACCAGGCCGTCGGCCGCCACGCCAAGGCGCTCGGCGGCGCGCGCCAGCAGGAAGGCGCGCGCCTGCGCCGCGGCCCGGCGCAGCGGCTGCGCGGAAATCTGGATGGTCGCGCTGGCGATGGTCGGGCCCTGGTTCGGCGTGGCATCGGTATGCCCGAGCACCATGCGCACCGAAGCGAGCGGCACGTCCAGTTCCTCGGCGACGATCTGCGCGAGCGCGGTGCGGATGCCCGTGCCGAGATCGACGTGGCCATTGAAGGCCAGCACCTCGCCGTCCGCTTGCACGGCGACGAAGACATCCGGCAGCGCCGGCACATAGTCGGATGCCGCCCCGGGCTGGCCGGGCGCGGGTTTGGGCGCGGCCTGCGGGGCGCGCGTGATCAGCAGCACGCCGCGGGCCTGCGACAGCGCCGCCCTCAGGGCGCGCGGAGAGTCATCGTCGTGCATCGGCATTTCGTTCGTTTTCCTTCGATGGCGGCCGCGCCGCGATGGCGCCGCAGTGCTCTCGCATCGCCTTGCATGGATCGCCCCGCATGGCCTGCAAGGCGTGCGGCCGCGGGCACCTTCGACAGTTATACTGGCAGCTTCGCAACGCCAGATCCTCGCAACCGACGACATGACCACCGCGACGGCAAGAACCAGGGCAGCGGCCGGCACGCGGGCCCGGCAAGCCCAGGATACGCGCGCCAAGATCCTGAAGGCCGCCATCAAGGTGTTCGCCGAGCGCGGCTACGACGGTGGACGGGTCGAGCGCATCTCGTCGCTCGCCAAGACCTACGACCGGATGATCTACTACTACTTCGGCAGCAAGGAAAAGCTGTTCGTCGAAGTGCTCGAGACCATCTACATGCAGCTGAACGAGGCCGAGCAGGCGCTGGAGCTCGATCCGGACAATCCGGTGCGCGCGCTGATGCAGCTGACCGATTTCGTCTGGCACTACTACCTGGACCACCCCGAGTTCGTCGCGATCCTGACCAGCGAGAATATCAGCCAGGGCCGGCATGCGAAGAAGTCCGGCCGGCTCAAGGAAATCTCGAGCTATGCGCTGTCGGTGCTCGACGGCGTGCTCGAGCGCGGCAAGGCCAGCGGCCAGTTCCGGCCCGAGGTGCGCGCCCGCGACATCTATCTGGTGATCGCCTCGCTGGGCTACTTCTACAACTCCAACCACCATACGCTGAGCGCGTTCCTCGGCGAGCCGATGATGAGCAAGCCCGCGCTGGAGCACTGGCGCGAGGTGATGCAGCACACCGTGCTCAACGCGGTCTGCCGGCCCGCCATTGCGGCGGAGCAGGCGACGGCGGCCGAGCCGGCCGCGGCATCCCGCCCCGCCAGGTCCGCGCGCAAGCCGGTGCGCAAGACCGTGGGCAAGACCGCGCAGAACGCCCGCGTGGCGGCGGCCGGTTGAAGCGGGACGCATCGGCGGTCTCCGGCGGTCTGTCGAAGCCTTAACGATCCTGCGCCGCGGCGATCGCGCCCAGCGCTTCGTCGCGCGGCATCACGGTCGCGTACTTCTGCTCCATATCGAACAGATTGGCCTGATGCGGGCCCAGCGCGCGATCGCCGACGCAGTCGGACAGCACCAGCGGGCGGAAGCCGTGCGACATCGCATCGACCACGCTGGCGCGCACGCAGCCGCTGGTCACGCAGCCGGCCACCAGCAGCGTGCGCACGCCGCGGTGCGCCAGCCAGGCCGCCAGCGACGTGCCGAAGAACGCCGACGGCACGGTCTTGCGCACCACCAGCTCGCCGTCGCGCGGCGTCAGCTCGGGCACGATCGCGCTGTTGTGGCTGGCCTCCTTCAGCGTCAGCATGCCCGGCACCTTCTGCGTGAAGACATTGCGGTCGGCATCGTCGTCGGCAAAGACGATGCGCGTATGCGCGATCGGCCAGCGCTGTTCGCGCGCCGCGGCCAGCAGCGGCCCGGTGTTGGCGATCGCCTGCGGGATATTGCCGCCGCCAAAGACCGCCGGATCGGCAAAGCCGTTGACGAAGTCGATGATCAGCAGGCCGAACGGCGCGGCGATCTCCATGGTCGCGCCAAAGCCCTGGCGCTGGTACGTCGACACTTCATCCTGCATGTCAGGCTCCGTCGTTTCGATAGTCGAATGCATGCTGCACCGGCGCGCCGCCGTCCATCACGCGGCCGCGCTCCACCACCGTCTCGCCATCGAGGCGGACGGTGCAATGGCGTACCGGAATGTCGATGTGGCAGGCGGTGGTGCGGCTGCCGCCGGCCTCGTTGTTCGGGCCGAACGAGCACAGGAAGTTGCCCTCGTAGGCGCGCGCGTCCATGCCGATGGTGGCCTCGCGGTCGTACATCGCCAGCGTGGACCAGCGCGCGCGCGGCTGCAGGCCCCAGCCGATGTGCGACATCGCATAGGCCTCGGGGTCGTTGAACGAGGCCATGTAATCGGCCAGCAGCTCGGCGTCGAGCTCGCCGTCGATCGACGTGACATAGCCGTTCTCGACCGTGACATCGATCGGCGCCTGCAGATAGGACTTCATCGGCAGCAGGATGTCGCCGCGGTCGAGCACGATGCGGCCGTTGGTGCCGCCCTCGTTGGGCCAGGTCAGCACGAAGCCGCTCGGCCAGTGGTCCCAGCGGCCGGGTTCGTCGACGAAGCCGTACTCGCTGATGGCCGGGAATTCGCCGAGCGCGCAGCGCAGGTCGGTGCCGGCGTCGGAGACGACATGCATCTCCCGCGCCCGCGACAGCCGCGCGGTGGCGGCGCGCACGCGCGTGCGGTCCGCTTCGGTCGGCACCAGCCGCACCAGCACCTCGGGCGGCTCGACCGCCAGCAGGATCTTCGTGCCGGTGGCGAGGATCTCGTGCTGCTCGGGCGAGAACAGCAGCGTCATCAGGTCGAGCACCAGGTCGCTGGCCTTGAGCGCGGCGATCGCGGCCGGATTGCCGGTCAGCGGCGTGGTGCCGAGATAGGCCAGCGAATCGCGGCTCAGCGCCTTCTCCGCGTTGACCGGCGGCAGATCCAGCCGGTTGACGATGGCGCCCATCGACGAGGCCGCCAGCAGCGCGGTGCGCATCGTCTGCGGATGCGTGGCGGCGCTGGTCAGCACGGTGACGCTCTGGCCCGGCTGCAGCTTCGACAGCGTCAGCACCTGCTTCCAGGCTTGCGTCAGATCATGATCGCTTACCGGCATGCGTTCTCCTTGCTCGGTGATTCGGTGAGGGTTGGCGTGCGCTCACGGCTGCAGCGGCGCGCCGAGGAAGTCGCCGAAGGCGCGATAGAACCCGGCCTCGTCGTCCCACGGAATCATGTGGCCGGCGTCTGGCACGCGCGCGACCTGCAGCTGCGGCATCAGGCCGCGGATTTCTTCGACGTCCTCGGGTCGGATCACGTCGCCGCGGCCCGCGACCATCAGCAGCGCCGGCACGGCGACATGGGGCATGTCGGCATGCACGTCGTCCTGGTGGAAGCCATCGAAGCTGGCCACCACCGCGCGTTCGTCGCAGGTATGCAGCCATTCGGCGCGCAGCCGCAGCTGCGCCTCGGTCCAGGTCGGGCAGAAGGCGCGCATGCCTTCTACATCGATGCCCCGGCGCGCCAGCCGGATCGAATCGACATACCAGGGCAGCTGCGAGGGGTAGGGCCGGCGGCCGGGGCCGGATACCGGCGGGTCGATCATCGCCAGCCGTACCAGGCCGGCCGGCCTGGCGCGCGCCGCGCGCAGGCCGATGCGCGCGCCCATCGAGTGGCCGACCACGCTGTAGCGCTGCAGGCCGAGGGCCTCGGCGAAGGCGATCACGTCGGCCGCCTGGGCATCGAGGCTGTAGTCGAGCGCGTCGCCGGCCTCGGACAGGCCGCGGCCGCGTACATCGAGCACATAGGTATCGAACTGGCGGCCGAAGCGCTCGCCGACGAAGCCCCAGGTGATCGCAGGGGAGGTGATGCCCGGCACGACGATGACCGGGTCGCGCGCGTCGCGGCCTTCGCCCGGACCGCCGTAGCGCAGGTAATGCTGGCGGATGCCGTTGGCAAGGACGTTGCCGCCATAGAGTAGGGACGCTGTCATGACGGCCTCCGCTCAGTACGCGCCCGACAGCAGCGTGCCGCCGCCCGGCACCACCGCCTCCAGGTCCAACGCCTTGAGCATCGCGTAGGTGGTCGCGATCGCGGCGGTGATCACCGGCTTGCCGGTCATCGCTTCGACCTTCTCGACCACCGGCAGCGAAGGCATCTGCACGCAGGCAGACAGCACCACGGCATCGACGTCGCGCGTATTCATCTGCGCGACGATGGCCGGCAGGCGGTTCGGATCGTGGCGGCCCACTTCGAGATTGTCCGGAATCTCCAGCGCGCGCCAGTCGACCACCTCGTAGCCCTCGTTCCGGATGTAGTCGACCACCAGCTCGGTCAGCGGCTTCATATAGGGCGCGACCAGCGCAATGCGCTTCGCCCCGATCACCTTCAGCGCATTGACCAGCGCGCCCGCGCTGGTGACCACCGGTGCGGTGCCGTCGTTCTCGGCGGTGCGCGACTGCAGGCGCTCTTCCGACACGCGGTGATAGCCGCGCCCCATCGACATGATCGCCACCAGGCAGGCGTAGCCCAGCACGTCGACCCGCGCATCGCTGAGTTCGACCGCGCAGCGGTCCGACTCGGCGTCCATCGCGGCAAGCTCCTCCTTCTTGACCGTCTTCATCCGCATCCGGCTCGAGTGGAAGGTAAAGCGTTCCGGCCGCACCAGCTGGCGCGCCGCCAGCATCGCGGGGATCTCGGTTTCCATGGTGGTGTTGGAGCTCGGCACGATCTGGCCGATCCGGAAGACTTTCTGCACTGTCGACTCCGTTTGTCAGTAGAGAGGGGCGCGTTACGGCAAGCCGTCTTGCGTGTGTCGAGTCATTGTAGTGTACACACTGTATTACGACAACCATCTCCGGCACCGTGCCGAATGCACCATTTTAGTAAGTACTCAACGAACGTAAGGCGCAATTGGTGCTTGATTTCACGGATATGGCGCATTGCAGCGTTCCGTCCACTTCAATACCTAGGGATTACACCGAGTCGCCACATTCCGCCTTTACGTAAAAAAATATGGTGTGTACACTCAATTCCAATCGCTGGCCCCGGCCGGCGCGAACTGTGTTTGATGGAAGTGATGGCCAGGAGAAAAACGTGCAAGGCAAACCTCGGATCGCCGTGATCGGTGCAGGACTGGGAGGAACGGCCGCGGCCGCGCTGCTGCAGCGTGAGGGCTTCAACGTCAGGCTGTATGAACAGGCCCCGGCGTTTTCGCGGCTTGGCGCCGGCATCCATGTCGGACCCAACGTGATGAAGATCATGCGCAGGATCGGCATCGAGGACGGACTCAATGCGATGGGCTGCCATCCGGACTACTGGTACAGCCGCGACTGGAAGACCGGCGAGGTGATCGCGCAGATTCCGCTGGGTGACTACGCGGTGTCCCATTACGGCGCCACCTACTTGACCGTGCACCGCGGCGACTTCCACGCGCTGCTGACCGACGCGGTCGCGCCCGGCACGCTGCTGTTCGACAAGAAGCTGACCCAGGTCGAGGATCTGGGCGATGTGGTGCGGCTGAGCTTTGCCGACGGCACCGTCGAGGAGGCCGATATCGTGATCGGCGCCGACGGTGTCAATTCGAAGATCCGCGAAACGCTGCTGGGCGCCGAGCCGCCCAAGTACACCGGCTATATCGCGCACCGCGCGGTGTTCCCGATCTCGCGCGTCAAGGGCTTCACGCACGACCGCTGTACCAAGTGGTGGTCCGACGATCGGCACATGATGGTCTACTTCGACACGGGCAAGCTCGACGAGATCTATTACGTGACGGGCGTGCCCGAGCCGACCTGGGACATGAGCAAGAGCTGGCTGCCGAGCAGCATCGACGAGATGCGCGCCGCGTTCGACGGCTGGCACCAGGGCGTGCAGTCGCTGATCGAAGGCACGGTCGAGGTCACCAAGTGGCCGCTGCTGGAGCGCGACCCGCTGCCGCTGTGGAGCCGCGGCCGGCTGGTGCTGCTGGGCGATGCCTGCCATCCGATGAAGCCGCATATGGCCCAGGGCGCGGCGATGGCGATCGAGGACGCCGCGATGCTGACGCGCTGCTTCGTCGAAGCCGGGCTCGACGACTTCGGCACGACCTTTGCGTTGTACGAGGCCAACCGCGCCGAGCGCGCCAGCAAGGTGCAACGGGTCTCGCACGAGAACACCTGGCTGCGCAGCAACGAGAATCCCGACTGGTGCTTCGGCTACGATGTGTTCGAGGTGCCGCTGGTCGAGCCTGCCGCGGCCGCGGTGCCCGCCAGCCCGGCCACCGCGGCCACCGCGGCCACCGCCACCGCCGCGGCCTGAGCGCAGGCCTTGCGCGGGTCTTCGGGCCCGCCGGCGCGGTCGAGCCGGCGCGCTCCGGCCCGCGATGCCCATCGTGAATCCCGGAGGCGCGGCAACCTTGCATTGCCGCCCCCAAGACAAGCCAGCCCCATGAGCGTGCCTCGCCCCCCCAGCCAGCTCTCGCTGAACGTCAACCGCACCGAACGATCGGTCTGCGCCGACCCGGCCACGCCGCTGCTCTATGTCCTGCGCAACGACCTGGAATGCAACGGGCCGAAGTACGGCTGCGGGCTCGGTCAGTGCGGGGCCTGCACGGTGCTGATCGACGGCGTCGCGGCGCGTTCGTGCGTGGTGCCGGTCAGGGCCGCGGTCGGGCATGTGGTGACGACGCTGGAAGGGCTTGCGCGGGGCGAGCGGCTGGACCCGGTGCAGCAAGCCTTTATCGAGGAACAGGCGGCCCAGTGCGGCTACTGCCTGAACGGCATGATCATGACCGCCAAGGCCTTGCTGTCGATGCATCCCGATCCCACCGACGAGCAGATCCGCGAAGCGCTGCGCTTCAACCTGTGCCGCTGCGGCACGCATGTCGAGATCGTGCGCGCGGTCAAGCGCGCCGCGGTATTGCTGGGGCAGGCCGGCCAACAGGCGGAGCCGCGATGAACGATCTGGCACGGGTGGCCGGCGGCGGCGATATCGCCCACGGAGCGGACGGGACGATGCTGATCCCACCGCCCGCGCGCGAACGCTGCTTGTTTGGCGAAGTCGTGCGGCCCCGTCATCCGCATGCCGCGACGCTGCGCCGCTTCGACGCCGAGGCCGCACGCGCGGTGCCCGATGTGGTCGCGGTGGTCGCGCGCGCCAACTTCCTCGCCGTGGTGGCACGCTCGCCCGCGCAGGCGGCAGCCGGTGCGGCAGCGTTGCGCCCGGTATGGTCGGAGGCCGGGGGCCGTACCGAGCAGCGTGTTCCGCGCCGGCGCCGGGTGGTCGCCTCGCACGGCGACGCAGCGTCGGCGCTGGCGGCCGCATCCATGCAACTCGAACAGGACTACCGCTGGCCGCTGGCCGGCATCGCCCCGCCTGCCGCCACCGCGATCGCGGATTGGCGAGACGGCGAACTGCGGGTCTGGCTTCCGGATAGCCGTCCCGGTGCGCTGCGCGCCGAGCTGGCGAAGCTGCTCGGGATTGCCGAGACCGCGGTCGCGCTGATCTGCTGGCACGACGGCGCCGATATGGCCGATATGGCCGCCATGGCCGCCATGGCCGACATGGCCGACATGGCCGACGTGAGCGGTGCGGCCGCCCGGGCAAGCGTGTCCCATCATGCCGCCGCCGATGCCGCGCTGCTGGCGCAGGCGGTCGGCGGACCGGTGCGGGTTCGCTTCGATGCGGCGGCGTTCGACGATGCCACGGGATGGATCACGACCCGCATCGCAAGTGCGACGACCGGCGGCGAGCCCGATGGCGAGGCCGCCGCGATTTCCGCCTACCAGGTCACAGCCACGGCAATGCCTGTCCAGGCTCGGCCGCTGGCATCGATCCAGACCGGTACGCCGTCCGCGGTCTCGGATGTCGGCGGCAGCGATGACGCCGGACTGGTGCCGCCGTATCGGATCGACCATCTCGAAGCGGTGTCGGCCGACATGGCGCCCACGGCAGCCGCCATCGCGATCAACCCATTGGCGGGCGCCGTCGCTCAGGTGTTTGCACGCGAATCGCATCTGGACGAGGCCGCCGCGCTGGCCGGCGTCGATCCGGTTGCGCTGCGCCTGAATCATCTGCAGGACGAGCGGGGCGCGGCGCTGGTTCGGCAGGTGGCGCGGCAGGCCGGATGGCAGGCGCCTGCACAGCGCTCTGTGTCCCGCGCCGCGTCGGGCGATGCGTCGGCGGGCGTTCGCCGCGGGCGCGGCTTCGCCTACGCCAGCGTGGTCGATGCCGATGGCGCGCAGCCAACGCACAGCTGGGCCGCCTGGGTCGCCGACGTCGAGGTAGACGCGTTCAGCGGCGAAGTCAGCGTGACACGGGTCACGCTCGGTCACGACAGCGCGGTGTCCACGTCCACACCTTCGCCGTCGTCCTTGCCTTCACCTTCACCCGGCCGAACGCAGGCCGCTGCGCCGGCGCTGGAACACGATATCGCCGAAGCGACCCGGCAATTGACGGCACAGGCGCCGTCGTTCGATCGCTGGGCGACGGCCGCCGATGCCGCCACCGCGCTGCCGGCCGCGGTCGGCACGCTCGCTCCCGAGGTCCGCGTCGTCGGCGGCTTGACGACGACCGCGGGTCTGCGCGGAAGCGCCGCCGCGACCCTGCCCGCCGCCGCCGCGATCGCCAATGCGATTTTTGATGCCACCGGCGTGCGCCTGCGCGAGCCGCCGTTCAGCGGCGAACGCGTACGCCTGGCGCTGGCCGGAGAACACACCGAGGACGCGCCCGCCAGGCGCAAGCGCCAATGGCTGATTGCGGCGGGCGCCGCCATCGCCGGACTGTGCGCCACCGTGATGCCATGGCGCTCGGCGATCGCGCCCGTTGCGCCCCCCGAGCCGGGCTTCTATTCGGCCGCGACGATCGAACGCGGCCGGCTGGTGGCGGCGGCCGGCGATTGCGCCGTCTGCCACACCGCGCCCAACGGCGCGAAGAACGCCGGCGGCCTGCCGCTCGAGACGCCGTTCGGCACGATCTACAGCACCAATATCACGCCCGATGTCGACACCGGCATCGGCAACTGGTCGTACGCCGCGTTCGAGCGCGCGATGCGCGAAGGCGTCCATCGCGACGGACGCCGGCTGTACCCCGCCTTCCCCTATACCGCCTTCGCCAAGATCAGCGAGGGCGATATGCGCGCGCTGTACGCGTACCTGATGTCGGCCGAGCCGGTGCATGCGCCGGCGCCGAAGACCGAGCTGGCGTTCCCCTTCAATCTGCGGCCACTGATGGCCGGCTGGAATCTGCTGTTCCATCGCAACGAGCCCTTCCAGCCTGACCCGTCGCGCTCGGTGCAATGGAACCGCGGTGCGTATCTGGCCGAAGGGCTGGGACATTGCAGCGCCTGCCATTCGCCGCGCAATGCCTTCGGCGCGGAGAAGGGCGGCCGCGCCTACCTGACCGGCGGCGAGGCCGAAGGCTGGGAAGCGCCGGCCTTGACCTCGCTGTCGCGCGCGCCGATTCCCTGGACCGAAGAAGACCTGTTCCAGTACTTGCGCACGGGGTACTCGTCGCGCCATGGCGCCGCCGCCGGACCGATGGCGCCGGTCGTCGAAGAGCTGGCGCAATTACCGGAGAGCGACGTCCGCGCGATTGCGCACTACGTCGCCTCGTTCAACGCGCCGCCGCCCGATGCCGCCACGCTCGACCGGCAGGCACGGGTCCTCGAGCAGCGCAGCGCGACGCTGGCCCGCACCATGACCGGTCCCGCCGACCGGCTCTACCAGAGCGCCTGCGCGGTCTGCCATCAATCCGATCAGGGCGTGCCGATGTTCGGCGCCAAGCCGTCGCTCGCGCTGAACACCAATCTGCATGGCGACAAGCCGGACAACGTGATTCAGGCCGTGCTCAAGGGCATTCCGGCGCCTTCATCGAATGCGCTGGGCGATATGCCGAGCTTTGCCGACAGCTTCGACGACCGGCAGGTCGCCGAACTGGTGCATTACCTGCGCGCCCGTTTTGCGCCGGACAAGCCGGCCTGGCAGGGCGTGGACGAGGCGGTGGCGCGAATACGCGGCAGCGCGTCCACCGGCGCGAAGGTCGTACATGGCGCCAATGGCGCCAATGGCGCGCATCACGGGCAATAAGGTCGAACAGCCCACGAGATCGAAGAGGTCGCCGCCGCTACTCACAACCGCACCACTGCTTCACAACGCATTCCCGATCACGATGCAGCACGCACTGCATCGGAACCCAGTCACGCCGAACCCGCACCTTGCGTCATCGACGCCGAGGCGGGGACGGTGTTGGCGCCAGCACCCAAAGGTAGACCAAGCAAGGAGCGAAGATGTCGTATCAGTACCCTCAAGGAACGGCCGGCGTGCTGGCCCCGACGACGGAACCGGATGTCTACCGCAAGGTGACATGGCGCCTGATTCCGTTCTTCTGTCTGTGCTATCTGGCCGCTTATCTGGACCGCATCAATGTCGGGCTGGCGAAGCTGCAGATGCTGGACGACCTGAAGTTCAGCGAGACGGTCTACGGCCTGGGCGCCGGGCTGTTCTTCGTCGGCTATATCCTGTTCGAAGTGCCGAGCAACCTGGTGCTGCAGAAGGTCGGCGCGCGTATCTGGATCGCCCGCATCATGGTGACGTGGGGCCTGCTGTCCGGGGCCACCATGTTCGTCACCACGCCCACGCAGTTCTATATCGTGCGCTTCCTGCTCGGCGCGGCCGAAGCGGGCTTTCTGCCCGGCGTGCTGCTGTACCTGACCTACTGGTATCCGACCCATCGCCGCAGCAAGATCATCGCGCTGTTCATGATCGGGCTGCCGCTGGCCAGCATGATCGGCAGTCCGATCTCGGGCTGGATCATGACGGCGTTTGCCGGCGTCTACGGCTATGCCGGCTGGCAATGGCTGTTCTTCCTCGAGGCGCTGCCCTCGGTGCTGCTCGGCGTGATGGTGTTCTTCTATCTGCCGAACAACATCGACTCGGCCAAATGGCTCGATGCGGGCGAGAAACGCACGCTGCAACGCAATCTCGAAGCCGACGTGCTCGTCGAGAACCAGCATTCGCTGAAGGCGGCCTTCACCGACCGCCGCGTCTGGATGCTGGGCGTGATCGACATGTGCCTGCTGATGGGAACGTATTCGATCGGCTTCTGGATGCCGACCATCATCCGCGATTCGGGCGTCGCCAGCCCGCTGCATATCGGCCTGCTGACCGCGATTCCGCATGCCGTGGCGGTGGTGGCCATGCTGATCAACGGCGCGCATTCGGACCGCACCCGCGAACGCCGCTGGCATATCGTCGTGCCGGTGCTGTTCGGCGCCTTCGGGCTGGTCGCCAGTACCTTCGTCACCGGCCATACCGGCGCCACACTGGCGCTGCTGACGCTGGCCAACGTCGGCATCGTGGCGACGTTCCCGGTGTTCTGGTGCCTGCCGTCGACCTTCCTGAGCGGCACCGCGGCGGCCGCGGGTATTGCGCTGGCCTGCTCGATCGCCAACCTGGGCGGGTTTGCGGCGACGTACCTGCTGGGCTGGATGAAGGACACCTTCAACAGCCCCAGCGCCGGCCTGATCCTGTTCGCCGTCTGCCTGCTGGGAAGCTGCCTTCTGGTGCTGGCGATGCCGGCGAAGACGGTCAACCGATAGCGGCAAGGGCGGGGCGGCATACGGCCACTGCGGCGGCCGCTGCGGTGATCGGACGGCGGAGGCGATATACAGTCGCCCGGCAGCCGCCGTACAATAGGCGCTCCAACTGCCCGTATCCGACCCCATCATGCCGCGAGCGAAAGCCGTCCGCCTCGACACCGACAGCCCCGCCGAACCGCTGGACGACGGCAAGGCCGCGTCCGGCATCCAGGTCGACGAGATCGCCGAGCGCATCCTGGTCGCGATCTGGGAGCACCGGCTGCCGCCCGGCACCAAGCTGGTCGAGGAGAAACTGGCCACTGTGTTTGGCGTCAGCCGGACCAAGGTGCGGCTGGCCTTTACCAAGCTCGCACACGAGGGCGTGGTGACGGTGTATCCGAACCGCGGCACCTTCGTCTCCAGCCCGAGCGTGCAGGAGGCCCGCCAGGTCCTGCATGCGCGGCGGCTGATCGAGCCCGAGCTCGCGCGCGACCTCGCGGCCGGCATGACGCGCGAGCGCCTGCGGCCGCTGCGCGCGATCACGCGCGACGAAGCGCAGGCGCGGCGCAAGAACGACCGGCGCACGATCATCCGGCTGTCCGGCGAATTCCATGCGCGGCTTGCCGATTTGTCGGAGAACCAGTACCTGGCCAGGTATCTGCGGGAGCTGTGCTCGCTGACCTGCCTGATCATCGCGCTGTACGACGCGCCGGGCGTGCCGTCCTGCCCGCATCACGAACACGACGACATTCTCGATGCGCTCGAAGCGGGAGACGGCGAGCGCGCGGCCACGCTGATGACCGAGCATCTGGCGCATGTCGAGAGCACCTTGCACCTGGACGCGCCGGCCGACGAAGAGGTCGACCTGGAGGCGGTGTTCGCCTCCGTGTAGCAAGGCGCCAACGCGCCGGGTCATCGGAGCACCGATGTGCGGACTGACCTGCGGTCTGGGGTGCGGACCGACGTGCGGGCTGCCGACAACGACTGGCGAACGATGGGCTAACGATGCTCGATACGCGCCGCTAGCGCATCGGGCAGACCCAACGTGGACTTGGCATCGGGCCGGCGGAACGTGCCGGCGGTCGCCTTGCGCGTGTTCAGCGCGACCAGCCCCTCGGCCTGCTTGACGGCGGCCGCCATCTGGTCGACCACGGGCACCGGGATGCGGTCGCGCACCCGCGCCGCCAGCCCGGCCAACGGCGCACCGGCAAGGATCACCACATCGGCCTCGTCCTCGGTGACGGCGCGGTTGGCCAGCGCCACCAGCAACGCCTCCTTCTCGTCCTGCACATCCGATACCGACGCAAACGCGTCGTCGAGCATGCGGATGCCGGCCAGCCGGCCGCGCAGTCCGTGCATGTCGACGCATTCCTCGTACCACGGGCCCAGCGCGCGGGCGAAGGTGACGATGGCAAAGCGCCGTCCCAGCATGCAGGCACTGAGCATTGCGGCCTCGGCCATGCCGACGACCGGCAGGTCGAACAGTTCGCGCGCGCCCAGCAGGCCCGGATCGCCGAAGGCGGCGATGATCGCCGCATCGACGTTCGCATGGTGTTCGGCCAGCATCTCCAGCGCGATGGCGCCGCCGATCTGCGCCTCGGCACGGGTGGCGATATAGGGCACGCCGCGTGGCGCGGTCAGCGGCACCAGCTCGGTACCGGGCGCGGCGGCATCGCTGCCGGCGGCCATCAGCCGCGCCGTGATGCCTTCGCTGGTATTGGGATTCAGGACAAGGATGCGCATGGTGTCTCGGGATGGAGTCGCGGGTTCGTCACGTGCGGGGAGCGGCCGTCGCCTCAGCCGGCCGCCAGCAGTTGTTCGACCAGGCGCGCGGCCGCCAGTACGCGCCAGTCGGCGCCGCGCGGGCCGGCGATCTGCAAGCCGACCGGCAGGCCGTCGCGCCCGGTGCCGCATGGCACCGAAATCGCCGGCGCCTGGGCATGGTTGAAGAACGGCGTGAAGACGGCATGCGCCCGCGGTTCGACGGCGACGCCGCCGATCCGCTCGGGACCGAGCCGGTCGTTGGGCCAGGCCACGCACGGCGTGGTCGGGCACAGCAGCAGGTCATGCTCGGTGAAGAACGCCGCCAGGGCCAGGCCGATGCGGCGGCTCGCCTCGCGTGCGCGCGCTACCTCGGCGCCGCTCCACGACAGGCCGCGCTCGATCTGCCGCGCGATGTCCGGATCGAAGCGATCCGGGTCGCTTCGCCAGGCCTCGCCGTAGAGATTGGCCAGGCCGACATGCTGCAGCGGCATCAAGGCCGCCTCGCCGGCCCCTTCCGGCCAGGCCGGATCCTGCCGCGCGATGCGCAGCCCTGCCGCACGCAGGCGTGCCACCGCCGCCTCGAAGGCCTCGGCGACATCGTCGTCGACCGGTGTGTCCAGGCCCAGGCGCGGGCTGACCGCGATGCGAAGCCCCTCCAGCGGCTCGGCCGCAGCGCACTGAAAGCCCATGGAATCGGGATCGCGCGGATCGGGACCGCACAGCGCGCGGAACATCAGGGCAGCATCGTCGACCGTGCGCGTGATCGGCGCCATCACCTGGATGCCCGGAAACGCGTGCGGAAAGCCTGCGGCATCGGGAATGGCGCCGAAGGACGGCTTGAAGCCGACCACCCCCGCGTGCGCGGGCGGGCGCCGACTGGAGCCGCCGCCATCGGTGCCCAGCGCCAGCGGCGCCATGCCGGCGGCCACCGCCACCGCGCAACCGCCCGACGAGCCGCCGGCCGTCAGCGCGGTGTCCTGCGGATGGCGCGTCAGCCCGTAGACCTTGTTGGTGGTCAGGCCCTTGCAGGCGAATTCCGAGGTATTGCCCATGCCCAGCACGATGGCGCCGGCCGCGCGCAGCCGCTCGACCGCGATGGCGTCCTCGGGCGCGACGAAGTGGCGGTACAGCAGCGAGCCCTGGGTCACGCGGCGGCCGCGCACCCACACCACGTCCTTGACAATCACGGGCACGCCGGCGAGCGGCGGCCGTTCGCCGGCGGCCAGGCGGCCGCGCAGTTGCGCGACGTCGGCCTCGACCAGATCGCGGCGCTCCTCGAAGACGGCATTGAGTTCACCGTTGCGCGCGTCGATGCGTGCCTGGAACGCCGACACCACCGCGCCGGGATCGAGCTCGCCGGCGTTGACCTGGGCCGCGATGCCAGAGGCGTTCGGGTACGGCGGCGCGGCATCGCGGTCATGGCCGCTGTCCTGCCGACTGCGATTCGGATGGGACATCAAAGGCTTCCTCCCGAAGTCCGGTAACGCGGCTTTGCCATCTCCGGCAGCGCGCACGGCAGGAATTCGCCGTGTCCCGCCGTCGCCTGCATCTTGCCCTCGTGCGCGACGACCTTGCCGCGCACCAGCGTCGTGACCGGCCAGCCCTTGACGCGCGTGCCTTCGTACGGCGTGTAGTCGACCGCGTGATGCAGGTCGGCGTTGCGGATGACCACCTCGCGCTGCGGGTCCCAGATCGCCAGATCGGCGTCCGCGCCGATCGCGATGGTGCCCTTGCGCGGATGCAGTCCGTAGAGCTTGGCGGGGTTGGTCGACGTCAACGCGACAAACTGGTTCAGCGAAATGCGCCCGCCGCCGACGCCCTCGGAGAACAGCAGCGGCAGCCGCGTCTCCAGCCCGGGGATGCCATTCGGAATATAGCGGAACGGCACCTCCTGCCCGCCCGGCTGCTTGCCTTGCGGATCGTCGTAGCGGAACGGCGCATGGTCCGACGAGAAGATCGTGAACAGGCCATCGGCCAGGCCGTCCCAGATCACCTCCTGGTTGGCGCGGTCGCGCGGCGGCGGGCTGCAGACGCATTTCGCGCCATGGTAGCCGGGCTGGTCGAGGTCCGATGCCGTCAGGAACAGGTACTGCGGGCACGTCTCGGCGAAGATCTTCATGCCGCGCGCGCGGCTCCAGCGGATCTGCTCGACCGCTTCGCGCCCCGACACATGGACGATCAGGATCGGCACATCGACCAGTTCCGAGAAGGTGATGGCGCGGTGCGTCGCCTCGCGCTCGATCGCCATCGGCCGCGCGATGGCATGAAAGCGCGGCGCGGTCTTCTGCTCGGCCTCCAGCCGGTCGGTCAGCCAGGCGATGCAGTCGGAGTTTTCCGCGTGGATCATCACCAGCGCGCCTTCCTGGCGCGCCACCGTCAGCACGTCGAGGATTTCGCGGTCGTTAAGCTTCAGGTCGTCGTAGGTCATGTAGACCTTGAACGACGTGTAGCCCTTGCGGATCAGGGAGGGCAGCTCGTCGCGCAGTACCGTCTCGGTCGGATCGGAGACGATCAGGTGGAAGGCGTAGTCCACCACGGCGCGCCCTTCGGCCCGGCGATGGTAGTCGGCCACGGCAGCACGCAGCGACTCGCCCTTTTCCTGCGCCGCAAACGGAATCACGGTGGTGGTGCCGCCGCACGCGGCCGAGATGGTGCCCGACTCGAAGTCGTCCGCCATCTTCAGGCCGTCGGGCATCGGCTGGTCGAGGTGGCAATGCGCATCGACACCGCCCGGCAGCACCAGCTTGCCGCTCGCATCGATCTCCTCGCGGGCACTGCCGAGGTCGTGGCCGAGCTGCACGATGCGGCCGCCGGCGATCGCGATGTCGCATTGCACGGTGTCGCTGGCGGTCACCACCGTGCCATTGCGGATCAGAAGGTCGAACTGTTTCACGGGTATCTCATTACGGTTGTTGTTCTGGCGCGGCACACGCGGCGCTCGTTCAGCGTGCGGCCTCGTTGCCGAGATCGGACAGGCGGGCCCGTGCGGTCTCGCGTGCCACGCCCGCGGCGACGGCGATCAGCACGCATACCACGGCCAGGTAGATGGCGACCGGCGTGCTGCTGCCGAAGCGGTCCAGCAGGCCGACGGCGATCAGCGGGGCCAGCGCGCCGCCGAACACGCCGGCGAACTGGAAGCCCAGCGAGGCGCCGGTGACCCGCACCTTCGTGGCGAACAGCTCGGGCAGGAACGACGCGAGCGGCGAGAACATGAAGGACACCAGCACCATGCCGATGAACGAGGCCAGCATGATCAGCGCCGGGCTCAGCGTATGCACCAGCGCGAAGAAGCCGAATGCCCACAGCGCGCCGCCGATGCCGCCGATCATCAGCACGGGGCGGCGGCCGATGCGGTCGGCCAGCAGGCCCGCGACGGGGATGAACAGAATCTGCGCGACGGCGCCAAGCAGCACGGCATTGAGCGCGATGCTCTTGGGCAGGCCCAGCTTGGTCGGCACGTAGTACAGCAGGAACAGCGTGAAGACGTAGAAGGCGATATCGCCGCCCAGGCGCGCGCCGAATGCGATCAGCAGCTGCTTCTTGTAGTGACGCAGCACTTCGGCGATCGGCGCGCGCGCTTCGGCGTGCTGCGCTTCGGCCTTCTCGAACACCGCGGACTCGCGCACATTGGCGCGGATGTACATGCCGACGCCGACCAGCAACGCGCTCAGCAGGAAGGGCACACGCCATCCCCAGCTCAGGAACGCCTCTTCCGACACCATCCACGTCACCAGCGCGAAGACGCCGTTGGCCAGCAGCAGCCCGATCGGCGCGGCCAGCTGCACCAGGCTGCCGAGCAGTCCTCTGCGCCTGCCTTCGGGATCGAGCTCGTTGACCATGATGGCCGCGCCGCCCCACTCGCCGCCCAGCGCGAGGCCCTGGATCACCCGCAGCAGCACCAGCAGCAGCGGCGCCAGCATGCCGACGCTACCGTAGGTCGGCAGCAGCCCGATGCCGAAGGTCGCCAGGCCCATCATCAGCAGCGTGACGATCAGCACGGACTTGCGGCCGAACTTGTCGCCGAAGTGGCCGAAGATCGCCGCGCCAAGCGGCCGCGCGACAAATGCGACGCCGTAGCTGGCGAAGGACAGCAGCGTCGCGGTCAGCGGATCGCTCTGCGGGAAGAACAGCTTCGGAAAGACCAGCGCGGCGGCCGATCCGTAGATGAAGTGGTCGTAGAACTCCAGCGTGGTCCCCGCCACGCTGGCGCCCGCGACCCGCGCGACCGACTGGGGACGGTCCTGCGCGGCACGCGCGGTTGCGTCGACACTGACTGCTTGCATGATGCGTTCTCCTCCGGAGGGGGCCGCCTGTCGGCGGTTGGCATGTTGGCGTAGTGGGTGGGACTGCCGCTTCCGCGCCGTCGGCACGGCCCTCGCATGGCGTCTCACTGTCCCGTACAGTAGTCCAATAACCGCCATACAATCAAGACCAAAATTGTTTGACGAAAGTGGTGCATGTGCATGCCGGCTATTGGTGCGGCGCACGGTTTCGGGGCACGGCCGCGGACGTGCAGGCCAAGCGGGGAAAGGGTTTGTGGGGTGGGGTGGGAGATGGCCGCAGCGCAGCGCGGCCGCGTGAGGCCCGCCGTCGACGGACGAGGGGCTAGGGAAAACGAGGGGTCAGCCGGCCGAAGAAAGAGAGGCCTGGCGCAGCCGCGCCAGCGCCAATACCTGCAAGGCGGCACAAGCGATGCCGTCGTAGAGCGGCACGTCGGTATCGCGCAGGTTCACGTAGCCGCACAGCGCGGCGGCGACGGTGACCACCACGCGTGCGCCATGGGCGCGATGCAAGGTGCGCACGGCATCGCGCAGCTTGTCGGCCACGCTAGTGTCGGTCGCCCCGCCGTAGGCCCCCGGCGCTTCGATGCCGATGATGCCGGCCAGGCGGCTGCCCAACCCGTACTGCCGCACGAGGTCGCGATACAGCGGCACCAGGTCGGGACCGACCGTAATCAATCCGACGGGCGCGCCGAGTTGGGAGCCGAGCAGCATGGCCGATTCGGTGACACCGGCGACGGGGATCGTCGCCTGCCGGCGGAGCTCGCCGAGCGCGGTGTCCATCGACACGCCGAGGATCGCCGCGTCGCACCGGTGCAGATGTCTGGCGCCTAGGGCGAGCAGGCCCGGCACCGCCAGCGCGTTGTCGGCCGCGGAACGGATGGCCGCCGGGCCGTCGGGATTGTGGTGCCCGTCGAGCGTGTGACCGGGGCCGATCGCCTCGCGCGCCACCGCGCACATGCGCGCCGTCATCTCGACGCTGGCATTGGGGTTGAGCAGAACGAAGCGCACGATCAGGCCAGCGGGGCGCCGAGCACGTCGGCCAGATCGATGTCGGTCGTCGGCGCCATATGCGCCAGCACGCGCGCCTGGACGTCGGCCAGATGGCTGCTCATCGTCGCAATCGCCGCGGCCACGTCGCCTTTGTCGAGCGCGGCGACGATGCGGCGGTGCTCGTCCGGCGCGCAATGGCTCTCGTCCCGCGCCTCGTAGAGCGCGACGAACAGTTGTGTGCGAGCGATCAATTGCTCGAGATAGCGCAGCAGCGAGTCGTTGCCCACCAGTTCGGCCAGTTTCAGGTGGAACTCGCCGGCCAGGCGCACCGACGTTTCGCGGTCCTGCGCCCGGCATGCCGCCTCTTCGGCCTCCACATGGGACTTGAGCCGTGCCAGAGCACCACGGCCACCGCGCTGGGTCAGGCGCATGGCCAGCGCGGCAACGAGCCCCGCCTCGACGATGGCGCGCGCGCCATAGATGTCCGCCACGTCTTCCGGCGACGGCTGCGGTACGAAGGCGCCGCGATTCTGCAGCAGTTCGAGCTTGCCTTCCTGCCCCAGTCGAGCCAGCACCTTTCGCACCGCGCCGCGCGTGGTGCCAAACAGTTCCGCGAGATTGCGCTCCCGCAACGGCATGCCGGGGCGCAGCTTGCCGGCCATCAATGCGCTGGCAATCGATTGATAGAGGCGTTGCTCGATGTCGGGCGAAGGGTCGGTACTCATCCGTGGGACGTGCGCGAGCGGCCGGCGTGGCGGACCGATGGCCGAATTATTCTTGCGTTCCGGGTTATCGTCAACCAGAATGGTTAACCAAATTGCACCAAAATTGTTGTGCGGTAATGGTGCATGCGGTGCACCATCGGTGCGCCATGAATGCGCCATCAACAGGCGCCCGCACCAGAAGCGACCGTGATCCCTTCGAAACGAGACCCATCCATGACGACCGAATTCCTGCAGTCACCGCCCGTGTTCGACCTTGTATTCACCGGCGCCACATTGCTCGGTACCGCGGCCGGTGCCGACGTCGCGCAGCGCGACATGACGCTTGCCGTTCGCGACGGCTCGATCGCCTATATCGGCAACGCGCTGCCCGAAGGCGCCCAGGTCCGGCGCGTCGTCGACGCGACCGGCAAGGTGCTGATCCCGGGG
The DNA here is from genome assembly GCF_008632125.1 of Cupriavidus cauae. GTDB lineage: Bacteria > Pseudomonadota > Gammaproteobacteria > Burkholderiales > Burkholderiaceae > Cupriavidus > Cupriavidus cauae. The sequence goes on from NZ_VWRN01000068.1 coordinate 67,465, forward strand.
CTCGTCAACGTCCATACGCACGCGATCCTGTCGATGGTGCGCGGCGTGGCCGCCGACGCGGGCTTCGCGCCGTCCTATACGCCGGGAATTCCGAAGGGCACGCAGGTCAATCCGGAGCAGGCCCGCGCGCTGGCGCGGCTCGGCGCGCTCGAGGCGATGCTGTTCGGTTCCACGCTGATCGGCGACAACTTCGTGCACGCCGACGTGACCACCGAGGCCATGGCCGAACTCGGCGTGCGGCTCGCGCCGAGCTGGCGCATCCACGATGTCGATTTCGCGCAGGTCGCCGAAGGCCGCTGGCACTACGACGCGGCGATCGGATCCCGCACGCTGCAGGCGGCCCTGGACCTGGCGGCCCGCTGGCAGGGAAACGATCGCGTCCAGGTCCAGCTCGCCGCTCACGCCGTCGACACCTGTTCCGACGGCTTCCTGCGCGAGATCGCCGCGCTGGCACAGCAGCGCGACATGCGGGTGAACATGCACCTCGGCCAGAGCGTCGTGGAAGTCGAGCGGGTGAAGGCACGCACCGGGCGCACTTCAACCCAAGTGTTGGACGAGACCGGACTGCTGACGCCGCGCCTGATGGGCGGCCATTGCATCTATGTGACGGCAGACGACATCGAGAGGCTCGCGCGGGCGGGCGCACATGTGGTCCACATCCCCAAGTGCAATGCGACCTCCGGCCGCCTTGCACCGACGCCCGACATCAAGCGCGCCGGCATCAATATCGCGCTGGCAACCGATACGCAGCATGCGGACATGATCGAGTTGATGCGCTGGGCCCTGGTCACGGCGCGCGTGCAGCGTGGCGGCGTCGATGACGATTGGCAGCCGCGCCATGTGTTCGAGATGGCGACCATGGGCGGCGCGCGTGCGCTCGGGCTGGCGGACCGCATCGGCACGCTGGAGGTCGGCAAGCGCGCGGACCTCGTGATGCTGGATTTCGCGCGGCCGCATCTGGTCCCGCTGGTCAATCCGCTCGGCAACCTGGTTCACAACGGCCAGGGCAGGGATGTCCGGATGGTCGTCGTCGATGGCGAGGTGCTGGTGAACGATGGCGTGCCGACGCGCGTGGATCTCGACGAGGTATGCCGTGAGGCCGAGCATGCCTGTCGCGCGCTGTGGCAGGGAGTCGGTCGCGAATACTGGAAACCGGCGGCATGACGCCGCTGCGCTGTCGCGTCGTGCCGTGATGCAGCCATCGATGGCACGGCGCTTGCAAACGAGCCGGGGCGTTCCTTCCTTCCATCGCAACAGGTGACCCTATGACGCTGCACGCTTTGTTGAGCCGATGCCTTCTTCCCTGCGCCGCCCTGCTGACAGTCGGCACGGCTTCCACCAACGCCGTGGCCGCGGCATCGGCCGCCAGCTTTCCGGACAAGCCGGTACGCATCGTGGTGCCATTCCCGCCCGGCGGTGCGGCCGATACCTTCGGCCGCGTCCTCGCGGACAAGCTCGGCGCGGCGTGGAAGCAGCCGGTGCTGGTCGAGAACAAGCCGGGTGCCGGCGGCCGGATTGCCACCGAGTACGTGGCCAAGGTACCTGCGGACGGACACACGCTGCTGCTGGTGACGGTGGGCCATGCGGTCAATCCCAGCCTCTATCCGAAGCTGCGCTATGACACCGAGCGCGATTTCACGCCGGTGGCAATGGTCGCCACGCTGCCCAGCGTGCTGGCCGTCAATCCGGCAGTGCAGGCGCGCTCCGTGACGGAGCTGGTCGCACTCGCGCGGCGCGCCGGCGGCAAGATGACCTATGCCTCCTCGGGCAGCGGCTCGACCAGCCATATTGGCGGCGCGCAGTTTGCCAGCCTGGCCGACGTCGCTCTGACCCACGTGCCCTACAAGGGCGCTGCGCCGGCGCTGACGGATCTGGTCGGTGGCCAGGTGGACATGATGATCGACCCGGTCGTCTCGTCGGTCGGCTATATCAAGAGCGGAAAGCTGCGGGCCCTTGCCGTGACCACGCCGCGCCGCTCGCCCCTGCTGCCCGACGTGCCGACGATGGCCGAGGCCGGCCTGCCCGCCTACCAGTTCGCACCCTGGTTCATGATGATCGCGCCGTCGGGCGTACCACGCGAGATCGTGCAGAAGCTAAACCAGGACATCGCCGCGGTACTTGCGAGCGCCGACGTGCGCAGCCGCTTCGAGGCGCTGGGCGCCGAGCCGGCCACCGGGTCGCCTCCGGAAGCGGCGGCCTTCCTGCGCGGCGAGCTGGACCGGTACGCGAAGCTGGTGCGCAGCGGCAAGCTGCAGGCGGAATGACGATGGACCGCGATGCCTTGCCGCCGAACTCCGACGAACAAGCGCCAGCCGTGCAGCGCGACCTGCTCGGTTATGCGGGTCGTCCGCCCCACCCGCATTGGCCAGGCGAGGCCAGGGTGGCGGTATCGTTCGTGCTGAATCTCGAGGAAGGCGCCGAACTGTCAATCGCCGAAGGCGACGCGCGCAACGAATCGACGTACGAGGTGGTCGACCGGATCGAAGGCCGTCCCGATCCCTGCCTGCAGAGCCATTTCGACTACGGGACGCGTGCGGGATGGTGGCGCATCATGCAATGCCTGGCCGACGCCGGCGCAGCCATCACGGTCAGCGCCTGCGGACGAGCCGTGGAGCGCCTGCCCGAATTGGCGCGCGATGCCGTGGCCCGTGGCCATGAGGTCGCCGCCCATGGTTGGCGCTGGGAAAGCCATGTCGCCATGGCGGAGGAGCAGGAGCGCGAGGCCATCGACCGCACGGTCGCCGCAATCCGTTCGGCCACCGGCATACGGCCGGTGGGCTGGCATACCCGTTCCGCGTCGACCCCGAGAACGCGCAGGCTGCTGATGGAAGAGGGCGGGTTCGTCTACGACAGCGACTTCTATGGTGACGACCTGCCCGTGACGCTGTCTGGCCCGCGCGGGCCGCATGTGATGCTGCCCTATGCATTCGACACCAACGACATGCAGTTCCAGCACGGCAACCGCTTTGTGCGCGCCGCCGACTTCGCCGGCTATGTCACCGATGCGTTCGACTGGCTCTGGCGCGAGGGCGCACACGCCCCCAAGATGATGTCCGTCGGATTGCATCTGCGCATGCTGGGGCGGCCCGGCCGCATTGCGGCGCTGGAGGCGATGCTCGCGCATATGCGTTCGCGCGGCAGCGTCTGGATCGCGCGGCGCGACGCCATCGCGCGGCACTGGCTGGCGCATGCGGAGACGACGCGCGTGTAGCGGAGGGGCGAGGTCGTCGCGTACTCAGCGATTTCCGCCATGGCGAAGCGCCGCGCGAAATCGCGGCGCCGCCTTGCCCAGATGCTCCCACAGCCGGTTCGCGACGGGCCCATGCGGGCGGTCGCGCCGGCGCGCGGCGACCAGTTCCTCGACACGGCCCGGCAGATAGCGCCCGGCGATCGACAGCAGTCTTCCTTCCGCCAGTTCCTGCTCGATCAGAAAGCGGGGCAGATGTCCCCACGCCATCCCCTGCAGGATGATCTCCTTCTTCATCATCGGATCCGGCACCGTGCATTGCGGCGCGCCCGCCACGACGAAATGCTCCTGAGCCACGGGACGCCGTGCGCTGTCTCGGATCACGCATTGCGTCAGCGCCCGCAATTGCTCGGGACGGATTGCACGCGAGACCGGGAATGGCAGAAAACCCGGTGCCACCACGGGGATCAGCTCGATCTTGCATAGATCCAGCCATTCGATGCGCGTGTCGCTCTTGTCGACGCGATGCACGATCAGGTCCGCCTCGCCGTCGAACAGGCGCTCCCACGGCCCGGTCACCGCCTCGACATGCAGGTCCAGCCGCGTTGCGGGATTCGCCGCGAAGAACGGGCCCAGCAGGCGTAGGGTCTGCGGCGGCGGGCACAGGTCGCCGATCACCACACGCAGTTCGCTTTCCTCGCCCATCGCCAATTGCTCGGCATGAAGCTGCAGCGCATGGAGCTCGCGCAGCAGCGATTGTGCATGCCGATAAAAGGCGCGCCCCGCTTCCGTCGGGCTGACCCGGTAGCCGCTGCGATCGAGCAGCGCCAGGCCGAGCTGGCGCTCCAGTCTGGCCACCGCCGCAAACACCGCGGGATGCGTCCGATGCAGAACGGTCGCGGCCGCCTGGAATCCTCCCTCGCGGACGACGGCGTCGAAGCACTGCAGGTCTTGCAACGTGAAGCGGGACATTGTTTGTCTTGCTGACAGAGAGGTTGAGAACTTTGTAATTTTCTCAGATTCGGTCCGCCGCTAGGATGGTTCCTGCGATGGCCCCGGCGCCGATTCGGCGAAGGGCCTTCCCTACCTTCCAGGAGAACCGAGATGCAAGCGCTTTCGACCTTCACCACCAGCGATGCCCAACGGATTGCCTACCGTTTCGAGGGCGAAGCCGGCCGCCCCGTGCTGATGCTGTCCAATTCGATCGCGACCGATATGTCGATGTGGGACGGCGTGATGCCGCAATTGCTGGAACGCTTTCGCGTGCTGCGCTACGACATGCGCGGCCACGGCGCCTCCGACGTGCCGGCCGGCGCCTATTCGCTGGACCGGCTCGGGCGCGACGCGCTCGAACTGATGGACGCGCTGGAGCTCGAACGGGTCCACTTCCTCGGCCTGTCGCTGGGCGGCATGGTCGCGCAATGGCTGGGGATCCACGCCCCCGAGCGAATCGACCATCTCGTGCTCGCGCACACCGCCGCCTACCTCGGCCCGGCCGCGGATTGGGAGCCCCGCATCCAGACGATCCTCGCCGCGACGCCGAACGAGACCGCCGAGGCGTTCCTGGGCAACTGGTTTCCCGCCGAAATGCGCGAGAAGAACGATCCGGCGCTCGCGCCGTTCCGCAAGGCCCTGCTCGAAACCCACCCACGCGGCATCGCCGGCGCACTGGCCGCCGTGCGCGATATGGACCTGCGTCGGACCATTACGCTCATTTCACGGCCGACGCTGGTGATCGGCGGGAAGTTCGATACGGTGACACGCGCCGAGCACAGCGAAGAGATCGCAGCGGCGATTCCGAGTGCGAAGCTGGTGCTGCTACCGGCGGTGCATATGTCGAATGTGGAGATGCGCGAGGGGTTCTTGGCGGAGGTCGGCGGTTTCCTTCGCTGATTTGGCATCTGTGGCAATGAGACGCTATCCCCCATCGGTGGGGTCTTGAACGGTCTGCGAGCGCCGATACTATACGATCCGGCATTCCCATTTCGGCGAAATACGTGAAGCGGCGAGGTCAGGCAACTTACGCCTTATTGGCCGAACAGTCGATCATGGTTTGCTCATTTGTAGAGCATCGAAATCCTGCTGTACCAGCGGGCGGGTCCGCTATCAATTCAAAATAAGGAGAATAAGTTGGACTTTATCGACGAGGTTCGATCGCTCGCCGCCAGGGTCGCGGCTGCCAAGGATATGCTTCAAACCGAAGAAGCAACGAAGAACGCGATGGTGATGCCGTTTCCACATGCTCGGCTATAACGTCTTCGATCCTCTGGAGGTCACACCCGAACTCGTCGCTGACGTTGTGTTGCCACTAGACGAGCAATGTCCTCCCTCATGATCCGTGATGCGGACGCGCGACCTGTTGTCGGCGTTGACACATCCGTCATTCAAAGCAGAAAAGCGGGGTTCGGGCCCGTGCGCTGCTCGACCATCAAGACGCGGCTCTCAAGGTAGTCAGCCGTGTCACCAGTTCTCCCACCCCCGTGTACGGTTCCGGCGCCATCTCGGCAGTGAATCGCCGGCTCAGCTCCATGGCCCGTCTCGTCGCAGCGTCGAGATTCGGTCTGGTGATGGCAAAAGCGTCCCGCATGCCTTTCCTGTACTGCGAAACATGATTTTTTCAGTCGCCGGAGCACCTCGTCGCGATGGACAGGCGCGTGGACCTGCGCGTAGTGGAGCAATAGCCAGAGCTCAAAATTCGGCACCGACGCGACGGCACGGAAGGCGACGTCTTGCTTGATATCGTTCTTCAGCCGACCATCCAGTGCCGCTGCGTATTGCAGGGCATCGAAGTAGCTGTCGTGATCATCGCGGTCAAAAACAGCGTAGACCTGTTCGAATGCACGGGCCTGGATGCGCTTGTGGCGGTCGCCGTTTCGGAATAGCGATTCGGCGTATTGCACCACCTGGATCGGAGACGTTCCGATCTCGCAGTGCCGGACTTCCACATTGGTGGTGTGCAAACGATAGGCGGCCCGGATTTCGCAGAAGTAGTTTGGCTCGGTTTTCGCGCCTTCGGAAACGATCAGGATGCGGTCGTAGCTGGCGCGCTGGCCAATCTTGCGCGCCAACTGATCGCGTCGGCGGACCCGTGGGGATTTATCCCGGGCCATCAGTGACGTCGCCCGATATCACCGCGCACCAACGGGATGCCGCCATATCGGCCGATCAGGTATCCGCGCTCCAGCGCTTCATTCTTGCGAGGGCTGAATTCTGCGAGCGCAATCAGGTGCGAGGCTTGTTCGTTGTCTTTTTCGACGAGCCAGATCTGATCGCGTCGGAGAAGATCCGGCGCATCGAGCAGCGACGTATCGTGGGTCGTAAAGATCAACTGCGCGCCGCCGGTATTGACGTCGGGACGGTGAAACAGCCGGACCAACTCGCGAACCAGAAGGGTATGGAGGCTGGTATCCAGTTCATCGATCACCAATGTCTGACCCTTCTCGAGAATGTCCAGGACGGGGCCGGCGAGGAACAACAGGTTGCGTGTTCCGTTTGATTCGTCCATTAGATCGAATACGGCCGTGCCGTGATCGGTGGTATGCGAGAAGCGCAGCTGATGCTCTTCGATTTCCTCCGACCGCAGCTCGGACTTGCCGGCGGCAACATCGAAATGCACTGTCTGCCCAGGCACCTTGCGCGTCACGACTTCGATGTCGGCAATGCTGATGTCGGCGGACGTCAGGAAATCGCAAATCCGCTTGCGTCCTCCGGGCTGCTTGAGCATCTCGATCGAAACCTGCAGATTGAGCCGCGCCTGCTCGTTGAAGACGACCAAACTGCTCGCGAACCAGTCGAACAGCGGCCGCAGTGCTTCGCTGTTGAGCTGGGCGGCCATCGACAGAAACAGCGCATTGGACCGGGTGGCGTTTTCCCACAGCGTCTTCGCGCCCTTCAGCCCGGTACCGAACTCGTAGATGTCCTTGCCCGAGCTTGGGTCGTAGTGCCGTTCGAACCAGCGCTGCGGCTTGAAGGCTTTATAGACCAGCAGATGCTCGCTGACGATGCGTTGCTGCGTCATGGCGAAGCCGTACTGATGCCGCACGCCGGATAGGATCACGGTCACCTCGAACTCTGTCGGTTTCGCCGCAGAAGCGGTGTCGAGGCGGAACGGCTGGACGGCGTATGTCTGCCCAGGCTGTACGACCGTGGCCGATTCCACGACCACGCCACGCATGTATTGCAGCGCCTTGATCAGATTCGACTTGCCGCTCGCGTTGGCGCCATAGACGGCGGCGCTGCTCAGCAGCCGGGGGGCGGCGTTCAGGCCGGTTTCGACGGTATTGGTGTCGGCGAGAGAGGCGTCCTTCGACGCCACGAGGCTGAGGACCTGCTCGTCCCGCAGGCTGCGGAAGTTCTTGACGCGGAACTCGAGGAGCATGAAATCAACCTGGTGGTGCGTAGAATAAATTCGAATCTTGCGCAGATAATGCGCAAAGTCAAGTTATTCGAGTGATCCAGGCGGAAATTTCGAACGGTAGTGTCGTTTTCAGCGCTTCCGGACGGCGCTGGAATCTGCTGGGAAGCCCGCCCACATAGATGCTCTCGACCAAAAAAAGCGCCGCCCACAGGCGGCGCAATCAGGCTTCGTCCATTAGCCCAAGTGTCGATAATCTTCCCGAGCCGGATCAGAACCGGTAGGTAACGCTGCCCACCACCGTCCGGCGGGCGCCGAAATAGCAGTCGCCGCGGGCGAGGCAGGTCGTCAGGTATTCCTTGTCGAACACGTTGTTCACGTTCAGCGCGACGCGAACCGGACCGTGGTCGTAGGCCAGCACGGCGTCGACGAGCGTGGCGCTGCTGACCTTGTTGCGATCGGTGCCGTCATAGCTCGCGCTGAAATACCGCACGCCGGCGCCGGCCGAGAAGCCCGGCTTGTCGAACAGGTTGAACTTGTACGTGCCCCACAGCGAAGCCATATGCTTCGGAATGCTGGCGATGCGCTTGCCGACTTCGGCAGGATTGCCGGCGAGGATGCGGGTATCGAGGTAGGTGTAGTTGGCGATCAGGTCCACCCGATTGCGCAGCGATGCGAGGGCTTCGACCTCGACACCGCGCGTACGGGCTTCGCCGATCTGCACGGTGTCGGGCACGCCGTTGACGATGCCCGATGCGCGACGGTTCTTCTCGCGCATGTCGAACACGGCCATCGTCACCATCGCGTTCTTGCCGGGCGGCTGGTATTTGATACCGGCTTCCCATTGCTTGCCGCGCAGCGGCTTGAGCGGGCCGGCGCGGTTGGTGCCCGGCACACCCTGGAAGGACTCCGAATAGCTGATGTACGGATTCAGGCCGATGTCGGTCTGGTACATCAGGCCGAAACGCTTGGTCAGCTCATTGTCGTCGCGCGAGCCGGCCGTCGTGTTCACTTGCGAGGCACGCGACCAGTCGTAGCGCAGGCCGACCATCAGCAGCCACTGGTTCCACGACATCTGGTCCTGCATATAGATGCCGGTCTGGATCTGCTTGGTCGGATTGACGTGGCCGAGCGTCGGTGCGACGTAATTGCCGTAAACGGGATTGATGATGTCGATCGGCGCCGCGCTGCCGGTACCGTTGACGCCCCGGCGTCCGTCGATATCGGCGTGCTGATAATCCATGCCGGTCAGCAAGGTATGGCCCACGCTGCCGGTGCGGAATTTGGCCTGTGCCTGGGTGTCGACGAGGAAGGACCGCAGCCGCGGGTTGTCCCAATAGACGGTGCGGTTCAGCAGCCGGTCGCTGCCCGGCACCCAGCCACCGTTAGGCCCATTGAAACGCGCGTAAATGCTGCGGTAATCCACCGTGCTGTACGAGTACCGCAGATTCTGGCGGACCGTGAACACCTCGTTCGCCTTGTGCTCGAACTGGTAGCCGATCGCCGCCTGTTCCGCCTTGAAGCGGTCGAATCCCGGCTCGCTGACGAACAGGCTGTCGCGAATCTTCAGGCCGCCGGGGTTCGGAAACAGCATGCCGCTCCAGGGAAAGAAGCCCGCAGTGGTATTGCTGTCATCCCGCTGGAAATTCGCCAGCAGCGTAAACGACGTATCGCTGTTCGGCCGATACGTCAGCGACGGCGCGATCAGATAGCGATTGTCCTGGGCAAAGTCCACATGCGTGTCGCTGTCGCGCGCCAGCGCGACCAGCCGATACAGACAGCCATTTGCCGTCCGCATCGAGCGGCCCGGTCAGATCGGCCTGCACCTGCTTGCGGTTGTTGTTGCCGAACTGCACGCCGATTTCGCGGGCGGCCTCGGGCTGCGGCCGCTTGCTGACGAGGTTCAGGATGCCGCCGACCGCGCCCTGGCCGAACAGCATCGACGACGGGCCGCGCAGGATGTCGATCCGCTCCAGCGCATACACGTCGGGACGGACGTTGTTGTAGTAGCCCACCGCATTGAGCAGGCCGTCCTGGTATTGCGTGAAATCGGTGCCGCGAAAGCGTCCCCAGTCGCCGCGATTGTCGTTGCCGTAGAGGCCCGCGTGGACGCCCGCGGTATAGCCCATCGCCTGCTGCACCGATTGCGCGCCCTGCGCCTCGATGCGGTCGCGCGTGATCACGGTGATCGACTGCGGCGTTTCCATGATCGGGGTATCCGTCTTGGTCGCGGTGGCGCTGCGCTTGGCGACGTAGCCAAAGACCGGGCCGGTCGCGGTTTCGTTGTCGCTGGTGGCACGCACGGTAACGGCCGGCAATTCGGCGGGGGCCGTGGCAGTAGCGGTGGCGGTGGCAGCAGAGGCGGGGGCGGCAGAGGCGGGGGCGGCAGCCGGCGCCGATGCATCGGCGGACGCGGACTGCTGGGCCCAGACCATGCCGGCGGCTTGCAGGCCCAGGGCGAGAGTCGTCAGGCGAAGGGCATGGCTGCGGTGGCGGCCGCGGCGATGGGTTGCACGCTGTGGCATGGTCGGTTCCGACTATATTTTTTCAGAACGCCCGCGGAATGCCGCCGCGGTGCGGCGGCGCGGACCGTGACGTCGGTCCGTGCGGGTCGGAGGCTCGGGCAACGAACGATAAATGCGAATCGTTCTTGTTAACCTTCGCATTGTAACGGCATGTGTCGAGCCGGACATAAAAGGGTGACCGCGCCACAGGGTTAATGGGCCCGTGCGCGGCCCCGATCTCGTACCGCCCCGGGGAAGCACCAACAGGACAGGAGGGCCGCGATGCCGCTGCCGCCGTATTTCGCCGATCGACGCGACGCCGGCGTCCAATTGGCGCGCCGCCTGAGCGAGCTGGGCTATGCGAAACGAGAGGAAAACCAGCCGCCGCTGGTGCTGGCCCTGCCGCGCGGCGGTGTGCCGGTCGCCTTCGAGGTCGCCCGCGCGCTGGGCGCGACGCTCGACATCCTGCTGGTGCGCAAGATCGGCGCGCCCGGCTATCCCGAACTGGCGCTGGGCGCGGTGGTCGAGGGCGATGCCACCGGCTCGCCCCCGCATACCGTCGCCAATGACGATGCGTGGACGCGCCGCGCGGTCGACAGCGGCGCCTTCGAGCTGGAGCGCGGTCGACAGCTGGGAGAAATCGCCCGGCGCCAGCAGCGCTATCGCGGCGGGGCGCCGGTGGCGGCGATGCGCGACCGGGTCGTGATCATGGTCGACGACGGCGTGGCGACGGGCGCCACGATGCGCGCGGCACTGGAGAGCGCGCGCCATGCCGGGGCGGCTCGCGTGATTGCGGCGGTGCCGGTCGCTTCGGTGGAAGGGTTGGCGTCGCTGCGGGACGCGGCCGACGAATGCGTCTCGCTATGGGTGCCGGACGATTTCGGCGCGGTGGGCGCGTATTACGCGGATTTCGACCAGACCACCGACGAAGAGGTGATGGCCTTGCTGCGCGAGGCTGGCAACGCGCAGCGCGGCTGAGCGGGACAGGTGGTCAAGCGCGCTGCTGCGCGAGCCGCCGCTTCAGATGCTGGATCAGCCCGCCGGCGCGCAGCATGTCGAGCAGGAACGCCGGGATCGGTTCGCATGGCACGCGGCTGCCGTCGGGCAGCACGACCGCGGCGTTTTCCAGATCCAGCGTCGCGTGTTCGCCGTCGATCAGCTTGTCGGTATCCGCGCAGACCAGCGCCGGCAGGCCGAGATTCAAGGCATTGCGATAGAACAGGCCCGCGAACGAAGGCGCGATCACTGCCGCCACGCCGAGATGGCGCAAGGCCTGGGGAGCCTGCTCGCGCGACGAGCCCACGCCGAAATGCCGTCCACCGACGACCAGATCGCCCGGCCGTACGGTCGCGGGAAATTCGGGACGCAATCCGGCCAGGCAATGGCGCGCGATCTGCTCGATGCCGCCTTTCATCTGCGTGGCGGGCGCCATCGCATCGGTATCGACGTTGTCGCCGAAGCGCCAGATGCGGCCGGGGGCCTTGCGTTCGGGCCTGGTATGGGGTCCGGTATCGGGGCCGGTATGGGTCGGCGTATCCATGCGGATCTCGGTCTTCACAGCAGCGTGCGCGGATCGGTAATGCGGCCCGTGACCGCCGATGCGGCCACGGTCATCGGCGAGGCCAGCCACACCGCGCTGCCGGCGTCGCCCATCCGGCCAGCGAAATTGCGCGCGGTCGAGGCGATCGCCCGCGTGCCGGCGGCGAAGCGCGTGGGCCCGTAACCGGCGCAGGCATTGCACGCATTGGGCAGCAGCTGCGCGCCGGCATCGACGAGCGCCGCCAGCGTGCCTTCGCGCTCGGCCTGCTGCTGGTCGCGCAGCGAGGCGGGTGCCAGCTGCAGCGAGACGCCCGGCGCGACCTTGCGCCCGCGCAGGATGCGCGCGGCCATGCGCAGATCGTCGAGCTTGGCGCCCGTGCAGGCGCCGAGATAGGCGAGGTCGATCGGCTGGCCCTGGGCGTCGCTGACCGGCGCGCCGTTGGCCGGCGAGTGCGGCGCGGCGACCTGCGGCGCCAGGGCGGCGGCGTCGAAGCGATGGGTTTGCAGCAGCGGCGCATCGGCATCGCTGCGCCAGTGCTCGATATCGATCTGCGCCAGCGTGGCGGCGGGCACGCCGGCCTGTTCGAGCCATTGCAGCGTGGTGGCGTCCGGTGCGACGAGGCCCGTCTGCGCGCCCAGCTCCGCGCTCATATTGGTCAGCGTCATCCGCTCCTGCATCGACAGCGCGGTCACCGCCGTGCCGGCATATTCGATCGCCTCGTAGCGGCCGCCGCCCAGTCCGAGCCGGGCGCACAGGAACAGCATGATGTCCTTGGCGCAGACGCCGTCGGCCAGCGTGCCGTCCCATTGGATGCGGATGGTCTGCGGCACGCGCAGCCAGATCTCGCCGGTGGCCAGCACGCCCGCCATCTCGGTGGCGCCGATGCCGAACATATAGGCGCCGAACGCGCCCCCGGTCGGACTGTGGCTGTCGCCGCCGACGATGAACTGGCCCGGCAGCACGTAGCCGCGCTCGGGCAGCACCACGTGGCAGATGCCTTCGTTGTCGATCAGATGCGGCAGGCGCTGTTCGCGGACCCAGTCGCGCGTGAAGCGGACGATCGCCTCGGCCTCGGCATCCGCGGCGGGCACGAAGTGGTCGGTCACGACGACGAAGCGCTCGGGGTCCCAGACCTTGGCGCCCAGCTCGCGCAGCAGCGGCGCGACGCGGCGCGGTCCGCTGGAGTCGTGCGACATCGCCAGATCGACCTTGCAGGTCACCACGGTGCCGGGCGTCGCGCGGTCCAGGCCCGCGGCGCGGGCGACCAGCTTCTGTGCGAGGGTTTGCGCCGGAGTGCTGCCGGCGCCGGCACGGCTCATTCCACCTTGGCCCCCGAATAGCGCACCACGGTGGCCCAGCGCTTGATGTCCTGCTTGACGAAGGCGCTGAAGGCCTCGGGCGTGCTGGCGACCGGCTGCGCGCCATCGCTTTCGAGGCGCTTGGCCACCGATGGCGTCTCCAGGCCCCGGCGCGCGGCCTGATAGAGCGTGCGCGTGACTTCGGGCGGCAGCCCTGCCGGGCCGAACAGCCCGAACCAGGCATTGGACTCGAAGCCCTTGACGGTCTGCGAGATCGGCGGCACGCCCGGCAGCTGCGGCAGCGGCGCCGGACTGGTGACCCCAAGCGCCTTGAGCTTGCCGGCCTTGATATGCGGCAGCACGTTCAGGGTGCTGGCGAACATCAGCTCGACGCGGCCCGACAGCAGGTCGGTCACTGCCGGCGTCGTACCTTTGTACGGAATGTTGACGATGTACGTGCCGGTCATCATCTTGAACATGTCGCCGGCCAGATGCACCGACGAGCCGACGGCGCCGATGCCGAAGTTCAGTTTGCCGGGACGGGACTTGGCCAGCTGGATCAGCTCGGCGACATTGTTGGCCGGCACCGACGGATGGGCGACCAGCACGCTTGGCACGCTGGCCACCAGCGTGATCGGCGTGAAATCGGCGACGGGATCGAAGGGCAGGTTCTTGTACAGCGTCGCGTTGATGGTATGGCTGGTGAAACTCATCAGCAGCGTGCTGCCGTCCGGCGCGCTCTGCGCCACCAGCTCGGCGGCGATATTGCCGCCGGCGCCCGGGCGGTTCTCGACCACGACGGACTGGTCCAGCAGCTTGCCCATCTCGTTGGCGATGGTGCGGGCCAGCGTATCGGTGGTGCCGCCGGCCGGCGCGCCGACCAGGATGCGGATGGGCTTGCCGCCGGCGATCTGGCCAAGCGGGGCCGCCGACGTGCCGGATGTCGCGGAGGTGCCCGATGTCGCCGATGTGCCGGATGTGCTCGCCTGCCCTGCGTTCCCGTTGGTTGCGCCGATGGCGCTGGACGGCGCGAGCAGCGGCAGCAGCGGTATCGGCGACGCCAGCGATGTCAGCAGCGTGGCCGCGCCCAGCCTGAGCGCGGCGCGGCGTGTCTTGACGATGCCGGCGGGGTGCGCCGGCGGCAGAAGGGAACGGCTGGCTCGATGCAGCGGCATGACGCGAGTCTCCTTGTCTGATCGTCGAAGCGCGCAGCATGGCGCGCCTGCGTCAGTCGCGCAAGCTGGTGCGGGTCCCGTTGTCGACCCAGACGTTGGCGCTGTCGCCGCCTGCCGGCGACAGCTCCATCCGGTATTCGTAGCGGTCGGGCCGGTACTGCCCGAGCAGCAGCTGGATCGGCCGGCCGGACTTGTCCTGCACCACGCGGCGGGTCGCCAGCAGCGCGGCGCCGACCGGCACCTCGAGCAGCGGGGCCACCACCACGTCGGCCAGGCGCGCCGACAACACCTGCGTGGCACGGCCCAGCTTCAGGCCGCCGCGGTTCTCGAGCAGCCGCAGGATCGGCGTGGTCTCCAGATCCTTGCGCGTCAGATGGCGGCCCAGGTCGGCCGGCACATAGACGGTGATATGGGACAGCGGCTCGCCGTGGTAATGGCGCACGCGCACCACCTTGGTGACGGGATCGCCGGGCTGCAGGCACAGCGATTCGGCGACGTCCGGGGCGGCCTGCACCTCCTCGATCGAGATCACGTTGACCGAGGTCTTCTGGCCCATGTCCAGCAGGTTGTCCAGCAGGCTGACGGTGCGTGGCGCATTGGCGGCCGGCGCGATCGGATGCGGATTGACGAAGGTGCCCAGGCCGCGATGGCGGCGCACCAGGCCTTCCTGCACCAGGCGATCGAACACCCGGCGCATGGTCACGCGCGAGGCATGGAATTGCTTGGCCAGGTCGATCTCGCCCGGCAGAGGCCCCTGGCCAAAACGGCCTTCCACAATCTGTTGGCGCAGCACCACGTAAATCTGGTGATACAGGGGAACGACGGCTTCACTCATGGTTTCCCTTGCGAGTCGACGACAGGTCGGCAATTAGTTTAATGTACTTTAAATCAGACATGGATCAAAGTGACAACGGAATACGTGCCGCCGTGTGAATTCGCACATTGGCTGGGCCGGCCGGTCACTGGCCTTGGCGGAACAACGTCGGCGCAATGTCGACACAATTTCCGGTGCAATCCGGCGAGCGATTTCCAGCCAGCATTTCCGCGACGGGAAGCGACGCATGAAGCGCGCCCCGGCAACGGCCGCCAATGATCCGCGATGCGGTCCATCCGAAACATCCCCCCAATGCAGGACGTGCTTAAAAAAACACCACCTGCGCCCTGTCCGATTCCTCGTTTCAATTCCGTAACGCCACGTCAGCCGGTTCGGTTTTATCGGCATCCCGACTTAACTATCCGGCGATAAACATATTTTTCTCGCGCAATCGGAATCGCCGCGCGACGCCACTTTCCGGCCGCTGTCACATCGATGTGACATGTCTGTTCCGGTTCACAGTATTTGGGCTCCCAGTGTCGCACCGAACGCGGGATCTTGCACCGCAGCAGGGCCATTTTGGCCTTGTTTTACAAGGGAAAGCGACGCCTGCGGGGGGTGCTGGCACCGAATATGCGCAGGGCGCTTCGGTTTGGCCAATGCCGGACCATGACCTGGCTACCGCTTCGTTTTCCGTCTGACGAGCGCGGCGCCGGGCTGAGTCGCAGAGAACATTCCTCCTGGGAGCTATGTATGAAAAAGACCTTACTCGCGTCCGCCGTCGCCCTGACTCTCGGGGTGACAGGGCACGCCTTGGCACAGACCGCAACCGACGACGCCGTGGCGGTGAATGTCAATGTCACCGACAACGACACCACCACCACGACCAAGACCAATTCGGAGAACCGCGGACGCGCATGGGCTGAGGGCCTTGGCACGACTGCGGCAAACAACGGCTCCACCTCGACCGCCAACTTCTCCAATGCCTTCAACACCAGCCGTGCGGTCGCCATGACGCGCCTGAACGGCACGGTCAGCGGCCTCACCGTCAGCCATATCGGCAACGTGGCCCGCCAGCTGGGTAATGCCAGCGGCGGCGCCGGCGGCCGCGGTGGCGCGGGCACCGGCGGCAATGCCATGGGTGGCACCGGCGGCAATGGCGGCAACAGCGGCAATGGCGGTGCCGGCGGCAACGGCGGTGCCGGCGGCATGGCAAGCATTGGCGATGCGACCAGAGGCAGGCGATCAATAGATCCTGCGGCGGCTCCGGACGGAACTCGAGGACGACACTCTGCTCCTTTTCGTCCGGGCCGAGCTCGCGGCGCTCCAGCCGGTGCCGGGCCACGTGTTC
>NZ_VWRN01000069.1 GCF_008632125.1 Cupriavidus cauae
GCCCCCGCCGGGTTCGGCGCCCAGGCCCGCGCCAGCGCCGCCAGCGCCCAGGCCCGAGCCAGCGCCGCCAGCGCCCAGGCCCGAGCCAGCGCCGCCAGCGCCCCAATCCGTAACCATGCGCTCCGTCGACCTGCCGGAGGCGATGACGCGGGTGGGTGGCAATCGATCTGCGGAAGGTCGGCGGCGGGCATGGCGGCGGTGCGGGTCGGTGGTGGTGGTCAGCGGCGATCGGCGGCGCGGCCCTTGCGGCGATCGGTGGGCCGCGCCTCAGGGCGGGCAGAGGAGACGGCAGAGGGCACGGCATCGGGCGCGGCACCGGGCGCGGCACCGGGCACGGCAGAGGGCACGGCAGAGGGCACGGCAGAGGGGACGGCAGAGGGGACGGCAGAGGGGACGGCGGAGGAGACGGCACGTTCCGCGGGACGGATGCCATGCGTCAGCAGCGCGCGCGCATGCGCGACCATGGCCTCGACATCGACGGCGTCGGCCCCCGGCAGGCGCCGCCAGATATGGCCGGTGGCCAGCGGCAGCAGCGCCAGGCCGATCACCGAGACCATCAGCAGCGGCGGGGCCAGCGCGGCGTCGATCCGGCCGCGCTCGCGCGCCTCGCTCAGCGCGGCGACCACGACGCCCAGGCGCTGCAGCCCGAAGCGCTGCATCACGCGTTCGCGCAGCTGGCCCTCGCCGGTGACGATCTCGCGCACCCAGAGGGCCGGAAACCATGGCGTGGCCACCGCCGCGCGGATCAGCCGTTCGGCGATGCCGGCCAGCAGCGCGGCGGGGTCGGCAACCGCGCCCGAAGCATCGATATCGGCTCCTGCCCTTGCACCGGCTCCGGCCCTGTCCCCGGCTTTGGCGGCGGCCTTCGCACCAGCACCGCCCCCGGCGCCAGCACCAGCACCAGCGCCAGCACCAACGTCAGCACCAGCACCAACGCCAGCACCAGCACCAGCACCAGCACCAGCACCAGCACCGGCACCGGCACCGGCACCAGGCGCGGCGTCGCCCGGCTCAGCCTGCGCAAAGACCCGGTCCACCAGCGGCCCGAGGCGTTCCTCGGCCACCGCATCCAGCAGACGGCCCCGGTCGCCAAAGTAGTAGTGGACCAGCGCCGGCGTCACGCCGGCGCGGGCCGCGATGGCCTTGACCTGGGTCGCGGCAATGCCGTGCTCGGCAAACAGCGTCACGGCGGCGTCCAGCAGGCGCTCGCGCTGGTCCTCGGCGGCAAGCGTACGGCCCGGGCCGCGCGGCGGCGCGCTGCCGAGGCCCTTGCCCGCCGGGGCGCTCCGCCCGGGACGGCCGGGGCGGCGCAACGGCGCGGGCTGCTGCGGCGAAGCAGGGAGGGCGGCGGGAGAAGCGGCGGAAGAGCGGGAGCGGCGGGCGGTCATGGGCGGAGGGGATCTGGTGTGCTGGATATTAATTGGCACATTAATTAATTCAAGGCCTGTTACAAAGAAGGCCGGCGCAGCGCTGTCGCGCCGACGCCGGCCCGGCCTTGTCTTCGGAGAGGGGCCTTATTGCCGCGCGTTGCGCCGGTTATCCGGCCACGGCGTGTTGAAGTTGGTGCGGAATGGATTGATGTCCAGGCCGCCGCGCCGCGTATAGCGCGCGTAGACGGCCAGCTTGACCGGCTTGCACTGGCGCAGCACGTCCATGAAGATGCGCTCGACGCACTGCTCGTGGAACTCGTTGTGATTGCGGAACGAGATCAGGTACTTCAGCAGCCCTTCCTGGTCGATCGGCGCGCCGACATAGCGGATCTGCACGCTGCCCCAGTCCGGCTGCCCGGTGACCAGGCAGTTCGACTTGAGCAGATGCGAGACCAGCGTCTCCTCGACCGGCGTCTCTTCCTGATCGGCGCGCAGCAGCTGCGGCGCCGGCTCGTAGATGTCGGTCTCGATGTCGAGGCGGTCCAGCAGCAGGCCGTCGAGCTCGCCCATCTGCTGGCGGCCGAAGTCCGGCTCGGCCGTCAGGCGCACCTGCACCGCGCCGCCGGTCGCTTCGGACAGGTCGTTGCGCAGCAGCTGCTGCAGCGCCTCCGGCGATTCCAGCCGGGTCTGGTTGAAGCTGTTCAGGTACAGCTTGAACGACTTCGATTCGATGATGTTCGGCGTGTCGGCCGGAATGATGAAGCTGGCCAGCGCCACCTGGGGCTTGCCCTTCGGATTGAGCCAGGACAGCTCGTAGGCATTCCAGATGTCCACGCCGAAGAACGGCACCGCGCGGCCGTCGGGCAGGCCGATCTCGGCGCGCTTGGGCGCGCGCGGGATCGGAAACAGCAGGCTGGCGTCGTACTCGGTCTTGTAGGCCGAGACTTTGCCCAGCGGCGAATGTTCGGGCACGGTCATGAGGACTCCTGTCGGGGTTCCGCCATTCAGCGGTTCAGCGGTTCGGCGGTTCAGCGGTTCAGCGGTTCGGCGGTTCGGCGGTTCGGCGGTTCGGCGGTTCAGCGGTTCGGCGGGTCGGCGGTTCGGCGATCCGTCGATCAAGCGATTTCCGCAATCCGGCGGTTCGGCCACCCGGCGTGACGGCGGCGGACGGCAGCCGCCGTCACGCCAGGAACAGCTTGTAGACCGGATTGTCGGTTTCTTCCCAGTGTAAGTAACCGAGCGTGGCAAGGAAGGCCCGGAATTCGCGCTTCTCGTTCTTCGGCACCTGGATGCCGACCAGGATGTTGGACGTGTCGGCGCCCTGGTTCCGGTAGTGGAACAGGCTGATGTTCCAGTTCGGGCTCATGCTCGACAGGAACTTCATCAGCGCGCCCGGACGCTCGGGGAATTCGAAGCGGTACAGCAGCTCGTCCTGCGCCAGCGCGGAGTGCCCGCCGACCATATAGCGGATGTGCTGCTTGGCCAGTTCGTCGTTGGACAGGTCCAGCGCCGCGAAACCATGGCGGCGGAAGCTCGCGGCGATCTTGTCGCTCTCGGCGCGGCTGCCGATCTGCACGCCGACGAAGATGTGGGCGAGCTGGTTGTCGGCGATGCGGTAGTTGAACTCGGTCACGTTGCGCGTGCCCAGCTGCTCGCAGAAGCGGCGGAAGCTGCCGCGCTCCTCGGGGATGGTCACCGCGAACACCGCCTCGCGCGCCTCGCCGACCTCGGCCCGCTCGGCCACGAAGCGCAGGCGGTCGAAGTTCATGTTGGCGCCCGAGGCGATCGCCACCAGGTTCTTGCCCTTGAGCTTCTCGCGCTCGGCATAGGCCTTCAGGCCGGCGACGGCCAGCGCGCCCGAGGGCTCCAGGATGCTGCGGGTGTCCTGGAACACGTCCTTGACGCCCGCGCACAGCGCGTCGGTGTCGACCAGCACGATCTCGTCGACCAGTTCGCGCGCGATGCGGAAGGTTTCCTTGCCGGCCAGCTTGACCGCGGTGCCGTCCGAGAACAGGCCCACGTCCTTGAGTTCGACGCGCTTGCCGGCCTCGATCGAGCGCTTCATCGCGTCGGAGTCGACCGTCTGCACGCCGATCACCTTGATTTCGGGCCGCACGGCCTTGATGTACGACGCCACGCCGGCGATCAGGCCGCCGCCGCCGATGGCGACGAACACCGCGTGCAGCGGGCCCGGGTGCTGGCGCAGGATTTCCATCGCCACGGTACCCTGGCCGGCGATCACCTCGGGATCGTCGAACGGATGGATGAAGGTCAGCTTGTGCTTGCGCTGCAGTTCGGCGGCGTGCTGGTAGGCATCGCTGTACGACTCGCCGTGCAGCACGACCTGCACCCACTTGCCGCCGTGCTTGCGCACCGCGTCGATCTTGACCTGGGGCGTCGTCACCGGCATCGCGATGATGGCCTTGCACTCCATCCGCGCCGCGGCCAGCGCGACGCCCTGCGCGTGATTGCCGGCCGAGGCGGCGATCACGCCGCGCTTGAGTTCGTCGGCGGTCAGCGAGGCCATCTTGTTGTAGGCGCCGCGCAGCTTGAACGAAAACACCGGCTGGGTGTCCTCGCGCTTGAACCAGACCCCGTTGCCAATTCGCGCCGACAGTTCGCGGGCGTAGGTCAGCTCGGTCTCCTGCGCCACGTCGTACACCTTGGCGGTCAGGATCTTCTTCAGGTAGTCGGGTTTGCTGGCTGTCTTGCGGGTCATGTCGACGACCGGCGCGGGGCCGGATTGGATGGACGGAGGAAGGCGGAGGGCCGGCGCCGGGGGCGGGGCGCAGGGCGGCTCGGGGGCGCGGCGCGCGATGCTTGCGCCGCCCCGGCATCGGCCTTGGCGTTCGGGAAACCGCTAATGATAAAGGATCGGGCGGCGTCGGGTCCGCATGGCGCCAGGTGCCGCGCCATGGTGCAGGCCCCCTGGCGTGCCGCACCGCCGCGGTGCTCGCGGGGCGTCGCGGCCGGCGGCGTGCGTGCGCCGGTGACCCATCCGCCTTGTAGGACGCCATCCGGTGGACGCTCGTCAAGCTAACGTGATACGGTGTGCGGCGATGTCATCCCTTCCGCTGATCGATCCCGATAACGCGCTATTCCTCGACTTCGACGGCACGCTGGCCGACCTGGCGCCACGCCCGGAGCTCGTGCAGGTCGAAGCGGGACTGGTGGGAACGCTGCGCACGCTGCACCGGCAGCTGGGCGGCGCGGTCGCGATCGTATCGGGGCGCACCATCGCCGAACTTGACGCCTTCCTGGCCCCGCTGCAACTGCCCACCGCGGGCGTGCATGGCGCCGAACTGCGCGACGCCGAGGGGCGGCGGCTCGAAGTCCCCGCCCCCGACCTGGACCGGCTGCACCGGCGGCTCGAGGATTTCGCGCAGGCCCATCCCGGCCTGCGGCTCGAACGCAAGCCGATGGCGCTGGCGGTCCACTACCGCGCCGCGCCGGAGCTCGAGACGCTGGTGCGCGAACAGGTCGCCCAGGCGCTGGGCGATGTCAGCGGACTCGAAATGCTCCACGGCAAGATGGTGGTCGAGGTCAAGCCGGCCGGCGTCACCAAGGGCAGCGCGGTCGAGCTGATCATGCGCTCGCCGCCGTTTGCCGGCCGCATGCCGATCTTCGCCGGCGACGACGTGACGGACGAGGACGGCTTCGCGATGGTCGCCCATCTGGGCGGGGTCGGCGTGCTGGTCGGCCAGCGGCCGAGCGCCGCCACCGTCAGCGTGCCGGCGCCCGCGGACCTGCGCGCCTGGCTGCATCGCAGCGCGAAGGCGCTCGATGGCGGTGCGGCCGGTGGTGCCGGTGCCGCCGGCGAGGGCGGCAAGGCTGGCGGGCCATCCTCCGCGCATGCCGCCGGCGCCGACACCCATGCCGGCACCGATGCCGGCACCGATATCGACGCCGCTCCCGCCGCTGCCGCGGCAGCGGCGCCGTCCGGCAGCGGCACCAATCCATCCGCGTCCACCACCTCATCCTGACAAGGGGGAAGTTTGTGAGTCAGCCTGAATCCGGGGTAGCGCGCAACCGCGCCGACGAGATCAACAGCGACGGCACACAGCAGGGCGGGCGATATTGCCCGCCTTCGCTATCGCTGGGCATGATCGGCAACTGCGCCTTCTCGGCGCTGGTCGATTCGCGCGGCCGCATCGTCTGGTGCTGCCTGCCGCGCTTCGACGGCGATCCGGTCTTCAACGCGCTGCTGGATCCGAGCGAGAACGCCGGCCACTTCTCGATCGAGATCGAGGACTTCGCCGAATCGCGCCAATGGTACGAGCCGAATACCGCGGTGCTGCGCACGCGCCTGACGGACCGTCACGGCAATTGCCTCGAAATCACCGATTTCGCGCCGCGCTTTTTCCGCCTCGGCCGCTATTTCCGTCCGCTGACGCTGGTGCGGCGCATCCGCCCGGTCAAGGGCGCGCCGCGCGTGCGGGTCTGCATCGCGCCGCGCTTCAACTGGGGCCGCACGGTGCCGCAGACCTCGCGCGGCAGCAGCCACGTCCGCTTCGTCGGCGACGACATGACGCTGCGCATGACCACCGACGCGCCGCTGACCTATGTGATGGCCAACACGCCGTTCCTGGTCACGCAGGGCATGAACTTCATCCTCGGCCCCGACGAGACGCTGCAGCACGGCGTCGACGAGACCGCGCGCGACTTCGAGCAGGAGACCATCTCGTACTGGAAGCTGTGGACGCGCCGGCTGGCGGTGCCGCGCGAATGGCAGGACGCGGTGATCCGCGCCGCCATCACGCTGAAGATGTCGCTGTACGAGGAGACCGGCGCGATCGTCGCCGCGATGACCACCAGCATTCCCGAGGCCCCGCACAGCGGTCGCAACTGGGACTATCGCTTCTGCTGGCTGCGCGACGCCTTCTTCGTGATCCGCGCGCTCAACAGCCTGTCCGAGGTCGGCACCATGGAGGACTATCTGCGCTGGATGTCCAATGTGGTGATGCAGTCCAAGGACGGCCATA
This sequence comes from Cupriavidus cauae, assembly GCF_008632125.1. Classification (GTDB taxonomy): domain Bacteria; phylum Pseudomonadota; class Gammaproteobacteria; order Burkholderiales; family Burkholderiaceae; genus Cupriavidus; species Cupriavidus cauae. The sequence continues at coordinate 6,353 of NZ_VWRN01000069.1, forward strand.
TCCAGCCGCTGTACGGCATCGGCCTCGAACGCGAGCTGCCCGAGAGCGTGCTCGAACATGTCGCCGGCTACCGCGGCATGGGGCCGGTGCGGGTCGGCAACCAGGCGCAGGAACACTTCCAGCACGACGTCTACGGCAACGTGGTGCTCGGCGCCGCGCAGGCCTTCCACGACCACCGGCTGCTGCATCGCGGCGGCCCGGCCGAATACCGCGTGCTGGAGCAGGTCGGCGAACAGGCGGTGCGCGTGTTCGGCACGCCCGATGCCGGCATGTGGGAGTTGCGCACGCGCGCCCGGGTGCATACCTCGTCCGCGCTGATGAGCTGGGCGGCCTGCGACCGGCTCGCCAAGATCGGCGACGAGCTGCAGCTGCCGGCGCGCGCGGCCTACTGGCGCAAGCATGCGGACACGATGCGCGAGCGCATCCTGCGCGAATCGTGGAGCGAGGAACGCCAGGCCTTCGCCGAGAGCTTCGGCGGACGCGAGCTCGACGCCAGCGTGCTGCTGATGGCCGAGGTCGGCTTCATCGATCCGCGCGACGCGCGCTTCGTCGCGACCCTCGAACGGCTGGAAGAGGTGCTGTGCGACGGCCCCTACATGCGCCGCTACGAGGCGCCCGACGATTTCGGCAAGCCCGAGACCGCCTTCAACATCTGCACCTTCTGGCGGATCGATGCGCTCGCGCGCATCGGCCGCAAGGAACAGGCACGCGAGATCTTCGAGGCGATGCTGGCCGCGCGCAATCCGCTCGGCCTGCTGTCCGAGGACACGCATCCGGTCACCGGCGAAATGTGGGGCAATTTCCCGCAGACCTATTCGATGGTCGGCCTGATCAACGGCGCGATGCGCCTGTCGTCGCCATGGGACGCGGTGATCTGAGCCGGCCCCGATTCACCGGGCGGCGCGCGCCGGCGCGCCGCCACACAGGAGGCCTATGTCAAGACTGGTAGCGGTATCCAACCGCGTCGCCGACCCCCGCAATGCCGCCGCCGGCGGTTTGGCGGTGGCGCTCGGCGAAACGCTGAATGCCACCGGCGGGCTCTGGTTCGGCTGGAGCGGCCGGGTCGTCGAGACCGCGCAGGGTGGCACGCCCGGAGAAGGCGAACTGCATCTGCAGCATGCCGGCGACGTAACGCTGGCCACGGTCGACCTGAGCCGCGAGGACCACGACGCCTACTACCTCGGCTACAGCAACGGCGTGCTGTGGCCGGTGTTCCACTACCGCGTCGATCTGGCCGATTTCGACGCCGGCCATCTGAACGTCTACCGCCGCGTCAACCAGCTGTTCGCGCGCAAGCTGGCGCCGCTGCTGCGGCCGGACGACATGATCTGGATCCACGACTATCACCTGATTCCGCTGGCCGCGGAACTGCGGGCGATGGGATGCGGCCAGCGCATCGGTTTCTTCCTCCATATCCCGCTGCCGCCACCGCCGATCCTGACCACCATTCCGCAGCACGAATGGCTGATGCGCGCGCTGTTCGCCTACGACCTGATCGGCTTCCAGAGCCAGGCCGACCTCGAGCACTTCGCGCGCTACGCGCAGTCCGAGGCCGGCGCCGAGCCGATGGGCGACCACCGCTACCGCGCCTTCCATCGCACCGTGCGGGCGCAGGCGTTTCCGATCGGCATCGACGTCGACGAATTCGTCTCGCTGGGCAAGGGCCACGAGGCCCAGGAAACCTACGAGATGATGATGGCCCAGTACGCGCGCCGGCGGCTGCTGCTGGGCGTGGACCGGATGGACTATTCGAAGGGGTTGCCGGAGCGGCTGAAGGCGTTCCAGGCGCTGCTGGCGCAGTATCCGGAGAACCGTTCGAGCGCCACGCTGATCCAGATCGCGGCGCCCTCGCGCGAGTCCGTCGACGCCTATGCCGATCTGCGCCGCCAGCTGGAGGGCATGTCCGGGGCGATCAACGGCGAGTATGGCGAGCTCGACTGGATGCCGATCCGCTATATCCACCGCACCACGTCGCGCCGGCGCCTGCCGGGGCTGTGCCGGGCGGCGCGCGTCGCGCTGGTGACGCCGCTGCGCGACGGCATGAACCTGGTTGCCAAGGAATATATCGCCGCGCAGGACCCGGACGATCCCGGCGTGCTGGTGCTGTCGCGCTTCGCCGGCGCTGCCGAGCAGCTCAAGGAAGCGCTGCTGGTCAATCCCTACGACATCCAGGGCACCGCGCAGGCGATCCAGCAGGCGCTGCACATGCCGCTGGCAGAGCGGCAGAGCCGCCATCAGAAGCTGCTCGAGAACATCCGCGCCCAGGACGTGCACTGGTGGAGCCGCGAATACCTGCGCAGTCTTGCGGAGAGCGATCAGGGGTGATGGGGCACTCCATCTTTTTTCCGTCGCCCCAACCCTCTCCCCCTGAGGAGGAGAGGGAGAACGCAATCAGCTAGCGGGCCGCGCCCGCAGCCATCAGCGCAGGTCCTCGGGCGTATCGACATCCCTGAAGGCGCCGTCGTGATCGGTCAGGATGCGTGTCACCGCCCGGCCTTGCAGCAGCGCGCGGGCGCCCTCGTCGCCGTCCAGCCGCAGCAGCGCGTCGCGCCACGCGCGGCCGAACGCCACCGGGTGGCCGCGCCGGCCGTCGCGCCACGGCG
>NZ_VWRN01000070.1 GCF_008632125.1 Cupriavidus cauae
CGCCGGGCGCCGCCGCCGGCCGCGGGCGCGCGCGCGAGGCGGCGCGCAGTTTGTCGGCGATGGTGTCGGTGTATTCGAGCAGGCCGTCTCGGATGCCGAGCTTGGGCTTGGTGATGAAGTCCACCGCGCCCAGTTCCAGCGCGCGCATCGTGATCTCGGACCCGCGCTCGGTCAGCGAGGACACCATCAGCACCGGCATCGGCCGCAGCCGCATCAGCCGCTCGAGGAAATCGAGGCCGTCCATGCGCGGCATTTCGACGTCCAGCGTCAGCACATCGGGGTTCAGGCGCTTGATCATCTCGCGCGCGACCAGCGGGTCCGGCGCGGTGCCGACCACCTCCATGTCGGGCTGGCTGTTGATGATCTCCGTCATCAGGCTGCGGATCAGCGCGGAGTCGTCCACGCAGAGCACCTTGATCTTGGCGGCGGCGGTCATGTCGAAAACGGGTCCTTCGAATTCAGGAAACGGTGGAAGCGGCGCCGCGCCGCCCGAACAGCTCGACGCCGCCGCGTACCGGCGTCGCGGAAATGGCGCGCGCCAGCGCGCGTTCGCTGCGTTCGACGACCGCCTGGTCGTCCTGGCGCGTCAGCCGGCGCACCAGCGCCAGGCCCGTCTGCGGGAAATAGCTGACCCGGCGCGCGTGCGGTCCGCGCAGGTCCTGCGCCGCGACCCGGATCTCCTCGGTCTTCAGATAGCGCAGCACGAACTCGGCGTTGCGGTCGCCGATGTTCAGCGTGGTCATGTTGGCCAGCACCGCGCCGCCGCCGAACACCTTGGCCTCGAGCCGCTCGCGGCGCGCGCCCATCTTCAGCAGCTCGTTGATCAGCACCTCGAGCGCATAGCAGCCGTAGCGCATGGACGCCGACAGCACGCGGTCGGGCCCGGCGTTCTCGTCGTCCGGCAGCATGAAGTGGTTCATGCCGCCGACGCCGGCCTTCTCGTCGCGGATGCAGGCGGCCACGCAGGAGCCGAGCACCGTGGTCAGCACCACGTCCTCGCGCGTGACGTAGTACTCGTTGGGCAGCAGCTTGATGGCCTGCTTGCCGAACTCGCGGTCGAAGTAGGTGCGGGTGGCGATCGCCTCCGGCAGGTGCGGCGTCTGCATCAGGCGGCTCCGGCCCTGGCCGCGCCCGGCGCCAGTTCGTAGACGGTCTGCCCGCGCAGCTGGAAGGCGCGCGTCACGTAGGAGAAGTTCTCCGAATGGCCGGCGAACAGCAGGCCATGCGGCTTGAGCAGCGGGACGAAGCGCTCCAGGATGCGGCCCTGGGTCGGCTTGTCGAAATAGATCATCACGTTGCGGCAGAAGATCGCATCGAAGCGCTCGCGGATGCCCCAGTCTGGCGCCAGCAGGTTCAGCGGTTCGAAGGCGATCGTCGAAGCCAGCTCGGGCTTGACCTTGACCTGGCCGGCACGCTGCCCGGTGCCTTTCAGGAAGAAGCGCTTGAGCCGTTCCTGCGACAGCCGCGCGACCTGCTCGGCCGAATAGACGCCGGTACGCGCCTTGGCCAGCACCTGGGTGTCGATGTCGGTGGCCAGCACCGTCGCGGCGCGCTCGCCGAGCGCCTCGGCCAGCGTGATCGCGATCGAATACGGTTCCTCGCCGGTCGATGCCGCCGCGCACCAGACCGAATACGGACGGCCGATCCGCTTGGCATGCTCGGCCAGCAGCGGAAAGTGGTGCGCCTCGCGGAAGAACGAGGTCAGGTTGGTGGTCAGCGCGTTGGTGAAGAATTCCCACTCGCCGGAATACTCGTCGCCCTCCAGCAGCGCCAGGTAGCTGGCGAAGTCGTTCAGATGCAGCGCGCGCAGCCGGCGTGCCAGCCGGCTGTAGACCATCTCGCGCTTCTGCGCGCCGAGCGAAATGCCGGCGCGGCGGTGGATCAGCGCGCGGACCTTGTCGAAGTCGCGGTCGGTCAGCAGGAAGTCGCGCGCGTCGTCCCGCAGCGTGGCGAGCGGCATGGCGGGGGCCGCGGCGCGGGGAGCGGGGGTTCGATGCGGCGTCATGTCTGCGGTGGATCGACGAGGGTGGGACGTAGTTGGCTGCGGTACGGCGGCGGGATCGTGATGTAGCGAAGGGCTGGCGAACCCGAGCGGCGGGCCAGCTGGGGCCCAGGCCCGCTCAGGCGACCTCGCCCTCGATCAGCGCCATCTCGGGGCTGGTCATCATCCGTTCGATGTCGAGCAGGATCAGCATGCGGCCTTCGACGGTCGCCAGGCCGGTCAGGTGCTCGGTCGACACCGACACGCCGAACTCCGGCGCGGGCTTGATCGCCTCGCCGGTCAGCGTCAGCACGTCCGACACGCCATCGACCACGATGCCGACCACGCGGCCGGCGATGTTCAGGATGATGACGACGGTCTGGTGGTCGTACTTGACGTTGCCCAGGCGGAACTTCATGCGCAGGTCGACGATCGGCACGATCACGCCGCGCAGGTTGGTCACGCCCTTGATGAAGTCCGGCGCATTGGCGATCCGCGTCACGCCGTCGTAGCTGCGGATCTCCTGCACCTTCAGGATGTCGATGCCGTATTCCTCGGAGCCCAGCGTGAACACCAGGAACTCCTGGCCCGCCGCCTCGCTTCCGGGGGTGTCGCTATGTCCGATGCCGGCCATGATGTGTTGCTCCTTGTTGATTCTTGCCTTCGCCTCAAGCCAGCGCCGGCTCCTGGCGCCGCACGCCGGTGCGCTGCAGCGCGGCGACGTCGACGATCAGCGCCACGCTGCCGTCGCCCAGGATGGTCGCGGCCGAGATGCCCGGCACCTTGCGGTAGTTGGTCTCCAGGTTCTTCAGCACGACCTGGTGCTGGCCGATCAGCTGGTCGACCAGCAGCGCGAAACGCTTGCCTTCGGCCTGCAGGATGATGGCGATGCCCTGGGTCGGCTCCTGTACCGCGTTCTCGACGTTGAAGACGCGGTGCAGCTCCAGCAGCGGCAGGTATTCGCCGCGCACGTGCATCACGCGCTCGGTATTGGCGGCGGTGCGCACGTCGTCGGCCTTCGGCTGCAGCGACTCCATCACGCAGTTCAGCGGCAGGATGAAGGTCTCCTCGCCGACCTTGACCGACATGCCGTCGAGGATCGCCAGCGTCAGCGGCAGCACGATGCGGGTGGTGGTGCCGTTGCCCGGGCGCGAGCTGATCTCGACGTGGCCGCCCATCTCCTGGATGTTGCGCTTGACCACGTCCATGCCGACGCCGCGGCCGGACAGGTCGGTGACCGCCTCGGCGGTCGAGAAGCCCGGCGCGAAGATCAGCTGCCACACTTCCTCGTCGCTCATGCTCTCCGACACCGGCAGGCCGTTCTGCATCGCCTTGGCCAGGATCTTGTCGCGGCGCAGGCCGCCGCCGTCGTCGCTGACCTCGATCACGATGTTGCCGCCGTGGTGCTGCGCCGACAGGATCAGCTGGCCGGTCGGATCCTTGCCCGCGGCGACGCGCTTGTCGGGCGTCTCGATGCCGTGGTCCAGGCTGTTGCGCACCAGATGGGTCAGCGGGTCGATGATCCGCTCGATCAGGCTCTTGTCCAGTTCGGTGGCCTTGCCGAAGGTCACCAGGTCGATCTGCTTGCCGAGCTTGGCGGCCAGGTCGCGCACCAGGCGCGGGAAGCGCGAGAACACATAGTCCATTGGCATCATGCGGATCGACATCACCGCTTCCTGCAGATCGCGCGCATTGCGCTCGAGCTGGCCCATGCCGGAGAACAGGCGGTCGAACAGCACCGGGTCGAGCGACGACGCGGTCTGCGCCAGCATCGACTGCGTGATCACCAGTTCGCCGACCAGGTTGATGATCTGGTCGACCTTCTCGGTCGGCACGCGGATCGAGCCGGATTCCTGATGGGCGGCCGCGGCGCCGGCCTTGGCGCGCTCCTTGTCCTTGGCGGCGGGGGCGGCGGCCGGTGCGGGCACGGAGGGGGCCGGCGCCGGAGCAGCCGCCGCCTCGGCCACGGCCGCGGGCGCCGGGCCAGGCGCAGCTGCGGCTGCACCGGTCGAGGGCTCGATCACGATCTGCTCGCCGTCGATCACGAAGCAGCAGACCGCGACGATGTCGTCCGGGCTGCATTGCGTCGCCAGCTCGATCGCCAGCTCGCTGTCGCCCTGGGTCTCGCCGAGGATCTCGCCGAGGTTGCCGAGTTCTTCGCGCAGCAGCGCCTGGTCGTCCTTCGACACGTTGAGCAGACGCACCTTCAGCGCGCCGCCGGCCGGGGCAGCTGCGGCGGCGGGGGAAGCGGAAGCGGAAGCGGCAGCAGGGACGGGGGCGGCGGCTACGGGTGCCGGTGCCGGGGCCTCGCCGCCGGTCTCGTAGGCCAGCTGCTGCAGCACCGCACAGATGCGCGCAAGGGTCTGCGGATCGGGTTCGGTACCGTTGCGGTAGGCGTTGAGCTGGTCTTGCAACACGTCCTTGGTTTCCAGAAAGGTATCGATGATGGCCCTGGACAACGCCAGTTCCCGCCGGCGCGTGCGGTCCAGCAGGTTCTCGAGCAGGTGGGTGGTTTCGGTCAGCGCGCTGAAGCCGAAGGTCGCCGCGCCGCCCTTGATCGAATGCGCCGCGCGGAAGATCGCATTGAGGTCTTCCGCGTCGGGCGCCTCGATGTCGAGGCCGAGCAGCAACTGCTCCATTTCAACGAGCAGCTCTTCCGCTTCCTCGAAGAAGGTCTGGTAGAACTGCGTGATATCGATATCGACAGACATGACCGTCCTGAATCACTGATTGCTAAGCATTGAGCCGTTACCAGCTGGTTATCGACCTCGCCGACGGTCTTATTAAATTTTGTTACTGATTTAAGTGCCGGCTACTGCCGCGCCTGGGGCGCCGCTGCGCCCGTCGCCTCTTCCATGCCCTGCTGCAGCGCCTGCGCCGACTCGCCGGCCTTGGCGCGCACCGCGACGTCGGCCGCGCTGGCGTTCTCCGCCTCGAAGCGGGCCTGGGCGCGCTGGTTCAGCACCACGATGCTGATGCGGCGGTTGACCGGGGCCAGCGAATCGTTCTTGTCCAGCGGCATGGTGGCGGCCAGGCCCAGCACGCGCAGCACCTTGCCTTCCTGCATGCCGCCGGCGATCAGCTCCTGGCGCGAGGCGTTGGCGCGATCGGCCGACAGCTCCCAGTTCGAGTAGGTGCGCTCGCCGTTCATGTAGTTGGACGAATCGGTATGGCCCGACAGGCTGACCTTGTTCGGCATCTCGTTGAGCACCGGGCCGATCTCGCGCAGGATGTCGCGCATGTAGGGCTCGACCACGGCCTTGCCGGTGCGGAACATCGGCCGGTTCTGCGTATCGAGGATCTGGATGCGCAGCCCTTCGCTGGTGATGTCCAGCAGCAGCTGCGGACGGAACTGGCGCAGCACCGGGTTGTTCTCGATCAGCTGCTCGAGCCGCTGCTTGAGCGCGCGCAGGCGCTCGGTCTCGAGCTGGTCGCGGCGCTTCTGCAGCGACTGCGGATCGTCCTCGCGCATGCGGCGCGTTTCGCCGTCCTTGCTGGCCGGATCGATGCCGCCGCCGGGAATCACGCTTGGCGACTCGCTGACCTTCTGCCCACCGGCAATCGCCACCTTCAGCGGCGTGCGGAAGTACTCGGCCACCTGCACCAGGTCCTTCGGCGTCGACGTGCTCAGCAGCCACAGCACCAGGAAGAAGGCCATCATCGCCGTCATGAAGTCGGCGTAGGCGATCTTCCAGCTGTGGTTGCCGTGCGGCTTGCCGTGGGCGGCAGCGCGGCGGACGACGATGGGGCGCGCGTGATCGGTCATGCTTGGCCTGCGTTGGACGGACGAATGGACTGGCTCGGGGACTGGCTGGCCGGCGCGCTTACGTCAGGCTCTTGACTTCGCGCACGTGGTCGTCCAGTTCCAGGAACGACGGACGCTCGCTCGAGTACAGCACCTTGCGGCCGAACTCGACCGCGACCAGCGGCGCATAGCCGTTGAGCGAAGCCAGCAGCGTGACCTTGATGCACTGGTACATCTTGACCGTCTCGGCAACCTGGTGCTCGACCCGCGAGGCCAGCGGCGAGACGAAGCCGTAAGCCAGCAGGATGCCCAGGAAGGTGCCGACCATCGCATGGGCGATCAGCGCGCCCAGCACGGACGGGGGCAGGTCGGCCGAGGCCAGCGCATGCACCACGCCCATCACCGCGGCGACGATGCCGAAGGCCGGCAGCGCATCGCCGACCCGCGCCAGCGCGTGGGCCGGCACTTCGGCCTCGTGCTTGAAGGTCTCGATCTCATGGTCCATCAGGGCCTCGATCTCGAAGGCATTCATGTTGCCGTTGACCATCATGCGCAGATAGTCGGTCAGGAATTCCATCATCGCCGGATCGGCGAGGATGCGCGGATACTGGCTGAAGACGCTGCTGGCGGCCGGATCGGCGATTTCCTTTTCGAGGAACAGGATGCCCTCGCGGCGCGCCTTGGACAGCAGCACGTACAGCAGCGCCATCACTTCCATGTACAGCGCCTTGTTGTATTTGCTGCTGCGCAGCAGCTGCGGCAGCGCGCGCAAGGTCGCCTTGATGGCCTTGCCGCTGTTGGCGCTGATGAAGGCGCCGACCGCGGCGCCGCCAATGATCACCAGTTCTGCCGGTTGATATAGCGCGCCCATGTGGCCGCCAGTCATGGCGTAACCACCAAGCACCGCCGCCACTACGACGACATAGCCAAGAACAACTAGCACGATCGATTCCCCGTCAGAAAAACACGCGTCGGACACGCGCGAGCCGGACCTCGGAAGGACACGGCAAGCTGCGCGCCGTGCCGCCTCGGTCTGGCTCGCCGCGCAAGCCCGGCGTGAATCAGGCGGGTTGCGCTGGCGTGGCGTCCTTCGAGGGCTTCTTTGCCTTGCCCGCGCGCGATGGCGGCCGGCACAGGCTGCAGACGAAGTTCGCGTTCGGCTCGTAGGCGTGAGTGACGAACTGTCCTCCGCAGCATGTGCAACTGGAAAGCTGCAGCATATTGCTCTCGAAGAACCGTACTAACGTCCAGGCACGCGTAAAACTTAAGACAATTTCGCCGCCGAGCAGGGACACATGCTCGAGGTAGAGACGGTATGCGGCGACCACGGCACGAATGCCGCTCGCCTCGCCCTGCTCGACCATGAACTGGTAGGCCGAGAAGAACAGCGACGAGTGGATGTTCGGCAGCCAGGTCGTGAACCAGTCCGTCGAGAACGGCAGCATGCCCTTGGGCGGGGACACGCCGCGCAGTTCCTTGTACAGACGGATCAGCCGGTCGCGCGAAAGCGTGGTCTCGGCTTCGAGCACCTGCAGGCGCGCGCCCAGGCCGATCAGCTCGATGGCGAGCTGGGTCTGGTTGGCATCCTGGAGTACGCTCTTGCGCGGGGCAGCCGGAGCGGCCGTGTAGCTCCGGGCCGGTTGGACCTGCAGCAGCGCGCTCAATTGAGCGACTCCACCGGCTGGCGCGCGAGCAGGATCGCAGCGTGGATCTGCTGCATATCGTGGCTCTTGGCGGTATGCGTCAGCGTGGAGAGCAACGCATGGTCGTCGAACCGGAAGCGGCACAGGACCATGTTGGAGGCCGCCAGCTTGACCAGCTGAGCAGGCGTCAGCTTGACCAGGATGTCAGCGATTTCCTTGCTGACGCCCAGGCGGAACATGGCTTCGAGTTGGTTTTCGCGCACCAGGCGTTGCGCGAGCAGCAGATAGGCGAGGTTGACCTCCCTGATCTCCTGCAGAAGTTCACTGCTTTCCAATTTATCCCCGCTACCAAGGAACCCTCGCCCGCTTGTCCAGCGCTTACCGGTGGCAGACCTCCGGCGTCCAGATCGTTTCAGTGCGTGTGCGACGGGTACTACATCTGATCGGAACTACTCCGGTCCAGTTACAAAACTCACATCTGGTAACAAATGTTACGGAATGTAAATGGACTGTCCGCTTTATATCGGCAATCGCATGCCGCTGCCAATCCCTACTTACGTTGGGGATGCGCATTGTCGTACGGATGATACATGGCCGAAACGACACGGGAAGATGTAACAACCTTGTAACGTGATCTGGATCAAATCTGTAACAGCAGACATGCTGCGCGAATCACTTCCACAGCAATTCCGCGCAGTTTTCGAGGGCGATTTCCCCGTGACTGAAAACGCTTCGCGTTCAGGGCGCGCGCCTGTCGCTTTCCACCATTGACGGCGCGGCCGGCATCGGCTTGAAAACGCGGCGCAGCCACGCCGCGAGCCGCGCGAAGACATCGTCCGGCTCGTCGCGGAACAGGTGCGGGCGGGCATGCTCGATCTGCTCCATCACACGGCCCGCTTCCTGTGCGTCGATCGCGCCGTAGTCGAGCGCGAGGCCCACCATCGCGCGCAGTTCGCCCAGCCGCGTCAGCGCGGCGCCGGTGCCGCGTTCGGTCTGCACCAGGTACAGCAGGTCGTAGACGCGCCGGCGCAGGCTGTCCGCCAGGCGCCATGCGGGCGTCTGCATCTGTTCCTCGATCGTGCGCACGTCGACCGCGGCGTTGGCGATGTGTTCGGCCAGCGTATCGGCCAGCGCCGGATCGGCGCCGGCGTGGTCGAGAATCTCGACCGCCCACTTGCGCGCCTGCGCCAGCCGCTCCGACTGCGACCATTCCGAACGCACCGCGAGCCCGAAGCCGAAGCGTTCGGCGTCGCGCATCAGGTTGGCCAGCGCGTGCGGCAACTGCTTGTCGAACACGCGCTTGGCCCAGGCATACTCGCCGCCGCTCAGCAGCCGCGTGACCGCGCGCTCGGTCAGCGGCCCGTCCTGGTGCATCACGCGCGCACGCAGGAAGTCCTCGAACGAGGGCGGCACGAACTGCCGGTCCAGCCCCGTGGAGAGCCGGACGAAATGGTCGAACTCGCCGCGCAGCTTGTCCGCGGCCTCACGCGGCAGGGACAGGGTGATTTCGCTGTTCATCGTCTGTCATGGTCGGGGGCGCGCCATGCCGGCCGCGCCCGCCCCGCCGCGGCGGGGTGTTCAGAAGGCGCTCCAGTCGCTGTCGGCACCGGCGGTGGCGGCAGCGGCTGTCGCGGCGCGCGGCGCCGGACGGCCCGGCAGGCGCGGGGCGGACTTGGCCGAGGCCGGTTCCGTGCGTTCGGTACGCTCTGCGCGGT
>NZ_VWRN01000071.1 GCF_008632125.1 Cupriavidus cauae
TCTCTCCGCCGCCTTTACCTAGGCGGCGCTCGCCGCGTGGGGCGGCACCGCCCGCGCCGGCGTCGTCGTCGAAATCGGCGGCTTGCGGCTGGAGGGCAGCGCGCTGACCGCGCCGGGTCGCGGCGGCACCTTGGCGGCCTCGGCCAACTGGCGCTTCTGCGCTTCGGGCAGTTGCTGGTAGCGGTCCCAGGCCTCGGTCTTGCGCTCGACCGGCACGGTGCGATGGATCTGGAAGTTCTCGCGCGCCAGCCTGCGCTGCTCCGGCGTCAACTGCGCCCACTCGGTCATGCGCGCATGCACGCGCTGCTGCTCGGCCGGCGACAGTTCCTGGAAGCGGGCGGCGATGCGCAGCCATTTGCGGCGATGGACCTCGGTCAGCGTGTTCCACTGGCCGGCCAGCGGCGCGAGCACGCGCTGCTGGGCCGCCGTCAGCTCGGACCAGGCGGGGCGGGCCGTACGGACTGCCGCGCTGGTGGCCGCGCTGGTGCCCGGCCTGGCCGCCGGGCTCGAAGCCTTGGCCCCCGGCTCGACGGCATCGTGGGCATGCGCGGCGGGCGGCGTCAGGCACCACAGCACCATGGCGCCAAGGCCGGCGCCCAGCAGCAGCGCCAGGCCGCGGCGCGTGCGGATCCTCGCCGGCTTATTCGCCATGCTTGAGGAAGACATGGAAGCCCTCGTCCGCGTAGGCGGCGGGCGGCAGTTCGTCGAGCAACATGGCGGCGTCGACATCGGCGAGTTCCTCGATCCGCTGCTGCTGTTGCCATTGGTAGATGCCGGCGAGTCCGCCGGCCAGCGCGACCAGCGTCCATACCAGGCCGAGCCGGCGCACCCAGTCGCCCAGCGGCCGCATGGCGCGGCGAGCGTCGCCGTGCAGCGACGGGCCGGCCGCGGCAAGGCGGGGTGATGTTTGAGGCGCTTCGACGCGGCGGCGCGACAGCGCCACGCGGCGTGCGGCGGCCAGCCGGTCGGCGATGTCGGCCGGCACCTGGTGGGCGGAGGCGTCCAGCATGGCGGTGATCTGCCGGGCCAGGCGGCGTTGCTCGATCTCGGATGCGTTTCTGCTGTTCATAGTCGGAGTCCCCGGGCGCGCAGCGCCTGCGCCAGGGCATGCGTGGCGCGCGAACAGTGGGTCTTGACGCTGCCTTCGGAACATCCCATGGCAGCGGCCGTTTCCGCGACGTCCATATCCTCCCAGTAACGCAGCAGGAAGGCCTCCCGTTGACGGGTGGGCAGGCGCTGCACTTCTTCCTCGATGATGCGCATGGTCTGCACGCGCTCGAACCGGTCTGCGCTGCTCTCGGCGGCCTGCGAACCCGGCTCGCTCTCCAGCGCCTCGAGCAGGTCGGCGTCCTCGCCGTCGCGCTCGTCGCGCAGGTTCGAGAACAGCGTGACCCAGGTATTGCGCACCTTCTGGCGGCGAAACCAGTCGTGGATGGTGTTCTGCAGGATGCGCTGGAACAGCGGCGGCAACTCGGCCGGGCCGCGGTCGCCGTATTTTTCGGCCAGCTTGATCATCGCGTCCTGGACGATGTCCAGGGCCGCCTGTTCGTCCCGTACCGCGAATACCGCGTGCTTGAAGGCGCGGCGTTCGGCGCTGGCGAGAAAATCGGATAGTTCCTGTTCGGTTGCCATGCGGCGGGCAAGGGCGGCCGGCGCGCATGCCGCACCATGGCGGGGCGGCCGGCAGCCCGGAAATCAGCAAAATGCGCCGATGCTAGCAAATAACCGGGCGGCCGTGTCGCCCCGGCGACACGATACGAGACCATAGACCGTGCTGGTGCGATGCAGTATCATCGACGGTTCACGACATCAGTGGTTGTCTCATCTGGCCGCTTATGAGGCGGTCTCCCATGCAGACGCGCACCGCTTGAACCCGTGCCACAAGCCCGGCAGAGAGCATCCAAACAATTTTTTGCCGAAAATTGCAAAGGACTGACATGAACATGCCCAGCGCGGAATTCTCCCACGCCGACAGCAATTCATCCGCCGCACCCGAAATGATCGGGGCGGAAATCCTCGTCCACGCACTTGCCGAAGAAGGCGTCGAATACGTCTGGGGTTATCCCGGCGGCGCAGTGCTGTATATCTACGACGAGCTGTACAAGCAAAAGAAAATCGAGCACATCCTGGTGCGCCACGAGCAGGCCGCGGTCCACGCCGCGGACGGCTATGCGCGCGCGACCGGCAAGGTGGGCTGCGCGCTGGTGACCTCGGGTCCCGGCGTGACCAATGCCGTTACCGGCATCGCCACAGCCTATCTGGACTCCATTCCGATGGTCGTGATCACCGGCAACGTGCCGACCCACGCGATCGGCCAGGATGCCTTCCAGGAGTGCGACACCGTCGGCATCACGCGCCCGGTGGTCAAGCACAACTTCCTGGTCAAGGACGTGCGCGATCTGGCGGCGACGATCAAGAAGGCCTTCTATATCGCGGCGACCGGCCGTCCCGGCCCGGTGGTGGTCGACATCCCGAAGGACGTGTCGCGCAATGCCTGCCGCTACGAGTACCCGAAGGCGATCGACATGCGCTCGTACAACCCCGTCAACAAGGGGCATTCGGGCCAGATCCGCAAGGCATTGGCGCTGCTGCAGAGCGCCGAGCGGCCGCTGATCTATTCCGGCGGCGGCGTGGTGCTGGCCAATGCCAGCGACGAGCTGCGCCAGCTGGCCGCGCTGACCGGCCATCCGGTCACCAACACGCTGATGGGCCTGGGCGCGTTCCCCGGCACCAGCAAGCAGTTCGTCGGCATGCTAGGCATGCACGGCACCTACGAAGCCAACATGGCGATGCAGAACTGCGACGTGCTGATCGCCATCGGCGCGCGCTTCGACGACCGCGTGATCGGCAATCCGGCGCACTTCACCTCGCAGCCGCGCAAGATCATCCATATCGACATCGACCCCTCGTCGATCTCGAAGCGGGTCAAGGTCGACATCCCCATCGTCGGCAACGTCAAGGACGTGCTGCAGGAGCTGATCGCGCAGCTGCAGGCCAGCGACGTCAAGCCCCGCCGCGAGGCGCTGTCGCGCTGGTGGGAGCAGATCGAGCAATGGCGCTCGGTCGACTGCCTGAAGTACGACCGCAACTCCGAGATCATCAAGCCGCAGTACGTGATCGAGAAGATCTGGGAACTGACCGGCGGCGATGCCTTCATTTGCTCGGACGTCGGCCAGCACCAGATGTGGGCCGCGCAGTTCTACAAGTTCGACCAGCCGCGCCGCTGGATCAACTCGGGCGGCCTCGGCACGATGGGCGTGGGCCTGCCGTACGCGATGGGCATCAAGAAGGCGTTCCCGGACAAGGAGGTCGTCACCGTGACCGGTGAGGGCTCGATCCAGATGTGCATCCAGGAACTGTCGACCTGCCTGCAGTACGACACCCCGGTCAAGATCTGCGCGTTGAACAACCGCTATCTGGGCATGGTGCGCCAGTGGCAGGAGATCGAGTACGACAACCGCTACTCGCATTCCTACATGGACGCGCTGCCCGACTTCGTCAAGCTGGCCGAGGCCTATGGCCACATCGGCATGCGCATCGAGAAGACCGCCGACGTCGAGCCGGCGCTGCGCGAAGCCTTCCGCCTGAAGGACCGCACCGTGTTCCTGGACTTCCAGACCGACCCGACCGAAAACGTCTGGCCGATGGTGCAGGCGGGCAAGGGCATTTCGGAAATGCTGCTCGGCGCGGAGGACCTGTGATGCGACACATCATTTCGGTCCTGCTGGAGAACGAACCGGGTGCGCTGTCGCGCGTGGTCGGGCTGTTCTCGGCGCGCGGCTACAACATCGAGACGCTGACCGTGGCGCCCACCGAGGATGCCTCGCTGTCGCGGATGACGATCGTGACGACCGGCTCGGATGACGTGATCGAACAGATCACCAAGCATCTGAACCGGCTGGTCGAGGTGGTCAAGGTGGTCGACCTGACCGAGGGCGCGCATATCGAGCGCGAGCTGATGCTCGTCAAGGTGCGCGCGGTCGGCAAGGAGCGCGAGGAGATGAAACGCACCGCGGACATCTTCCGCGGCCGGGTCATCGACGTCACCGAGAAGACCTACACGATCGAGCTGACCGGCAACGGCAGCAAGCTCGATGCCTTCCTCGATGCGATCGATCGCAGCGCGATCCTGGAGACCGTCCGTACCGGCGGCTCGGGAATCGGCCGCGGCGAGCGCATCCTGAAGGTCTGACGCCGGTCTCTCGCGCGGCAACCCCACCACACCACATTGCAGTATCGACGGCGGCGCGCACGCGCCGACTACATGCGCGGCGCGTCGTCGACTCCCAACATCGGAAAAAGAGCGAAGGAATCATCATGAAAGTGTTTTACGACAAGGACGCCGACCTGTCCCTGATCAAGGGCAAGAACGTCACCATCATCGGCTACGGCTCGCAGGGTCACGCCCACGCGCTGAACCTGAACGACTCGGGCGTCAAGGTGACGGTCGGCCTGCGCAAGAACGGCGCGTCGTGGAACAAGGCCGTCAACGCCGGCCTGCAGGTCAAGGAAGTCGCCGAGGCGGTCAAGGACGCCGACGTGGTGATGATCCTGCTGCCGGACGAGCAGATCGCCGACGTCTACAAGAACGAAGTGCACGACAACATCAAGGAAGGCGCCGCGCTGGCCTTCGCCCACGGCTTCAACGTGCACTACGGCGCGGTGATCCCGCGCGCCGACCTCGACGTGATCATGATCGCGCCGAAGGCCCCGGGCCACACCGTGCGTTCGACCTACAGCCAGGGCGGCGGCGTGCCGCACCTGATCGCGGTGCACCAGAACAAGTCGGGCGCCGCCCGCGACATCGCGCTGTCGTATGCCACCGCCAACGGCGGCGGCCGTGCCGGCATCATCGAGACCAACTTCCGCGAAGAGACCGAGACCGACCTGTTCGGCGAGCAGGCCGTGCTGTGCGGCGGTACCGTCGAGCTGATCAAGGCCGGTTTCGAGACGCTGGTCGAAGCCGGCTACGCGCCCGAAATGGCCTACTTCGAGTGCCTGCACGAACTGAAGCTGATCGTCGACCTGATCTATGAGGGCGGCATCGCCAACATGAACTACTCGATCTCCAACAACGCCGAGTACGGCGAGTACGTGACCGGCCCGCGCGTCGTCACCGAGGAGACCAAGAAGGCCATGAAGCAGTGCCTGAAGGACATCCAGACCGGCGAATACGCCAAGAGCTTCCTGCTCGAGAACAAGGCCGGCGCCCCGACCCTGATCTCGCGCCGCCGCCTGACCGCCGAGCACCAGATCGAGGAAGTGGGTGCGAAGCTGCGCGCGATGATGCCCTGGATCGCCAAGAACAAGCTGGTCGACCAGTCGAAGAACTAAGCGTGCCGAACGCCGCGCCGCCGGGTTTGCCGGCCGGCGCGGCCTCAGCCCCGCAGCCGTTCAGCCTTCCGTCCCCCAGAGGCGGTGGCCATGGCCAGACCATGGTCCGCCGAGGGAAAACGGGCGAGGGCTGGGCGGCTTTTTGTTATCCTTGTCAGACTTGACTGACCTCCATTGACCTCTTTCCCACCTGCATGAACTATCCCCATCCGCTGATCGCCCGTGAAGGCTGGCCGTTTCTGGCCGGCGCTTTTGTCATTTCGCTGCTGGTGCATGCCAGCGCGGGATTCTGGTGGGCGCTGCCGTTCTGGATCGTCACGGTGTTCGTGCTGCAGTTCTTCCGCGATCCGCCGCGGCCGATTCCGACCCAGCCCAACGCGGTGCTGGCGCCGGCCGACGGACGCATCGTCGCGGTCGAGAAGACCCAGGATCCCTACGCCGGCCGCGAGGCGCTGAAGATCAGCGTGTTCATGAACGTCTTCAACGTGCATTCGAACCGCGTGTCGGTCGACGGCACCGTCGAGAAGATCGATTATTTCCCCGGCCAGTTCGTCAACGCCGACCTGGACAAGGCCTCGACCGAGAACGAGCGCAACGCGGTGGTGATCCGCCGCACCGGCGACGGCAAGGTCGTCACGCTGGTGCAGGTCGCCGGCCTGATCGCGCGGCGCATCCTGTGCTACACGCGCGTCGGCGACACGGTGGCGCGCGGCCAGCGCTACGGCTTCATCCGCTTCGGCTCGCGCGTCGACGTCTATCTGCCGCTGGACGCCCGGCCGCGCGTGACGATCGGCGAGAAGGTGTCGGCCTCGTCGACGGTCCTCGCCGAGCTGGATTGAGCCACGGCGATCGAGGAGATTCGGCATGGGTGCATTCAACCGGCGCAACAAGCGCGTGATCGGCGGCAACGTGACCCATCTGCGGCCGTTCCGCCATAACCAGATGCGGGGCGCGGAGATCGATCCGGTGGACGACGACGAGCTCGAGGTCGAATACGTGCGCCCGCGCCGGCGCGGCATCTACCTGCTGCCGAACGCCTTCACCACGGCGGCGCTGTTTGCCGGCTTCTTCGCCATCGTGCAGGCGATGAACATGCGCTTCGATGTCGCCGCGATCGCGATCTTCGCGGCGATGGTGCTCGACGGCATGGACGGCCGCGTGGCGCGCATCACCAATACGCAGAGCGCCTTCGGCGAGCAGTACGACTCGCTGTCGGACATGACCTCGTTCGGCGTCGCGCCGGCGCTGGTGATGTACGAATGGATCCTGAAGGACCTCGGCAAGTGGGGCTGGATCGCGGCCTTCGTCTATTGCACCTGCGCGGCGCTGCGGCTGGCGCGCTTCAACGCCAATATCGGCGTGGTCGACAAGCGCTTCTTCCAGGGCCTGCCGAGCCCCGCGGCGGCGGCGCTGGTGGCGGGCTTCGTCTGGCTGGCGATCGACAACAAGCTGCCGGTGCGCGAGCTGTGGATGCCATGGGTGGCGTTCACGATCACGCTGTACGCGGGGCTGTCGATGGTCACCAACGCGCCGTTCTACAGCGGCAAGGCGCTCGACGTGCGCCACCGCGTCTCCTTCGGCGTGATGATCCTGGTGATGGTGCTGTTCGTGGTGGTGTCGAGCGATCCGCCGGTGGCGCTGTTCGGGCTGTTCGTCGGCTATGCGATCTCCGGCTACGTGCTGTGGGGCTGGCGCGCGATGCACGGCGAGCAGGGCGGCGTGGCGCGTGCCCGGGCGGACGGCTCGGACTGACACCGTCCTCGCCGGAACCATGGCGGATGTCGATTTGATGAACGGGAAAGGCGCTTCGGCGCCTTTTTCGTTTTTGCGTTTCCTTGCGATTCCCCGCTTGTGATGTGCGTCCGATTCGCGGTATGTTGCCGTTGCGTCATGCCGCGAGGGCATGGCGGCCCGCCGCGTAGCCATGCCCGGCTACCGACTTGCCACTGACACAAGGAGAATCCCATGAGCGTGCTGGATTTCATCAAGGAAGCAGGCGAGAAGCTGTTCGGCCGCGAAGCCAAGGCCGCCGAGCCGGCCCAGGCCGCGCCCGCCGCGGATGCCGCGCAGAAGGCCGAGGCGGCCAACCGCACCGCCGGCGAAGCGATCGAAAACTACATCCGCAAGATGGGTCTCGATGCGACCGGGTTGTCGGTGCAGGTCGACGGCGCCCAAGGCAAGGTCACGGTATTTGGTGTCGCGCCGGACCAGGCCACGCGCGAGAAGATCATCCTGTGCTGCGGCAACGTCGAGGGCGTCCAGCAGGTCGAGGACAAGATGTCGGTCAACGTCGAGTCCGAATCGGCCCAGTGGCACACCGTGGCCAAGGGCGACACGCTGTCGGCGATCGCGCAGAAGTACTACGGCAAGGCCTCCGCCTACAACGCGATCTTCGAGGCCAACCGGCCGATGCTGTCGCATCCGGACAAGATCTATCCGGGCCAGAAGCTGCGCATTCCGCCGCAGGCCTGATGCTCCTGCCGCGGCCCCGCATCGCGCGGGGCAGGCCGGCGCGCGGCCGCTGGGGAAAACCCGCGTGTTGCGCGCCGTTGCCATCTCGGCTATATTCGCTGCCATGATTTCGCGCCAAGCCCGACTCGCCCGTACCCTGCTAGGTAGCCTACTAGGCAGCCAGGTCGGGACGCGCGCGCGCTGAGGAAGCGATACCTTAACGCGAAGTCGCACAGGATTTATCCACGCCCCGGCCTGCATCCCTGCACGCCGGGGCGTTTTGCATTGTGCCGCAGCGATCGGCGACGATGCGAACAGCCGGCAGCGGGGCACCCGGAACAGAAACCGCCGAAACCCGTTCGAGCACTTATCCCCCAGGAGCGTTTTCCATGTCGGACAAACTGATCATTTTCGATACCACCTTGCGCGACGGCGAGCAGTCGCCCGGCGCCTCGATGACGCGCGAGGAGAAGATCCGCATCGCGCGCCAGCTCGAGCGCCTGAAGGTCGATGTGATCGAGGCCGGCTTCGCCGCCAGCTCGAACGGCGACTTCGAGGCGATCCGCGCGATCGCGCAGACCGTCAAGGACTCGACCATCTGCTCGCTGGCCCGCGCCAACGACAAGGACATCGCCCGCGCCGCCGAGGCGCTCAAGCCCGCCAACTCCTTCCGCATCCATACCTTCATCGCCACCTCGGCGCTGCATATGGAAAAGAAGCTGCGCATGACGCCGGACCAGGTCTACGAGCAGGCGCGCCTGGCGGTGCGTTTCGCGCGCCAGTTCACCGACGACATCGAGTTCTCGCCGGAAGACGGCAGCCGCTCCGACATGGACTTCCTGTGCCGCGTGCTCGAGGCCGTGATCGACGAGGGCGCGACCACGATCAACCTGCCGGACACGGTCGGTTATGCGGTGCCCGAAGGCTATGCCGCGCTGATCCGCTCGGTACGCGAACGCATTCCGAATTCGGACAAGGCGGTGTGGTCGGTGCACTGCCATAACGACCTGGGCATGGCGGTGGCGAACTCGCTGGCCGCGGTCAAGCTCGGCGGCGCGCGCCAGATCGAATGCACGATCAACGGCCTGGGCGAGCGCGCCGGCAACACCAGCCTCGAAGAGGTGGTGATGGCGGTCAAGACGCGGCGCGACTACTTCAATCTGGATGTGGGCGTCGATACCACGCAGATCGTGCCGGCGTCGAAGCTGGTCTCGCAGATCACCGGCTTCGTGGTGCAGCCGAACAAGGCCGTGGTCGGCGCCAACGCCTTTGCGCACGCCTCCGGCATCCACCAGGACGGCGTGCTGAAGGCGCGCGACACCTACGAGATCATGCGGGCCGAAGACGTGGGCTGGACCGCGAACAAGATCGTGCTGGGCAAGCTGTCGGGCCGCAACGCGTTCAAGCAGCGCCTGCAGGAACTCGGCATCGAGCTCGACAGCGAGAGCGAGGTCAATGCCGCCTTCGCGCGCTTCAAGGAGCTGGCCGACCAGAAGGCCGAGATCTTCGACGAGGACATCATGGCCATCGTCTCGGACGAGGCCCATGACGCCAACGAGCACTATCGCTTCATCTCGCTGTCGCAGCGCTCGGAAACCGGCGAGCGGCCGCATGCACGCGTGGTGTTCAACATGGACGGGCAGGAGTACACCGGCGAAGGCGAGGGCAACGGCCCGGTCGATGCCACGCTGCACGCGATCGAAGGCAAGGTGAACAGCGGCGCCGAGCTGGTGCTGTATTCGGTCAACGCGATCACCACCGGCACGCAGGCACAGGGCGAGGTCACGGTGCGGCTGTCGAAGGCCGGCCGCATCGTCAACGGCGTGGGCACCGATCCGGACATCGTCGCGGCCTCGGCCAAGGCCTATCTGGCCGCGCTGAACAAGCTGCACGACAAGGCGGTGCAGAAGATCAATCCGCAGATCTGATCGCGTCGCCTGCGGGCGCGCCGGACCGCAACGCCGGTCGTTCGCGAGCATGGCTCGCGGACGCCCGGCGTTTTTTTCATGGGCGCCGGCCCAGGCCTGAAACGTGTGGTCCCGCGCCGGCCATCCCTTTCGCAGGTTTCGCTGTCCGCGCCGTGAGCGCTACCTAGCGGATCGTTTCGCGCGGATCGGCCAGCGGATCGGGCGTGATCTGGGTCTGCCGCAGCACGCCGGCGTCGTCGAAATAGAAGTGGAACAGCGACGGCCAGTTCTCCTCGTGCAGGAAGCGGTACGACCAGACATCGCGGCGCATCAGCGGAAAATACTGCGTCGGCTCGCGCGGCAGGCCGAAATGCTCGGCGACGTCGCGCTTGGTCCAGGTGCCGATCCGCGCCTTGTACAGCTCCGTGGTGGTCAGCATCTGGCGGAAGCGCGTCAGCTTGCCGCCGGTATCGAAGTCGGCCGCATAGGCCTGGCGCCCGAGCGGCTGCTTCGAATAGATCCAGCGCACGGTGCCGTCGTCGAGCCGGTAGATGTCGGTGGGCTCGCCGAAGGTCGCGCGTACCGTGCTCTCGGGCGCGCCGATCAGCTTCTGCGCCTCCTGTACCGGCTGCAGGTAAACGCACGCCGTCAACAGGGCGCCGCAGGTGCCGAGCGCCAGCCAGCGGCCAATGCTTTCCAGTGCTTTCATTGCGATCCTCGATCCTTTATTGCAACGGATAGCGGCAGTGTAGCGCCGCAGGCGCCGCATCGCACCGCCGGCGCGATTGCAAGGCGGTGAGCGCTGGCTTACCATGCTGCGCTTTCGCGGAGGTTGTTCGATGGTTGGGAAGGGGTGGCTGGGGGCTTGCCTGTTGGCCCTGGCGGCGGGTGCCGCGTCGGCGCAGGAGCCGATCCGGCTCGGCATGATCGACGGGCTGTCCGGCCCGTTCGCCAATGCCGGCGAGGCGGTGGTGCGCAATCTTCGGCTCGCCATCGACCGGGTCAACGCCCGCGGCGGCGTGCGCACCGCGGAAGGGCAGCGCCCGCTGGAGCTCGTCACCTTCGACAGCAAGGGCAATGTCGACGAGAGCCTGATCCAGTTCCGCGCGCTGCTGGACCGCCGCATCCCCTTCGTGCTGCAGGGGAACAGCTCCGCGGTCGCCGCCGCGCTGGTCGGCGCGGTGAACCGCCACAACGCGCGCCAGCCCGATGCGCGCGTGCTGTTCATGAACTATTCGGCGGTCGATCCGGCCCTGACCAACGAGAACTGCAGCTTCTGGCATTTCCGCTTCGATGCCGGCGCCGACATGCGGATGGAGGCGCTGACCGAGGTCATCCGCGCCGACGCCAGCGTGCGCCGCGTCTACCTGATCGCGCAGGACTACAGCTTCGGCCACCAGGTCTCGCGGCTGGCGCGCGACATGCTGGCGGCCAAGCGCCCCGATGTGAAGATCGTCGGCGACGAGTTCCACCCGATCGGCAAGATCAAGGACTTCGCGCCGTATATCGCCAAGATCAAGGCCAGCGGTGCCGACGCGGTGATCACCGGCAACTGGGGCAACGACCTGACGCTGATGGTCAAGGCGGCGCGCGAGGGCGGCCTCGGCGCCAAGTTCTACACCTTCTACGGCAATGGCCTGGGCGCCCCGGCGGCGATGGGCGAGGCCGGCGTGGGCCGGGTGCTGGCAGTGGCGGAATGGCATCCGAACGTGGGCGGCGCCGCCTCCGATGCCTTCTATCAGGCCTTCCGCAGCCGCTATCCCGAGCCGAAGGACGACTACGTGCATCTGCGCATGCAGATGATGGTCGAGATGCTGGCGCGCGCGATCGAGCAGGCCGGGTCCACCGATGCGGTCAAGGTCGCGCGGGCGCTGGAGGGCATGCGCTACGTCAACGACTTCCATGACGCCACCGTGCGCGCGGACGACCACCAAGTGCTGCAGCCGCTCTATGTGTCGATGATGGAGCGCCAGGGCGGCGAGGTGCGCTTCGACAACGAGGGGTCGGGATTCGGCTTCCGCACGGTCAAGCGGCTGAAGTCGGCGCAGACCACGCGCGCTACCACCTGCAAGATGGAGCGCCCCTAGGTATCTGCCCGCCGGTATTGGAAGGGCACGGGCAGGCGGTTTTGCCCGGCCACCCCAGTTGCGCTATAATGCGCGGCTGTCGTTCAGGCGGCACTCGCGGTAACGCGGGCGCGCCAGGCGGCAATGCAGTGTGCGGCGCAAGCCGCACGTTTATCCCGCACGACGATCGCGGCCCTGGCGCTGCGACGTTCGCAAGTGAAAGGAAACATCATGTCCGTAGCCGATATCAACAAGTCCGAAGTCATCAAGCAGTTCGCCCGCGGCGCCAACGACACCGGCAGCCCCGAAGTCCAGGTCGCTCTGCTGACCACGCGCATCAACGAACTGACCCCCCACTTCAAGGCCAACATGAAGGATCACCACAGCCGCCGCGGTCTGCTGCGCATGGTGAGCCGCCGTCGCCGCCTGCTGGACTACCTGAAGTCGAACGACGCCGATCGTTATCGCGCGCTGATCGAGAAGCTGGGCCTGCGCAAGTAAATTGCGCCAGGCTGCTCGGATCGGGGAAGGGAAGAGGATGGCGATGCCGATGCCGGCATGGTCGGCACTGTCGGTCCTCGCACCGCACGCCCCGGCGTGACGCCAGGATGCCTGCGTCAGCTCTGCTGATGCAGGCATTTTGTTTTTTGCGGCGGCGAATCGGCCGTGGCGGCAAATGCCGCGAAGCCGAATGACGCCGCGGGCGGCCGGCTTGACCGGGCGCCGTTGCCGTTGCGCCACGATGCGCAACGGAGTAAGTTAATTCGTTCTTTTCATTCATGACACCGGAGTCCGGCAAGGAAACAGGGCCTTGTGTCATTCCAGCGCCTCATCGAATATCGGCAGCGATCGTTTCACCTTGATCGCTGCGCGTCGATCGTCGTGCATCGATGCCGCGGCGGCGACCGCGGTGACGCGCTGGAATGGCATAGCACTTCCCTGCGACCGCGCCTGACAGCGATCCGGCAGCAATGCCCGCGGCTGCATCACGCGGGCGCCGGCACGCCGGCGGGCCCGATGGCCCGTCGCCGTGCAAGCACACAGGGGAACGCTCATGTCCATGTTCAATAAGGTCGTCAAGCAATTCCAGTGGGGCCAGCATACGGTCCGCATGGAAACCGGCGAAATCGCCCGCCAGGCCGGCGGCGCGGTGCTCGTCGATGTCGAGGACACCGTGGTGCTCGCCACCGTGGTGGCCGCCAAGCAGCCCAAGCCGGGCCAGGATTTCTTCCCGCTGACGGTCGACTACATCGAGAAGACCTATGCCGCCGGCAAGATCCCGGGCGGCTTCTTCAAGCGCGAAGGCCGTCCGTCGGAGAACGAGACGCTGACCTCGCGCCTGATCGACCGTCCGCTGCGTCCGCTGTTTCCGGAAGGCTTCTATAACGACGTGCAGGTGGTGATCCACGTCGTCTCGCTGAACCCCGAAGTGCCGGCCGATATCCCGGCGCTGATCGGCGCCTCGGCCGCGCTGGCGGTCTCTGGCATTCCGTTCAACGGCCCGGTCGGCGCCGCCCGCGTCGGCTACCAGAACGGCCAGTACCTGCTGAACCCGACCCGCAGCCAGCTGGCCAGCTCGGACCTCGACCTGGTCGTTGCCGGCACCGAGCGTGCCGTGCTGATGGTCGAATCGGAAGCCAACCAGCTGTCCGAGGACGTGATGCTGGGCGCCGTGGTCTACGGCCACGAGCAGATGCAGGTCGCGATCAACGCGATCCACGAGCTGGTGCGCGAAGGGGGCAAGCCCGAGTGGAACTGGGCGCCGGCGCCCAAGAACGAGGCGCTGATCGCCAAGGTTGCCGAGGTCGGTTCGCCGCTGCTGCAGGAGGCCTATCAGATCCGCCAGAAGTCGGCGCGTTCGCAGAAGGTCAAGGAAGCCTACGCCGCGGTCGAGGCCCGTCTGGCCGAAGCCGGCGTCGAGTTCGACAAGGTCGAGGTCGGCAACATCCTGTTCGATCTGGAAGCCAAGATCGTCCGTGGCCAGGTGCTGGCCGGCGAGCCGCGCATCGACGGCCGCGACACGCGCACCGTGCGCCCGATCGAGATCCGCTCGTCGGTGCTGCCGCGCGCGCACGGCTCGGCGCTGTTCACCCGCGGCGAGACGCAGGCGCTGGTGGTGGCCACGCTGGGCACCAAGAGCGATGAGCAGATCATCGACGCGCTGGCCGGCGAATACCGCGACCGCTTCATGCTCCACTACAACATGCCCCCGTTCGCCACCGGCGAAACGGGCCGCGTCGGTTCGCCCAAGCGCCGCGAGATCGGCCACGGCCGTCTGGCCAAGCGCGCGCTGATTCCGGTGCTGCCAGCCGAGGACGAGTTCGCCTACACGATCCGCCTGGTCTCGGAAATCACCGAGTCGAACGGCTCGTCGTCGATGGCTTCGGTCTGCGGCGGCTGCCTGGCGCTGATGGACGCCGGCGTTCCGGTCAAGGCGCACGTGGCCGGCGTGGCCATGGGCCTGATTCTGGAAGGCAACAAGTTTGCCGTGCTGACCGACATCCTGGGCGACGAGGACCACCTCGGCGACATGGACTTCAAGGTGGCGGGTACCGACAACGGCATCACCGCGCTGCAGATGGACATCAAGGTCCAGGGCATCACCAAGGAGATCATGCAGGTCGCGCTGGCGCAGGCCAAGGAAGGCCGCCTGCATATCCTGTCGAAGATGCAGGAAGCGATGGGCCATGCGCGCACCGAACTGTCGGAGCACGCGCCGCGCATGATCACGATGAAGATCCATCCGGACAAGATCCGCGAGGTCATCGGCAAGGGCGGCTCGACCATCCAGGCGCTGACCAAGGAAACCGGCACGACCATCGACATCCAGGAAGACGGCACGATCACGATCGCGTCGACCTCGACCGAGGGCATGGCCGAGGCCAAGCGCCGCATCGAGGGCATCACCGCGGAAGCCGAAGTGGGCAAGATCTACAACGGCACCGTGCTGAAGCTGCTGGACTTCGGCGCCATCGTCAACATCCTGCCGGGCAAGGACGGTCTGCTGCATATCTCGGAGATCGTCAACGAGCGCGTCAAGGACATCAAGGACTGGCTGAAGGAAGGCCAGCAGGTCCGCGTCAAGCTGATCCAGGCCGACGAGAAGGGCCGCCTGCGTCTGTCGCTGAAGGCGGCGATGGCCGAGGAGGGCGGTTCGATCGCGCCGCTGGCCAACGCGGAAGCGCCGGCAGCGCCGGCCGAACCGACGGGCGGCGAGCAGCAGTAAGCCGGTCCGGAGCCGCCGTGCCCGCACAAGCGGGGCGACGGTTTCTCGGTCGGACGCAATGCGTGTGGAAAAACGGCTGGGCGATGCCCGGCCGTTTTTTTGTTTACACTGCCGCCAGTCCCTCAGGGCAGGCGCGATCGTTCGCGCTTTCTTTTTTCCCTTTCCGCATCCCTACCGCGCGCCAGGCGCGGTTTCAGTTTTCAAGGAGCCAGCATGCAAGCCATCGAGATCCGCGAATACGGCGGCCCCGACGTGTTGCAGCCGACCGAGCGCCCCGATCCGGCGCCCGGTCCCGGTGAAGTCCTGATCCGCGTTGCCGCGGCCGGCGTCAATCGGCCCGACGTGTTCCAGCGTACCGGCAACTATCCGGTGCCGCCGGGGGCCTCCGATCTGCCCGGTCTCGAGGTCGCGGGCGAGATCGTCGGCGGCGATCTGTCGCATCCGGACAATCGCTTCGGCCTGAAGGTCGGCGACCGCGTGTGCGCGCTGGTGCAGGGCGGCGGCTACGCGCAGCTGTGCACCGCGCCGCTGGCGCAGTGCCTGCCGGTGCCGCAGGGCCTGAGCGATATCGAGGCCGCGGCCTTGCCCGAGACCTTCTTCACGGTGTGGAGCAATGTGTTCGACCGCGGCTATCTTGGACGCGGCCCGCGCGGCAAGGACGAGACGCTGCTGATCCAGGGCGGTTCGAGCGGTATCGGTACCACCGCGATCCAGATCGCCAAGGCGCTCGGCCACAAGGTCTTCGTCACCGCCGGCAGCGACGAGAAGTGCCGTGCCTGCGAGGCACTCGGCGCCGACCGCGCGATCAACTACAAGACGCAGGACTTCGCCGCCGAGGTCAAGACGCTGACCGGCGGCCGCGGTGTCGACGTGATCCTCGACATGGTGGCCGGGCCGTATCTGGCGCGCGAGCTGTCGTGCATCGCCGACGATGGCCGCATCGTCATCATCGCGCTGCTCGGCGGTGCCAAGGCGGAGATTCCGCTCGGCGACATCCTGCGCCGCCGCATCACCGTCACCGGCTCCACGCTGCGGCCGCGCCCGGCCTCGTTCAAGGGCGAGATCGCCCGCGCGCTGCACGAGCAGGTGTGGCCGCTGCTGGCCGACGGCAGCATCAAGCCGGTGATCCACCAGGTGTTCCCGGCCGCGCAGGCCGCCGACGCCCATCGTCTGATGGAGTCGAGCGAGCATGTCGGCAAGATCGTGCTGACCTGGTA
Source organism: Cupriavidus cauae (assembly GCF_008632125.1). GTDB lineage: Bacteria > Pseudomonadota > Gammaproteobacteria > Burkholderiales > Burkholderiaceae > Cupriavidus > Cupriavidus cauae. The sequence goes on from NZ_VWRN01000071.1 coordinate 16,202, forward strand.
ACGGGTGGCCGGGCCGGGCCCGGCTCGGCTCGGCGCGGCCATCGGGCCGGGCTGATGGACTGGACGGCGCTGGGCGGGACCGTGCAGGACCGGGCCGATGGCTTGGGCGGGGTTGGGCTGGCCTGGGCTGGCCTGGGCTCGCCGGGGCTGACCGGGGCTGACCGGGGCTGACCGGGGCTGACCGGGGCTGACCGGGGCTGGTTTGGTCGGGCTTGGTCAGGCTTGGTCGGGCGCTAGGTTCGCGCGCTTTCCGGCCGATCGGCGTAGCGCCCCGTCCCCGCGCACGGTAGAATAGCGGGTTTGATTTTGAGAGGCGCTTTCGTGAGACAAAAGCTCGTCATCGGCAACTGGAAGATGCATGGCAGCCTGGCTGCCAACGAGGCCCTGCTGAACGGTATCAAGGCCGGCGCCCCTGCGGGTGCCAGCCTCGCGGTGTGCGCGCCGTTCCCCTATCTGGCGCAGTGCCAGGCGTTGCTGGCGGGCAGCCAGGTCGCCTGGGGCGCCCAGGACGTGTCGGCCGAGGCGCGCGGCGCGTTCACCGGCGAGGTGGCGGCGTCGATGCTGGCCGAGTTCGGCGTCAGCTACGTGCTGGTGGGGCATTCCGAGCGCCGCACCTATCATGGCGAGAGCGATGCCGGTGTCGCAGCCAAGGCGCTGCGGGCCCTCGAATTCGGCATCGTGCCGGTGATCTGCGTCGGCGAGACGCTGGCGCAGCGCGAGGCGGGCGAAACCGAGGCCGTGGTCGGCCGGCAGCTGCAGGCCGTGCTGGACGCGCTGTCGGTGGAGCAGCTGGGTCGCGTGGTGCTGGCCTATGAGCCGGTCTGGGCCATCGGTACCGGCAAGACCGCCAGCAAGGAGCAGGCCCAGGCCGTGCACGCCTTCCTGCGGGCCCAGGTGGCTGCGCGCGACGCCGGCGTGGCGCAGCGCATGGCGATCCTGTACGGCGGCAGCGTCAAGCCGGACAATGCGGCCGAGCTGTTCTCGATGGCCGATATCGACGGCGGCCTGATCGGCGGCGCCTCGCTCAAAACCGAAGATTTTCTCGCGATCGGCAACGCCTGATGCCGGCCGCACCGACCGTCTGAATCAGGCAAGCGAATCGAATCCATGGCAATTCTGAAAACTCTATTGATGGTCGCGCAGGTGCTGTCGGCACTGGGCGTGATCGGCTTGGTGCTGCTGCAGCACGGCAAGGGCGCCGACGTCGGCGCGGCGTTCGGCTCGGGCGCCTCGGGCAGCCTGTTCGGCGCCACCGGCTCGGCCAACTTCCTGTCGCGCACCACGGCCGTGCTGGCCACGCTGTTCTTCGTCTGCACGCTGGCGCTGACGCTGCTGGGCAACTACCGTCCGTCGGCCTCGCTGGGCGTGATGGGCGCGGCTCCGCAGACCGCTCCGGCCCCGGCCGCCTCGGTGCCGGCTGCATCGGCGCCGGCCGCTGCCGCATCGGCGCCGGCGGCTCCCGCCGTGCCGAAATAATCCGGCATTCGCGCCCGGGATTGCCGAACATTTTGCACTTGTGCATTGAACAAAGTGGCGATCATGGGTTAGAATGCAGGGCTTGAAACGATTCCCCAGCGACGGTTCCTGGCGGTGCGGCCAAATAGCAAAAATGGCCGCAAAACCAGCATACCGAAGGGCTTGAAACCCGGCGCCAGGCAATATTGTTTCTCCCCCAGCCGACGTGGTGAAATTGGTAGACACGCTATCTTGAGGGGGTAGTGGCGAAAGCTGTGCGAGTTCGAGTCTCGCCGTCGGCACCAAACAACTTGATCGGAGTCTGCTCCCGGGCAATGCCCCGGTGAGGGGCTCCGGCAGTCCGCAAGGCGGCGCCGTGATGTCTGCGCAATGGCGTTGGGCGCTTGGGGTGGGCAACAGGACGCCGCTTCAGCTGGTGCTGTTGACAACATTCCAGATAAGGCTGGCCGTACCTTGAATCTCGAAGCCTATTTCCCCGTTCTCATCTTCATCATCTTCGGCGTGGTGCTCGGCCTCGCGCTGATGTCGATCGGCCGGATCCTGGGTCCGAACAAGCCCGACGCCGCCAAGCTCTCGCCCTACGAGTGCGGCTTCGAAGCGTTTGAGGACGCGCGCATGAAGTTCGACGTGCGCTATTACCTCATCGCCATCCTTTTCATTCTGTTCGATCTCGAAACCGCTTTCCTTTTCCCGTGGGGCGTCGCCCTGCAGGACATCGGCTGGCCGGGTTTCATCGCCATGGGCGTGTTTCTGCTGGAATTCATCGTGGGCTTCGTCTACATCTGGAAAAAGGGCGCGCTCGATTGGGAGTGATGTGAAATGGCAATCGAAGGCGTTCTGAACGAAGGCTTCGTCACGACTACCGCTGACAAGCTGATCAACTGGACCCGCACCGGGTCGCTGTGGCCGATGACCTTCGGCCTGGCCTGCTGTGCCGTGGAAATGATGCATGCCGGCGCCGCGCGCTACGACATGGACCGCTTCGGCGTGATCTTCCGCCCGTCGCCGCGCCAGTCGGACGTGATGATCGTGGCCGGCACGCTGTGCAACAAGATGGCCCCCGCCCTGCGCAAGGTGTACGACCAGATGGCCGAGCCGCGCTGGGTCATCTCGATGGGCTCGTGCGCCAACGGCGGCGGCTACTATCACTACTCGTATTCGGTGGTGCGCGGTTGCGACCGGATCGTGCCGGTCGACATCTACGTGCCGGGCTGCCCGCCGACGGCCGAAGCGCTGATCTACGGCATCATCCAGCTGCAGAACAAGATCCGCCGCACCAACACCATCGCGCGCAAGGGTTGACATGGCCAAGCTCGATACCCTGAAGTCCGCGCTGGAGAAGGCGCTCGGCAATCGCATCGGCAAGCTGGTGGAGTCGTTCGACCAGCTGACGCTGATCGTCAAGGCCGACGACTACCTCGAAGTGGCCCGCATCCTGCGCGACGATCCGTCGCTGCGTTTCGAGCAGCTGATCGACCTGTGCGGCGTCGACTATTCCACCTATGGCGACGGCGCCTGGGACGGTCCGCGTTTCGCCGCGATCTCGCATCTGCTGTCGCTGACGCATAACTGGCGCCTGCGCGTGCGCGTGTTCGCGCCGGACGACGACATGCCGGTGATCCCGTCGCTGATCGACGTGTGGAACTCGGTCAACTGGTTCGAGCGCGAGGCGTTCGACTTCTTCGGCATCATCTTCGAAGGCCATCCGGACCTGCGCCGCATCCTGACCGACTACGGCTTCGTCGGCCATCCGTTCCGCAAGGACTTCCCGGTGTCCGGCTATGTCGAGATGCGCTACGACCCAGAGCAGAAGCGCGTCATCTATCAGCCGGTCACGATCGAACCGCGCGAGCTGACGCCACGGGTGATCCGCGAGGAAAACTACGGCGGCCTGAAGCACTGACCGGCACTGAGAACCCGCGATGGCAGATATCAAGAATTACACCCTGAACTTCGGTCCGCAGCACCCGGCGGCGCACGGCGTGCTGCGCCTGGTGCTGGAGCTGGACGGCGAAGTGATCCAGCGCGCCGACCCGCACATCGGCCTGCTGCACCGTGCCACCGAGAAGCTGGCCGAGCAGAAGACCTGGATCCAGAGCGTGCCGTACATGGACCGTCTCGACTACGTGTCGATGATGGCCAACGAACACGCCTACGTGATGGCGATCGAGAAGCTGGTCGGCATCGACGTGCCGATCCGCGCGCAGTACATCCGCGTGATGTTCGACGAGATCACGCGCCTGCTGAACCATCTGATGTGGATCGGCTCGCACGCGCTCGACGTCGGCGCGATGGCGGTGTTCCTGTACGCGTTCCGCGAGCGCGAGGACATGTTCGACATGTACGAGGCGGTGTCGGGCGCGCGGATGCACGCGGCCTACTATCGTCCGGGCGGCGTCTATCGCGACCTGCCCGACACGATGCCGCAATACAAGGCGTCCAAGGTCCACAACGAGCGGGCGATCAAGGCGATGAACGAGGCGCGCTCCGGCTCGCTGCTCGACTTCATCGAGGATTTCACCAACCGGTTCCCGAAGTACGTCGACGAGTACGAGACGCTGCTGACCGACAACCGGATCTGGAAGCAGCGACTGGTCGGCATCGGCGTGGTCAGCCCGGAACGCGCGCTGCAGATGGGCTTTACCGGCCCGATGCTGCGCGGCTCGGGGATCGAGTGGGACCTGCGCAAGAAACAGCCCTACGAGGTCTACGACAAGCTCGACTTCGACGTGCCGGTCGGCGTGGGCGGCGACTGCTATGCGCGCTATCTGGTGCGGGTGGAAGAAATGCGCCAGTCCAACCGCATCATCAAGCAATGCGTCGACTGGCTGCGCCGCAATCCCGGCCCGGTGATGAGCGACAACCACAAGGTCACGCCGCCGTCGCGCGTCGACATGAAGTCGAACATGGAAGAGCTGATCCACCATTTCAAGCTCTTCACCGAAGGCATTCGCGTGCCGGAGGGCGAGACCTACGCGGCGGTGGAGCACCCGAAGGGCGAGTTTGGCATCTACGCGATCTCCGACGGCGCGAACAAGCCGTACCGTCTGAAGATCCGCGCACCGGGCTTTGCCCACCTGGCCGCGCTCGACGAAATGGCCAAGGGCCACATGATCGCGGATGCGGTGACGATCATCGGTACGCAGGACATCGTGTTCGGCGAGATCGACCGCTAACGACGTGCCGCCGCCGGACGACGATCCGGACCGACCGCGGCAAGCCGGCATGGGGCTCATGCCTGCGAGGACAACGCAGCGACGGCTGCAACTGATGCGGACCGCGCCACCGGCTGGCGCGTTTCGCTTGTAAATCGGCGCATTAGGCAACACCACGGCAACGACCATGCTATCAGCAGAAGCTCTCAAGGAAATCGATCGCGCGATCGCCAAGTATCCGGCCGACCAGAAGCAATCGGCCGTGATGGCGGCATTGGCCGTGGCGCAGGGCGAAGTGGGCTGGGTGTCCCCGGAAGTCATGGAATTCGTGGCCAAGTACCTCGACATGCCGCCGGTGTGGGTGGAGGAAGTGGCCACCTTCTACAACATGTACGACACCAAGCCGGTCGGCCGCTACAAGCTGACCGTCTGTACCAACCTGCCTTGCGCACTGTCCGGCGGCGAGCGTGCCGGCGAGTACCTGAAGCGCAAGCTGGGCATCGACTACAACGAGACGACCCCGTGCGGCACCTTCACGCTGAAGGAAGGCGAGTGCATGGGCGCCTGCGGCGACGCCCCGGTGATGATCGTCAACAACACCCGCATGTGCAGCTTCATGAGCGACGCCAAGCTCGACGCGCTGGTCGACGAGCTCAAGGCCGAAGCCGCTGCCAAGGGGGACAAGTAATATGACCTGTCTGCACGACCGCCATATCCAGCCGCTGATCCTGGCCGGGCTGGATGGCAAGAACTGGCATCTGGAAGACTACGTCAAGCGCGGCGGCTATCAGCAGCTCAAGCGCATCCTGACCGAGAAGGTGCCGCCCGAGCAGGTGATCGCCGACGTCAAGGCCTCGGGCCTGCGCGGCCGCGGCGGCGCGGGCTTCCCCACCGGCCTGAAGTGGAGCTTCATGCCGCGTCAGTTCCCGGGCCAGAAGTACCTGGTCTGCAATACCGACGAGGGCGAGCCTGGCACGTTCAAGGATCGCGACATCATCCGCTACAACCCGCACGCGCTGATCGAAGGCATGGCCATCGGCGCGTACGCGATGGGCATCACCGTGGGCTACAACTACATCCACGGCGAGATCTGGAACGAGTACAAGATCTTCGAGGAAGCTCTCGAAGAGGCGCGCGCGGCCGGCTTCCTGGGTGACAACATCCTGGGCTCGGGCTTCAGCTTCCAGCTGCATGCCCACCACGGCTATGGCGCCTACATCTGCGGCGAGGAAACCGCGCTGCTCGAATCGCTGGAAGGCAAGAAGGGCCAGCCGCGCTTTAAGCCGCCGTTCCCGGCCAGCTTCGGCCTGTACGGCAAGCCGACCACGATCAACAACACCGAGACCTTCGCCGCGGTGCCGTTCCTGCTGGCCGTCGGTCCCGAGAATTACCTGAAGATGGGCAAGCCGAACAACGGCGGCACCAAGATCTTCTCGGTCTCGGGCGACGTCGAGCGTCCCGGCAACTACGAGATTCCGCTCGGCACGCCATTCGCGACGCTGCTGGAACTGGCCGGCGGCATGCGCGGCGGCAAGAAGCTCAAGGCCGTGATCCCGGGCGGCTCGTCGGCGCCGGTGGTGCCGGCGGACCTGATGATGGCGTCCGACATGGACTACGACTCGATCGCCAAGGCCGGCTCGATGCTGGGCTCGGGCGCGGTGATCGTGATGGACGAGACGCGCTGCATGGTTCGCTCGCTGCTGCGCCTGTCCTATTTCTACTTCGAAGAATCGTGCGGCCAGTGCACGCCGTGCCGCGAAGGCACCGGCTGGCTCTACCGCATGGTGAACCGCATCGAGCATGGTGAAGGCCGCCAGGAAGACCTGGACCTGCTCAACAACGTTGCCGAAAACATCATGGGCCGCACCATCTGCGCGCTCGGCGATGCGGCGGCGATGCCGGTCCGCGGCATGCTCAAGCACTACTGGAAAGAGTTCGAATATCACGTCGAACACAAGCAGTGCATGGTTCCGGCCTACATCTAAGCGTGGCAGAACATGGTTGAACTCGAAATCGACGGCAAGAAGGTTGAGGTTGCGGAAGGCAGCCTGGTGATGGAAGCGGCCCGCAAGCTGGGCACCTACATCCCGCACTTCTGCTATCACCGCAAGCTGTCCATCGCGGCCAACTGCCGCATGTGTCTGGTCGAGGTCGAAAAGGCGCCGAAGGCGCTGCCGGCCTGCGCCACGCCGGTTACCGCGGGCATGAAGGTCTTCACCAATTCGGAGAAGGCGGTCAAGGCCCAGAAGTCGGTGATGGAATTCCTGCTGATCAATCACCCGCTCGATTGCCCGATCTGCGATCAGGGCGGCGAGTGCCAGCTGCAGGATCTGGCGGTCGGCTACGGCGCCTCGGAATCGCGCTACAAGGAAGAGAAGCGCGTGGTGTTCCACAAGAACGTGGGCCCGCTGATCTCGATGGAAGAGATGACGCGCTGCATCCACTGCACCCGCTGCGTGCGCTTCGGCCAGGAAGTGGCCGGCGTGATGGAGCTGGGCATGCTGAACCGCGGCGAGCACTCCGAGATCACAACCTTCGTGGGCAAGACGGTGGACTCCGAGCTGTCGGGCAACATGATCGACCTGTGCCCGGTCGGCGCGCTGACCAGCAAGCCGTTCCGCTACACCGCGCGGACGTGGGAGCTGTCGCGCCGCAAGTCGGTGTCGCCGCACGACGGCCTGGGCACGAACCTGATCGTCCAGTCCAAGAACCACCGCGTGATGCGCGTGCTGCCGCTGGACAACGAGGCCATCAACGAATGCTGGCTGTCGGACCGCGACCGTTTCTCGTACGAGGGCCTGAACAGCGCCGACCGCCTGACGCGGCCGATGATCAAGCAGGACAACCAGTGGCTCGAGACCGACTGGCAGACCGCGCTCGAATACGTCGCCAACGGCCTGGCCGGCATCAAGCGCGAGCATGGCGCCGACCAGATCGCCGCGCTGGCCAGCCCGCACGCCACCGTCGAGGAGCTCTATCTGCTCGGCAAGCTGGTGCGCGGCCTCGGTAGCGACAATATCGACTTCCGCCTGCGCCAGGCCGATTTCTCGGCGCCGGTAGCGGGCGCACCGTGGCTCGGCATGCCGATCGCGGACGTGTCGACGCTGCAGGGCGCGCTGGTGATCGGCGCCTCGCTGCGCAAGGATCAGCCGCTGCTGGCCTCGCGCCTGCGCCAGGCCGCCAAGAAGGGTGCACGCGTCGCCGTGCTGGGCGCCAGCCCCGAAGATCTGCTGATGCCGCTGGCGGCGCGCATCGCCGTGGCGCCGTCGGCCTGGGCCGCCGCGCTGGCCGGCGTGGCGCGCGCGGTCGCGGCCGCCAAGGGCGTCGCCGCTCCGGCCGGTACGGACGGTTTCGACGGTGGCGCGCTGGCCGAGGCGGCCGCGCAGGCCCTGCTGTCGGGCGAGCGCCGTGCCGTGTTCCTCGGCAACGAGGCGGTCCGCCATCCGCAATTCGCCGCGCTGCACGCGCTGGCGCAGTGGATCGCGGACAACACCGGCGCCACGCTGGGCTTCCTGACCGAAGCGGCCAACACCGTCGGCGCGCATCTGGTCGGCGCGCTGCCGCGCCAGGGCGGGGCCGATGCCCGCGCCATGCTGGAGTCGCCGCGCAAGGCCTATGTGCTGCTGAACGCCGAACCCGAGTTCGACACCGCCGACCCGCAACGCGCGCTGGCCGCGCTGAGCCAGGCCGGCACCGTGATCGTGCTGTCGCCGTTCCGCTCCGACGCCGCGCTGCAATACGCCGACGTGATCCTGCCGATCGCGCCGTTCAGCGAGACCTCGGGCACCTACGTGAACTGCGAAGGCGTGCCGCAAAGCTTCAACGGCGTGGTGCGTCCGCTGGGCGAGACCCGCCCGGCGTGGAAGGTGCTGCGCGTGCTGGGCAATCTGCTCGACGTGCCGGGCTTCGACTACGAGACCGCCGAGTCGGTCCGCGACGAAGCGCTGGCCGAAGCGATCGCTCCGCGCCTGAACAACCGCACGTCCGCCGCGATCCAGGTCGCCGCGCCGTCGGCCAACGGTGCCGTGCCGGCGATCGAGCGCGTCGCCGACGTGCCGATCTACCACTCGGATGCGATCGTGCGCCGTGCCGATTCGCTGCAGCTGACCGCTGCCGCGCGCCGCGCGATGCAGGTGGGCCTGTCGGCCGACCTGTTCGCCGCGCTCGGCGTGGCCGCCGGCGATCCGGTGCGCGTGACGCAAGGGCAGGGCAGCGTCGTGCTGCCGGCCGTGCTCGAGGAAGGTCTGCCCGCCAATACGGTGCGCGTGTCGGCGGCCACGCCGGCCGCCGTCGGCCTCGGGCCGATGTTCGGCACCGTGCTGGTGGAAAAGGCGGTGGAACTGGCCCCGGTGGCCGCGGCTTAAAGAAGCGAATACGACAGGCGAGAGAGAAAGATGATCGATTGGATTACCTCGCAGGGACAGGCCGTCTTCGGTGGCGCATGGACGCCGCTGTGGATCCTGATTCGCGCCGTGGTCATCGTGGTGCCGCTGCTGCTGTGCGTGGCCTACCTGATCCTGTGGGAGCGCAAGCTGATCGGCTGGATGCACGTGCGGATCGGCCCGAACCGGGTCGGCCCGCTGGGCCTGCTGCAGCCGATCGCCGACGTGCTGAAGCTGCTGCTCAAGGAAGTGATGACGCCCTCGCAGGTCAGCAAGGGCCTGTACCTGATCGCGCCGCTGATGGTGCTGATGCCGGCCGTGGCGATCTGGGCGGTGATCCCGTTCCAGGCCGAGGTGGTGATGGCCGACGTCAACGCCGGCCTGCTGTATGTGATGGCGATCAGCTCGGTCGGCGTCTACGGCGTGATCCTGGCGGGCTGGGCCTCGAACTCGAAGTACGCCTTCATCGGCGCGATGCGTGCCGCCGCGCAGATGGTGTCGTACGAAATCGCGATGGGCTTCGCGCTGGTCACGGTGCTGATGGTGTCGGGCAGCCTGAACCTGTCGGCGATCGTCAACGGCCAGAACACCGGCTACTTCGCCAACATGGGCCTGAACGTGCTGTCGTGGAACTGGCTGCCGCTGCTGCCGATGTTCGGCGTCTACTTCATCTCGGGCGTGGCCGAAACCAACCGCCACCCGTTCGACGTGGTGGAAGGCGAATCGGAAATCGTGGCGGGCCACATGATCGAGTACTCGGGCATGGGCTTCGCGCTGTTCTTCCTGGCCGAATACATCAACATGATCATCATCTCGACGATGACCGCGCTGATGTTCCTCGGCGGCTGGGCGCCCCCGGTCGACAGCGTGGTCACCAACGCGATCCCGGGCTTCTTCTGGCTGCTGATCAAGGTGTTCCTGCTGCTGTCGGTGTTCATCTGGATCCGCGCCTCGTTCCCGCGCTACCGCTACGACCAGATCATGCGCCTGGGCTGGAAGGTCTTCATTCCGCTGACCGTCGCATGGCTGATCATCGTGGCGATCTGGATCAAGTCGCCCTGGAACATCTGGCACTGAAATCGCCGCCGATCCCGGCCACGAAGCCGGCCGGGACGGGCCAAACCGGGCCGCGGCGCACGCGCCGCGCCCGGTGGAATTACTAGGAAGCAATCGTCATGCTGCTCGCCATCAAGGACTTCTTCAACAGCCTGCTCCTGAAGGAACTCTTCAAGGGCATGGCCTTGACCGGCCGCTATCTCTTCGCCCGCAAGATCACGGTGCAGTTCCCCGAGGAGAAGACGCCGATCTCGCCGCGCTTCCGCGGCCTGCACGCGCTGCGCCGCTATCCGAACGGCGAGGAGCGCTGCATCGCCTGCAAGCTGTGCGAAGCGGTCTGCCCGGCGCTGGCCATCACGATCGAGTCGGACGTGCGCGCCGACGGCACCCGCCGTACCACGCGCTACGACATCGATCTGACCAAATGCATTTTCTGCGGCTTCTGCGAGGAAGCCTGCCCGGTCGACGCCATCGTCGAAACCCAGATTCTCGAGTACCACGGCGAGAAGCGCGGCGACCTGTATTTCACCAAGGACATGCTGCTCGCGGTGGGCGACCGCTACGAGCCGCAGATCGCGGCGGCCAAGGCGGCGGACGCGAAGTACCGCTGATCGCGCCGGGCGCGCGCATCGGGCCGCAAGGCTTCATATTGAATCGGGCCCCGCGAGGGGCAACTAGAAGGATGCCGCAAGGGCAGGCCGCCGGGGGTGGCCTGTGCCGTGCGGCACGACGAGAACCATGGAATTCACGACCACCATCTTCTACGTCTTCGCAGTGGTGCTGGTGCTCTCCGCACTGAAAGTCATCACCGCCAAGAACCCGGTGCACTCGGCGCTGTACCTCGTGCTGTCGTTCTTCACGGCAGCCGCGCTGTGGATGCTGCTGCAGGCCGAATTCCTCGCCATCCTGCTGGTGCTGGTCTACGTCGGCGCCGTGATGGTGCTGTTCCTGTTCGTCGTGATGATGATCGATATCGATATCGAGCACCTGCGGCGCGACTTCTGGACCTATGTGCCGCTGGCCTCGGTGGTGGGCGCGCTGATCATCGCGGAAATGGCGATCGTGCTGGTGCGCAACTTCATCGGCACCACGCAGCCGCTCAAGCCGATGCCGCAGGGTTCCGACTACTCGAACACCGGCGCGCTCGGCCAGGTCATCTACACCGACTACATCTACGCCTTCGAGGTGGCCGGCATCATCCTGCTGGTGGCCATCATCGCCGCGGTCGCGCTGACGCTGCGCCGCCGCAAGGACACCAAGGCGCAGGACGTGTCCGAACAGCTGCGCACCCGCCGCGCCGACCGCGTGCGGCTGGTCTCGATGCCGGCACAGACCGCGCAAGCCGCCGGCGAGCAAGCCGACGCCGCCAACAAGAACTGAAGATCGGGGAACGACGTGCTCTCTCTCGCCCATTTCCTGGTGCTCGGTGCGATCCTGTTTGCGATCAGCATCGTCGGCATCTTCCTGAACCGCAAGAACGTGATCGTGCTGCTGATGGCGATCGAGCTGATGCTGCTGGCGGTCAATATGAACTTCGTCGCCTTTTCGCACTATCTGGGCGATCTGGCCGGCCAAGTCTTCGTTTTCTTCATCCTGACGGTGGCCGCCGCCGAGTCGGCGATCGGTCTGGCAATCCTGGTCGTGCTGTTCCGCAATCTGGACACGATCAACGTCGACGACCTGGATGCGCTCAAGGGCTGATGCCCGCGAGCCGATCCTGTCGAAACACGTCACCCAACCGACCGCACCCGACCGCACACCAACAAGCGTCCTATGGCAACCACGCTCAACCCCAACCTGCTGCTCGCGATTCCGCTGGCGCCGCTCGCCGGCGCGGCCATCGCGGGATTGTTCGGCACCAAGTTCTTCGGATCGTTCTCGTCGGAGACGCGCGCCGGCCGCGCCATCGCCCACACCGTGACCATTCTCGGCGTGGCGATCGCCTGCCTGCTGTCGCTGCTCGTGCTGCGCGACGTGATGGTGGATGGGGCCAGCTTCAACGCCACCGTCTATGAGTGGATGGTGCTGCCGTTCAACGGCCATCCGCTGAAGATGGAGGTCGGCTTCCTGGTCGACTCGCTGACCGCAATGATGATGGTGGTGGTGACCTTCGTCTCGCTGATGGTGCACATCTACACCGTCGGCTACATGCAGGGCGACCCCGGCTACAACCGCTTCTTCGCCTACATCTCGCTGTTCACCTTCTCGATGCTGATGCTGGTGATGAGCAACAACTTCCTGCAGCTGTTCTTCGGCTGGGAAGCGGTGGGCCTCGTCTCGTATCTGCTGATCGGCTTCTGGTACACCCGTCCGACCGCGATCTTCGCCAACCTGAAGGCCTTCCTGGTCAACCGCGTCGGCGACTTCGGCTTCATCCTGGGCATCGGCCTGCTGCTGGCCTACAGCGGCAGCCTGAACTACACCGACGTGTTCGCCGCGCGCGACCAGCTGGCGACCGTGACCTTCCCGGGCACCGACTGGATGATGCTGACGGTGGCCTGCATCTGCCTGTTCATCGGCGCGATGGGCAAGTCGGCGCAGTTCCCGCTGCACGTGTGGCTGCCGGACTCGATGGAAGGCCCGACCCCGATCTCGGCGCTGATCCACGCGGCCACCATGGTGACCGCGGGCATCTTCATGGTCAGCCGCATGTCGCCGCTGTTCGAGCTGTCCGACGCCGCGCTGTCCTTCGTGCTGGTGATCGGCGCGATCACCGCGCTGTTCATGGGTTTCCTGGGCATCATCCAGAACGACATCAAGCGCGTGGTCGCGTACTCGACGCTGTCGCAGCTGGGCTACATGACGGTCGCGCTGGGCGCCTCGGCCTACCAGGTCGCGGTGTTCCACCTGATGACCCACGCCTTCTTCAAGGCGCTGCTGTTCCTGGCCGCGGGCTCGGTGATCATCGGCATGCACCATGACCAGGACATCCGCAACATGGGCGGCCTGCGCAAGTACATGCCGATCACCTGGATCACCTCGCTGGTCGGTTCGCTGGCGCTGATCGGCACGCCGTTCTTCTCGGGCTTCTACTCGAAGGACTCGATCATCGAGGCCGTGGCCGAGTCGCACATCGCCGGTTCGGGCTTCGCCTACTTCGCCGTGATGGCGGGCGTGTTCGTCACCGCGTTCTACTCGTTCCGGATGTACTTCCTGGTATTCCACGGCGAGGAGCGCTTCGGCAAGCCGCACCTGCACCACGACCACGCCGAGGAAGAGGAAGAGGCGCATGGCGACGACCATCACCATGGCCTGGCTCCGGGCGAGAAGCCGCACGAGTCGCCGTGGGTCGTGACGCTGCCGCTGGTGCTGCTGGCGATCCCGTCGGTGGTGATCGGTGCGATCGCGATCGAGCCGATGCTGTTCGGCGACTTCTTCAAGAACGGCGTGGCCTTCCAGAACGTGATCTTCGTCGGCGAGAACCATCACGCGATGCGCGAGCTGGGCGAGATGTTCCACGGCTGGGTCGCGATGGGCATCCACTCGCTGCAGACCCCGGTGCTGTGGCTCGCGCTGGCCGGCGTGGTGCTGTCGTGGTTCTTCTACATGAAGCGCCCCGACATCCCGGCGGCCATCCAGCAGCGCTTCAGCGGCGTGTACAAGTTGCTCGACAACAAGTACTACATGGACGCCATCAACGAGGCGGTGTTCGCCCGCGGCGCGCGCCTGCTCGGCACGGGCCTGTGGAAGGGCGGCGACCAGGGCCTGATCGACGGCCTGCTGGTCAACGGCGCCGCGCGCGTGGTCGGCTGGGTCGCCTCGGTCAGCCGCTACGTGCAGTCCGGCTATATCTATCACTACGCATTCGCGATGATCCTGGGCATGCTGGTGCTGCTGTCGATCACGATCTTCGGCTCGGCTAGCGCGGTGGGCGCCAAGTAAGGAATACAACGAAAATGGTTCTCTCTTTCGCTATCTGGCTGCCTGTCTTTTTCGGCTTGCTGGTGCTGGCTTTCGGCTCGGATCGCAGCCCGGGCTTCGTCCGCTGGACCGCGTTGTTCGGCTCGATCGTCAGCTTCCTGGTCACGCTGCCGCTGATTCTGAACTTCGACCGCGGCACCGCGCAGATGCAGTTCGTCGAGAAGTATTCGTGGATCGAGCGCTTCAACATCAACTACCACCTCGGCGTCGACGGCATCTCTATGTGGTTCGTGGTGCTGACCGCCTTTATCACGGTGATCGTCGTGATCGCCGGCTGGGAGGTCATCACCGAGCGCGTGGCGGCCTACATGGCCTCGTTCCTGATCCTGTCGGGCATCATGGTCGGCGTGTTCGCCTCGCTCGACGGCATGCTGTTCTACGTGTTCTTCGAGGCCACGCTGATCCCGATGTACATCATCATCGGCGTCTGGGGCGGTCCGAACCGGGTCTACGCGGCCTTCAAGTTCTTCCTCTACACGCTGCTCGGCTCGCTGCTGACGCTGATCGCGCTGCTGTACCTGTACAACAAGACCGGCAGCTTCGAGATCCTGCAATGGCATCAGGCCAGGCTGTCGATGAACGAGCAGGTGCTGCTGTTCCTGGCGTTCTTCCTGGCCTTCGCGGTCAAGGTGCCGATGTGGCCGGTCCACACCTGGCTGCCCGACGCCCACGTCGAGGCGCCCACCGGCGGCTCCGTGGTGCTGGCCGCGATCATGCTGAAGCTGGGCGCCTACGGCTTCCTGCGCTTCTCGCTGCCGATCGCGCCGGACGCCAGCCACAGCCTGGCCGCGTTCATCATCGCGATCTCGCTGGTGGCCGTGATCTACATCGGCCTGGTGGCGATGGTGCAGGCCGACATGAAGAAGCTGGTCGCGTACTCGTCGATCGCCCACATGGGCTTCGTCACGCTGGGCTTCTTCATCTTCAGCGAGATCGGCATCGAGGGCGGCATCGTGCAGATGATCTCGCACGGCTTCATCTCGGGCGCGATGTTCCTTTGCATCGGCGTGCTCTATGACCGCGTGCACTCGCGCCAGATCGCCGACTACGGCGGCGTGGTCAACACGATGCCGAAGTTCGCGGCCTTCGCGGTGTTCTTCGCGATGGCCAACAGCGGCCTGCCGGCCACCTCGGGCTTCGTCGGCGAGTGGATGGTGATCCTGGGCGGCGTCCAGTACAACTTCTGGATCGGCCTGGCGGCGGCCACCTCGCTGATCCTCGGCGCGGCCTATTCGCTGTGGATGGTCAAGCGCGTGGTGTTCGGCGATATCAAGCACCAGCACGTCGCCGAGCTGGTCGACCTGAACAAGCGCGAGTTCGTCATGCTGGGCCTGCTGGCCGCGATGACGCTGTACATGGGCCTGCATCCGAAACCCTTTACCGATGTGATGCACGCATCGGTGGTCAACCTGCTGTCGCACGTGGCGCAGTCCAAGCTGTAAGCAGGGAGAGAACGAATCATGGAATCGACCACGACTTGGGCGCCCGTCGCCCCGATCATCTTCCTGGCGATCGCCATCGCGGCGGTCAACTGGATCGACCTCGCGCGCGGCAAGAACCGCCCGAGCGTCGCCTATCCGCTGTCGCTGCTGATCACGCTGGTACTGACCGTCTGGTTCGGCCTGAACGCCGCCAACGGCGAGACCCACTACGCCTTCTCGAACCTGGCCGTGATCGACCCGATGGCGAACGTGCTGGCCTCGTTCTCGGCGCTGGCGCTGTTCGTGACGCTGGTCTACACCCGCCGCTACCTCGGCGACCGTGACCTGTACGCCGGCGAGTTCTACATGCTGGCGCTGTTCACGCTGGGCGGCCAGATCGTGATGATCACCGGCAACAACTTCCTGACGCTGTACCTCGGCGTGGAACTGCTGTCGCTGTCGTCGTACGCGCTGGTCGCGCTGCGCCGCGATTCGCGCGTGACGTCCGAATCGGCGATGAAGTACTTCGTGCTGGGCGCGCTGGCCTCGGGCTTCCTGCTGTACGGCATGTCGATGATGTACGGTGCCACCGGTTCGCTGAACCTGGGCGAAGTGTTCCGCGTGGTCGAATCCGGCCGCGTCAACACGACGATGCTGGCCTTCGGCGTGGTGTTCCTGGTCGCCGGCCTGGCCTTCAAGCTGGGCGCCGCGCCGTTCCACATGTGGATTCCGGACATCTACCAGGGCTCGCCGACCGCGGTGACGCTGCTGATCGCCGGTGCGCCGAAGCTGGCCGCCTTCGCGATGACGCTGCGCATCCTGGTCGAAGGCCTGCTGCCGCTGGCGGTGGACTGGCAGGTCATGCTGTCGGTGCTGGCGGTGGTGTCGCTCGCGATCGGCAACCTGACCGCGATCGTGCAGAGCAACCTGAAGCGGATGCTGGCGTATTCGACGATCTCGCACATGGGCTTCCTGCTGCTGGGCATGCTGTCGGGCGTGGCCGGCGGCCAGACCGACGGCGCCGCCAGCGCGTACGGCTCGGCGATGTTCTACGCGGTCACCTACGTGCTGACCACGCTGGGCACCTTCGGCATCATCCTGCTGCGCACCAACAAGGGCTTCGAGGCCGAGACGCTGGAAGACCTGAAGGGCATGTCGCGCAAGAACCCGTGGTTCGCGCTGCTGATGCTGGTGATGATGTTCTCGCTGGCCGGCATCCCGCCGACCGTGGGCTTCTACGCCAAGCTGGCCGTGCTCGAGGCGGTGGTCGCGGCGGGCATGTCGTGGCTGGCCGTGGTGGCGGTGCTGTTCTCGCTGATCGGTGCGTTCTACTACCTGCGCATCGTCAAGCTGATGTACTTCGACGTGCCGGCCGGCGAGGAAACGCTGGAAGCCTCCGGCGGCCTGCGTTCGCTGCTGAGCCTGAACGGCCTGGTGATCGTCGCGCTGGGCATCTTCCCCGCCGCGCTGATGAACCTGTGCTACCAGGTCGTGCGCACCACGCTGGGCGCCTGAGCGCCCGGCCGACGCGCACACGAAGCGAATCCCACCCAAACCGCAATGAGCGCATCCGCGGGCGGCTGGTTTGTCATCCTGCTGGCATTGGCCTGTGCCAATCTGCCGTTCGTCAACCAGCGCCTGTTTGCGGTCATTCCGCTCGGCAAGCCGCGCAAGCCGTTCTGGGTGCGGCTCGCCGAGCTGATCGTCTACTATCTGCTGGTCGGCGCGGTCGGGTTCGCGGTCGAGGCCGGCCTGGGCAACCGCTTTGCCCAGGGCTGGCAGTTCTACGCGATCACCGCCTGCCTGATGCTGGTGTTCGCCTTCCCCGGCTACACCTGGCAGTACCTGGTCAAACATCGCGCGAGCTGACGCCGAACCCGGCATGACCTTCGGCGGCCTCGCCATCCCGGAGGGTTCATGTCGTCATCCCATTCGAAAGCCGCCTCCCTGGTCTCTCCCGAAGCGCTCGACGCCGGCGGCGACGACCATCTGAAGGAAGTCCCCCTGGCGTCCGCGACGCTGCACCGGGGCAAGTTTCTGACGCTGAAGCAGGACATCGTGCGGCTGCCCGACGGCAAGCAGGCCGGCCGCGAGTATGTCGAGCACCCGGGCGCGGTGATGATGATCCCGCTGTTCGACGACGGCACCGTGCTGGTGGAGCGCCAGTTCCGCTATGCGGTGCGCGAGGTCATGCTCGAATTCCCGGCCGGCAAGCTGGACCCGCAGGAAGGGGCGCAGCGCTGCGGCGAGCGCGAGCTGCGCGAGGAAACCGGCTACAGCGCCGCGCGCTGGGACTACCTGACCCGCATCCACCCGGTAATCTCGTACTCGACCGAGTTCATCGACCTGTTCCTGGCGCGCGAGCTGACCGCCGGCGAGGCGGCGCTGGACGACGGCGAATTCCTCGAAACGCTGATCGTGCCGGCCGGGCAGGTGATCGACTGGGTCCGCCAGGGCCGCATCACCGACGTCAAGACCATCATCGGCGCGTTCTGGCTGGAAAAGGTGCTGTCGGGCGCCTGGCAGCCGGGCGAGCAGAAGGTGCCGGGCTGAGCGCCGCCCACCTTTAAATTCGCCGAAGCGCTACCATCTTCCCGACAGGCCAGCCTCCGGGCTGGCACCGGTCAGGAAAAAATTAGAACGACCGTTCACAAATTTGCGATTCACGGCTAATATTGCTTTGACGGGCTGGAAACATCATGAAGGTGCTCGACCTGCGCTGTGCGCATGACCATCGGTTCGAAGGCTGGTTTGCTTCGGAGGACGATGCGCAGTCGCAGATTTCGCGCGATCTCGTTCAGTGTCCTGTCTGCGGCGACCACGCGGTGACGCGGCTGCCGAGCGCCCCGCGCCTGAATCTGTCCGGCGCGGCCGAGCGAGCGCCGACGCCGCGGGCGCCGGCACCGCAGGCACAGGAGGCGGTCCCGCAGGCGGCGCAGGTTCTGCAATCGCTGTATCTGAAGGCGGTCAGGCAGGTGCTGGCGCAGACCGAGGACGTGGGGCCGCGCTTTGCCGAGGAGGCCAGGCGCATGCATTACGACGAGGCACCGGAACGCGGCATCCGCGGGACGGCGTCGCCGGAGGAAGTGCAGGCGCTCGCCGAAGAGGGCATCGAAACGTTTCCGCTCGTGGTGCCGGATGCGCTGAAGCAGACGGCTCACTGAATCGCGTCCCGTGCCCGCCTTCGCGCCGGTGCGAGGGCGCGTTGGCCAGAACAATTTGCCGGCCGCAGCCGGCATCACTGGAGACGGGCATGGATCTCAATTACACGGCGGCCGACAACGCCTTCCGCGAGGAAGTGCGCAGCTGGCTGGAAGCCAACCTGCCGGCGGACATTCGCGCCAAGATTCTGAATCACCGCCGGCCCAACCGCGACGATCTGGTGCGCTGGCACAAGATCCTGGCGGGCAAGGGCTGGTCGGCGCCGCACTGGCCGGTCGAGTTTGGCGGCACCGGCTGGAACGCGACCCAGCGCCATATCTGGGATGAGGAAAATGCCCGCGTCGGCGCGCCCGGCGTGCTGCCTTTCGGCGTGGCGATGGTCGCGCCGGTGATCATGAAGTACGGCAACGAGCAGCAGAAGTCGTACTACCTGCCGCGCATCCTGGACTGCACCGACTGGTGGTGTCAGGGCTATTCGGAGCCGGGCTCGGGCTCGGACCTGGCCTCGCTGAAGACCCGCGCCGAACTGACGCCGGACGGCAAGCACTACATCGTCAACGGCCAGAAGACCTGGACCACGCTCGGCCAGCACGCCGACATGATCTTCTGCCTGGTCCGCACCGACCCCGAGGCCAAGAAGCAGGAGGGCATCTCCTTCCTGCTGATCGACATGAAGACGCCGGGCATCACCGTGCGTCCGATCATCATGCTCGACGAGGACCACGAGGTGAACGAGGTCTTCTTCGACAACGTCAAGGTGCCGGTCGAGAACCGCGTCGGCGAAGAGAACAAGGGCTGGACCTACGCCAAGTACCTGCTCGGCCATGAGCGCACCGGCATCGCCCGCGTCGGCAATTCCAAGCGCGAGCTGGGCTTCCTGAAGCGCGTCGCGCGCCAGCAGCAGAAGAACGGCAAGCCGCTGCTGGAAGATCCGGTATTCGGCGCCAAGGTCGCCGCGCTGGAGATCGAGCTGATGGCGCTGGAAATCACCGTGCTGCGCGTGGTCTCGAGCGAGAGCGCCGGCAAGGGCCCCGGCCCCGAGGCCTCGCTGCTGAAGATCAAGGGCACCGAGATCCAGCAGATGCTGACCGAGCTGATGGTCGAGGCCGTCGGCCCGTACGCGCAGCCGTTCGACCGCGACTACCTGGAGTGCGAGACCGAGCATGCGGTGACCGGCTACGACGATGCCGCGCCGCTGGCCGCGTACTACTTCAATTTCCGCAAGACCTCGATCTACGGCGGATCCAACGAAATCCAGAAGAACATCATCAGCCAGATGATCCTGGGGCTGTGAGGAGACAGGAACCATGAACTTCAATCTCAGCGACGAGCAGAAGCAACTGGCTGACGCGGTACGCCGCTTCATCGACAAGAGCTACGACTTCGAGTCCCGCAAGAAGGCCTACAAGAGCGAGACCGGCTACAGCGAAGCGGCCTGGAACGCGCTGGTCGAGCTCGGCCTGACCGCGCTGCCGGTGCCCGAGGCGCAGGGCGGCTTCAACGGTACCGCCATCGACATGATGGTGGTAATGCAGGAGCTGGGCCGCGGCCTGGTGGTCGAGCCGTATCTGGCGACGGTGACCGCGGCCTACGCGCTGAAGCAGGCCGGCGGCCAGGACGCCGTGCTCGAACAGGTTGCCGGCGGCGAGATCAAGCTGGCCACCGCGTTCAACGAGCGCGAGGCGCGCTACGCGCTGAACGACGTGCGCGTGACCGCCAGGGGCGGCAAGCTGAACGGCACCAAGGTCGTGGCGGTCCACGGCGGCCAGGCCGACAAGCTGGTGGTGTCCGCACGCACCGGCGGCGGCAATGCCGACCAGGACGGCATCTCGCTGTATCTGGTCGATGCCAGGGCCCCGGGCGTCACGATCCGCGACTACCGCACCATCGACAATCTGCACGCGGCCGATATCACCTTCCAGGACGCCGCCGGCGAACTGCTGGGCGCCGAAGGGCAGGGCTGGGCGCTGCTCGAGCAGACCGCCGACTACGCCGCGGTGCTGCTGTGCGCCGAGGCCGTGGGCGTGATGGACACGCTGACCGCCGCCACCATCGAGTACGCCAAGACGCGCCAGCAGTTCGGCGTGCCGATCGCGCGCTTCCAGGCGCTGCAGCATCGCATGGTCGAGATGTTCATCCATGCCGAGCAGTCGCGCTCGATCACGCTGCTGGCCGCGGCCCGCTTCGACGAGGCCAGCCCCGAGGAGCGCCGCCGCTATGTGTCGGCGGCCAAGGCCCGCGTCGGCCAGGCCGCGCGCACGGTCGGCCAGGAAGCGGTGCAGATCCACGGCGGCATGGGCGTGACCGACGAACTGCCGGCCGCGCACATGTTCAAGCGGCTGACGCTGATCAACACCACCTTCGGCGATGTCGACCATCATCTTGGCCGCTTCGCCAGCCTGCCGGAATTCCAGCAGGCGGCATGATGGCCAGCCGTTGAGGCAACACAGGCCGCGCTCGGGCGTCAACGTCCGGCGCGGCTTTTTGCTTTGCGGACCAGAACAACCCAGCAGACTGGAGACCCCATGTCCGACACCATGTACTTCGAAGACTTCGTCGTCGGCAGCCGGCGCGAGCTCGGCTCGCGGCTGATCACCGAGGACGAGATCGTCAGCTTCGCGACGCAATACGATCCGCAGCCCTTCCACGTCGACAAGGAGGCCGCCCAGCGCAGCATCTACGGCGGCCTGATCTCGAGCGGCTGGATGACCTGCGCGGTGATGATGCGCATGCTGGTCGACAACATGACGTCGAAGTCGGCCAGCATGGGCTCGCCCGGCGTCGACGAGATCCGCTGGCTCAAGCCGGTCTATGCCGGCGATACGCTGACGGTGTTCGTGTCGGTGCTGGACAAGCGGCCGTCGCAGTCCAAGCCCGATCGCGGCGTCGTGCACACGCAGTGGGAGGCGGTCAACCAGCGCGGCGAGCTGGTCTGCACCGTCAAGGGCATGGGCATGTACGGCCGCCGGCCGGCCTGAATCCCCCATCGAACCGGAACCGTCGTTCCGGCCCGACATTGGACAAGGAGAGAAGATGCGCACCATCGCTTCGCTGGAAGAACTCGAGGGCCTGCAGGGGCAGGAGGTCGCCGTCAGCGACTGGACCGAGATCACGCAGCACCAGGTCAACCTGTTCGCCGAGGCGACCGGCGACCATCAGTGGATCCACGTCGATCCCGAACGCGCGCGGCGCGAATCGCCGTTCGGCGCCCCGGTCGCGCACGGCTTCCTGACGCTGTCGCTGCTGCCCGCGCTGATGCAGAGCGCGATGCAGATGCCGGGCGTCAAGATCGGCGTCAACTACGGCCTGAACCGCGTGCGCTTCACCGCGCCGGTGCCGGTCGGCAGCCGGCTGCGCGCCCGCATCAAGCTGCTGAAGGTCGAGCGCATCGCGCCGCCGCCCAATGCCCCGGACCTGGTCGGCGCGCAATCGACCTGGGAGGTCACGATCGAACGCGAGGGCAGCGACCGTCCGGTCTGCGTCGCGGAATCGATCAGCCGCCGCTACTCCTGACGCCCCGGTGCGGTGCGTCGCACCGCTTTGCATCATCGCACCATCGTGATGCAAGGCGCCGGCGCACCGCCACGGTGCCGTCATGCCAATGCAGTCTCCCGCGCGGCGCCAGGCCGCGTTCTTTTTTTGTGGCACGCTAGTTGCAGAAGTGCTCCCGGGGTGCGTTCTTCCTCGAACACAAACAGAGCTAGGGAGCTGCAATGAAACGACGTGAGGTGTTGAAGCTGTCGGCGTTGGCCGCCGCGGCGATGATCGGTACCAGCCCGCTGGCGATCGCGCAATCGAAAGAGCCGATCAAGGTGGGCGTGCTGCATTCGCTGTCGGGCACGATGGCGATCTCGGAGACGTCGCTGAAGGACGTCGCGCTGATGGCCATCGACGAGATCAACAAGAGCGGCGGCGTGCTGGGCCGCAAGCTGGTGCCGGTGGTCGTCGATCCCGCGTCGAACTGGCCGCTGTTCGCCGAGAAGGCGCGCCAGCTGATCAGCAACGACAAGGTCGCGGTGACCTTCGGCTGCTGGACCTCGGTGTCGCGCAAGTCGGTGCTGCCGGTCTACGAGGAACTGAACGCGCTGCTGTTCTATCCGGTGCAGTACGAGGGAGAGGAGATGTCGAAGAACGTCTTCTACACCGGCGCCGCGCCGAATCAGCAGGCCATTCCCGCGGTCGAGTACCTGATGAGCAAGGAGGGCGGCGGCGCGAAGCGCTTCTTCCTGCTGGGCACCGACTACGTGTACCCGCGCACCACCAACAAGATCCTGCGCGCCTTCCTGAAGAGCAAGGGCGTGGCCGACAAGGACATCGAGGAGGTCTACACGCCGTTCGGCCACAGCGATTACCAGACCATCGTCGCCAACATCAAGAAGTTCTCGCAGGGCGGCCGCACCGCGGTGATCTCGACGATCAACGGCGATTCCAACGTGCCCTTCTACAAGGAACTGGGCAACGCGGGCCTGAAGGCCAAGGACGTGCCGGTGGTGGCGTTCTCGGTCGGCGAGGAAGAGCTGCGCGGCATCGACACCAAGCCGCTGGTCGGCCATCTGGCCGCGTGGAACTACTTCATGTCCGTCAAGAACCCGGAGAACGACGCCTTCAAGAAGCAATGGGCGGCCTGGGTCAAGGCGAACAACCTGCCGGGCGGCGACAAGCGCGTGACCAACGATCCGATGGAAGCGACTTACGTCGGCATCCACATGTGGGCGCAGGCGGTCAAGAAGGCCGGCACCACCGATCCGAACAAGGTCCGCGCCGCGATGATCGGCCAGACCTTCAAGGCGCCGAGCGGCTTCACGCTGACGATGGGCGAGAACCACCACTTGTACAAGCCGGTGATGATCGGCGAGGTCAAAGGCGACGGTCAGTTCTCGGTCGTGTGGAAGACGCCGAAGCCGCTGCGCGCGCAGCCGTGGAGCCCGTTCATCGCGGGCAACGAGGGCAAGCCGGACAAGGTGATGTAAGGGCTGTCGTCGAGGGGGAGCAAATCACCCCCTTTCCCAGACCCTCTCCCCCCGAGGGGAGAGGGGGAACACAGTCGGTTCTCGCATTCCGCAGAGGGAGAGGGCAGCGGCGCCCCTTGTTCCGCTGCGGTTCCGCTGCCGTTCGTTCGATGGCCATCGTCTTGATCCAACCACCACCCATCTCCATGTCCCGATCCATGCTGCCCCGCGCGCCCTGGTGGCGCGCCACGCTCGCCGTGCTGCTGCTGATGGCGGCGCCCGCGCTGTGGGCGGCCGCCGCGCTGACCCAGGCCGATCTGCGGCCCCTGGCCGAAGACGATTTCGATGCCAAGCGCGCCGCCATCGTCGCGCTGGCCAAGGCCGACCCCAAGCAGGCCGGCCCGATCCTGCAGGCGCTGCAGGACGACACGCTGCAGTTCGCGCCGGGCGTCGGCATGGTGCGCGTGGAGGGCGAGCGCGCGATCGACGCCATCACCGGCAAGCCGGTCGAGGTCGATGCGGCCGCGCTGCAATCGCTGACGCTGAACAACAGCCTGCGCGCGCAGATCGACGGCGCGGCTGGCAGCCTGCTGCTGTCCTCGCCCGACGCAACGGTGCGCGCGCAGGCGATCGCCGCGCTGCTCGAGCGCCCCGAGGACGCGCCGCGCGAGGCCGTCGCCGCCGCGCGCCAGTCGGAGGCCGACACCGCGCTGCGCGCCCAGCTCGACGTGATCTGGGCCAATACCGTGCTCGCCGACGGCAGCCGGGACGAACGGCTCGAAGCGATCCGCATTCTCGGCCGCGACAGCGATCCGGTCACGCGCCAGCGGCTGCAGCCGCTGGTCGAACGCGACGAGAGCGGCCAATACCGCGAGCCGGACGCGCAACTGCGCGCCGCCGCGCAGCAGGCGCTCGACAACCTGCAAGCGAGCGAGCGCCAGGCCGAGCTGATCGGCAACCTGTTCGCCGGCCTGAGCCTGGGCAGCGTGCTGCTGCTGGCCGCGCTGGGCCTGGCCATCACCTATGGCCTGATCGGCGTGATCAACATGGCCCACGGCGAATTCCTGATGATCGGCGCCTATGCGACGTGGCTGGTGCAGTCGCTGTTCCGCACCTATCTGCCCGACGCCTTCGACTGGTATCTGCCGGCGGCCTTGCCCGCGGCCTTCCTTGCCGCCGCCGCGGTCGGCTTCGTGCTGGAGCGGCTGGTGCTGCGCCATCTGTACGGCCGGCCGCTGGAAACGCTGCTGGCGACCTTCGGCGTCAGCCTGCTGCTGATGCAGGCGGTGCGGATGCTGTTCGGCGCGCAGAACGTCGAGGTCGCCAATCCCAGCTGGATGAGCGGCGGCGTGCAGTGGATGCCGGGCCTGGTCATTCCGTACAACCGCATCGTCATCGTGGTGTTCGCGCTGGCCGTGGTGGCGATCGCCTGGGCCGTGCTGAACCGCACCCGGCTGGGCCTGTTCGTGCGCGCCACCACGCAGAACCGGACGATGGCGGCCTGCGTCGGCGTGCGCACCTGGAAGGTCGACAGCTATGCCTTCGCCTTCGGCGCGGGCATCGCGGGCCTGGGCGGCTGCGCGCTGTCGCAGATCGGCAATGTCGGCCCCGACCTGGGGCAGGCCTACATCATCGATTCCTTCATGGTGGTCGTGCTCGGCGGCGTGGGGCAGCTGGCCGGCACCATCGTCGGTGCCTTCGGCCTGGGGATCATCAACAAGTTCATCGAGCCGTTCTACGGCGCGGTGCTGGCCAAGATCATCGTCCTGGTGCTGATCGTGCTGTTCATCCAGAAGCGGCCACAGGGACTGTTCGCGCTCAAGGGGCGCAGCGCGGAGGCATGATGCAAAGCTCGATCGATCCCGGTACGCGTGCCTTCACGCTGGCGGTGCCCGCGCGCCAGCCGCTGTTTTCCGCGCGCGGCTGGCTGGCGCTCGCCGTCGTCGCGCTACTCGCGGCCGTGGCGGTGCCGGTGTGCGCGCTGGTGCTGCCCGACACCCATCCGCTGCATCTGTCCGCCTATGCGCTGACGCTGATCGGCAAGATCATGTGCTTCGCGCTGGCGGCGATCGCGCTGGACCTGGTGTGGGGCTACTGCGGCATCCTGAGCCTGGGTCACGGACTGTTCTTCGCGCTGGGCGGCTACGCGATGGGCATGTACCTGATGCGCGCGATCGGCCGCGACGGCGTCTATCGCAGCGAGCTGCCCGACTTCATGGTGTTCCTCGACTGGAAGGAGCTGCCGTGGTTCTGGCACGGCACCGAACACTTCGGCTACGCGCTGCTGCTGGTGTTGCTGGTGCCCGGCGTGCTGGCCTGGCTGTTCGGCTTCTTCGCCTTCCGCTCGCGCATCAAGGGCGTCTACCTGTCGATCATCACGCAGGCGATGACGTATGCCGCGATGCTGCTGTTCTTCCGCAACGAGACCGGTTTCGGCGGCAACAACGGCTTCACCGACTTCAAGCGCATCGCGGGCTTCGCCATCGCCGCGCCCGAGACGCGCACCGTGCTGTTCGTGCTGACGGCCTTCGCGCTGCTGGGCGGGCTGATCGCCTGCCGCTATATCGTGACCTCGAAGCTCGGCCGCGTCGTCACCGCGGTACGCGATGCCGAGACCCGCGTGATGTTCTCCGGCTACAACCCGCTCGGCTACAAGCTGTTCGTCTGGACCTTCTCGGCGGTGCTGTGCGGCATCGCGGGCGCGCTGTATGTGCCGCAGGTCGGCATCATCAATCCGGGCGAGATGTCGCCCGCGAATTCGATCGAGATGGCGGTCTGGGTCGCGGTCGGCGGGCGCGGCACGCTGATCGGTCCGGTGATCGGCGCCTTCCTGGTCAATGGCGCGAAGACGCTGTTCACCGCGCACTTCGCCGAGTACTGGCTGTTCCTGCTCGGCGCGATGTTCGTGCTGGTGACGCTGTATCTGCCGAATGGCGTGGTGGGGCTGCTGGCGCGGCTGCGCCGTGCCGACGGTGTGCGCGCGTCCGCGCCGTCCGCGGCCTCCGCGTCGCCCGCTGCATCCGCGTCACCCGCTGCATCCGCGTTGCCCGCTGCATCCGCGTCGCCCGCTGCATCCGCGTCACCATCTTCATCCGCGTCGCCGACGACGCCCGCCACACCGATCGCGGCGCCGGCCGCCCGCAGCGGAGCAAAAGCATGATCGCCGCAACGGACCCGAACCGAAATCCGACGCCACGCCACGACGCCACGCAGGCGGAAAGCGGCGATGCCACCGGCCTGGGCCGCGTGCTCGAGCGCGGCGCCATCGATGTCTCGCACGGCCCGATCCTCTATCTGGAGGACGTCACCGTGCAGTTCGACGGCTTCCGCGCGCTGAACAAGCTGACGCTGTCGATCGACCACGGCGAGCTGCGCTGCGTGATCGGCCCCAATGGCGCGGGCAAGACCACGATGATGGACGTGATCACCGGCAAGACCGGGCCGCGCAATGCCTCGGTCAGCGGCCGCGTGTTTCTCGGCCAGAGCATCGACCTGATGCGGTTGAACGAGCCGACCATCGCGCAGACCGGCATCGGCCGCAAGTTCCAGAAGCCGACCGTGTTCGAGCAGCACGCGGTGTGGGAGAACCTGGAGCTGGCGATGAAGGCCGACAAGCGCTGGTGGTCGTCGCTGCGCGCGCGGCTCGACGCGGACGGCCGCAACCGCATCGAGCAGACGCTGGCGCTGACGGCCCTGGAAGACGAGGCCTACCGGCCGGCGGGGCTGCTGTCGCACGGGCAGAAGCAGCGGCTCGAGATCGGCATGCTGCTGATGCAGCAGCCGCAGCTGCTGCTGCTCGACGAACCGGTGGCCGGCATGACCGACGAGGAAACCATGCAGCTGGCGAAGCTGCTCGATGGCCTGCGCGGCAGCTGCTCGATGATGGTGGTCGAACACGACATGGAATTCGTCGCCGCGCTGGCGGGCGAGTCCGGCAAGGTCACGGTGCTGTCCGAAGGCAGCGTGCTGGCCGAGGGCACGCTGGACGCGGTCAAGCGCGACGAGCGCGTGATCGAATCGTATTTGGGGCGCTGAACTGCCGCGCTGAATTCGGCGCCGGATTGGAACGCAGAAAGGAAAACCGATGCTGCAAGTCAGCGGATTGAACCAGTACTACGGCGGCAGCCATATCCTGCGCGACGTCAGCTTCGAGGTGCCCGAAGGCCGGCTGACCACGCTGCTCGGCCGCAACGGCGTGGGCAAGAGCACGCTGCTGAAATGCCTGATGGGCGTGGTGCAGACGCGCAGCGGCAGCATCCGCTGGAATGGCCGGGCGCTGGACAAGGCGCCGCCCTACGAGCGCGTCGCCGCCGGGCTGGCGTATGTGCCGCAGGGGCGCGAGATCTTTCCGCGGCTGACCGTCGAGGA
This sequence comes from Cupriavidus cauae, assembly GCF_008632125.1. Lineage (GTDB taxonomy): Bacteria > Pseudomonadota > Gammaproteobacteria > Burkholderiales > Burkholderiaceae > Cupriavidus > Cupriavidus cauae. The sequence continues at coordinate 44,092 of NZ_VWRN01000071.1, forward strand.
GAACCTGCTGATCGGCGCGGCCAGCCGCGGCAAGCCGGACGGTGTGCCCGACCGCATCTACCAGCTGTTTCCGGTGCTGCGCACGATGCGGCAACGTCGCGGCGGCGACCTGTCCGGTGGGCAGCAACAGCAGCTGGCGATCGGCCGCGCGCTGATGAGCGAGCCGAAGCTGCTGATTCTCGACGAGCCCACAGAAGGCATCCAGCCGTCGATCATCCAGGACATTGGCCGCGCGCTGCGGCTGCTGGTCGACGAGTTCGGCATGACGGTGCTGCTGGTCGAGCAGTACTACGAATTCGCGCGCCATCTGGCCGATCACTACGTGGTGATGAGCCGCGGCGAGGTGGTGGCGAGCGGCGAGGGCGGCCGGATGGAAGAAGAGGGCGTGCGGGAGATGATCGCGGTCTAGGCGGCCTCTCTCCTTTTCCCTGTCTTTATCTCGCTTTCTCCCGCTCCTTCGCCGAGTCATGCGCCATCCCGATTTCCCCGCCGACGATCCCGCCGCGACGCTGGCGATGCCGGCCGCGTGGCACGCTAGCCTGCGCCTGCGCTTCGCGGTGCGCGGCGAGCGCAGCGCGCTGGTCGAGCGGCGGCATGCCGGGCCGCTGATGGTGCAGAAGCCGCTGTATCCGGAGGGCGGCATCTGCCACGCGGTGGTGCTGCATCCCCCGGCCGGCATCGCGGGCGGCGACGTGCTCGACATCGATATCGGCATCGAATCCGGCGCGCACGCGGTGCTGGCCACGCCGGGCGCGACCAAGTGGTACAAGTCGCTCGGCCGCGACGCCAGCCAGTGCGTGCGCATCGTGGTCGCCACGGGCGCGCGCCTCGACTGGCTGCCGCAGGAAAACATCGTGTTCGACGATGCGCGCGCGCGGCTCGCGACCACCGTCGAGGTGGCGCCCGGCGCCAGCGCGATCGGCTGGGACGCGCTGGTGCTCGGCCGGCAGGCGTCCGGCGAGCAATGGCGACGGGGCACGGCGTGGATGGACACGCGCATCGGGCAGGGCACGCGCACGCTGTGGCGCGAGCACGCCCGCCTCGATGCCGATTCGCTGCTGCGCCACGCACGCGTGGGGCTGGACGGCCTGCCGGTGCTCGGCACGCTGTGGGCCGTCGGCGCGGGCGCGACGCAGGACCTGGCCGAGCGGCTTGCCGAGAGCCTGCCGTATCGCGCCGATCTGCGTGCCGGTGTGACCTGCCTCGCCGACGCCGAGCAGCCGATGCTGCTGCTGCGCGTGCTGGGCGCGCGCATCGAACCGGTGCGCGAGCTGATGGTGGCGGCGTGGAGCGCGTTGCGCATGCCGATCCATGGGGTCGAGGCGAAGCCGCTGCGGCTGTGGTCGACGTGATGGCGGACGTGAGGGCCGACGTGAGGGCCGACGCGAGGGCCGACGCGAGGGCCGAAGCGAGGGCCGAAGCGAGGGCCGAAGCGAGGGCCGAAGCGATGGCCGGCGTAACGGCGGAGCTGATGGCGAACGTAATGGCGAACGTAATGGCGAACGTCATGGCGGCCGTACCGGTGAACGCGATGGCCTGCGTGCCGTGCCAACCGAAAGACAACGAACCGAACACCGAGGACAGGCGATGGAATTGACGCCAAGAGAGAAGGACAAGCTGCTGATCTTCACCGCCGCGCTGCTGGCCGAGCGCCGCCGCGCGCGCGGGCTGAAGCTGAACTATCCCGAGGCGGTGGCGCTGATTACCGCCGCCATCATGGAGGGCGCGCGCGACGGGCGCACCGTCGCCGAACTGATGCATGCCGGCACCACGGTGCTGTCGCGCGAGGACGTGATGGAGGGCGTCGCCGAGATGATCCCCGAGATCCAGGTCGAGGCGACCTTTCCCGACGGCACCAAGCTGGTCACCGTGCATCAGCCGATCGTTTGACGCACTACGGGCGTATCGCACGCATGCACGCATCGGACGCATCGCACGCATCGCACGCCGGTAAGCAGGCACGCAGGCGCGCAGGCGCGCAGGCACGCAGGCACGCAGGCACGCAGGCACGCAGGCACGCAGGCACGCAGGCGCGCAGGCACGCAGGCACGCAGGCGCGCATCGCACACATGTCGGACATCCCAGCCGCTGACTGAATTTCCGTATTTCACCGAGGACAACATGGCCGGTTTCATTCGCTCCCTTTCTCTCCAACAAGCCATGCCGCGCGGCCTGGCGCGCGCCGCGACGCATCTCGCGGCTTCGGCCACGGTGCTGGGCAGCGCGCCGGCGCTGGCGCATCCGGGCCACGATGTCGCCAGCGTCGGCGCCAGCCTGGCCTCGGGCTTGCTGCATCCGCTGACTGGCGCCGACCATCTGCTGGCGATGGTGGCGGTCGGCGTCTGGAGCGCGCTGGCGGTCGGCACGGCGGGCGCGTTCGGCTCGGTCGGCTCGGTCGGCTCGGTCGGCTCGGTCGGTTCGCTCGGCTCGGTCGGCGCGGGCGGCGGCGTGCTGCGCGTGCCGCTGACCTTCGTCGCGCTGATGCTGGTCGGGGCCGCGCTCGGCCTCGCCGGCGTTGCCTTGCCCGCGGTCGAGCCGATGATCGCCGCCTCGTTGCTGGTGGTCGGCCTGCTGGTCGCGTTGCGCGCGCGGCTGCCGGCAGGCGTGGCGATGGCGCTGGTCGGCGGCTTTGCGGTGTTCCATGGCTACGCGCACGGCGTCGAACTGCCGGCCAGCGCCGGCGCGCTGCCGGCGGTGCTGGCCTATGTCGGTGGCTTTGCGGCCGCGACCATGGCACTGCATCTGGCCGGCATCGCCGCCGGCACGGTGTTGCGCCGGCATGCGCCGTGGCTCGCGCGCGCGGCCGGCGCCGGTGTCGCGCTGTATGGCGTCGGGCTGATGGTGGCCTGATCTGGCAGCCGACAGCCGACAGCCGACAGCCGACAGCCGACAGCCGACAGCCGACAGCCGACAGCCGACAGCCGACAGCCGACAGCCGACAGCCGATAGCCGACGGACGACATCCGACAGCACGAAAGCACGACAGCACGACAGCACGACAGGAGACGCCATGATCCCCGGTGAACTGATGCCCGCCGACGGCGAGCTCGAACTGAACGCGGGCCGCGCGACGATACGGTTGGCGGTCGCCAATACCGGCGACCGCCCGATCCAGGTCGGCTCGCACTTCCACTTCCACGAAACCAACGCCGCGCTGGACTTCGACCGCGATGCCGCGCGCGGCTTCCGTCTCAATATCGCCGCCGGTACCGCGGTGCGTTTCGAGCCGGGACAGTCGCGCACCGTCGAGCTGGTCGCGCTCGATGGCGACCGCATCGTCTACGGCTTCAACGGCAAGATCATGGGAGCGCTGTGATGGCGTTGACAATCGGAAGGCAGGCCTATGCAGAGATGTTCGGCCCGACCACCGGCGACCGCGTGCGGCTGGCCGACACCGCGCTGGTGATCGAGGTCGAGAAGGATTTCACGATCTACGGCGAGGAGGTCAAGTTCGGCGGCGGCAAGGTGATCCGCGACGGCATGGGGCAGAGCCAGCGGCTGGCGCGCGATTGCGTCGACACGGTGATCACCAATGCGCTGATCGTCGACCATTGGGGCATCGTCAAGGCCGATATCGGCATCAAGGATGGGCGCATCGCCGGCATCGGCAAGGCGGGCAATCCGGACATCCAGCCGGGCGTGACGATCGTGATCGGCCCCGGCAGCGAGGTGATCGCCGGCGAAGGCATGATCGTGACCGCCGGCGGCATCGACAGCCATATCCACTTCATCTGCCCGCAGCAGATCGAGGAGGCGCTGATGAGCGGCGTCACCACGATGATCGGCGGCGGCACCGGCCCGGCTACCGGCACCTATGCAACCACGGTGACCCCCGGCCCCTGGCATATGGAGCGGATGCTGCAGGCGGTGGACGCCTATCCGATGAATATCGGCCTGCTGGGCAAGGGCAACGCCAGCCTGCCGCAGCCGATCCTCGAGCAGGTCGAGGCCGGCGCAATCGGGCTGAAGCTGCACGAGGACTGGGGCACCACGCCGGCGGCGATCGATACCTGCCTGTCGGTGGCCGACGCGACCGACGTGCAGGTCGCGATCCATACCGACACGCTGAACGAGGGCGGCTTCGTCGAGGCGACCATCGCCGCGTTCAAGGGCCGCACCATCCATACCTATCACACCGAAGGGGCGGGCGGCGGGCACGCGCCGGACATCATCAAGGTCTGCGGCGAGGCCAACGTGCTGCCGTCGTCGACCAATCCGACGCGGCCCTACACGATCAATACGATCGACGAGCATCTGGACATGCTGATGGTCTGCCATCACCTCGATCCGTCGATCGCCGAGGACATCGCCTTCGCCGAAAGCCGCATCCGCCGCGAGACGATCGCCGCCGAGGACATCCTGCACGACCTCGGCGCGTTCTCGATGATCTCCAGCGACTCGCAGGCGATGGGGCGCGTCGGCGAGGTGATCCTGCGCACCTGGCAGACCGCGCACAAGATGGCGGTGCAGCGCGGCAAGCTGCCCGGCGATCCGCACGATGCGCGCGGCGGCCACGACAATTTCCGCGTCAAGCGCTACGTCGCCAAGTACACGATCAATCCGGCGTTGACGCATGGCGTCGCGCACGAGGTCGGCTCGATCGCGGTCGGCAAGTGGGCGGACCTGGTGCTGTGGAAGCCGGCGTTCTTCGGCGTCAAGCCGAGCCTGATCCTGAAGGGCGGCATGATCGCCGCGGCGGCGATGGGCGATCCGAACGCGTCGATTCCGACGCCGCAGCCGGTGCACTATCGGCCGATGTTCGGCAGCGCCGGCGGGGCGCTGCATCGTTCGTCGCTGACCTTCGTCTCGCAGGCCGCGCTGGCGGCCAACGTGGGCGAGCGCTACGGGCTGCAGAAGACGCTGTCGGCGGTGCGCGGCACGCGCACGGTCAGCAAGCGGGACATGGTCCACAACGACTGGCAGCCGACCGTCACCGTCGATCCGGAGACTTATCAGGTCGTCGCCGACGGGCAACTGCTGACCTGCGAGCCGGCCACCTCGCTGCCGATGGCGCAGCGCTATTTCCTGTTCTGACCATGCACAAGATCGACAAGCATCTTCCCGCGCCGCACGGCATCGCGCCGGTGCTGGTGCGCCGCGCGCCCAAGCTGGTGCTGCCCTTCGGCGACCGCAGCAAGAGCCGCCTGCGCGCCGTGCTCGACAACGGCGAGGAAGCGGCGATCTTCCTGCCGCGCGGCACGGTGCTGCGCGGCGGCGATCTGCTGGTGAGCGCCGACGGCACGTTCGTCGAGGTGCAGGCGGCCGCGGAATCGGTGCTGCAGGTACGGGCCGAGGATCCGCACGCGCTGATGCGCGCGGCCTATCACCTGGGCAACCGCCACACGCCGGTCGAGATCGGCCGCGACTATCTGCGGCTCGAATACGATCCGGTGCTGGCCGACATGCTGATGCGCCTGGGCGTGCAGGCCGAGCGCGCCGAGCTGCCGTTCGAGCCGGAGGCCGGCGCCTACGGCGGCGGCCACAAGCACGGCCACGACGCGACCTTCGCCGAGGACTATGCGGCGGCGCAGGCGGTGTTTCACGAGCATCATGGGGGCTCGCAGTCGCATTCGCACTCGCACTCGCACCAGCATTCGCAGTTGCACTCGCATGGCCATGATCACGAGCACGGCCACGATCACCCGCATGACCATGATCATTCACATGGCGGCCACGCGCACCATGCCGGCTGCGATCACCGGCACTGACTCGCTCGCGCTGCCATGACCCAGCTCCCCCAACTGCTCTCGCTGCTGCATCTGGCCTCGCCGGCGCTGCCGATCGGCGGGTTCAGCTATTCGCAGGGGCTGGAGGCGGCGATCGACTGCGGCATCGTGCGGGATGCCGACAGCGCGGGGCAGTGGATTCGCGACAATCTGCTGCACGTGCAGGTGCATGCCGAGGCGCCGCTATGGCTGCTGCTGTATCGCGCCTGGCGTGCCGGCGACCGCGAGGGCGTGCGCTACTGGAACGACTGGTTCCACGGCAGCCGTGAGAGCGCCGAGCTGCGGCTGGAGACCGAGCAGATGGGATGGTCGCTGGCGCGGCTGGTCGGACAGATGGCATGGGGCGAGCCGGCGCTGCGCGATGATCTGGCGGCGATGTCGCCGGTGTGCCTGCCGACGGCCTTCGCCGCCGCCTGCGTCGCGCTGCAGGTCGACGAGGGCGACGGGCTGGCCGCCTACTGTTTCAACTGGGCCGAGAACCAGATCGCCGCGGCGATCAAGGCGGTGCCGCTGGGACAGGTGGCGGGCCAGCAGATCCTGCGCGGCATGCATGGCTGCGTGCTCGACGCCGTGGCCGAGGCAACGCGCCGCGCCGATGCCGAACCGCCCGCTCTGTCGACGCTGTCGCCGATGCTGGGCCTGCTGTCAGCGCGCCACGAAACGCAGTATTCGCGGCTGTTCCGCTCCTGAGCGCAGCCATGTTCCACGGGCAGACATCCGCAGCCACATATCCGCAGCGACACATTCGCAGCCGTACATTCGCAGCCACATTGGCGGCCACATTCGCAGCCACATTCGCAGCCATACATCCGCAGCCACAAATCGAATCGGACGAGACATCATGACCCGTACCAAGACACTCCCTCCGCTGCGCGTCGGCGTCGGCGGCCCGGTCGGCTCCGGCAAGACCACCTTGCTCGAGATGCTGTGCAAGGCCATGCGCGAGCGCTACGACCTGGTGGCGATCACCAACGACATCTACACGAAGGAAGACCAGCGCCTGCTGACGATCTCCGGCGCGCTGCCGGCCGAGCGCATCATGGGGGTGGAAACCGGCGGCTGCCCGCATACGGCAATCCGCGAGGACGCGTCGATCAATCTCGAGGCGGTCGACCGCATGCTGGCGCGTTTTCCCGATGCCGACGTGGTGTTCATCGAATCCGGTGGCGACAATCTGGCGGCGACATTCAGCCCGGAGCTGTCGGACCTGACGATCTACGTGATCGATGTCGCCGGCGGCGAGAAGATTCCCCGCAAGGGCGGGCCGGGCATCACCAAGTCGGATCTGCTGGTGATCAACAAGACCGATCTCGCGCCGTATGTCGGCGCCAACCTCGACGTGATGGAAAGCGATGCGCGCAAGATGCGCGGGGAACGGCCTTTCGTGATGGGAAGCGTCAAGTCGGGGCAGGGTCTTGACGCGGTGATCCGCTTCATCGAGCGGCAGGGCATGCTGGCGATGTAGCCGCGATGTAGCCGCGATGTGCGGCGCCGTCGGCGGCGCGTGCTAGGTGTGGTTGTTGCGCTTGCGGGCGAGGGCTCGTGCCACCGAGGCGACCAGGTCCTGGTCGTCATTATCGAGCCTTGCCATATAACGCCGCGCATTGCGTTGCGCGGTGGTTTCCTCGCCGCCAAATGGAACGCGTAATTCCTCGACTGTCAACACCGCGTTTTCGCCATCGAACTTCAACATTTCGCCGGGAGGGACGCCGAGGGTATCGGCCAGAGTGCAGATGTTGATCAGCGCTACATTACGCAGTCCGCGTTCGATGCCGCTGAGATAGGAACGCGCCATTCCGCTTTCGAGGGCGAGCTTTTCCTGGGACCAGCCCCTTTGCTTGCGCAGGGCCGTCAGGCGTTGGCCAAATTGCTTGAGAGGATCGCCGACCATGGTTTTGACAAGATGTGAACTCGAAGGAAGTTAAGGGATTGGCCCGGTCGACTCGACATCCTAGAGTCCGTCGCACAATCGGTGTCAGCCAACATAAAGTGTGTGAACTCACCCTATAGGTTGCATTTACTGTCGAAAATCGGATGGGCGGTAGCGGAACGAGGACCGGGGTGCACTGTTTTCGCATGGACGCGAGCGAATGTCATACAGGTATTCACCTGAATCCTCGGTTCCGAAAACGATAGGTTTGTTGTTGCCCGTTAATCTGACGAAATCGGAAGCCGCAGATGGGGCGCTGAGGCGGCCGGAACGGCGAGAGACGGTTGCCGCAGCGTGGCAACACAGGCGAAGAGAGGAGTGAGGCGGGAGCCGGCCGCGGGATGGCCGGCGAGGGACTGCGGGGGCGTCGTCGGGCGCCGCGGCGGAAAAGGCGCCGCGAGTCCTGCCCGCGGCGCCGCGCCGCTCAACGGCGGGCGTATTGTGTGGCGCCGAACAGGATCTCGCGTTCCTTTTCGGTATGCAGCGGCTTGCGTTCGCGCGCCAGTACCTCGACGCCGCGCTTGACCGCGGGGCGCTCGGCGATCGTGTTGAACCAGCGCTTCAGATGGGGATAGTCGTCGAGTTCGACACCCTGGTTCTGCCAGCTGCGCAGCCACGGGAAGGTTGCGATATCGGCGATCGTATATTCGTCGCCGGCCAGCCAGGGACGACCGGACAACTGCTTGTCGATCACGCCATAGAGGCGGCGCGCTTCATTGGTATAGCGGTTGACCGCATATTCGATTTTCTCCGGCGCATAGATCCGGAAATGGTGCGCCTGGCCCAGCATCGGACCGACGCCGCCCATCTGGAACATCAGCCATTGCAGCGTTTCGTATTTGCCGCGCACGTCCTCGGGCAGAAACTTGCCGGTCTTGCCGGCCAGATACACCAGGATCGCGCCCGATTCGAACAGCGAGATCGGTTCGCCGTCCGGCCCTTCGCTGTCGACGATGGCGGGAATCTTGTTATTCGGACTGATCTTCAGGAATTCCTCGCCGAACTGGTCGCCGGCGCCGATATTGATGGGGTGCACCTGGTAGGGCAGGCCGCACTCTTCCAGCATGATATGAACCTTGTGGCCATTGGGCGTGGCCCAGCTGTAGACATCGATCATCGAGGAAGCTCCTGGACGGGAGAGGGCGCCGCCGACTCGCCAGCGGAGCGGAGCGCCGGTTGAATGGACCGACGCATTTAATCACAGAAGAAAAAAACGCGCAGACAAGCTGCGCGTGGATGGCTCGCTGCCGGCGCAGCTGCCCTGGAGTCGTGCGGCCGGATGGCCGCCGATGTTTTTTATCGGGCGACGGCCTCAGCCGCCGCGCGTGACCGGCATCTGGATCTCGTCCGGATTCAGGCTCATGTGCTTGGCCAGTTCCAGCTTGGCGATCGCGTTGCGGTGCACCTCGTCCGGACCGTCGGCCAGGCGCAGCGTGCGCTGGTGCGCCCACCACGAGGCCAGCGGGAAGTCTTCCGACACGCCGGCGGCGCCATGCACCTGGATCGCCCAGTCGATGACCTTCAGCGCGACGTTCGGCGCCACCACCTTGATCATCGCGATCTCGGCCTTGGCCACCTTGTTGCCGACCGTGTCCATCATGTACGCGGCCTTCAGCGTCAGCAGGCGCGCCATCTCGATCTCGCAGCGGGCCTCCGCGATGCGTTCCTGCGTGACGCCATGGCGGGCGATCTGCTTGCCGAACGCGACCCGGTCCAGGCTGCGCTTGCACATCAGTTCGAGCGCGCGCTCGGCCACGCCGATGCTGCGCATGCAGTGGTGGATGCGTCCCGGACCGAGGCGGCCCTGCGCGATCTCGAAGCCGCGGCCTTCGCCGAGCAGGATGTTGTCCGCCGGCACGCGCACGTTCTTCAGTTCGATCTCCATGTGACCGTGCGGCGCGTCGTCATAGCCGAACACCGGCAGATGGCGCTTGACGGTGATCCCCGGCGTATCGGCCGGCACCACGATCATCGACTGTTGCTCGTGGCGGCCCGCATCGGGATTGGTCTTGCCCATCACGATATAGACCTTGCAGCGCGGGTCGCCGGCACCCGACGACCACCACTTGGTGCCGTTGATCACGTAGTGGTCGCCATCGCGCTCGATGCGGCAGCGGATATTGGTCGCGTCGGAGGACGCCACGTCGGGCTCGGTCATCAGGAAGGCCGAGCGGATCTCGCCGCGCAGCAGCGGCTCGAGCCACTTGTCCTTCAGTTCCTCGGAGGCGTAGCGCTCCAGCGTTTCCATGTTGCCGGTGTCGGGCGCGGCGCAGTTGAACACCTCCGGCGACCAGGGCACGCGGCCCATGATCTCGCACATCGGCGCGTATTCCAGATTGGACAGCCCTTCCGGCGCGCGCGGCGAGCGCGGCAGGAACAGGTTCCACAGGCCGGCCTCGCGCGCCAGCGGCTTCAGCTCCTCGATCAGCTTGCTCGGCACCCAGGCGTTGCCGGCCTTGCGGTTGGCCTGGATCTCGGCGTGGAAGCGCTTCTCGTTCGGATAGATGTGCTGGTCGAAGAAGGCCAGCAGCCTGGCGCGCATTTCCTTGACCTTGGGCGAGTATTCGAAATCCATGGTGTCCCCTCACAACCCCTGCGATTTGGCCCCGCCGCTGATGCCGGACCACCGCAGGGCAGCGGACCGGCAGGCGGCGGGCGGGCGCGATATACGCCGACTGGGGCCCACTCTATCCGATTCGCTGGAATATGAAAAATGAATTTTCTGGATTCGACGGTATCAATCTCCTGCATTCCATGCCACAATCGCCGCCATGCAGCTCTCCCGCATCGACCTGAACCTGTTCGTCGTGTTTGACGCCATCTACACCGAAGGCAGCATCACGGCGGCCGCCCGGCAGCTGAACCTGACGCAGCCGGCGGTCAGCCATGCGCTCGGCCGATTGCGCACGCTGTTCGACGACCCGCTGTTCGAGCGGCGCGGGCAGGGCATGGCGCCGACCCCGCTGGCGCGCTCGCTGGCCGGGGAAGTGCGCACCGCGCTGCAGTCGTTCGCCCGCACGCTGCAGGACACGCCGCATTTCGATCCGGCGGCGACGGTGCGGCGCTTCACCATCGGCATGCGCGACGCGCTGGAGTCGACGCTGCTGCCGCCGCTGATGTCGCGCGTCGCCGCGGTGGCGCCGCACGTCGACATCGCCGCGGTGCGCTTCGATCGCCGCGAGATGGAGTCGGAGCTGCTGGCCGGGACGCTCGATGCCGCGATCGACATCCTGCTGCCGGTCTCGCCGGCGATCCACCACGCGCAGTTCATGGCCGATCCGATGGTGGTGCTGGCCCGGCGCGACCATCCGCTGGTGAAGAAGGAATTGACGCTGGAGCGCTATCTGGCCGCCGAGCACGTGCACGTGTCGTCGCGGCGGCGCGGCGCGGGGCTGGAAGACCAGGCGCTGCACCGAATGGGCATGACGCGGCGGGTACGGCTGCGCTGCCAGCACTATGCGGCGGCCTGCCGCATCGTCAGCTGCACCGACCTGCTGGCGACGCTGCCGCTGCGCTATGCGCGCATCGCCAACGAGGCCTATGGCAATCGCCTGCTGACGCTGCCGTTCAAGGTGCCGTCATTGGAGCTGCACTTGTATTGGCATGCGGGCGGGGAGAATGATGGCGCGAACCGGTGGCTGCGGGAGCAGCTGATGGCGGTGATGACGGGGTTGGAGAAGGGCGCGCCGGCAACCTCCTGATCCGTTGCGCCGGCGGCACCGTCGGTAGCGGCGGTAGCGGCGGTAGCGGCGGTGCCGCCGGCGCTCCCCGCGCTCAGTCGGCCATCCGCGGAACCATGACCCAGCTGCCACCGAATAGCGAAAACCGCCGGCCTGCGGCCGCCGCGGTGCCCGAGTCCGGGATGGGGGCCGGATCCTCTGCGATGTCGGCGACCGGCGCGGATTCCTGTTCGGCGATGTCGCGTGCGGACGACTCGCCGCCGGCGCGCTCTTCGCCGTCGTCATCGTCGCTGAGGTCCGACGCTTCGTCGGACGGCGGTTCGCCATGCACCGGTTTGGGCGGCTCCATGCCGCGCGAGTCGTATAGAACCGATTGCATGCAAGGCCGCAGGTCGCCGTCGGTGGTCGATTGCCGCATGACATGGTGCTCGGCGTCGAGCGCTTCGAAGACATAGCAGCCGGAGCCGTTCATCTGACCGTCCGTCCTGCGGGCGACATAGTGGCGTTCATTGGCACGTCTGTATTCGATCGGTTTGAGACTCCTGTCCCGCGCTTCACGTTGCCGATGCAGCTGGATCGGGGTCAGCGACTGATCCTCGGCGGCGTCATCGCTGCGATATTGTCCGATTCCGCAGGGGCGCTCGCATCGGAAGGACTCCGCCTCGCCGGCCGCGATGATGCGGTAGGCCACTCCCTCGCGGCGGCGGCATTCGTCCAGCATGTCGTGAAAGAGGTCGGAGAGGTAGTCGAGCAGCCGGGACAACAGGCGTATCAACAGATTGCCGCTCCCTGGCTGCATCGTCGTCAGGGCCTGGTCCAGCGCCGGCGCCAGGCATGCCACGTGAATGGCGTCGGAGCGTTCGCCCAGCTTGTATCGCTCGGGCTCTCGTCCCTGGAGCCAATTCAACAAGCTGCGCAATGGCGGGTCGTTGGCATCGCAATGGATCTCGATCTGATGATCGATCGTCAGCACGGGGCGCAGATTCGACATGTAATAGGTGTTGTCGTCCGGGCCGGTGTAGGAATGCCATTTCATCAGCTTGTTGATGCGCCAGCCGGTGCCGTCTTCCAGCGGCGTGATGCGTGCGCTGACCACCGAGGGCAGCAGCGGCAGATCGATTCCGTTGCGCACGGAAATCGCTTGCAGCGCCACCGCCTCGGCCTTCCAGAACTCGTCGGTGCAAAGGGTCGCCGCGGCGGTATAGGCGTGCGCCAGATTGTCGATGTTCTGTCCGGGCGCCGCCTGCGCCTTCAATTGGCCCGCTATCGCGGCAATCAGTTCGTGGCCGGCCTGGGTTCTGCTGTAGGGCTCCGCCTCGCGCGCGCGCCTGTCGCGGATGCGATTGTTCAGCCTGGCTTGTTCGACGAGATGATCGGAATTGACATGGCTCGCGCCCGCGAATTCGATGCGGCACCGCTCATCTTCGAACAGTCGCCATGCGGTCTGGGCAAAGGCCATGCCGAAGTTGGCACGCGCAATGTGCTCGGACGGAGCCGTCGGGATGGGCATCGGCGCATGCGTGACGGCGTGCAGCATGGCACAGGGATCGATGAAGGGTTTGGAGAATGGCATATCGGGTAGCAGCGATCGGTATGGAATACGCCGCTGGCCGATCCGCGATCCGGGGCGAATGATCTGCGGGATGCCGAAAGATTTCGATCCGATGCGGCGTCGGCCGGGCGACCTGGACAGGCGATGCAAATGCGGCGCAGAGCGTCCGCACCGCATCGGTGACGTGCTGCGAGCCGGTCTTATGGCTTGTCGTCTGCCCCGGTCGGCGACCCGGTGCCGGCTGCGGCGTTGTTGGCGACCGTAGGCGAAGAGCCCTTCTCCGGCCCCGAAAACGTCATCGCGCGGCCCCTTTTCCCCGGGGTCGGCGCGCCGTTCGGCTTCCGCTCATCCGTTCCCTTTCGCTGCTGGTAGACGAGATCCATCGGTATTTTTGCGAGGTTTTCAGCGGCGAGGCCCGCCTCGTATTTGGCGACCTTCGCTTGCAGTTCCCGTACCTTGTCCTGGGTTTCCTCGTACTGGCTTGTCACCTGCTCGAGCCGGGGCCGCAGGTGGTTTCGCTCGCCCTCCGCGGCGGTCAACCTTTGCTCGAGGTTCGCAACGCTCGCGAGAAGCGTGTTCCGCTCTGCCAGCACCGTGTTGTGCTCGCCCTCGATCTCCTCCCGCAATCGACGTTCCCTTGCCACGGTTTGTCGCAGTGCTTCCAGTTCCGCCTGGACCTCCGGGGATGGGCCGAGCGGCGGTTGCGGGACGAAGTCCGGCGGCGGTAGCGGAAGGTCAGGGGGAGCGATCGGGGCGTCCGGCTGACGGTGCTCCTGATGCTCGATGAGCCCTTGCTGGTTCCAGTCGCCGATGGCGACCCTCTGCCGAAGCGCAGGGTCGCGCTGCTCCAGCAGTGTCCTCAAGGAAGAGGGGGTATCGCCGGCAGCCGGGCCATGTATGCGATGGATCCAGTTGGGCCGATGCGCGAGCTTCTTGATGACGATATGCTGGCCGCTTGCTTCGGGATCCGCTGCGTGCGCGACATGCTGGCTGCCTGCCCATGACCAATTGCCCAGGCTCTTGGGGACCTTCGCGAGGCGGTGACGATGAAAGTCCACGCCTCCGACCCGCACCTTGATCTGCACGCCGCGAAACAGCCGCCCCAATAGCGGAATACTGGCCAGCGCATCGAGCAGCGCGGTGACGAACCCGCGGGTGCCATGCTTCATCAGCTTGTCGCGGATCTCGGGCAGCGGGCTGTTGACATGCAGTGAAACAAAGCTGCCCTCCAGCCACTGATTTCCGGCCCTGCGCTTCAGCGGTATCACGACCTTGACATTGGCGGTGAGCACCGCGCCGTGCTCGCGCATGCAATGCCACTGGCCACCGGACTGGTATTCATGCCAGGCCGCGCTCAAATGGCATTCCATCGATTTGCCGTCCTTCGACATCTCGACGTTCATGCCGAGCTGGGCAGGGCTCGCCAAGCGGATTTCGCCGTAAGTGGTGTCGTGGTTCAGCGTCGACCGAAGCGTGGTTTCGGCCGTATTCCAAAAGGCTGGGCTGGCGATCAACGCTGCCACCGCATAGTAGGCCGATTCCTCGATGGCGGAAGTCGGCGCCTGGCCGGCAAACGTGCGGGGCAGCCTCGCCGCGATGCCCTCCAGGATGGCAGCCCCTTGCCTGTCATGGCTGTGTCTTGCGATGTCCTCGAGGGGGACGGCTTCGCCCGCGATCTCCAACTTGACGCGTGGCTCCATGCGTGGGTCCGAGAGGAACAACCGCTCGGCACCATCGAGGAGCTGCGGCAACTCGTCGGCCGTCAGCCCGGGGACACTGATTGGCGCCGCGAACAAGTCCTTGGCCGCATGGCTGTGTCCGGTCGACATCGAATTCAGATAGGAGACTTTCATGGTATTCGCCTGTGACAGGGGAGGTTCACGTCCGGGCGGCATGTACATACCGTGCACCGGACCCTTCGCGCGTGGCGGTGGTCGACGATCGCGACGGACATCCCCAGTCCACGCCGACGCCACAACCAACGACGGGTCACATGCTGCTACCGAATTGGTGTCTCAACTGTCGGTGGTTTACGGCCGTTTCTGATTTGCGACTTATTCGTATCGAAATTGCTGCGAAGTCAGGCGGCGATGTTGCGCAGCGCGGCGTCCAGGCGCGTCAGCGTGGCGCCGCAGGGCGCGGCGATCTTCATGGTCAGCAGGGGATCGGCGCGGGTGCGGCCGAGATTGATCGCGACGACCGGCTTGCCGGCCTGCGCAGCGGCGACGCAGAAGCGGTATCCGGAAAAGACCATCAGCGAGGAGCCCACGACCAGCAGCGCGTCGGCGCGCTGCAATGCCTCGTGGACCGCGGCCACGCGATCGCGCGGCACCGAATCGCCGAAGAACACCACGTCGGGTTTGATGATGCCGGCGCAGCGGCGGCAATGCGGCACGGTGAAGCCGTGCAGGTCGTCGGGCTCGAGATGCGCGTCGCCATCGGCCGACGGCACGGCCGACAGGCCGGCAATGGCCGGGTTGGCCGCTTCGAGTTCGTGCTGGATGTCGGCGCGGGCGTGACGTTCGCCGCAGGACAGGCAGACGACCGAACTCAGGCTGCCATGCAGCTCGATCACGCCGGTGCTGCCCGCCGCCTGGTGCAGGCCGTCGACGTTCTGCGTGACCAGCGCCTCCACGTGCCCGGCCTGTTGCAGGCGGGCCAGCGCGCGGTGGGCGTCGTTGGGCAAGGCGCGCGACATGAGCGGCCAGCCCACCATGCTGCGCGCCCAATAGCGCTGGCGGCGCGCGTGCGATTCGAGAAATTCGCGATGCTGGATCGGCGTGCTCGCACGCCAGTTGCCATCGGCATCGCGATAGCCGGGGATGCCCGAATCGGTGCTGATGCCGGCGCCGGTCAGCACCAGCAGGCGCGGGTGCCGGCGTACGAGGCCGATCAGCGCGTCGTCGTCGCCATGCGGCGGACCGTCGACCGCGATCGGCGCGGCAGCGCCCGGCGTCGCCGCGGTGGTCATGGCCGTCACGGCGAGGGCGCCTCCTCGGGATGCCGCGCCAGCCAGGCGCGCAGTTCCTGGCGGTAGCGCTCCATTTCCTCGTAATAGAAATCGAAGATGCAGGGGCTGCAGCCGCTCCCGCAACAGGCGTCGTCGTCGGGCCGGTTGGGCGGCAGCGGGCGGGGATCGTCGTGAGAGTGAGGGGAGGGGGCGGACACAGCGGCGGACAAGGTGGCGGACAGCGTGAACCGGTCAAAATCGATAGCAACGGCCAGTATACGCTTGCCGCCTGGGCCACGCCCGGGCTCATCCGGGCCGGGAGGAGAGTGCCGAAAGCCTCCCGGCTGGCCGCCGTCAGTCCAGCTTGATGCCCGCCTGCTTGACCACCGCGGCCCAGCGCGTCTTCTCGGCCGCGAAGAAGCGGTTGGTCTCGGCGGGCGTCATCGTCACCACCTCGGCGCCCTGGCCGGCCAGCTGCGCGCGCACCTCCGGCGAACGGATGATGCGCACCAGCTCGGCGTTCAGGCGCGTCACCGCGGCGTCCGGCATCCTGGCCGGCGCCATCACGCCCTGCCAGGTGCCCGATTCGAAATTGGCGACGCCCTGTTCGGCGATGGTCGGCAGATTGCCCACCAGCGGCATGCGGGTGCGCTTGGACACCGCGATCGCCTTCAGCTTGCCGCTCTGCACATGCGGCAGCGTCGCCAGCATGCCGTTCATCAGCACCTGCGCGGTGCCGCCGACGGTATCGGCAATCGCCTGCGCGCCACCCTTGTACGGCACGTATTGCCATTTGGCGCCGGTGGCTTGCTGCACAGCCACGCCGGCCAGATGCGGGGCGCTGCCGATCGCGGTGACGGCGAAATTCAGCTCGCCGCGCTTGGACATCTCGACCAGGTCCTTCAGCGTATTGGCCTGCACCGACGGGTTGACCACCAGCATGTGCGGCGAATAGGCCAGCATGCCGACGCCCTTCAGGTCCTTGGCCGGATCGAAGGTCAGCTTGGTGTAGACCGACGGGCTGATCGCCAGCGCGCCGACATCGCACAACAGCAGCGTGTGGTTGTCGCCGCCGGACTGCGCCACGAAGGCGGCGCCGACATTGCCGTTGGCGCCCGGACGGTTGTCGACCACGACGGGCTGGCCCAGTGCCTCGCCCAGCTGCTTGCTGATCAGCCGCGCGATGATGTCCGACGAGCCGCCAGCGGGATAGGGCACCACCAGCCGGATCGGGCGATTCGGCCAGGTATCGGCGGCAAGGGCGGGGGCCGCCAGCGGGGCGGCGGCAGCGGCGAGGGCGGCGGTGGAGGCCAGTCTGAGGAAGCGGCGGCGTGCGTGCATGATGTCTCCGGAACGAGTTATTTGTCAGTCGTCATACAACAATGGTCGCCATCATAAGAGCCGGAATGCCAGGCCGTCTAGCGGTTGAGACCGGATTTTTTGCCCGATTCAGGGAAATCCCGGAGGTGGTAGCGCCGGCTCGGGTTATATGTCATCGGACAATGTGGCGGATGCTTCGAGCCGATGGCGCACAAAGAAAAAGGGCTGGCGCGGCTCGTCGCCGCGCCAGCCCTTGTCGGGCCCAGCCTGGGTCGTACGTACCGCTCAGGCGATCCGCTGCTTCGCCTTCTGCGCGTACTGCCAGCCCATCTCGGCCATCGGGCGGGCCCGCCGGCCGGCGTCGACCGCCTGCGCCGACGATGCCGTGCCGTCGACCACGCGCTTGGCGATGCCCTGCAGGATGCCGGCGATGCGGAACATGCTGAAGGCCAGGTAGAAGTTCCAGTCGCCGGTGATCTGGCGTCCGGTGCGCTGCTCGTACATGCGGCGGTAGGTCGCCTCGTCGGGAATGCCGAGCGCGGCGTAGTCGAGCCCGGCGATGCCGCGGAACTGGCCCGGCGCGATATGCCAGCTCATGCAGTGGTAGCCGAAGTCGGCCATCGGATGGCCGAGCGTCGACAGCTCCCAGTCCAGCACCGCCAGCACGCGCGGCTCGGTGGGGTGGAACATCAGGTTGTCAAGCCGGTAGTCGCCATGGACGATGCTGGTCAGGTCCTGGTCTTCTTCCGGGATATGGTGCGGCAGCCAGTCCATCAGCGCGTCCATCGCGTCGATCTTCTCGGTCTCGGACAGCTTGTACTGCTTGGTCCAGCGCTCGATCTGGCGCGCGAAGTAATTGCCCGGCTTGCCGTAGTCGCCCAGCCCGATGGCCTGGTAGTCGACGGTATGCATCGCGGCGATGACGCGGTTCATCTCGTCGTAGATCGCGGCGCGTTCGCTCGGGCTCATGCCCGGCAGCGACTGGTCCCACAGCACGCGGCCGTTGACGTACTCCATGATGTAGAAGGCGCGCCCGATCACGGCCTCGTCCTCGCACAGCGCGTACATGCGCGCGACCGGCACGTCGGTGTTCGCCAGCGCCGCCATCACGCGGTACTCGCGCTCGATCGCGTGCGCCGACGGCAGCAGCTTCGACTTCGGTCCCGGCTTGGCGCGCATCACGTAGGTGCGGCCCGGCGTGATCAGCTTGAAGGTGGGGTTGGACTGGCCGCCCTTGAACTGCTCGACCGTCAGCGGCCCGGCGAAATCCTCGACATGGTCGCGCAGCCAGGCTTCGAGCGCGGCGGTATCGAAGCGCTGCTGCTCGGCGACCGGGCGCGTGCCCTCGAACTGGGAAAGATTGCTGCTCATGCTGTCTCCGGTATCTTTTTTATCGGGATCGGTGCGGGTGGGACCGCGGTCGGCCGCGCTGGGCCGTGGGCTTCAACGATAGGTCGGCTTGCGCTTCTCCAGGAAGGCGCTGATGCCTTCGCCGCCGTCGGGGTGATGCAGCGCGGCGACGAAGTTCTCGCGCTCCTGCGCCAGATGCGCGTTCAGCGACAGCGTGCCGGCCTGGTTGATCAGCCCCTTGATGCGGCCCATCGCGTGCGAGGACTGCGCGGCCAGCGACTGGCCCAGGCGCAGCGCTTCGTTCAGCGCCTCGCCCGGCTCGGTCACGCGGTTGACCAGGCCGAACTGCGCGAGCCGCTGCGCGTCGACGGTCTTGCCTTCGATCAGCAGCTCGGAGGCCAGCTGGCGCGGCAGCGCGCGTGCCAGCTCATACGAGCCGCCGCCGTCGGGCGTCAGGCCGACCTTGACGTAGGCCATCACGAACTTGGCATTGCTGGCCGCCACCACGAAGTCGCAGGCCAGCACCAGCGAGAAGCCCGCGCCCGCGGCCGCGCCCTCGACGGCCGCGATGATCGGCTTCGGAAAGGCATGCAGGCTTTCGATCCAGGCATGCAGCATCGTGATGCTGTCGGCCTGCACCTGCGGCGGCTGCGCGCGATTGCCGAGCAGCCGGTTCAGGTTGCCGCCGGCGCAGAACATGCCGTCGGCGCCGGTCAGCACCACCGCGCGGATGCCGCTGTCCTGCTCGGCCGCCTGCAGCGCTTCCCTGGTCGCGAGGTAGATCTCCGGGCCGAGCGCATTGCGCATTTCCGGATTGGAGATGGTCAGCACCAGCGTCGCATCGACGCGTTCGGACAGCAGTTGGGCAGGCATGGCGGCTCGGTGGTGTGATGGAAGGGAAGGGGCCGGGGAGCGTCAGGCTTCCTCGGTCAGCAGCGACAGGCCCAGGCTGGCACGGCGCCACAGCCACGGGCTCGGGCGATAGCGCATGTCGCCGGTCAGCCGCTCCATATTGCGCAGCACCTCGAGCACCAGCTGCGGGCCGATCGCATCGCCCAGCGCCAGCGGGCCCTTCGGATAGCCCAGGCCCAGGTTGACGGCGAGGTCGATGTCCGACGGCGTCGCGATGCGCTGCTGCGCGATATCGGAGGCGATATTGACGATGCACGAGACGATGCGCTGGGCGACGAAGCCGGCCGAATCGCGGATCACCGTGACCGGCACGCCGTCGCTGGCGAACAGGCCGTGGGCGCAATCGCGCATGGCCGCGCTGGTGGCGGGCGTCGTCATCAGCGTGCGGCGCCTGGTGGCCTCGAACGGCAGCAGCGTGTCGATGGCAACCACGCGGCTGGCGTCCAGGCCCTGCTGCAGCGCGCAGGTGGTGGCATCCAACCCGAGCGGCGTGACGACGATCAGCGCATCGGCCGACGGTGCGTTGCCGCCCTCGGGCGTGACGCCCATCGCGGTCAGCAGCTTGACCACCATCGCATGGCCGCGCTCGCTGTCGCGGCTGACCCAGACGCTGGCCGGGCGCGCGCTGGGCGCCGGCGCGGCGGCGGGCAGCTGCTTCTGGCCATCGACATAGCGGTAGAAACCGGCGCCGGTCTTGCGGCCCAGCAGCCCGCCGACCTGGCGGATCGCCGTGATCGGCGACGGGCGGTAGCGCGGCTCCTGGTAGAACTGGTTGTAGATCGACTCCATCACCGGGTGCGAGACGTCGAGCCCGGTCAGGTCCATCAGCTCGAACGGGCCCATGCGGAAGCCCGCCTGCTCGCGCATGATCGCGTCGATGTCGGCGAACTCGGCGACGCCTTCCTGCGCGGCCTTCAGCCCTTCGATGTTCATGCCGCGGCCGGCATGGTTGACGATGAAGCCCGGCATGTCCTTGCAGCGCACCGGCGTATGGCCCATCCGGCGCGACAGCGCCATCAGCGCATCGCCGACCGCCGGATCGCCGGACAGGCCGTCGATCACCTCGACCACCTTCATCAGCGGCACCGGGTTGAAGAAGTGATAGCCGACGACGCGGCCCGGGTGCTTCGCGCCGACCGCGATCGCGGTGATCGACAGCGACGAGGTGTTCGACGCGATCACCGCGTCCGCACGCACGATGGCCTCGAGCTTGGCGACCAGCTCGCGCTTGACCTCGAGCCGCTCGACGATGGCCTCGAGCACCATGTCGCAATCGGCCATTTCCTCGAGCGCGCCGCACGGCTGCACGCGCGACAGCGTGGCGGCGGCATCGTCGCTGCTGATCTTGCCCTTGTCGGCGAGCTTGGCCAGCGTGTCCTGCAGATACTGGCGGGCGGCCGCGACGGCCTGGGGATTGGTGTCGAACAGGCGGACGGTCAGGCCGGCCTGCGCCGCGATCTGGGCAATGCCCCGGCCCATCGCGCCGGTGCCCACGATGCCGAGGGTGTCGATAGTCAAAGTGCTCATCGTGCTTCCAAAAAGTTGTGGTTAAATTAGCACGCTCGTGCGGTTTTTGCACTCGTTGCGTGAACACTGCCGCGCCGGCGCGTGCGCTGATCGGCCAAAAAAGCCGGGGCGCGGCCACCGATCCCGTCCGGGAGAACGCAGCACAACAAAGGAGACATACCCATGCTGAAGCTCTGCGGCTTTGCCGCCAGCAACTACTACAACAAGGTCAAGCTGGCGCTGCTGGAAAAGAATGTGCCGTTCGAGGAGGTGCTGGCCTGGATCGGCGAGACCGACCTGAACGCCTCGCCGCTGGGCAAGGTGCCGTACATCGTCGCGGACGGCGGCACGCTGTGCGAATCGGAGGTGATCGCCGAATACCTGGAGGCCGCCTATCCGCAGACCCCGCTGCTGCCGGCCGATCCGCTCGCCGCCGGCAAGGTGCGCGAACTGGTCACCTACATGGAACTGTATCTGGAACTGACCGCGCGGGAGCTTTATCCCGAGGCGTTTTTCGGCGGCAAGGTCAGCGATGGGGTCAAGGAGCGCCAGCACAAGCTGCTGACCCGCTACATTCCCGCCTTCGCCAGGCTGGCGAAGTTTTCACCATATATGGCCGGCGACACCTTCACGCTGGCCGACTGCGCCGCGGTGGTGCACCTGCCGCTGGTGTCGGCTTGCACCAAGATCATTTACGGCAGCGACATGCTGGCCGACCTGCCGGTCAAGGACTATCTGAAGCGCATGAGCGAGCGGCCGACGGTGCAGAAGGTCAACGCGGACCGCAAGACCAACACCGAGCTGATGCTGAGCCGGAACAAGCCGTAAGAGGGCGATCGCGGTTTGGAGCCCCCCTCTCCCCAACCCTCTCCCCCTGAGGGGAGAGGGAGAACTCCGCCGGGCCGGGCATTCGTTGCCGGTCCTTCGTAGCGCGCCGGTGTTCATAACCCTCGGTGTACTCCCTCTCCCGCTTGCGGGAGAGGGCCGGGGAGAGGGCAACGGGCGGTCGCATGGCGCAGACCGCCCGCCCTGCCTCACAGCTTGCGCAGCCGCTCCAAGGCCAGCGCCAGCGTCTCCTCCCGCTTGGCGAAGCAGAAGCGCACCACGCCGGATTCGCGCGGCTGCGAATAGAACGCCGATACCGGAATCGCCGCGACGCCGATCTCGCGCGTCAGCCACATCGCGAAATCCGCTTCGCTCATGTCCGAGATCGCCGAATAGTCGACGCACTGGAAATAGGTGCCGTCCGACGGCAGCAGCTTGAAGCGCGTATCGGCCAGTCCCGCACGGAAGTAATCGCGCTTGGCCTGGTAGAAGGCCGGCAATTCGAGATAGGGCGCGGGGTCGGCCATGTAGTCGGCCAGGCCGTGCTGCACCGGCGTGTTGACGGTGAACACATTGAACTGGTGGACCTTGCGGAATTCCGCCATCAGCGCGGCCGGCGCGGCGACATAGCCGACCTTCCAGCCGGTCACGTGATAGGTCTTGCCGAAGCTCGACACGACGAAGCTGCGCCGCGCCAGTTCCGGATGGCGCGCCACCGACTGATGCGCCTGGCCGTCGTAGACCATGTGCTCGTAGACCTCGTCCGACAGCAGCAGGATATCGGTGCCCGCCAGCAGCGCGGCCAGCTGGCGCATATCGTCCTCGCGCCAGATCGTGCCGGTCGGGTTGTGCGGCGTGTTGATCAGGATCATCCGCGTGCGCGGCGTGATCGCGGCCGCGAGGCGGTCGAACGGAATGCGGAAGTGCGGCGCGTCCAGCATCACCGGCACCGGCTTGCCGCCGGCCAGTTCGATCGCCGGCAGATAGCTGTCGTAGCACGGCTCCAGCACGATCACTTCGTCGCCCGGATGCACCGCGCACAGGATCGCGGTCAGCAGCGCCTGCGTCGCGCCCGCGGTCACCGTGATCTCGCTGTCGGCATCGTAGGCGCGGCCGTAGAGCCTGCCGATCTTGGCGGCGATGGCCTGGCGCAGGCTCGGCACGCCGGCCATCGGCGGATACTGGTTCAGGCCGCCCCGCATCGCGCGCGTGACCGCGTCGACGATCTTCGGATCGCAATCGAAGTCCGGAAACCCCTGGCCCAGATTGACCGCGTTCTTCTCGGCGGCGAGCGCCGACATCACGGTGAAGATGGTGGTGCCCACGTTGGGCAGGCGGGATGGGGGAGGGCTCAGCGGGGCGTCGGCGGACATGGCGTCAATCGTCAAATCGTCAAATGGTCGAACGTCAATCGGATGGCGGGGAGACGGGGTGGCAGGCTGGCAATCGGAGGCGATTCTAGCGTGCCGGCCGCGCGGCCAGCCAGGGCGCGAAGGCCTGCGGCGTCAATACCGCGACGCCGCTGCTGCGGCGCAGCCGGCCCGCCAGCTTGAGCACCGCCTTGTCCTTCGACACCAGGCATTCGGCGCCGGCGAAGTGCGCCAGCTCGATGAACTTCTGGTCGTCGCCGTCGCGGCAGCGCGGCAGCCGGATCGCTTCGGCCTGCGTCGGGCAGGGCGGTGCGACCGCGGTGGTCAGCCGGTCCACGGTCGCCAGCGCCTCGTCGATATCGACGTCGAAGCGCGCGAACTGCGGGTACGCCAGCACGCGGCGCAATTCCTCGCGGCAATCGGCGCGGATCAGCGGCGCGATGGCGCCGTCCCGCAGGGCCGTGCGGATCGGCTCGGCATGCGGATCGCGGAATACCAGCAGGTCGATCCAGACGTTGGAGTCCAGCACCACGCGGGGCGGGGAGGCGTCGTCGGGCGCTGCGTTCGGAAGCGCGGGCGCGGGGTTGGGTGCGACGCTGGGTCCTGTGGCGGACCCGGCGTTGGACCCGGCGTTGGACCCGATCGCGGGTCCGGTAGAGGGGTTGAGCATTCGTTACAATCGGAACTTTGTTTCTGCCGCATTCTGCCATGTTGATCGTTCTGTCGCCCGCCAAGTCGCTGGACTACGAGACGCCGCCCCGCGTCCGGCCTCCGCTCAATGCCAGCCACCTGCCGCGGCTGATCCCGCGTTCGGCGCAGCTGATCGAACGCCTGCGCGCGCTGTCGCCGCAGGAAATCGGCACGCTGATGGATATCTCGGACAAGCTCGCGGTGCTGAACGCGACCCGCTACGCCGACTGGTCGCCCAAATTCACCGCGCGCAACAGCAAGCCGGCGGCGCTGGCCTTCAACGGCGATGTCTACGAAGGGCTCGACGCCCCCAGCCTGTCCGACGACGACCTCGCCTTCGCGCAGCGCCATGTCCGCATCCTGTCGGGCCTGTACGGCGTGCTGCGGCCGCTGGACTGGATGCAGCCGTACCGCCTCGAGATGGGCACGCGGCTGGCCAACGAGGCCGGCAAGGACCTGTACGCGTTCTGGGGCGACGACGTGACGCAACTGCTGAACAAGGACCTCGCCGCGCTGAAGGGCGAGGGCGCGCCGACGCTGGTCAATCTGGCCTCCGAGGAATACTTCAAGGTCGTCCGTCCCAAGGTGCTGAACGCGCGCGTGATCACGCCGGTGTTCGAGGACTGGAAGGGCGGCCGCTACAAGATCATCTCGTTCCACGCCAAGCGCGCGCGCGGCACGATGGCGCGCTTCGCGGTGACCCGGCGCATCACCGAAGCGGCCGGCCTGAAGAAGTTCGCCGAAGACGGCTATGCCTACGACGCCAAGGCGTCCGACGCGGCGCGCTGGGTGTTCCGCCGCCGGCTGGAAGACTGACGCCGCGCGCGCGGGCGTCGGGCCGATGGCCACGCGCCGGGCCGGCCAACAACGCGGCCAACAACGCGGCCAACAACGCGGCCAATAACGCGGCCAATAACGCGGCCAACAACGCGGCCAACAACAAATTCGTCTTGCGAGGCTCAGACATGAAGACCGCAGCGCTGCATATCTCCAGCCGGTTCGATTCCGGCGCGATCGAAGTCGAGGCGCTGGACCGCGCCGACGATATCCGGCTGCGCATCCGCGCCGATTCGCATGCCGACTTCCGCCAGTGGTTCCATTTCGGGCTGCACGGCGCGGCCGGCCAGGCCTGCCGGCTGCAATTCCTGAACGCCGGCGATTGCACCTATCCGGACGGCTGGCGCGACTACCGGGCCGTGGCCTCGTACGACCGCGTGCAGTGGTTCCGCGTGCCGACCCGCTTCGACGGGCAGGTGATGACGGTCGAATTCACGCCGGCGCATGACAGCGTCTGGTTCGCCTATTTCGAGCCGTATCCCGAAGAGCGCCACCTGGCCCTGCTGGGCACCTGCCAGCGTTCGCCGCGCGCGCGGCTGACGCATCTGGGCAGCACGGTCCAGGGCCGCGCCATGACGGCGGTGACGATCGGTACGCCGGCAGACGGTGACAATGCCGGCCGCAAGACCATCTGGATGATCGCGCGCCAGCATCCCGGCGAAACCATGGCCGAATGGTTCATCGAGGGCGTGCTGCAGCGGCTGACCGGCACCGGCATCTGGGCCGGCGACGGCGTGGCCGAGCGGCTGCTGCAGAAGGCCGTCTTCCATATCGTGCCGAACATGAATCCGGACGGCTCGGCGCTGGGCAACCTGCGCACCAACGCCGCCGGCGCGAACCTGAACCGCGAGTGGATGGCGCCGAGCCTCGATACCAGCCCCGAGGTCTATCACGTGCGCCGCGCGATCGAGTCGACCGGCTGCGACCTGTTCTTCGACATCCACGGCGACGAGGGCCTGCCGTACAACTTCGTCGCCGGCAGCGAGATGCTGCCCAGTTTCACGGAGTCCCAGCGCGTCGCGCAGGCGCGCTTCGTCGAGGCGTTCAAGCGCGCCACGCCGGACTTCCAGGACGTGCATGGCTATGCGGCGAGCAAGTACAACGCCGATGCGCTGAAGCTGGCCTCCAAGTACATCGGCCACGCGTTCGGCTGCCTGTCGCTGACGCTGGAGATGCCGTTCAAGGACAACGCCGACCTGCCGCAGCCGGAGGTGGGCTGGAACGGCGCCCGCAGCGCGCTGCTGGGCGCGGCGATGCTGCAGGCGATCCTGGCGCAGCTGGATTGAGAAGCGCCGCCGCGGGATGCGGCGGCGATTCAGCGGCAAGTCGGCGCCAGTTCAGCGCCAAGTCGGCCGCATTACAGCGGCAAGTCAGCGGCAAGCGTGACGACGCAGCGCGGCAGCGTCAGCGCGACGACTTGCTGGTCTTCTTCGTCGATTTGCTGCTGGAGGAAGCGCCGGACTTCGCCGCGGCCTTCTTGGTGCCGCCCGACGATTTCGCCGATGCCGCGGTCTTGCCCGAGCGGCTCGACCTGGTCGCCTTCGCCTTGCGGCCCTTGGCCGTGGCGTTGCGCGGCGCCACGCTGACGGCGGGCTTGGCGGCCGGTTCGACGATGATGTCGCCGTCGTCGTCCAGCAGTTCGTAGGCCAGCATCATGCCGTCGTCATAGCCGCAACGGACCTTGACCGGGTCCCAGCGCGACTGGCCGTTGCGGCGATGCGCGGCGGCCGAGAAGGTCACCACCGAGGTCACCGGCACCGCCTGCTTGCCGCGCGAGAAGCGGCCTTCCCAGCTTTCGACCGAGGCCTGTCCCGACGCCAGCGCGCCCGTCGGGATGCGCAGCGCGTCGTAGGTCGCCGAGCGCGGCACCACCCAGCTCGCGTGCGCGGCGCAGTCGGCCACGTCCGCGCTGGCGTTCTCGCTGCGCATCAGCTGCTGGCGCATCTGCGCCCGGTATTCGGCCAGGCTGACGCGGCCGGTGGGCGGCAGCGTCACGGTCTTTGTCGGGGAGTTGTCGTTATCCGGCGGCGGTACCGCCTGCTTGTCGGAGTAGGAAGTCGCGCCGCGCGGTGCGGGCGCGGGGGCCTGCGGGGCGGGGCTGGCGGCGGGGGCCTGGGCCTGCTGGCCGGCGGTGTCGCCGGACTCGGAAGGCGCGGTGGCGCAGGCGGCCAGCATCAGGGCGGCGGCCGCGGCGGCGAGGGCGCGCAGCCGCATGGAAATTCGTCGGATCACGGGATCTGCTTGCTTCGGGGGCGAAGTGGTTGGCAAAAGACTGCCATGATAGAGGAAACCCTTTGCACAAAGTTCCTCGCGGCAGCCAACCTAGGGTCAGTCCCGAGCGCGGACAGGGCCCGATTTGGACCCGATCCGGCCTCGGTGCGAGCCCGGTCCGCTCCCTCGTGACGCCATTGCGGCGCCCTGGTGCAGCGAATCGCGCCGGGCCGATGCCGGCCCGGCGCTTGGCGCTTAACGCGTCGCCGCCAAACGGGCGAAGCGGTCGAGCTCGGCAAGCAGCGCGTTCAGGTTCTGCTTGAGCTTGTCGAAGCCCGCATTGCGGGTCAGCGCCACCTCGTCCATGTACAGCTTGCGATTGATCTCGAGCTGCAGGCTGTGGCGGCCGGCCTGGGGCTGGCCGACCACGCGCACGATCTCCACGCCCTTGTAGGGGTGGTTGCGCCAGACGTCGTAGCCCATTTCCTTCAGCACGCCCTCGACCAGGTCGGTGAAGCGCTTGTCGCAGGTGCTGCCGTCGCGGTCGCCCACCACGAAGTCCGGATGCTGCAGGCCCGGATGCTCGGTGGCGTATTGCGCCGCCTCGCTCGGCATCGAATGGCAGTTGATGTGCCACGCGCTGCCGTGCTCGGCGATCGCCCGGTCGGCCAGCTTCTGCAGCTGGGCGTAGTAGGGCAGGTAGTAGCGCTCGATGCGCGCCTGCACCTCGGCCACGCTCAGCTTGCGATCGTAGATCGCCTCGCCGGTGTCGAGCACACGCCAGACCAGGCCCTTGCCGAGCCGGGTCTTGGGCGTTTCCTGCATCGGGCCCGGCCAAGGAGCGTCGAGCAGGGCCTGGTCGATCTCCTCGATGCCGCGGTTGGCATCGAGGTAGCTGCGCGGAAAGCCCGCGCACAGCAGCGCGATGCCCTGCTTCGGCGCGTCGGCGTACAGCTCGTCGACGAAGGTGTCCTCGGCCTGGCGCAGCAGGTTCAGGGGCAGCCCGGCGGCGTAGCGGAAGTCCGCCGGGTAGGTGGTCGCGCTATGCGGCGAATCGAGAAAGAGCGGGCTGCTCTCGCCTTCCGGCAGCTGCAGGAAGTAAGGGCGCTCCGCGCTCTTTCGGTCTGCTTCGGTCATGATGCTTGCGGCTCGGTCTTGCGGCTTAGTCCATCGAGATCTTGGCGGCGGCGGCGATGCGCTTGTTCTTGGCCACTTCGTTCTTGATCTGCGTGGCGAAGTGCGCCGGCGTGTCGCCGACCGGGGTCGCGCCCAGCTTCTCGAACTTCTCCTTGACCTCGGGCATCGCCAGCACCTTGACGGTGGCGTCGTGCAGCCTGGTCTGGATGTCGGCCGGCAGCTTGGCCGGGGCGATCAGGCCGAACCACGACGAATCGTTGACCTCGGCCAGGCCCAGCTCGGCGAAGGTCGGCACGTTCGGCAGCGCGGCGACGCGCTTGGGCGCGGCCACGGCCAGCGCGCGCAGCTTGCCGCCCTGGATGAACGGCAGCGACGACGGCAGGTTGTCGAACAGGATCTGGACCTGGTTGGCCAGCGTGTCGTTCAGCGCCGGGCCGACGCCCTTGTACGGCACGTGCAGCAGTTCGGTCTTGCTGCTCAGCTTGAACAGCTCGCCCATCATGTGCGACACGCTGCCGTTGCCGGCCGAGCCGTAGGCCAGCTTGTTCGGCTGCGACTGCGCCAGCGCGATGAAGGCCTTCATGTCGTTTGCCTTGACCGACGGGTGGACGCTCATCACGTTCGGCACCGAGGCCAGGTTGGTGATGGTGGTGAAGTCCTTGGTCGCGTCGTACTGCAGGCGCGGGTAGATCGCCGGGT
The DNA here is from genome assembly GCF_008632125.1 of Cupriavidus cauae. Lineage (GTDB taxonomy): Bacteria > Pseudomonadota > Gammaproteobacteria > Burkholderiales > Burkholderiaceae > Cupriavidus > Cupriavidus cauae. The sequence continues at coordinate 72,787 of NZ_VWRN01000071.1, forward strand.
TGATGCCGTGGGTCGAGGCGGTGGCGATGCCGATGGTGTAGCCGTCCGGCGTGGCCTTGGCCAGGTAGCTGGTGCCGATGCTGCCGCCGGCGCCGCCGCGGTTGTCGACCACCACGGCCTGGCCCAGTTGCTGGCCCAGCTTGTCGGCGACGATGCGGGCGACGATGTCGGTGGTGCCGCCGGCCGGGAAGGGCACGACCAGCGTGATCGGCTTGGTCGGATACGAACCCTGCGCGGCAGCCTGGAACGACAGGCCGGCGGCCAGGGCGGCCGAGCCGGCAGCGATGAGGCGGAGCATGTTACGGCGTTGCATGAATGATCCTGAAAAGGGGGTCCAACACGGAAATGGGGGAGAAAGGGCGTCGGCAGGGCGCGCCCGTCGTTGCTGTGCTAGAAAGCCTCGTTGAGCTTTGCTTGCGATTCTGCGCAAATCTGCAAGAACCGTGCAAACGAATTAAAATCGCACGGTCATTCCATTTGGTCGTGAAGTCTGGGAAATCGAGGAAGTCGCATGCGGCGCCTATGCCCGTCGTTGACCGGGCTGCAGGCCTTCGAGGCCGCCGCCCGTCATCTCAGTTTTACGCTGGCCGCCCGCGAGCTCCATGTCACGCAGGGCGCGGTCAGCAAGCAGGTCCGCCAGCTCGAGTCGTCGCTGGGCGTGGATCTGTTCGAACGCGTCCGTCAGCGCCTGCTGCTGACCGATGCCGGCCGCCGCTATCTGGAGCGGATCCGGCCCAGCCTGCAGGAGATCGAGGCCGCCACCGTCGAGCTGGTGGCCAGCCAGGGCCGCGGCGGCACGCTGCATATCGCCAGCATGCCGACGCTGGGCGCCAAGTGGCTGATTCCGCGGCTGCCGCAGTTCTTCGAGCGCCATCCCGAGGTCACGCTGGAGTTCGTGCCGCACGCGCAGGGCTATGACTTCTCGCAGCCGGACCTGGACGCGGCGATCCGCTTCGGCGATGGCGTCTGGCCTGGCAGCCTGGCCGACTACATGACCGGCCGCGAGGTGTTGCCGGTGTGCCGGCCGGGTTTGCTGGCCAACGAGCCCAACGGCGTCGCCGCGTCGCCCCAGGCGCTGCTGAACTATCCGCTGCTGCACCATACGACGGTGCCGGAGGCCTGGTCCGACTGGCTGGGGGAACTGGGCGTGACCACGCGCGAGGCCTGGAGCGGTCCGCGCTTCGACCAGTTCTCGCTGCTGACCCAGGCGGCGCTGTCGGGGCTGGGCATCGCGCTGATCCCGCGCTGCCTGATCGAGCAGGAGCTGGCCAGCGGGGCGCTGGTGGTGGCGCACCCCGCGCGGGTGCTCAGCAAGAAGGGCTATTACCTGTGCTACCCGGAGCAGAAGCAGCACCTGCCGGCGCTGCAGACCTTCCGGCAGTGGCTGATGGAAGGGGTGGACGTGGTGGCGTGAGCGGGCGACGGCCGGCTTACTTCGACAGCACCTTCATCGCCTGCTCGAGCCCGGCGATGGTCACCGGATACATCCGCGCCTTCATGATCTGGTTGATCACCGAGATCGACTGGCGGTACTGCCACAGGCCTTCCGGCTCGGGATTGAGCCAGACGAAGCGCGGGAACTGGTCGATCAGCCGATTCAGCCAGACCGCGCCCGCCTCGGGATTGTTGTACTCGACCGAACCGCCCGGCTGCAGGATCTCGTACGGGCTCATGGTCGCGTCGCCGACGAAGATCACCTTGTAGTCGGGCGTGTACTTGTGGATCAGGTCCCAGGTGGCGATCTTCTCCGCGTGGCGGCGGCGGTTGTTCTTCCACACGTAGTCGTAGACGCAGTTGTGGAAGTAGTAGTACTCCAGGTGCTTGAACTCGGTCTTGGCCGCCGAGAACAGTTCCTCGACGCGCTTGATGTGGTCGTCCATCGAGCCGCCGACATCCATCAGCATCAGCACCTTGACCTTGTTGTGCCGCTCCGGGCGCAGCTTGATGTCGAGCAAGCCCGCGTTGGCCGCGGTCGAATGGATGGTGTCGTCCAGGTCCAGCTCGGTGTCGGCGCCTTCGCGCGCGAACCGGCGCAGCCGCCGCAGCGCGACCTTGATGTTGCGCGTGCCCAGCTCGACCTGATCGTCGTAGTCGCGATAGGCGCGCGTCTCCCATACCTTGATCGCGGTGCGGTTGCCCTTGGACGGGCCGCCGATGCGGATGCCCTCGGGGTTGTAGCCGCCGTGGCCGAACGGCGAGGTGCCGCCGGTGCCGATCCACTTGTTGCCGCCCTCGTGCTTTTCCTTCTGCTCTTCGAGCAGCTGCTTCAGGCGCTCCATCAGCTTGTCGAGCCCGCCCATCGCTTCGATCCTGGCCTTCTCCTCCGGAGACAGTTCGCGCTCCAGCGTCTTCTGCAGCCAGTCGAGCGGGATGTCGGACTTCCAGTCGACCAGGTTCTCGACGCCCTTGAAGTAGGCCGCGAAGGTCTGGTCGAACTTGTCGAAGTGCTTCTCGTCCTTGACCAGCGTCATGCGCGACAGGTAGTAGAACTCGTCGATCGACGGCGCGATCACCTGGGCCTTCAGTGCCTCCAGCATGGTCAGGTATTCCTTGACGGATACCGGCAGCTTGGCGTGCCGCAGCGAGAAGAAGAAGTCGATCAGCATGGCGGGTCTCGGTGTCGCGGTGGGCTGGCGGTGCGTGCGTTGCGCTCTGTGCGCGCTGTGTGTCGTGTGCGTGCGGTCGGTGCGATCGTGCACGCGGCGCTCAGCGCGGCATCTCCAGGCGGTAATGCAGATGGCGCTTCACCGTCGGCCATTCGCTGGCGATGATCGAGAAGACCACGGTGTCGCGCAGCGAGCCGTCGGGCATCACCTGATGGTTGCGCAGCACGCCGTCCTGCTTGGCGCCGAGCCGGGCGATCGCGGCGCGGCTCTGGTGGTTCATCCAGTGCGTGCGGAATTCGACCGCGATGCAGCGCAGCTGCTCGAAGGCATGCGCGAGCAACAGCAGCTTGCACTCGGTGTTGACCGCCGTGCGCTGCACACTCTGCGCATACCAGGTGTGGCCGATCTCGAGCCGCCGGTGGGTCTCGTCGACATTGAACATCCGCGTCGAGCCGACCACCGGACCGACCACGCCGTCCTGCACGCGCCGCACCACGAAGGGCATCGCGCCGAGGCGGTCGCGCTGGTCCAGCGCGGTGTCGATCCACGCGCGCATGCCGTCGGGCGTCGGCACCGAGGTGTACCACAGCTTCCACAGCTCGCCATCGCTCGCAGCCGCGCGCAGTTCGGTTTCATGCGCGGCGTCGAGCGGCTCGAGCATGACGTGCCGGCCTTCCAGCACGATCGGCGCGATCAGACGGGTCATCGGGGTTCCTGGCGAGGGTTGGAGGTTCGATGGTCGAGGTTCGCAGTTCGATGAAGGGCAGGGCGGCGTTCAGCGGTTGGCGCGGTTCATGAAGACCAGGCGCTCGAACAGATGCACGTCCTGCTCGTTCTTCAGCAGCGCGCCGTGCAGCGGCGGAATCGCGGCCTTCTTGTCCGGGCTGCGCAGCGCCTCGGGCGGAATGTCCTCGGCCATCAGCAGCTTGAGCCAGTCGATCAGCTCCGAGGTCGAGGGCTTCTTCTTCAGGCCCGGCAGGTTGCGCATCTCGTAGAACGCCTCGAGCGCGGCCGATACCAGTTCGCGCTTGATGCCCGGATAGTGGACGTCGACGATGCGCTGCATGGTGTCGGCGTCGGGGAACTTGATGTAGTGGAAGAAGCAGCGGCGCAGGAAGGCGTCCGGCAGTTCCTTCTCGTTGTTCGACGTGATGATGACCAGCGGACGATGTCTGGCGCGGATCAGTTCGCGCGTCTCGTAGACGTAGAACTCCATCCGGTCGATTTCGCGCAGCAGGTCGTTGGGGAATTCGATGTCCGCCTTGTCGATCTCGTCGATCAGCAGCACCACCGGCTCGTCGGACTCGAACGCCTGCCACAGCACGCCCTTGACGATGTAGTTGCGGATGTCGTGCACGCGGTCGTCGCCGAGCTGCGAGTCGCGCAGGCGGGACACCGCATCGTATTCGTACAGGCCCTGCTGCGCCTTGGTGGTCGACTTGATATGCCATTGCAGCAGCGGCATGCCCAGCGCGGCGGCGACTTCCTCGGCCAGCATGGTCTTGCCGGTGCCAGGCTCGCCCTTGATCAGCAGCGGACGCTGCAGCGTGCGCGCGGCGTTGACGGCGAGCTTCAGGTCGTCGGTGGCCACGTAGTGGGCGCTGCCCTCGAAGCGGGCGGAGGGGGCGGCAGAGGCGCCAGCGGCGGCTTGGGCGGTATCGGTCATGTCGCGTTCTGAGGCTTCGTTCGGGTCGGAATGGGCCAGTATAAAAGAGCTTTCCCGTTCGCGTGCGGCCATGGCGCCGCTCTATGGACTGCCGCGTGCCGCGTGCGGTACAATGCGCAGGTTTGACGCGCCCCCACGTCCATCCTCCTTCCCCGGCCGCCCACGTCGCACCCTGGCGGCCCTGGTCGGGAAGCGGCGATCACGAAAGAATGGCCGGCATGACGGTCGATGCGCACGGCCCCGGCCGTGCATTCGGCGGGAGTTCCATGTCTGGCCGCTCGGGCAGGTCACGCAGGGTTCAATCCTTCCAATCCGACTACGACAATGAAAAAGCTCCTCACGATGGTGGTGCTGGGCGCCGCCGCGACGGCAGCGCAGGCCCAGGAAGTCAAGGGCAATGTGGAGGCAGCCCGGGACAAGGTGGCGATGTGTATCGGCTGCCACGGAATTCCGGGATATCGGGCTTCGTTTCCCGAGGTGTACGAAGTGCCGATGATCGGGGGCCAGAGCGCGAAGTACATCGCGAACGCGCTGCAGGAGTACAAGAAGGGCGGCCGCAAGCATCCGACCATGCGTGGCATCGCGGCGACGCTGAGCGACCAGGATATCGCCGACGTGGCTGCGTACTACGCGCAGCAGAAGCGCGATACCCGCGACAATCCGCAGAAGTGAGAGGACTCGACATGAAGACGCTCAAGACGCTCTCGTTCGCGCTCGGCGCACTCGTGCTGGGTGCCTCGGCGATGTCGGCCTCCGCCGCCGACATCGAAGCCGGCAAGGCCCTGGTGCAGAAGGGCAATTGCGCCGCCTGCCACGGCGCCGACATGAATTCCCCGATAGCGCCGGACTATCCGAAGCTGGCCGGCCAGCACGCCGGCTACCTGTATCACGCGCTGGTCGCCTACCAGGTCCACGGCAACCCGCAGGTCGGCCGCTCCAACGCGATCATGCAGGGCCAGGTCAACGCCAACCCCGGCGTGCTCGGCAAGGACGGCAAGCCCCGCCCCTTCACGCGGCAGGAGCTGAAGAACATCGCCGCCTATCTGGAATCGCTGCCGGGCGATCTGGTGTTGAAGAGGTAAGGCAGCCTACCGCCGTCAAAAAGCCGCTTCCTTCGAGGCGGCTTTTTTTATATCTTCGGCATGGACCGATCGAAGGCATGATGACCCCGCAATACGATGATGCTCCCTCAACAGCGGGAGCCAATGTGCCAACCCTCAGCATATTTTTCGGGATCGTGATCACGATGTATTGGCGTGACCACGAACCGGCCCATTTCCATGCGCGCTATGGCGACGCCGAAGCGATCATCCGAATCGATACGCTTGAGGTTATCGCCGGGTCGCTCCCTCGGCGTGCGCTTGCACTGGTATTGGAATGGGCGTCGGCGCATCGAACCGAATTGGCCGAAGATTGGCGGCTTTGCAGAAATCACGAAATGCCAAAGCCCATTCCGCCCCTGGAGTAATGCAATGGTTGCGTGGCACGTCACCCGTCTGGCTGTCCTGCCAAATCATCGACTGGACGTTGAATTCGCCGATGGCACGCGCGGAATCGTGGATATGTCGCGCGATGATTTCCATGGCGTGTTTGCCCCGTTGGCTGATGAGACCTATTTCGCCAGGGCCTCCATTGCGGATGGCGCGGTGGTATGGCCAAACGGGGTCGATATCGCCCCGGATGCGATGTACGAGGAAGTGACGGGGCGCCCGTTGATCCGATCGTAGGGGCCCGTCGGGCGAGTGGCGGCGCGGTGGCCGCCAACTCAGCGTTCATCAGTTTCCGCTGCCCTTCGCCAACCGCCGCGCCTTGACCGCGTTGGCCAGGATCTCCAGCACGCGGACCGAATCGTCCCAGCCGATGCAGGCGTCGGTGACCGACTGGCCGTAGGTCAGCGAGTCGATCGGCGCGCCCTGGACATGGTCCTGGCGGCCGGCGATCAGGTGCGATTCGACCATCACGCCGATGATGCGGTCGTCGCCCGCGGCGAGCTGGCGGCCGATGTCCTCGCAGACCGGGATCTGGTTCTCGTGCTTCTTGCTGCTGTTGGCGTGCGAGGCGTCGATCATCAGCCGCGCCGCGAGCCCGGCCTTGGAAATCGCGTCGCAGGCCTGCTGCACGCTTTCGGCGTCGTAGTTCGGATTCTTGCCGCCGCGCAGGATGATGTGGCAGTCCTCGTTGCCCGAGGTCGACACGATCGCCGAATGGCCGCCCTTGGTGACCGACAGGAAATGGTGCGGCTGCGAGGCGGCCTTGATCGCATCGACCGCGATCTTGACGTTGCCGTCGGTGCCGTTCTTGAACCCCACCGGGCACGACAGCCCCGAGGCCAGCTCGCGATGCACCTGCGATTCGGTGGTGCGCGCGCCGATCGCGCCCCAGCTGACCAGGTCGGCGATGTACTGCGGCGAAATCATGTCGAGGTATTCGGTGCCCGCCGGCAGGCCCATCTCGCTGATATTGAGCAACAGCTCGCGCGCGGTGCGCAGGCCGTCGTTGATCTTGAAGCTGCCGTCCATGTGCGGATCGTTGATCAGCCCCTTCCAGCCGACCGTGGTGCGCGGCTTCTCGAAGTAGACCCGCATCACGACCTCGAGCTCGTTGCTGAAGCGATCGCGCTGCTCCTTCAGCAGCTTGGCGTATTCGAGCGCGGCGCGGGTGTCGTGGATCGAGCAGGGGCCGATGATGACGATCAGCCGGTCGTCCATGCCATGCAGGATGCGGTGCATCGCCTGGCGCGCGCCGTAGATGACGTCCGACGCCTTCTCCGACAGGGAGAACTCGCGGATCAGGTGCGCCGGCGGCAGCAGCTCCTTCAGTTCGCGAATACGAAGGTCGTCGGTGTTCTTCAACATGATGGCTCCAGGTCTTGTCAGGTCGTGAGAGTGGGGGTATTCGATGCTGCGGGGAAAGTCGGGCCAAAAAAAAAGCCGCCAGGTCTGCTGGCGGCTTTTTTGCAATCTTGGGAGGCGCTTACGACTGATCCTCTCCTTCCGCCAGCGGTGCGAGATCGCTAAAAAAGTAAAAGTAAAACTTGGCGGACATGTGGGAGGAAATCGCGGTATTCGGTCGGTCTTGCGATTGGTATTGCGTCTGTTTTCGTCGGTATCGCGTGTCGGAGAGGCGGCAAGCGCCGGCGACGAAGCCACTTTATAGCCCGTTTCGGCACGCTTGGCAAGCGCGCCGAAACGCCCGGGCAAGGCGGAAGAGGGCCGGCTGTGGCGTCGGCGCAGCAGCGGCGCCGACGCCCGCGGCCGTCAGGCGGTGCCGCCCACCGTCATGTTCTCGATGCGCAGGGTCGGCTGGCCAACGCCGACCGGCACGCTCTGGCCTTCCTTGCCGCAGACGCCCACGCCCGAGTCCAGCCGCATGTCGTTGCCGATCATGGTGACGTCCTTCAGCGATTCGGGACCGTTGCCGACCAGCGTTGCGCCCTTGACCGGCGCGGTGATCTTGCCGTCCTCGATCAGGTAGGCCTCGCTGGCCGAGAACACGAACTTGCCGTTGGTGATGTCGACCTGGCCGCCGCCGAAGTTGACCGCGTACAGGCCGCGCTTGACGCTGGCGATGATCTCCTGCGGGTCGCGGTCGCCGTTCAGCATGTAGGTATTGGTCATGCGCGGCATCGGCAGCGCGGCGAAGCTCTCGCGGCGCGCGTTGCCGGTCACCGGCATCTTCATCAGCCGCGCGTTCAGCGTGTCCTGGATATAGCCGCGCAGGATGCCGTCCTCGATCAGCGTGGTGCACTGGGTCGGATTGCCTTCGTCGTCGAGGTTCAGCGAACCGCGGCGGCCTTCCAGCGTGCCGTCGTCGACCACGGTAACGCCCTTGGCCGCCACGCGCTCGCCCATGCGGCCGGCAAAGGCCGACGAGCCCTTGCGGTTGAAGTCGCCTTCCAGCCCGTGGCCGACCGCCTCGTGCAGCAGCACGCCGGGCCAGCCCGGGCCGAGCACGACGGTCATCGCGCCGGCCGGGGCGGGGCGCGCCTCCAGGTTGACCAGCGCCGACGACACCGCCTCGTCGACATAGGTGCGCAGCAGATCGTCGCTGAAGTAGCCGTAGTGATAACGGCCGCCGCCGCCCGAGGTGCCCATCTCGCGCCGGCCGTTCTGCTCGGCGATCACCGTGACGGACACGCGCACCAGCGGCCGCACGTCGGCGGCGATCACGCCGTCGCTGCGGGCGATCAACACCACGTCGTATTCGCCGGCCAGGCCCGCCATCACCTGCACGATGCGCGGGTCCTTGGCGCGCGCCATCTTCTCGACGCGCTCGAGCAGCGCGACCTTCTCGGCCGCCGGCATCGAATCGAGCGGATCGTTGGGTGCGTACAGGTCGCGGCCGCCCTGCGAGGCCAGCGAACCCGCCACCTTGGTGCGGCCGCTGCCGACCTTGCCGATGGTGCGGGTCGCGGCGCTGGCCTGCAGCAACGCCTCCAGGCTGATCTCGTCGGAGTAGGCGAAGGCGGTGCGGTCGCCCGACACGGCGCGCACGCCAACGCCCTGGTCGATATTGAAGCTGCCCGACTTGACGATGCCTTCTTCAAGGCTCCAGGCCTCGCTGCGGGTGTACTGGAAATACAGGTCGGCGTAGTCGACCTTGTGCGTGAAGATGTCGGCCAGCACGCGTTGCAGCCGGGCTTCGTCAAGCCCGTACGGGTTCAGCAGCAGCTGCTGTGCGGTGGCGAGATTGCGGATTCCGAGATCGCCGGCGTTCATGAATGTCCTCTGTTGGATTCGGTGTCGCGCTGCCCGGCATCGGGCCGGCAGCCGCAAGGGTGGGGCGCCGGCTGGTGCGGCGCCCGAATGTTCGGTACTACGGTTCGGTCAGGTACCACGGTTCGGTCGGGTCCTACGGGTGTCCATGCTACAGCACCCGGTGGCGCAGCGCAGGCAGGTTCTGCCGCACTTCGGCGATGCGCGCCGGGTCCAGCGTGCCGCTGACCACGCCCTCGCCCTCGGGCAGCATGGCCAGCACCTCGCCCCAGGGATCGACCAGCATCGAGTGACCCCAGGTGCGCCGGCCGTTCTCGTGCTTGCCGCCCTGGGCCGCCGCCAGCACATAGCACTGGTTCTCGATCGCGCGGGCGCGCAGCAGGATTTCCCAATGCGCCTGCCCGGTGGTGTAGGTGAAGGCGGCCGGCATCAGGATCAAGGCCAGGCCGTTCTCGCTGTCGGTGCTCGCCATCTGCCGATACAGCTCGGGAAAGCGCAGGTCGTAGCAGACCGACATCGCGACCCGGCCGCACGGCGCATCGAAGGTCACCGGCTCGCGGCCGGCCAGGATCGTGCGCGACTCGTCGTAGCGCTCCTCCCCGCGGGTGAAGCCGAACAGGTGGATCTTGTCGTAGCGCGCCACCCGTTCGCCCTGTGGGTCGAAGGCGAGCGAGCTGTTGCGGACGCGCTCGGCGTCCTCGCACCACAGCGGCAGCGTGCCGCCGACCAGCCAGATGCCGTGGCGCCTTGCTGCATCGGCCAGGAAGCGCTGGATCGGTCCGTCGCCGTCCTGCTCCCGCACCGCGACCTTGTCGCTCTCATGGCGACCCATCAGGCAGAAATACTCGGGCAGCAGCACCAGCTCGGCGCCGCCGCGGGCGGCCTCGGCGATCAGCGCATCGGCGCGCGCCAGGTTGGCGTCGAGCGCGGTGCCGGTCACGGTCTGGATCGCGGCAACACGCATTGCACGCGTCGCGCTCGGCGTGGCGGAGGGGGAAGCGGCAGGGCTGGCTGGCGCGCTGGTGGGGCGGGTAGCGGGATCGGCGGCTGGCATGGCGTTTCCTCGATGCGCGTGGGCGCAATTACGGCATGTAGGACTGCTCGGGCTGGCGGCGATCGGGAGCGCGCCTGGACCCGTCCGCGTTATTGTCGCCGACCTTGGCGATCCGCGGCTCGGCCCAGCTTCCTGTCACCTTGTAGTGCTGCGTGAAGGCCTTGGAGAACTCGTCGGCGAACAGCAATTGCGCCGCCAGCGTGCCGATCCCGAGCGCCGGATTGATGAAGGCGGCGGCGACCGAAGCCGAGGTCGCGTTGATGCGCGGCACCAGCGCGACCTCCAGATCCTGCGTTTCCTGCGGAAGATTGGCGCTGCCGGTCATCGCCGCGCTGACCTGCGGGCTCTTCAGGCGGAAGTCGCTGGTGCTGGCGATGCCGTTCTCGATGGTGCCGGTCGCGCTGATCTCGTCGAACACCAGGCCCTCGCCGGCGATGCCGCGGAAGTCCAGCGTCACCAGCCGCATCACGCTCTGCAGGCTCAGCACGCCCAGCAGCTTGGCCGCCCCGGGCTCGACGCTGACGATCTGGCCATTCTCGAGCTTGAGCGCCACGCGGCCGTTCAGCGAGGGGTAGTCTATCGCCAGCGGCGAGCCGATCCAGCGGATGCGGCCCTCGAGCTTGCCCTTGCCGTCGCGCAGCGTATGCGGCATGCCGAGCCGGTCGAGTACATCGCCGGCATTGCGCACGTCGACGTTGAAGCTGAGCAGTGTGCGGCGCTGGCCGCCGGCCTTGCCGCTGTCGCGCACGCGACGCGGCACGCGCCAGCTGCCCTGGCCGGTGAAGGTCGCGCCGGGCTGTTCCAGCGTCAGCGATTCCAGCGTCCAGACCGGTTCGCCATTGTCGAGCGCGCTGTGCGCCTTTACCTGCAGCTTGCCGAAGTCGTGGCCACGCAGTTCGAAGCGCTCGGCCTGCAGGTCGATCGACGGCAGTTGCTCGATCTGGCCGGCCAGCGCGTCGGCGACCTTGCTGGTGTCCTGGCTGTCGGGGATGTTCAGCCGCGACAGCCGCAGCGTCAGCGCGCCGCCCGGGCTGGACGGCACCGCGCGCCACTGCATCTGGCCGGCGATCTGGCGCGAGTCGAGGCGGAACTGCCAGCCGGGATCGCCGGCCTGCGCGGTGCGCACGGCGTCCAGCGTCACGTCGTCGAGCTCGCGGCCGAAGGCGAGCAGCGTGCGCGAACGCGCGGTGATGCGCTCCGGCAGATACGAGGCCGTGGCCGGTTCGCGCGCGCCGCCGCCCTTGTCGTCGGCGGAGCCGCTGGCGGGTGCACTGGCGAGCGCCGCGCGCCAGCCGTCCAGATCGAAGCGCTCGACCGCCAGCGCGGCGCTGACCCCGGTGGCGGGCGTGGGCGCCGGCTGACCGATGCCGATGCCGCCGTTGACGACCTCGACGCCGCCGGCGCCACGGCGCAGCAGATAGCGGGCGTTCAGCATCGCGCCGTATTGCAGTTCGAGTTCCTCGTGGCCCGCGCGTCCGGCCACCGGTCGTACCTCCAGGCGCAGTGGCGCCGGTTGCCCGGCCGGCTTGGTCAGCGGCGCCGGCAGGTCGACCGCCATGCCGGCGAGGTCCGCGGTGAACGAGATCACCGGCTGGCGTTCGCGCACGCCGATCACCGCCTGGTAGCTGGCATTGCCGTCGAAGCGGCGCGCCAGCGGCGTCAGCCCGGCACCGGACAGCGCCTCGGCGATGCCGCGCGAGTTGGCGCTGCCGGCCGCGGTCACGCGCACCGTGCCGTCGGACTGCGTGCCGCCGCTGGCGCGCACCTCGCCGCCGAGCAGGCGCGCGCGCACCGCATCGAGCTGGAAACCGTGCTCGTTGAAGGTCACCGTGCCGGTGGCGCCGCCCAGCATCGGCAGGCCCGGCGCCAGCACCACGTCGTTGCCGGTCAGGCGGTACTGGCCCTCGACCTTGCTGCGGGTGGCATCGGCCAGCGGCAGGTCCAGCTTGAGCCGCAATTCGCCATTGCCCTGGCCGCGCGCGTCGCCGGTGACGTTGCCGGTCCACTCGCGCACCGGGCTGCTGGCGATATAGCGCAGGAAACCCTGCATCGGGCCGCTGGCGCTGCCGTCCAGCGTCAGCCGTCCGCGGTGGTCCAGCTCGTCGATGCGGCCCTTGACGTCGCGCAGCGCCACGCCGGCCAGGCCCTGCACCGAGGCGCGCTCGACGTTCAGCGCCATCGCGCCGCGCTCGAACCGCAGGCTGCCGTCGATCTCGGTGAACAGCGGCCACAGCGGCTTGCCGTCCGGACCGTGCGGGTCGATCTGGTAGGACGCCTGCCGCAGCGGCACGTCCACGTGGAAGTCGCCATGCCGGGCGGCGTCACCATGGAAAGGGAAGTGGGCGAGATCTCCCTTGACCTGGAAACGGACCGCCTCGGACTCGCCGCCCGCCAGCGCGCCGGCCAGATACTGGCGCGTACTGGCGGGAATGTGCAGCGGCAGGTAGCGCGGCACGCGTGCGATCTGCGCGCGGCCGAGCTCGCCGTCCAGTTCCGCAATGCCGGCGTGGCCGTCGCCGCCTTCGCGCCAGCTGCCGCGCACGGTGCCGGCCGTGTCGGCGTTGGCGAAGCGGATGCCGTCGGTGCGCACCACCAGCTTGCCGCCCTCGCGGCGCCACTCGAATGCGCCGGCCAGTTCGTCGAAGGGCAGGCGCGGGTCTTCGAAGACGCCGGGGAAGGTCAGCGTGGCCTGGGTGCCCTCGAAGCGCGCGCTGCCGCCCTGCTGGTCAAAGGAGAAGTTGCCGGACAGGCCGCTGAAGCCGGGAATGCCCAGGTTCGCATGGCCGTCCTTGTCGAACGCCGGTTCGGCCGGCTGCTCGCGCACCGACACGTTGCGCAGCGTGCCTTGGATGCGATAGCGGGCGGGACCGCCTTGCCGCTGCAGCAGGCCGCCGCGCTCGCGGGTCCAGTCGACGTCGAGATTGTCGAGCCGGCCGGACGGCCGCAGCGCGCGCACCTGGCGGGCCAGCGCGGTATCGAGCGGCATCGCGGTCGACAGCGCGCGCAGCGCGTCGAGGTCGAGCGTCGGCGCCTTCAGCGCCAGCCGCCGCAGCGCGCCGTTGTCGTCGCGCGCCCAGCGCAGCGTGACGCGGCGCATGCCTTCGCGCCAGGCGCCGCCGGTGGCCTGGGCCTGCGCGCCGGCGGGCTCCCACAGCAGCGTGTCGACGGTCAGCTGGTTGTCGGCGCCTTCGCGCCGATGCAGCAGCAGCGCCTGCGACTGGTTCAGCCGCAAGGGCTCGGCCGCGCCGGCCAGGCGCAGATCGAGCGCGTTGGCGCGCAGCCGGGCCTGGCTGCGCAGCATCTCGCCATTGGCGAACTCGATGGTGCCGTCGCTGCTCAGCACGCCGCTGTCGACCCGCTCGAACAGGCTCAGGTAGCGCTGCACCGCGGGCAGCTGCAACTGGCCGATATCCCAGCTGGCCTGGCCGCGCCAGTTGCGCCAGTCGCCCTGCGCATGCAGATAGGTATGGCGGAAGGTGCCGGTGACCACCAGCGGGCGCGCGGCCAGCGCGGCCGAGCGCGCTTCCAGCCGCAGGTCGTGGCGGGCGCCGCTGCGGGTCGAACGCAGCAGGATGTCGCCGACCTCCAGCACCGGCAGGCCGCGCTGCTCGTCGAGCCAGCGGACCTTGCCGCCGGTCAGCGTGACCGAGCCCTGCGCCAGCAGCCAGTCGAGAAAGCGATGATCGTCGCCGCCGCTGCGGTCCTGCGTGCGCATCGGCATGCCCGCCACCTCCAGCCGGCCCTGCGCCGAGCGGTGCACCAGCACGTCGGCGTGGTTGGCGTCGAAGCGGGCGAAGCGCAACTCGAGCGTGCTCAGCGACTGCCAGGACAGCGCGCCCTGCAGCGTCTCGGCCGACAGCAGCACGCGCTGCTGGTCGTCGACCAGACGCACGCCGCGCGCATGGAAGGCCGGATGCCAGCCATCCCAGGTGGTCTCCAGCGCGGCGATGGTCAGGTGGGCCGACAGCGCCTCCGAGCCGCGTTGCTCCAGCCAGGCGCGTGCGCCCGCGGCCTGGGGCCACAGCACGAAACGCATCAGCAGGAACAGCACCGCGGCCACGGCCGCCAGCGTGACGCCGATGCGCAGCAGCCAGCGCGCGATCCAGCCCCAGCAGCGGTGGCGTACCGCTGCCGCGACGGCGCGGCCGATGGCGCGCGGCGAGACCTTCAGGGAGCGAAACAGCTGGCCGGCCCGGCGGCGCCAGGCCGAGGTCGAAAACGACTTGCCGGAGGGAGGGGAGGTCGAGGAAGCGGTACCGGAACCGGAACCCTGGGCCGCCGCGGCACCGGCGGGGGAGCCCGCGGACCCTGGGGTTGCAGCCGCGCCGCTGGACGGGGTGGGGCGTTCGGCGGGTGGGGTGGCGCGGCTGGACATGCGCAGATTATCCGACAATACTAGCCGCTCTCCAATTCGAAGCCAGCCCGGGCGGCGTTACCGGTGGCGCATGATTCCTCGCGCGGCGTTCCTCTGCCGCGATCCATCCAAGTGACAGGAATGACTTCCCCAGATATCGCGAGTTCCCAGGCGGGCGCCGGTCGGCATGCCGCCGACGCCGCCGTTGCCGTCGATGCCGCCACCGCGGCCAGCGGCCTGGGCGGCATGGCAAGCGGCGCCTTTGCGGTGGCCGCGGCGACCGGTCTCGACCCCGCCGATTGCGGGGGACACGCATTGTACTCGGCGGCCGCCTCGCACTACGTGCGGCGCGTGATGCAGGCCCGGCCCGAACTGCCGGCCCTGGTCGCCCAGGCCAGCGCCGAGCCGCTGACGCGGGTCTGGATGGAAGCGCGGCTGGCCGAGCTGCGGCAGCCGGCCGCCGACGCCGAGCAGGCGATCGGCCAGGCGCTGCGGCGGCTGCGCGCCGAGGTGATGTGCATCGTCATCGAGCGCGATCTGCGCGGGCTGGCCACGCTGGCCGAGGTCACCGGCGCGATGACCGACCTGGCCGAGCTGTCGATCCAGCATGCGCTGGCCACGCTGACCGAGGACATGGCGCCGACCTTCGGCCGACCCGTCGGCGAGCACAGCGGCGAGGTACAGGAGCTGATCGTGGTCGGCATGGGCAAGCTCGGCGGCCGCGAGCTGAACGTCTCGTCCGATATCGACCTGATCTTTCTCTACGACGAGGACGGCGACACCGCGGGCGGCCAGCGCAGCCTGTCGAATCATGAATACTTCACGCGGCTGGGCCGGCGCCTGATCAGCGTGCTGGCCGAGACCACCGCCGACGGCTATGTGTTCCGCGTCGACATGCGGCTGCGGCCGAACGGCGACGCCGGGCCGCTGGCCTGCAGCCTCGGCATGCTGGAGGAATACCTGGTGGTGCAGGGCCGCGAATGGGAGCGCTACGCCTGGATCAAGGGCCGCGTGGTGTCGTCGCTGGCCACGCCGCACGCGCAGCGCACCGCCGATCAGCTGGCGCGGCTGACCACGCCCTTCGTGTTCCGCCGCTATCTGGACTACGGCGTGATCGCCGCGATCCGCTCGCTGCATGCGCAGATCCGCGCCGAGGCAGCCAAGCGCAGCGGGGGTCTGGCCGGCCATGGCGTCAACCAGCGCTCGGCCGATATCAAGCTGGGGCGCGGCGGCATCCGCGAGATCGAATTCATGGCGCAGGTGTTCCAGCTGATCCGCGGCGGCCAGGACCTGGCACTGCGCGCGCGGCCGACGCTGGAGGTGCTGGCGATCGCGGTCGAGCGCGGGCTGCTGCCGGCGGGGCAGGCGCTGCAGCTGTCGGATGCCTATCGCTTCCTGCGCCAGCTGGAGCACCGGCTGCAGTATCGCGACGATGCGCAGACCCACCATCTGCCGACCAGCGAGCAGGAGCAGTCCGCGGTGGCGCGCATGATGGGCTGCGCGGACTGGCCCGCGCTGCAGGCGCGATTGGCGGAACTGCAGGAGCCGGTGGCACAGCAGTTCGAGGTCACCTTCTCCGACCCGGAGCAGGGCCAGCCGCCCGCCGAGACGCTGTGGCCGGCGCTGGCGCACGGCGAGGACGAAGAGGCGCCGTGCGCGCGGCTTGCGCAGGCGGGCTATTCCGACTGCGTCGGGTTGCTGGAGCGGCTGCGCGCCACGGCGGCCTCGCCGCGCTACCGCGCGCTGTCCGAGCAGAGCCGCGCGCGCTTCGACCTGCTGGTCAACCGCGCGCTCGACCTGGCCGGACGGCAGGACGATGCCGATGCCACCATTGCGCGCTTTCTAGACTTCTTCGATGCGATCAGCCGGCGCGCCTCGTATCTGTCGCTGCTGTCCGAGTATCCGCAGGCGATGGAGCGCGTCGCCCATACCTTGCACGCGTCGCGCTGGGCCGCCACCTATCTGACGCGGCATCCGCAACTGCTCGACGAACTGCTCGATGCCGAGGCGCTCGCCAGCGTGCCGGACTGGGAGGCCTTCCGCGCCCGGCTCGGCGAGCGCCTGCTCGCAGCGCACGGCCAGGTCGAGGCGCAGATGGATATCCTGCGCCGCGAGCACCATGCCGAGACCTTCCGCGTGCTGCTGCAGGACCTGCACGGCAGGCTGACGGTCGAGCAGATCGCCGACCGGCTGTCCGACCTGGCCGACGCGATGCTCGACGTCACGCTGACCGCGGTCTGGCAGCAACTGCCGATGCGCCATCGCGACACGCCGCGCTTCGCGGTGATCGCCTATGGCCGGCTGGGCGGCAAGGAGCTCGGCTATGCGTCCGACCTCGACATCATCTTCCTGCACGACGACGATGACGACGGCGCCGCGGAGATCTACGCCGCCTATGCGCGCCGCCTGATTACCTGGCTGACCAGCCATACCGCGGCCGGCATGCTGTTCGACGTCGACACGCGGCTTCGTCCGAACGGCGCTGCCGGCCTGCTGGTCACCAGCTTCGAGTCGTTCCGCCGCTACCAGCTGCGCCAGGGCGACAACACCGCCTGGGTGTGGGAGCACCAGGCGCTGACGCGCGCGCGCTTCTGCGCCGGCGACCGCGAGCTGGGCGCGCGCTTCGAGCGGCTGCGCGAGGAGGTCCTGTGCCAGCCGCGCGATGCCGACACGCTGCGTCAGGACATCGTCGCGATGCGGCACAAGGTGGCCGAGGGCCATCCGAACCGCAGCGACCGCTTCGACCTGAAGCACGACCGCGGCGGCATGGTCGACATCGAATTCACCGTGCAGTACCTGGTGCTGCTGCACAGCCGCGCCCATCCCGAGCTGACGCGCAACGCCGGCAATATCGCGCTGCTGCGGATGGCGGGGCAGCTCGGCCTGATCGACGCCACGCTGGCCGAAGCGGTCGGCGACGCCTATCGGACTTTCCGCGCGCGCCAGCACAAGCTGCGGCTCGACGGCCAGGATCAGGCCCGCGTTCCGCCGCAGACCATCGAGGCGCAGGCGCGCGATGTGCGCGCGCTATGGCAGGCCGTGTTCGGCCAGGACTGAGCGGCGGTGGTTGCCGAGCACGAGGACGGCGGCGCCGTACCGGTCGCGGCGGCGCCGTCCGCGTGGCGTCGCGCGCTGCCGGCCCTGGCCGCGGCGGCGGCGGTCGCCGCGTTGTCGGCCGCCTTCACCTTCGTGCCATGGCTCCATGCGCACGGTCTCTACCTTCGCGATGCGCTGATGCTGCCCGGGGGCGAGCGCCAGTGGTGGCGGCTGCTGACCGCGATGTGGGTCCATCTGGATGGACGCCACTGGCTCGGCAATCTGCTGGCGGCATCGGGTTTGCTGTTGCTGGCCGGGCGCGCGGCCGGCGCACGGCAGATGCTGCTGGCCTTGCTGGTGTGCGGGATCGCGGTGCAGGTTGCGCTGCTGTGGCAGCCGGCGGTTCGCTGGTATGGCGGGCTGTCGGGCGCGCTGCATGGGCTGGCGGTCTGGGGCGCCTTGCGGCTGCTCGCCGCCGACCGCTGGTCGCGCGCGATCGGTGTCGCGCTGGTCGCCGGCGTGCTGGTCAAGCTGTGGCTGGAGCAGTCGTGGCTCGCGCCGGTGCGCTTCGATGCGGCCTGGGGATTTGGCGTGGTGCGCGCCGCCCATGCGGCCGGCGCGGTGGCCGGCTTTGCCTGGTGGCTCGCACAGCAGTGGTGGGGGCAGCGGCGCGCCGCCGCGGGCTAGCGCGCCGGCCCTGGAATCAGGGCCCTTGATTCAGGGCCCTCGATTCAGGGCGCTCGGTTCAGGGCACTCTGTTCAGGGCACTCTGTTCAGGGCGCTCTGTTCAGGGCGCTCGGTTCAGGGCCCTTGATTCAGCGCCGCGCCTGGCGGCGACGGCCGGACGGCAGCAGCACGGCGAACAGACCGGCCAGCGCCAGGGCGGCACCGCTCCACAGCGGCACGGCACCGCCGCCACCATCGTCGCCACCGCCGCCGTTGTTGCCGGGAGGCGGCGCCGGGGGAACCGGCGCACCCGCGGCCGCGGCCAGCGCGCGGTTCGCGTCCAGCAACCCGGCGCCGCAATTGCCGGCGTTATTGCCCGTCGTGCAATAGGTATTGGCCGGATGCGGGCGCGCGCTGCTCTTGAGCAGTTCGGTGACCTGGGCGCTGGTCAGGTTGCCGTTGACCGCCAGCATCAGCGAGGCGACGCCCGACACCATCGGCGCGGCGAAGCTGGTGCCCTGCGAGTTCACCAGGGTGTAATTGCGCGCCGTCGTTTCGCCGTCGTTGGTCAGCGTGCGGATCGTCGACGGCGGAGCCAGGCAGGTCCCGTTGGACACCTTGCTGTTGGCACAGCCGCCACCGGGCGCGCTGATCGCGATCTGCGGGCCGACGTTGGCATAGCTGGCGTTTTCGCCGTCGTTGACATGGGCGGTCACCGCGATCACGCCACGGCAGTCGGCCGGCGCTTCCACCGCGCCGGCGCTGTTGCCGGCGGCGGCCACCACGACGACGCCGCGCGCGGCGAGCTCATCCACCGCCTGCTGCTCGAAGCTGCTGCAAGTACCTGCGCCGAGGCTGATATTGACCACGCGCGCCGGCGTGGGATTGTTCGGGACGTTCGGTACCGGCAGGCCGCCGGCCCAGCGCATCGCGTCGACGGTATCGGACAGCAGGGCGCCGCAGCGGCCCGAAACGCGCAGCGGCTGGATGCGCGCGCTCCAGTCGACCCCGGCGATGTCCTGGCCGTTGTTGGTCACCGCGCCCAGCACGCTGGCGACGCGGGTGCCATGCCAGGTGCTGGGACGCTGGTTCGGCGCGGCCGGCATGCCGGGGCAGGCGAAGCCCTGCGGCACGAAGTCGCCGGCATCAGTCGGGTCGCCATCGCGGCCGTCGCCGTCCTGCGAGTACAGCGGATCGGCGATGAAGTCATAGCCCGCCACCAGCCGCGCGGCCAGGTCCGGGTGCCGCAGCACGCCGGTATCGACCACCGCGATCACCAGGCCTTCGCTGCCGCGGGAACGGTCCCAGGCAGCGGGCAGATTGGCGGCACCCGGAATGATCGCCGGCGAGCCGAGGTAGGGCTGGTTGATGGCGAATTCGGGATCGTTCGGCACCGTGTCGTGCGGCCGCAGCCAGCGGTCCGGCACCGCGTCCGCCACGCGCGGATCCTGGCGCAGCTGCGCGGCCACCGCCTCCGGATCGGCGCCCTTGCCGGCCGGCACGCCGAGCAACGCCAGGTTGCCGCCCATCTGCCGCTTGACGGTCAGTCCGATGCCGGTCTGCTCGGCGACCTTGCGCACCTGTTCGGCGGCGGCCTCGGCCGGCATCAGCGCGGTGCCGGCGGGGGCGTCTTTCCAGCGGACGATGATGTTGCCGCTGTAGACCGGGGCCGGGCGGGCGTCCGGACTCGTCGCGGCCATCGCGGCCGAAGGGGGCAGGATGGCGCCCGCCGAGACGGCGGCGGCCAGGACCAGACGCAGGGCGACGGGCGGAATCGAACGCGGCATGAACACCTCCGGGAGGGGCGAAGCCGGGGTGCAGGGGCCGGCGCTCGCGGGCATGTGGCTCAAAGATAGTTGGGGGAATGCGGGCGGGCAATCGGCGCTCGTCCGACAGCGCACGCTATCGGGGTGACGTCCGGGGCGGTTTCGCCTTGCTCGATCGGCTGCCTCGAGCCGCCTGCGTGGTCCGCCTGCCTGGCCGCTTTCCCGATCCGGTTAACGGCAGCCGTCGCCCGGTTTTCAGTTCGCCGGCATGTCGCGCCCGGTCGGCTTGGGCCGGCTGGGCGTCAGGCGGCGGTCCGCCTCGGCCGCCTCGATGCGCGGCAGCGCGCGCAGCGTGGTGACCGCCTGCTCGATGGTGGCCTCCGGCGACGGCGAGATCGCGGTGACCAGCCAGGTGCCGCCGGACATCGGGCGCTTGACCACGAAGCGGATCGGTCCCTTGGCCTGGGCCAGCAGTTCGCCGGCCTGCAGCGAGGTATCGACGGCCGGCGGCGTGAAGCGGACCAGGATGTCGCCGACCGCGCGGTCGTCGGTGATGGCGCCCGGCGGCGGGGTGGCGGGCTTCGAGCTGCAGGCGGCTGCCAGCGCCAGGCCGCACAGGGCCACCGCGAGCGTCAGGCGGCGCGTGGCGCGGCGCGCAGGGCGG
This sequence comes from Cupriavidus cauae, assembly GCF_008632125.1. Taxonomy (GTDB): domain Bacteria; phylum Pseudomonadota; class Gammaproteobacteria; order Burkholderiales; family Burkholderiaceae; genus Cupriavidus; species Cupriavidus cauae. Next base: position 93,314 of record NZ_VWRN01000071.1, read on the forward strand.
CTCACCGGGCGG
>NZ_VWRN01000072.1 GCF_008632125.1 Cupriavidus cauae
GGCGCGGTCGGCGCGGCTGGCGCGACCAGCGGTGCCGGCGGTGCCGGTGGCGCGGGCGCGGGCGGTACCGGCGGCGTGGGCAACGGTGCGACCGGCGGTGCCGGTGGTGCCGGTGGTGCGGCGCTGGCCGATGCAGGCACGTTCAACATGTCCAACGCGATGAGCAGCGTCGGGCAGTCGGCGGCCGGCATCATGATTGCCAACCAGAACAGCGGCCTCGGCTCGCTGGTGCAACAAGCCGTCACGGTCCAGGCCAACCTGGCTGTAGGCAGGTAAGACGCTGCGCGCTCGCGCATGCCGGTGCGTGGATGGCGCACCGGCATCGCGCCTTGCGCGGTGTTGCTCTGCAGGAGTGGGCGTCCCGGCCACGCGTCGGGACGCCCGTTCGACGGGACACAAGGAGGCACCATCATGCGAGCGGTCCGCACCGCTGTCGGCGCTTTGACGACAGCATTCCTGCTCTGGCCCGGCCTGCACGCCGCGGCAGAGCCGTCCGCCGCGCCAGAAGCGGCGAGCCCGACGGCCGCGATGCCGACCACCGTCGGCATGCCGGAAGACAACAGCAAGGACACCCCCGTGGCCGCGACACCGCGGACAACGGTCGACGCATCGGCACAAGGGCAGACGGGCACCGTGCTCGCCGGCTTCGGCAAGCCGGTCGGCACCGACGCGCTGGCCGATATCCGTGGCGGCGCCGAAGTGGTGGTCAACGACATGCGGCTGGCTGGCGTCGTGGCGGACAACACCGCCAATCGCGTCATCACCGGCAGCAACGCGATTTCGGATGGGGCGTTCGCCAATGCGAGCGGCCTGCCCACGGTGATACAGAACACCGGCGCCAACACGCTGATCCAGAACGCGACGATTCTGAACGTGCGATTTGGGCCATGAAGCGGGCCATGAAGCGGGCCATGAAGCAGGCCATGAAGCAGGCCATGAACCTGCCACGCCTTGCCGCGCTGGCGGCGCTCGCCTGGGCGTCGGCCATGGTGCCGGCGCACGCCGCCGATACGGTGGTGATTCCACCGGCCGGCAGCGACTACAAGGTCCGGACAGTGAGCCTGAAGGAGGCACGCTTCAAGACCACCATCCGGCAGCAGTACGACTTCAGCTGCGGCTCGGCCGCAGTGGCGACCCTGCTTACCTATCAGTACGGCCATCCGGTCACGGAAGCCGAAGTGTTCCAGCAGATGTACCTGACCGGCGATCGCGCCAAGATCCAGCGCGAGGGCTTCTCGCTGCTGGACATGAAGCGCTTCCTCGAAACGCGCGGCTTCATGGCCGACGGCTTCGAACTGCCGCTGTCCAAGCTCGAGGAAACCCAGGTCCCGGCGATCGTGCTGGTGGTCGAGAACGGCTACCACCATTTCGTCGTGGTCAAGGGGGTACGCGGCAATCGGGTGTTGGTTGGCGATCCCGCCCTCGGTACGCGAGCGTTGTCTCGCGAACACTTCGAACGGATCTGGGACAGTAGTCTTCTGTTCGTGATCCACAACCGCACCGATATCGCGCGCTTCAACCAGGCTTCGGACTGGCGCGTCGCACCCAGTGGGCCGTACTGGATGGGGGTCAATCGGGACAGTCTGTTCTTTACCGTCATGCCAAAGCATGGCGCTGGAGACTTCTAGGGACCCGTCACCATGTATCGACAAGCCATGACTACGCGGCCGGCGCGCCGCGGCGCCGCCCGTGGCGCTGCCAATTCGGCCGCGGCAGCGATGCTGCTAGGCGCGGGACTGGCCTGCGCCGGCCAGGCGTGGAGCACGCAGGCCCCGCGCGAGGACGGGCTGGACGCCGGACTGGCGTCCTACCCCGCCGCGGATCCGCATCACGATGCCATCGCTGCCGCGCGCAGCGGCATGGCCGGCTGGAAACCGGTCGCATCGGCACGATTGGAAGAACTGCGAGGCGGCTTCGAGACCGGCGGCCTGCAGGTCTCGTTCGGCATCGAACGCGCCGTCTATATCAACGGCAACCTGGTGGTATCGACCAGCCTGGTGATTCCCGACGTCAGCCGCATCACCTCGGAACAGGCAGGACGGCTTGCCGCCGCGCTGCAGAGCGCGGCCAATGCGGGCTCGGTCGCGGCCAACGCGCTGGGGCAGGCCGGGCAGGCGGGGCAGGGCACCTCGACGCCCGGCAGCGGCAGCGCCAGTTCCTCGGCGAGCGCGGGACAGCCAGGCACGTCCACCTCCACGCCGGGCACCGCCACGGTGGCGGCGCCATCGCCTCCACCGTCTTCGGGGACGCCGCCGATGCCGGCGCCGGCGGTGATCGCCACCGCGACCGGTTCGGTCACCACCAACGGCCTGCTCAATCTGATCCAGAACGGGCCGGGCAACAGCTTCAACGCGGGGGCGCTGGCGGGCACGCCGGCGACCGTGATCCAGAACTCGCTCAACAACCAGTCGATCCAGAGCCTGTTGACCATCGATGCGGGCGTGAACACCTTGCAGGCGTTCCGCGCGGGGGTCGCCGGCGCGGCATTGAACAGCGCCCTGCAACGGGCGGCGAGCATGCGGTAGAGCCAAACACGCATACGGGACCACACGAAGCAAGCGGAAGCAACGGATGCACGCGGTCGCATCCGGACACACAGGGGTGCATGGCAACAACGCAAACAGGTCGCGGACTCCTGAACCAGTCCGCCATCCGGGGGGAGGAGAGTCATGAGAAAAAGGTCGATGCAGGGCATCCGGCAGGCGGGATGCTCGACCTTGCTATTGCTGGGGGGATTGGCGCATGCGCAGAATCTGCCCGACGAAGGGCCGACGGCCGCCAAGCTGGAAGCCCTGAAACGCGAGGTCGCGGAACAGGCCGCCGTGCTCGACGCGATGAAGCGCTCGATGGCCCAGCAAGAGGCCACGATCCGCGAGTTGCGCAGCATCGTCGGCGCCGATGCGCTGGCGAACAAGCGCGGCGGGCAGCGCGGCCCCGGTGTGACCGGCGCCGATATCGCGACCGGCGCGGCGACGGCGCCGGCTGCCGCCAGCGGCAACACCGGCCTGCCGAATACGCGCAACGTGCCGGTCAATCAGGCACAAGGTCCGGCACAGGGCCCCGCACAGGGCCCCGCGAACGGCAGCACCACCGTCGCACAGGCGCAGGAACCGGTGGGCCGGCCGCCCGAGCGCGACACGCGTCCGCCGGAGATCGCGCCGATCTTCGATCAGCCCGGCGTGCTGACGCCGCCCGGCCGGCTGGTGGTCGAGCCGGCGTTCCAGTACGGCTATTCGTCCAACAACCGCGTGGCGCTGGTCGGCTACACGGTGATTCCGGCGATCCTGATCGGGCTGATCGACGTGCGCGAGGTCAAGACCTCGACCTATGTCGCCTCGGTCGCCTTCCGCTACGGCATTACCAAGCGGCTTGAAATCGAGGCCAAGGTGCCATACGTGCATAGCTCGGGCTCGACCATCAGCCGCGAAGTCTTCACCGGCACCGCGGTCGACAACGTCTTCAATTCGAGCGGCAGCGGACTGGGCGATGTCGAGGCGACGCTGCGCTATCAGCTGAACTACGGCAACGACCGCATGCCGTATTTCGTCGGCTGGCTGCGCTACAAGTCCAATACCGGCAAGAGCCCGTTCGACGTGGTCACCGATTGCGTGCAGCGCTGCATCGGCAATACCACCGGCACCGGGCTGCCGCTGGGCATGCCGACCGGCACCGGCTTCCACGCGATCCAGCCGGGCATCACGTGGCTGCTGCCGACCGATCCTGCGGTGTTCTTCGGCACCTTCAGCTATCTGCACAATTTTGGCCGCGACAACGTCAGCCGTACCGTGCTGAACGGCCAGAAGGAGCCGCTGGGCAAGATCGAGCCGGGCGACATCTTCGGCTTCAACTTCGGCATGGGCCTGGCGCTGAACGAGCGGGCGTCATTCAGCATCGGCTACGACCAGAGCATCATCTGGCCGACCAAGCAGAACGGACAGACCGTGCCCGGCTCGGTGCGGATCACGCAGGGCTCGCTGCTGGTCGGCTATTCGTACCGCTTCAGCGACCGCTATACGCTCAATATCTCGGTCGGCGCGGGGCTGACGCGCGATACGCCGGATCTGCAGGTCAACGTGCGGCTGCCGATCACGTTCTGAGCGGCTTCGGGTCGGGCTCGGGCTTCGGCTCGGGCTTGCGCTTTGGCGCGGGTTCGCTTCGGCTCGGACTTCGCCCCCAGCTTCGGCTTTTGGCGTTGCCCTGGCGTCATCGCCGTCACGTCGGCCCTGTGCCGGCGTGACGGCTACGCGACGCGGCGCCGGCACGGTGCGCTGCACCCCACGGCTTCGCTTGCGATTCCCTGCCTGGTGGCGTACAAAAGTAAAACCCGCCCCGCTGGCGGATTCTGCCGCCACCTGCCAGCCTCGGCAGCCCACGGACGGGACCTCGCTCGGAGGAATCCGTCATGCGCAAACGCATCTACTGGTTATTGCCCGACGTGGTCAGCGCTCGGCGCACCATGGACGATTTGCTGATCAATCGCGTCGAACACCGGCACATCCACTTCGTCGCCCGCGACGGCATGGACATGACCGGCCTGCATGAAGCCAATCTGTTCCAGACCTCCGATATCGTTCACGCCGCCGAGATGGGTTTGATGATCGGTGGTGCGGTCGGCGTGGTCGCCGGCGTGGTGGTCGCGATGTTCCCGATCGTCAGCGATACCCCGCAATGGGGCCTGGTCGGCGTGCTGGCGGTGCTCGGCGCGGTGTTCGGGGCCTGGGCCTCGAGCATGATCGGCAGCTCCGCGCCGAACAGCCGGCTCAAGCCCTTCGAGGCCGATATCGCCGACGGCAAGATCCTGCTGATGGTCGACGTGCCGCGCGGCCGTGTCGAGGAAATCGAAACGCTGCTGCGCAGCTCGCATCCGGAAGCCCGCTTCGCGGGGATGGACCCGGCGGTGCCGGCATTCCCCTGATCCGGCGCGATGCATTGCTTCGGCTGTTCGATGGTCTGATGGTTTGATGGTTTGATGGTCTGAAGGTCCGATGATACGTGGTGCAGGGCCCGTGCCCGTGCACCACGTTCTCTCTCTGCGCGCCGGCTCGGCGCGACTCCCCGCGCATTGACCCTTCGCCGAGAAACCGGTAGTTTTCGGCCGACCCTCCCATCTCGCCTGAAGATCGATGAATCGTATGCTGCCGGGCACGCGCGCCCTCCGGACCTTCGAAGCGGCGGCGCGGCATCTGAACTTCACTCGCGCGGCCGAAGAGGTTGGCCTGACGCCCGCGGCGGTCAGCTACCAGATCAAGGAAATCGAGGAACAGCTCGGCATCACGCTGTTTACGCGCACCAGCCGCACCATCCAGCTGACACCCGCCGGCGCGGTCCTGTACGAGGCCACCGCCGATGCGCTCGACAATCTGCGCCGCGCCACCGCGCGCGCCCGGCGCATGGCGCGGGGCGCGACGCATCTTCGGATATCGCTGGAGGCGCGCTTCGCGTCCAACTGGCTGCTGCCTCGGCTGCCGCAATTTCGCGCCGCGAATCCCGGCCTGGAGCTGACCTTCGATATCAGCGAGCAGGTCCGTGATTTCGAGGCCGACGATATCGACGTCGCGATCCGCTTCGGCGCCGGCCACTACGAAGGCGCACGCGCCGAGCGTCTGTTCGGCACGGTGGTGGTACCGATCTGCAGTCCCCGCCTGCTCGAATCCGGCCCCCCGCTGCACGAGCCGCGCGATCTGCTGCACCACACGCTGTGCCATGTCGATTGCCGGACCGATGGCATCGTCTGGCCCGACTGGCCGATGTGGATGGCGGCGGCCGGCATCGAGAACTTCGACGACAGCCGCTGCATGGCCTTCGCCGATTCCACGCACGTCGTGCAGGCCGTGCTGGACAGCGGCGCCGTCGGCCTGGTCGAACTGCCGATGATCGCCAACGACCTCGCGGCGGGCCGTCTGGTCAGACTGTTCGACATCGGGGTCAGCGTGGCGCAGGACTATGCGTATCACCTCGTCTATCCGGAGAGCAGCAGCGACGATCCACGCGTTGTGGCGTTTCGCGACTGGCTGATCGAACAAACCAGGCAGACACCACAGGGATAAGCTCGCCTCCCTGCGGTATATTTCCCCGCATGTGCGCGCATACCCCATCCCATTCCTCCTCCCATCCCTTCTCGCTGACCGGCCGCGTGGCGCTGGTTACCGGCGGTGCGCAGGGTCTTGGCATCGCCATTGCCAAAGGCTTGATCGACGCCGGTGCCACCGTGCTGGTGGCCGCGCGCAATGCGCAGCGTGTCGAGCAGGCCGTCGCCACGCTCGGTGAGGGCGCCCGTCCGCTGGTGCTCGACATTACCGACGAGACCGCGGTAGCGAAGGCGTTCGACAGCATCGACAGCCAATATGGCCGGCTCGACATCCTGGTGAACAACGCCGGCGCGCGCAATCGGCAGACCATGGCCGAGCTCGATACCGGCGATCTGCGCGCGATGATGGAAACCAATCTGGTCGCGCCGTACAACCTGTGCCGGCATGCAGCGATACGCATGCGTCGCGGTAGCTATGGCCGCATCATCAATGTCAGCTCGATCGCGGGGCAGGTGGCGCGGGGCGACGACGTGCTGTATCCCGCCACCAAGGGCGCGCTTGATGCGCTGACGCGCTCGCTATCGGCGGACCTGGGGCGCGATGGCCTCACCGTCAACGCGATTGCGCCGGGGTTCTTCGCCACCGAGCCGAACCAGCCGATGGTCGGCGACGCCGGCGTGAAGGACTGGCTGCAGCGCCGTACCTCGCTGGGCCGCTGGGGCCAGCCGGACGAGATCGCGGGCGCCGCGGTGTTCCTGGCCTCGCCGGCGGCGTCCTATGTCACCGGCCACGTCCTTGCCGTCGACGGCGGCTATCTGGCTCATTTCTGACTCACGTCTGACTCACTTCGGACGCGTCGGCCGCGCGGCATCCTGCGCGCCGCCCCGCTTGCGAAAGTGCGCGTAGACGTAGTCGAGCATCGCGCTGGCCGCGGCCGAATCACCGCGGTCGCGCAGCCGCACCAGGCAGATGTCGCGCACCAGCGATTCCAGCCGCAGCGGCCGGATCGCCAGATTGGGCAGCTGGAACTGGAACAGCGCCAGCGACGGCACCACGGTGACGCCGAGGCCCGCGGCCACGAGCCCGGCCACCGTGGCCAGATGCTCGACCTCCATCACGCCATTGAGCCGCGTCGGATGCAGCGCGGCGTCCAGATGCTGCCGCACGCTGCTGGTGCGCGACAGATGGATGAACGGCAGGCCGGCGAGCGCGGACGGGGCGATGCTGCGGCGCGAGGCCAGCGGATGATCGGCGGGGCAGATCACGTGGAAGGAATCCGCCACCAGCGGCTCGATCTTCAGGTCCGCATCCTGGCCGGGCGCCGGCGCCAGCGCGAAATCGACGCGGCCGCGCCGTACCAGATCGATGCAGCCGTCGGCCAGCACATCGTGCAGCGCCAGCGCGATGCCTGGATAGCGCGCGCGGAAGGCGGCGAGCACCGGCGGCAGATCGCCGGCGGCGATCGACGGCAGCGCCGCGATCGCGACCCGGCCCTTGCGGCGCTCGGCATGGTCGCGCAGGTCGGCGAAGGCGTCCTCGAAATCGGCCAGCAGCCGCTCGGCCACCTCCTCGAAGCGGCGACCCTCGGCACTGAGCTCGACAAAGCGCGTGGTGCGCTCGAACAGCCGCGCGCCGGCCTGTTCCTCCAGCGTGCGGATCAGCGCGCTGAACGCCGACTGCGACAGATGGCAGGCCTGCGCCGCCCGTGTGAAATTGCGCTGCTGGGCCAGTGCGACGAAGGCGCGCAGATGCTTGACGGACAGGTTCATGGCGGCGAAAGGATGGTTGATCGAGGGCGAATGGACGGCGAATGGACGGCGAATGGACGGCGCATGGATGGCGCACGGACGGCAAATGCACGGCGAGCGGGCCGCGAATTGACCACGGATCGGTCGCGAATCGACCACGGACGGACCGCGCATTGATCGGCCGGACCGCTAGATTAATCCAAATAATCCGTTTTTCCGAATTCGCCATCGTGCCTAGAATGCCGGGACCGGCCGCGCATCTGCGCGGTTCCGTATTGGTCCTTGTTGGTCCTTGTTGATCCCTGTTGGTCCTGATTCCGACCGTCGACTTCCTGATATCGCGCCCGCCATGGCTTCTTCCCTCTCGATCGGCTCCGGTGCCGGCTTCTCCGGCGATCGCATCGACGCCGCGCTGCCCGTGGTGCGCACGCTGATCGCCGACGGCGGCCCGGCCGCGCTGATCTTCGAAACGCTGGCCGAGCGCACGCTGGCGCTGGCCCACCTGGCCCGGCGCGCCGATCCCGAGCGCGGCTACGAGCCGCTGCTCGACGCCTTGCTGACCCCGGTGCTGGGCCTGTGCCTGGCGCACGGTATTCCGATCATCGGCAATTTCGGCGCGGCCAATCCGCACGGCGCCGCGCGACGCGTGCAGGCGCTGGCGGCCGAACTGGGCCTGCCCAGGCCGCGCGTGGCCGTGGTCGAGGGCGACGATCTGTCCGGCGATGCCGGCCGCGCGCTGCTGTCGGGCCTCCTGGGCGAGGCCTTTCCCGAGCGCCGCTTCGTCTGCGCCAACGCCTATATCGGCGCGCAGGGCATTGCCGATGCGCTCATCGCCGGTGCACAAGTGGTGGTGTGCGGCCGCGTCGCCGACCCGGCCCTGGCGGTCGGCCCGGCGATGGCGCATTTCAAATGGTCCTGGCAGGACTGGGACCGCCTCGCGCGCGCGACCATGGCCGGCCATCTGCTCGAATGCGGTGCGCAGGTGACCGGAGGCTATTTCGCCGATCCCGGCATCAAGGACGTTCCCGACGTCCATGCGCTTGGCTATCCGATCGTGCGACTCGACAGCGATGGCGGCATCGAGATCGGCAAGGCGGCCGGCACCGGCGGCTGCGTCGACCTGCGTACCGTCAAGGAACAGCTGCTGTACGAGGTCCACGACCCCGCCGCCTATCTGACGCCCGACGTGGTGGCCGACATCAGCGCGGTCACGGTCGAGCAGGTCGGTCCGGACCGCGTCGCGGTGCGCAATATCCGCGGCCACGCGCGTCCCGAGCAACTGAAGGCCAACCTGTTTCATGAAGGCGGCTGGATCGCCGAGGGCGAGATCTCCTACGCCGGACCGAACGCCGCGGCGCGCGCGCGCCTGGCCGGCGACATCGTGCGCAAGCGGATGGCGATGCTGGGCATTGAGGCGCCGGTGCGGCTCGACCTGATCGGCGTGCTCAGCGTGCTGGCCGACGATGGCGGCGCATGGCTGTCCGCGCCGCAACCAGATGAAGCGCAAAGCCAGGACGTGCGGCTGCGCGCCGCGCTGGCGCACGAGGACAAGGCCGTGGCCGAGGCGCTGCTGCGCGAGGTCAACGCGCTCTATTGCTGCGGACCTGCCGGCGGCGGCGGCGTGCGCACCGCGCTGCGTCCGCGGCTGAACGCGATGTCCTGCCTGGTGCCGCGCGATGCGGTGTCGCCGCGCCACACGATGATCGAAGGCTGAACATGACGACGTCCGACACCATTGCCCTCTATCGTCTCGCGCACGCCCGCACCGGCGACAAGGGCGACCGCTCGAACATCAGCGTGATCGCCTATGACGAGCGCGATTTCGCGCATCTGCTCGCACACGTGACCGAGGACGCGGTACGCACGCTGTTCCGTCATCGCCGTCCCGCCGCGGTGACGCGCTACGTCGTGCCCAGCCTGCATGCGATGAACTTCGTCCTCGACGGCGTGCTCGACGGCGGCGTCAACGATGCGCTCAATCTCGACGCGCACGGCAAGGCGCTGTCCTTCCTGCTGCTGCAGTTGGAGATTCCCTTGCCGCCGGGCTTGCGCGGAGGCGGCTGACTCGGCGCCACGCATCGGTTCATCCTGACCCGACGACTGGCCTGATCACCGACCTGATCACCGACCTGATCACCGACCTGATAAAACACCCAGAGGAGACCACACCATGCTATCCCGATTCCTGCCCGCGGCCGTGCGAACGCAACCGGCGCCGCGCCTGAAGACACTGCTCCCCGCGCTGGTCGCGCTGACGGCATTCGCCGCGCTGGCGCTGCCGTCCGCGCCGGCGCGCGCGGAATTCCCCGACAAGCCGGTCCGTTTCGTCGTGCCCTTCGCCGCCGGCAGCGCCACCGACCAGCTGGCCCGCGCCATCGGCCAGGCCATGACCACCGATGCGAAGGTCACCGTGGTGGTCGACAACAAGCCGGGCGCCAACGGCTTCATCGCGGCCTCCGACGTCGCCAAGGCCGCGCCGGACGGCTATACGGTGCTGATCACGACCAACACCACGCACGCGGCCAACGAGCATCTGTTCAAGAAGCTGCCCTACGATCCGGTCAAGGACTTCACGCCGATTACCGCGCTGGGCAAGGGCGGGCAGATCATGGTGGTCAATCCGCAACTGCCGGTGAAGACGGTGGGCGAGTTCATCGCGCTGGCCAAGCAGCAGCCGGGCAAGCTGAGCTTCGGCAGCGGCAGCTCGTCGTCGCGGATCGCCGGCGAACTGTTCCAGCAGATGGCGCAGGTCCAGCTGCTGCACGTGCCCTACAAGAGCAATCCGCTGGCGGTCACCGACCTGCTCGGCAACCAGATCCAGATGATGATCACCGATACCGCGACCGGCCTGCCGCAGGTCAAGAGCGGCAAGCTGCGCGCGCTCGGCGTGTCCGGCAAGACCCGTTCGCCGCTGGCACCGGATGTGCCGACCATCGACGAGGCGGGCGTCAAGGGCTACGAGATGAGCTACTGGTTCGCGGCGTACACGCCGGCGGGCACGCCGCAGCCGGTGGTCGCGAAGCTGAACGAGCTGCTCGTCAAGGCGGCGCGCAGCCAGACCGCAAGCAACTTCTATCGCAGCACCGGCACCGAGATCTTTACCAGCACGCCGGCCGAACTGGCGGCCTTCCAGCAGCAGGAATCGGCCAAATGGGGGCGCATCATCCGCGCCGCCAATATCCAGCCGGAATAAGGCGGGCGAACAAGCCGGCGAAGTGAGCCGAGGAAATAAGCCGGCGAAGTAAGCCGAGGAAATAAGCCGGGCAGCCGTTCCCGCATGCCGCTCCCGCATTCGCTGGAGCGGCATCGCGATGGTTTGCCGGGTCGCCAGCACGGTCATGTGCAGGGCGCGTGCGCTCCGGAGTATGATCGTCGCATGCAAGCCTCGATCTTCTCTTCCGCCCATCCGGCCGACCAGTTGGCCGAGTTCACCGACCCAGAAGCCGCGCTGGCGCGCATCGGCGAGATCTACGACAACGCGGTCGGCGCGGTGCGCGCGCGTTTCGATGCCTTCGCCCGCGGCGAGCCGCTGCCCTCGGCGGCGCATGCCTGTTATCCCTATCTGGGCATCTCGGTCAATATCGAAACGATGGTGACCGACAGCCGGCCGTCGTGGGGCACGGTGGCGTATCCCGGGGTTTATGGCACCACCGTGACGCGGCCCGATCTGTTTGCCGACTACTACCGCGACCAGATCGAACGGCTGATGCGCTATCACCGCGTGCCGGTGGTGGTGGGCACCAGCCGGCGGCCGATTCCGCTGCCCTTCGTGATCGAGGCGTCGACCACCGATATCAGCTACACGCAGGCCCGCGAACTCGAGGCGTCGTTCGTGCTGCCAGAACTGAGCCGCATCGACGACGGGATCGCCAACGGCACCTACGAGCCCGTGCCCGGCGAGGCCTGGCCGCTGTCGCTGTTTCCCGCCGAGCGCGTCGATCTGGCGCTGCAGCGGCTGTACCACTACACCGGCACGGCGCCGCAGCACTTCCAGCGCTTCGTGCTATTCACCAATTACCAGCGCTATGTCGACGAGTTCGTCGCGCTGGGCCGTTCGCTGATGACCAGCGCCGATGGCGACGAGTACATCCGCTTCGTCGAGCCCGGCGATATCGTGCAGAACCACGGCGAGGCCGAGCCCGATATGGCGCTGTATCCGCGCGCGCTGCCGCAGATGCCGGCCTATCACCTGGTGCGCGAGGACCGGCTCGGGGTCACGCTGGTCAATATCGGCGTCGGCCCGTCGAATGCCAAGACGATGACCGACCATCTGGCGGTGCTGCGCCCGCATTGCTGGCTGATGGTGGGGCATTGCGGCGGCCTGCGCCGCTCGCAGCAGCTTGGCGACTACGTGCTGGCGCACGCCTATGTCCGCGACGACCACGTGCTGGACCAGGACCTGCCGCCATGGGTGCCGGTGCCGCCGATTGCCGAGATCCAGGTCGCGCTGCAAGAGGCAGTGGCGCGCGTGACCGGGCTGTCGGGCAACGAGATGAAGACGCGGATGCGCACCGGCACCGTGGTCTCGACCGACGACCGCAATTGGGAATTGAAGTCCAAGACGCTGTACGCGCGGTTCAACCAGTCGCGCGCGATCGCGATCGACATGGAAAGCGCGACGGTGGCGGCCAACGGCTTCCGCCTGCGCGTGCCCTACGGCACGCTGCTGTGCGTCTCGGACAAGCCGCTGCACGGCGAATTGAAGCTGCGCGGCATGGCCAACGCCTTCTATCGCCAGCGCGTCAGCCAGCATATGACGATCGGGCTCGAAGCGATCCGCATCCTGCGCGAGAACGGCGTCGAGGCGCTGCACTCGCGCAAGCTGCGCAGCTTCGACGAGCCGGCGTTCCGGTGACACGGTGACACGGTGACACGGTGACACGGTGACACGGTGACGCGCGACGCCGCCGGTATCGCTATGGTGTCCCCTCTCCCGTGAGCGGGAGAGGGAAGCCAACCTGCGGTGTCGCAAGGTGCGCGGCGTGTCTCAGGCGGCCTGCTGGTCGGCGCCGCTCAGCTGTGCCGCCCGCAAATGCCGATTGACCCCCGACACCACCGCCTTCAACGACGCCGTCACCAGATTCGCGTCGATCGCCGCGCCGAAGCCGGTCGCTGATTCCCCTACCCGTACCTCGACATAACAGGCCGCGCGCGCATCGGCGCCGGACGATTGCGCGTGTTCGTGGTAGTCCATCACGCGCACCGGCATGCCGAGCGCGCGCACGAAGGCGTCGATCGGACCGTTGCCCTTGCCGCGCACCACGCGCGTGGCGCCATCCTGCACCAGCGTCGCCTCGATCTCGACCTGATCGTCCGCGCCGGACATCATCCGATGCGACACATAGCGCAGCGGCGCATCGACATCGAGATATTCGCGACGGAACAGTGCGAACAGATCGTCCGCGCTGGCCTCGGCCCCGGTCTCGTCGGTCATGCGCTGCACCGCGCGGCTGAACTCGATCTGCAGCCGGCGCGGCAGATACAGCCCGTGCACCTGTTCGAGCAGATAGGCCATGCCGCCCTTGCCGGACTGGCTGTTGACGCGGATCACCGCGTCGTAGCTGCGGCCCAGGTCGGCGGGATCGATCGGCAGGTACGGCACCTCCCAGATGGCATCCGGCTTCTGCTGGGCGAAGCCCTTGCGAATCGCGTCCTGATGCGAGCCAGAGAACGCCGTGAACACCAGATCGCCGGCATAGGGATGGCGCGGGTGTACCGGCAGCTGATTGCAATGCTCGACGCACTGGCGCACCTCGTCGATATCGGAGAAGTCCAGCTGCGGATCGACGCCCTGCGTATAGAGGTTCAACGCCAGCGTGACCAGGTCGACGTTGCCGGTGCGCTCGCCGTTGCCGAACAGGCAGCCCTCGACGCGATCGGCACCGGCCATCACGGCCAGTTCGGCCGCCGCCACCGCGGTGCCGCGATCGTTATGCGGGTGGACCGACAGCACGATGTCGGCGCGGCGCGCCAGATGCCGATGCATCCATTCGATCTGGTCGGCAAACACATTGGGCGTGCTGCACTCAACCGTGCTCGGCAGGTTCAGGATCATCGGTCGCGACGGGCCCGGCTCCCAGATGTCGGCGACGGCGTCGCTGACTTCGAGCGCGAAATCGAGCTCGGTCATGCTGAAGGTCTCGGGCGAATACTCGTAGGTCCACGCGGTGCCGGGAATCGCATCGGTCAGTTCGCGGATCAGCCGCGTGCCGGCCAGCGCGATCTCCTTGACCTCGTCGCGGCTCGCGCCGAACACGATGCGGCGAAACGCCGGCGCGATCGGGTTGTACAGATGCACGACCGCACGCGGCGCGCCGCGCAGCGATTCGATGGTGCGGCGGATCAGGTCGTCGCGCGCCTGCGTCAGCACGACGATGGTCACGTCGTCGGGAATGCGGTTCTGCTCGATCAGCATGCGCACGAAGTCGAAATCGGTCTGCGATGCCGACGGAAACGCGACCTCGATCTGCTTGAGGCCGATCTTCACCAGTTGTTCGAAGAAGCGCAGCTTGCTCGCCACGCTCATCGGCTCGATCAGCGCCTGGTTGCCGTCGCGCAGATCGGTGCTCATCCAGATCGGCGCGCGCGTGATGCGCTGGTTGGGCCAGCTGCGATCCGGCAGATCGACGGTGGCGGCGGGGCGGTATTTGACGGCGGGGTTGCGCAGCATGAACGGGTCCTCCTCGCGAGGGAATCGCGATAGCGAAAGAAAAGCGGGACGGATGGCACGCGGACGATCGAATGCCGATCGGGCGCGATCAGGACCGCAATCGAGGCCGATTGCGGCGTGCCAATGCGAACGGAAAGGTGGCGACAGGCTGCCGAACTGCCACGGGGCGCTAGGCCCGGCAACCGATCGGTAGGTCTAGTTGTAGCGAGGAGAGGGCGCAGGCGAGCGCGCGGACCGAGCCGAGGCCATCGATGGCGACCGCATGACGCGCGCGCGCCGACGCGGCGATGCGCAGGGCATCGGCGGCTTGGCGGTGGACGGTCGTTGCAACGGACATCGTGCTGGCTGGTGTGAGTGGTGTCGAGCTTCGATGCGATTCGACGCGATTCGACGAGGCTCTACGGTGTAGCAGCCACAAAGCGTAGTGCATCGAGCGTCGACTCGTCAAGCGCGCACGCTGCGGTGGTGTGACGCCACACCGCGGTCTCGGCCAAATGGATGAGATCGCGCTCCCGGTCTCGTACCTGAACGCGCGCTGCCCCACGCAAACCGCGGCCATCGTCCACCGCCTGGCCGGTACAGCGACGCCGCCGTCGCGCCTAGCCTGAATGGGGACATTGGCCCAGCAAACGGGGAGACATCATGAGAACGGGAACGGGGTCGAAGGCGCTCGCCTGGTTCGCGGCGGCGCTGACAGCGATGGTATTGGCCGCATGCGGCGGAGGCGGCGGCAGCGATGGTGCGGCAGCGGGTCCGAGTTCGGGCTCGGGTTCCGGCGGATCGTCGGGACCCGGGTCCAACGGCTCCCCGACAACGGTCAGCTATACCGTGACACTCGGGCAATCCGCCGGACAGGTCGGCGTGGGCCGCACGCTGACGCTGGCCGCCGTCATCGTCGACAGCAATGGCAAGGACGTTACCGCCCAAGGCAGCTACGCGTGGACCTCGTCCGATCCCGCCGTCGCGACGGTGAGACCGAGCGCCACCGTCGCCGGTGCCGCGGTCGTGACCGGCATCGCCCCCGGTACCGTCAACGTGCAGGTCGTCGCCACCATCAACGGTGCCGACGGCAAGGCCATCGTGCTGCCGGTGCAGACGGCCACGATCACCGTCGCCGCCAGCCACCACTACAGCCTCGCGGTCTCGCATCCGCTGCTGACGCTGGCCAATGGCGAAACGCGGCAGATCCGCGCCACGCTGCTCGATGGCGACGGTATCGATGTGTCGGCCGCCGTGCACGACTGGGCCTGGGCCAGCTCGGCCGCCGGCATCCAGCTCAGTGCCGATCGCGAGCGCGCGACGCTGCACGGCGTCAATCCGTCCACCACCAGCACGGTCGAGGGCACGGTCACCGTCGGCGTGACGGCGCCCAATGGCGTCGCGCTGGCCGCGCGGATCGCCGTCGTGGTGCTGAAGAACGGCAGCTACGCCTACACGCTCGAGCTGCTGCGCAACGGCACGCCGATCGACGCGATCTCGATCCTGAACGGCTATCCGGCCACGCTGTCCGCGCGCGTGATGCGCAGCGACGGCCTTGATGCGACCGCGCAGTTCGACGGCCAATGGTCGTACGCCAGCACCTCGCCGTCGCTGTCGGTCCAGCCCACGGCGAGCGGGCGCGGCTTCACGCTGAACACCAGCCGTCCCAACGGGGCCGATCCGCTGCAGAGCCTGTTGAAGGTCACGGCCACCAGCAAGGCCCTCGATGCCACGCCAAGCGCCGGGCTGACGGTGACCGAGCAGCCGACCTGGGCGCTGGTCTACGACGGTCCGCAACCGCTGCGCATCGCGACGATGCCGCCGCTGCCGATCCCGGTCACCGCGACCGTCAGGCATCGCGGCAACGCGCTGACCTTCCTCGAATGCGAGGCGTGGGACTGGCAGCAGGCCGGCAATATCGCCGTGACCCCGGCCACGCATCCGGGCCAGGTCGGCGTGACGCCATTGACCCCGGGCGACTTCTCGCTGACCGCGAGCTGCAGCGTCAGGAAGACCGGGCAACGGTTGTCGGTGACGATCGCGGGCACCGCAATCTGATGCGCGCGCAGTTGGCGCGCAACCAGCGCGCCATGTCGCGCCTTGCCGTGCCATGCGAAACGCCCCCATGGCGACAATCCGTGGGGGCGTTTTTCGGTCCAGATCAGAGGCAGCGAGAGACGAGCGTACCCGTTTCTGCGTGCCAATGGGACCGGCCCTCAGAACCGATATCCGACACCGACGCTGAACAGCCACGGGTCCAGCTTGACCTCCGACACCTTGACGCCGGCCGCCTTCACATCGCTGGAGAGCCACACCTTCTTGATGTCCGCATTCAGGTACCAGTTGCGCGTCAGCCGGTAGTCCATGCCGATCTGCAGCGCGGGCGCGATGCTCCAGCGGTCCAGCGACAGCGTGTTGCCGGCGAGATCCGCGCCCCAGATCCGCGTGAAGTTCAGCCCCGCGCCGACATAGGGCCGGAAGGTGGCGTGCGGCAGGAAGTGGTACTGCACCAGCAGCGTCGGCGGCAGGTGCTTGAACGTGCCGATCCGATTGCCGTCGAGATGGACGTCGTGCTTCTGCGGAATGGTCAGCACCAGTTCCGCGGCGATATGCGGCGTGAAGAAATAGGTGACGTCCAGCTCGGGGATCCACTTGTTGTTGACGCCGATCCGGTCCGAGGCGCCGGCGCCGCCGACGCGGTCGGACTTCTGCGCAAAGTCGAGATAGGTGCCGCGCAGGCGGATCATCCAGTTGCCTTCGGGCTGGGTGACGGCCGCAGTGCCAGCTGCGGCGCCGGTTGCCGTGTTGGTTGCAGCGTCGGCCGCGTTGGCGTGCAGCGGCGGGAAGGCCATCATGACGGCCGCCGCGGCGACCGTTGCCAATCGGGTACGAGGAGATTGCATCGGGCTCATGTTGTGATCGACAGGACTGGGAAAGACCCCATGCCGAGTGTGCCCGTGGTGCCTGCGGACCCGTTTGACCTAAAGCAAAGGGCCAGCAAAAGCTGGCCCTCTCTACTATGGCGTGCGGCTGCGGCGTGCTACCGCGCGCTGTCGTGTATCTGCCCCCGGCCCTTGCCCTGCGGCTTGCGCACGATACGGATCGGCTTCTCGTGCGCGGACGGGGCGGGGCTGGACGCATTGCCCGATGTATTGCCCAACGTATTGCCCGATGTATTGCCGGATGTATTGCTGTCGCAGCTGTTGCAGCCCCCGCTGTCGCAACCGGTGGCGCAGCCGGCCGCTACCGCCTGCGGCGCCAGCCGTGCCACCAGCCGCGCGCGCCATCCGCGTGCCTGCGCGCCGCCCAGGCTGGCGGCCAGCGCGGCTTTGGCGCGCTCGCGCGTGCGCGGCATGTAGCGCGCCGCCACCGACAGCGCGCACACCAGCACGATCAGCGGCACCAGCACGGATTCGACGGCGTGATAGAGCGACATGATGGTTTCCGGCTGCCTCAGCTGAACAGCAGCGCCACGCGATACGTGACGAACGCCGCCAGATAGCCCAGGCCCGCGAGATAGAGCGTGGAGGCGGCCATCACCTTCCACGAGTTGGTCTCGCGGCGGATCACGGCCAGCGTCGAGATGCACTGCGGCGCGAACACGAACCACGCCAGCAGCGCCAGCGCGGTGGCCAGCGACCACTGCGCGGCGATCATCGGCGCGAGCTGCGCCGCCACCGTGTCCTCGCTGCCCGACAGCGCGTAGACGGTCGCCAGCGCGCCGACCGCCACTTCGCGCGCGGCCAGGCCCGGCACCAGCGCGATACAGATCTGCCAGTTGAAGCCGACCGGCGCGAATACCTTCTCCAGCGCGTGGCCGATCATGCCGGCGAAGCTGTAGTCGATCGGCGGCAGCGTCGCGCCTTCGGGCGGGGACGGGAAGGTGGCCAGGAACCACAGCAGCACCGTCAGCGTCAGGATCACCTTGCCCACGCGCGACAGGAAGATGCGGGCGCGCTCCCACAGCCCGATCGCGACGTCGCGCGGATTCGGAATGCGGTAGGCCGGCAGTTCCATCAGCAGCGGATGCTCGGTGCGGTCACGGCGGAAGAACTTCAGCGCATAGGCGACCACCAGCGCGCTGACAATGCCGGCCACATACAGGGCGAACAGCACCAGCCCTTGCAGGTTGAACACGCCCATCACCGTGTCCGCCGGAATGAAGGCGCCGATCAGCAGCGCATAGACCGGCAGCCGTGCCGAGCAGGTCATCAACGGCGCGACCAGGATCGTGGTCAGCCGGTCGCGCGGGTCCTGGATCGTGCGGGTCGCCATGATGCCGGGAATCGCACAGGCGAAGCTCGACAGCAGCGGGATGAACGAGCGGCCCGACAGCCCCGCGCCCATCATCAGCCGATCGAGCAGGAAGGCCGCGCGCGGCAGATAGCCCGATTCCTCCAGCGTCAGGATGAACAGGAACAGGATCAGGATCTGCGGCAGGAACACCACCACGCTGCCCAGGCCGGCGATCAGGCCGTCGACGATCAGGCTGCGCAGCAGTCCATCGGGCAGCAGGCCGCCGACCAGTTCGCCGGCATAGGCCACGCCGCCCTCGATGCTCTCCATCAGCGGCTCGGCCCACGAGAACACGGCCTGGAACATCAGGAACAGCAGCACGGCGAGGATCGCCAGGCCGAACACCGGATGCAGCACCACGCGGTCGATACGGTCTTCGAGGCTCGCCGATGCGGTCGGCATCGTCACCGCCGCGTCGAGCAGGCGCTTGACCTCGGCATGCGTGTCGAAGTCGTCGGCCGGGGCAGGCGGAGGCGGCGGGGCCGACGGCAGCGCGCCGTCGAGCACCGACAGCAGCGCGGCGGCGCCACCGCGCCGCACGGCGACCGTCTGCACCACCGGCACGCCCAGCGCGGCGGCGAGCTTGTCGCGGTCGATGCGGATGCCGCGGCGTTCGGCCGCGTCGCTCATATTGAGCACCACCACCATCGGCAGGCCGAGGCGGCGCAGTTCCAGCACGAAACGCAGGTGCAGCCGCAGATTGGTGGCATCGACCACCGACACCAGCAGGTCGGGCACGGCCTCGCCGGGGCGGTTGCCCATGCAGACGTCGCGCGTGATGGCTTCGTCCAGGCTGGTCGCGTGCAGGCTGTAGGCGCCCGGCAGATCGAGGATGCGGACCTGCCGGCCGGATGGCGCGACGAAATAGCCTTCCTTGCGCTCGACCGTGACGCCGGCGTAGTTGGCCACCTTCTGGCGGCTGCCGGTCAGCCGGTTGAACAGCGCGGTCTTGCCGCAATTGGGGTTGCCGACCAGCGCGACGCGCAGCGGCGCCTGCGCGGTGGCGGCGGAAGCGGGAGTGGCGGGAGAAGTAGCGACGGACATGGCGTAATTCGAATCGGTCCGCTTCATGCGGTACCGGCTGTATTGGCGGTATTGCCTGCAGCAGCCGTATTGCTCGCAGCGGCCGGATTGGCGGTGCGGGCGCCCTCGGGCTGCACCGTCACGCGGGCGGCTTCGGCGCGGCGCAGCGCGAAGCGCGTGCTGCCGACCTGGGCGACCAGCGGGTCCTTGCCGAACGGGCCGAAGGTAATGATCTGCACGGCCTCGCCGGGCACGAAGCCGAGTTCGCGCAGGCGTCGGGCGATGGGATCGTTCGGGGTGCTGTCGTCGACCGACAGTACGATGGCCGCGGTGCGCCGCGGCAATTCTGACAAGCGCATGTGCTTTGGTCCCGCGGGCGGGTTGCCGGCGTGGCGCCGGTACTACCTGACCGCTTGCTTAGTGATGAATCAGCGGGCGTAGATGAGAATCGTTTGCATTGTACTGCATTCACTCCCGCTCGATGTGCCGTACTGGCGTGGGGTGCCGCTCGGCGTGCCGCCTGACGTACCGCAATGTGCCCTGTGGCATCGTGGGGTGCCGGAAGGACAGCGGCCCGGCCACCGACGCCCCGGTAAAGGCTGCGGTGGCCGGGCCGATGCCTGGCTGCGGTGCGTCGATCCCGGCCCTGGCTTCGACCGCGCCCTAGCCACCCAGGTACGCGTTGCGCACCTGATCGTTGGCCAGCAGGTTCGCGCCGGTATCGGCCAGCACCACCTTGCCGGTTTCCAGCACATAGCCGCGGTCGGCCACCTGCAGCGCCTTGTTGGCGTTCTGCTCGACCAGGAACACCGTCACGCCGTCCTCGCGGATGGTGCGGATGATGTCGAAGATCTGCGCGATGATCATCGGCGCGAGACCCAGGGTCGGCTCGTCGAGCAGAAGCAGCCGCGGCCGGCTCATCAGCGCGCGGCCGATCGCCAGCATCTGCTGCTCGCCGCCGGACATGGTGCCGGCGCGCTGCGAGGCGCGCTGCTCCAGCCGCGGGAACAGCTTGAACACATGCTCGATGCCCGCCTCGATCTCGTCGCGCTTGGCGAAGAACGCGCCCATCTTCAGGTTCTCCAGCACGGTCAGGCTGGGGAACACGCGCCGGCCCTCGGGCGAGATCGCCATGCCCATGCGCATGATCTCGTGCGTCGAGCAGCCGGTGATGTCGCGGCCCTCGAACAGCACGCGCCCGCTGGACGCGCGCGGGCTGCCGCAGATGGTCATCATCAGCGTGGTCTTGCCCGCGCCGTTGCTGCCGATCAGCGTGACGATCTCACCCTGGTTGACCTCGATCGATACGCCACACAACGCCTCGACGGCGCCGTAATGGGTATGGACCTGTTCCAGCTTCAGCATCAGTCCTCTCCCAGGTATGCCTTGATCACGCGCGGGTCGTTGCGCACGTCCTCGGGTTTGCCGATGGTGATCGGGCGGCCGTGCTCCATCACCAGGATGCGGTCGGACACGCCCATCACCAGGCTCATGTCATGCTCGATCAGCAGCACCGCGATGCCGAACTCGCGCCGCAGCTGGTCGATCAGCGTCTTGAGCTCGACCTTCTCCTGCGGGTTCAGGCCCGCGGCCGGTTCGTCCAGCATCAGCAGGCGCGGCTGCGTGATCATGCAGCGCGCGATCTCCAGCCGCCGCTGGTGGCCGTACGACAGCGTGCCCGCCTCGCGGTTGGCCACCGCGCGCAGGCCCATGCGGTCGAGCCATTCGGCGGCGCGCTCCAGCGCCTCGCGCTCGGCGCGGCGATAGGCCGGCGTGGCGAACAGCCCGTGCAGCAGCCCCGATTTGACGCGGCGATGCTGCGCCACCATCAGGTTCTCGACCACCGTCAGGTTCTTGAACAGCCGGATGTTCTGGAAGGTGCGGACCAGTCCCTGGCGCGCCACCATATGGCTCGGCAGGCCGGCGATGGGCCGGTCGTCCAGCATCACCTCGCCCGCGGTGGGCTTGTAGAAGCCGCCGACGCAATTGAACACCGTGGTCTTGCCCGCGCCGTTCGGCCCGATGATGGCGAACACCTCGTCGTTGCGGACGCTGAAATCGATGCCGTCCACCGCCAGCAGGCCGCCGAAGCGCATCTGCAGGCCGGACACTTTCAACAGTTCTGCGCTTTGTGCACTCATTGCGGCAACTCCACGTGCGGGCGGCTGGCGGGCAACAGGCCCTGCGGGCGCCACATCATCATCAGCACCATCACCAGGCCGAACAGCAGCATCCGGTATTCGGCGAAGCCGCGCGCGACCTCGGGCAGCACCGTCAGCAGGATCGCGGCGATGATCACGCCGAGTTGCGAACCCATGCCGCCCAGCACCACCACGGCCAGGATCAGCGCCGACTCGATGAAGGTGAACGATTCGGGATTGACCAGGCCCTGGCGCGCGGCGAAGAACGCGCCGGCCAGGCCCGCGAAGGTCGCGCCCAGCGTGAAGGCCGACAGCTTGATGCGGGTCGGATTCAGGCCCAGCGAGCGGCAGGCGATCTCGTCCTCGCGCAGCGCCTCCCAGGCGCGGCCCATCGGCATGCGGATCAGCCGGCTGGTGACGAACAGCGTCAGTCCCACCAGCAACAGCGCGAGCAGGTACAGGAAGATCACCATGTGCTCGCCGCTGTAGTCCAGGCCGATCAGGTCGTGGAAGGTGCGGGCACCATCCTCGCCGGCGCTGCGGGTCATCGGGATGCCGAACACGGTCGGCTTCGGGATGCCATAGATGCCGTCCGGTCCGCCGGTCAGGCTGGTCAGGTTGTTCAGCAACTGGCGGATGATCTCGCCGAAGCCCAGCGTCACGATGGCCAGGTAGTCGCCGCGCAGGCGCAGCACCGGAAAGCCCAGCAGGAAGCCGAACAGCGCGGCCATGCCGGCCGAGATCGGCAGGCATTCCCAGAACGACAGCCCGAAGGCCTGGTTCAGCAGCGCATAGGTGTAGCCGCCCACCGCGTAGAAGCCGACATAGCCGAGGTCGAGCAGGCCGGCGAAGCCGACCACGATGTTCAGGCCCAGGCCGAGCATCACGTAGATCAGCGCCAGCGTGGCGACGTCGACCGCGCCGCGCGAGCCGAAGAACGGCCAGATCAGCCCGACCGCCAGCAACACCCAGACCGCGGCGCGCTGCTGCCCCGGCGCGAGCGTGGGCAGCGCCGGCAGCCTGACCGCCGAGGTGGTGCGGTGGATCACCGGCTTGAACAGCTGGAACAGGAACACCGCGGCCACCGCGATCCACACCGGGCGCCAGTGCGGTTCGAGCACCACGCGATAGCCCTCGAGCTTGAGCTGCAGGCCGAGGATGGGGATCGTCAGGATGGCGGTCAGCACCGCCGCCGAGACGGCGTTCTTCAGCGATTGCGTCATCGAAATGGAGGAGTTCATGGCGCGGTCCTCAGACTTTTTCCACGTCCGGCTTGCCCAGCAGGCCGGTGGGACGGAACAGCAGGATCAGCACCAGCAGGCCGAACGCGACCACGTCCTTGTATTCGGCCGGCATGTAGCCCGAGGCGAAGGTCTCGGCCAGGCCCAGCAGCACGCCGCCGAGCATCGCGCCCGGAATGCTGCCGATGCCGCCGAGTACCGCGGCGGTGAAGGCCTTGATGCCGGCGACGAAGCCGATGAAGGGGTTCAGCTTGCCGATCGTCAGCCCGATCAGCACGCCGCCCGCGGCGGCCAGCATCGCGCCCAGCACGAAGGTGAACGAGATCACGCGGTTGGTGTCGATGCCCAGCAGATTGGCCATGCGCATGTCCTCGGCGCAGGCGCGGCAGGCGCGGCCCATGCGCGAGTGGCCGATGAACAGCGTCAGCGCGATCATCAGCACCAGCGTCACGCCGACGATCAGCAGGCGCGAATACGGCACGGTCACCGTGAAATCGCCGCCCATCTCGAGCTCGAGCGCGCCGCTGATCAGCACCGGCACCGACACGTCGCGCGCGCCCTGGCCGATTTGCACGTAGTTCTGCAGGAAGATCGACATGCCGATCGCGGAGATCAGGGGCACCAGCCGCGGTCCGCCGCGCAGCGGCCGGTAGGCGACCCGCTCGACCGCGAAGCCGTACAGGCCGGTGACGATCACCGACACCAGCAGCGCGGCGCCCAGCACCAGCGGCAGCGGATAACCGGCGGCCACGCCGATCGCGGTCAGCGTCACCAGGCCCACATAGGCGCCGATCATGTAGATCTCGCCGTGGGCGAAATTGATCATGCCGATGATGCCATAGACCATCGTGTAGCCGATGGCGATCAGCGCATAGATCGCACCCAGCGTCAGGCCGTTGACCAGCTGCTGGGTGAATTGGGGTAGGAATTCGTTCATGGGGTACGTCCCGTCTGTACAGCACGTCGGCCGGGTTCAGCCCGTTCGGGCCGCTTCGGTGAGGCCGGCGTGCCTGTCGCGGCGGGCCCTTCCCGCGCGGGGAAGGGCGCGATCGAAGCGGCCCGGCATATCAAAACGCCCCGTTCGGTGACGAACGGGGCGTTGGCACGGACCGCGCCGGCGATCAGTTGGCGGCCGTCTTGGTGGCGTCCTTGTGCCAGGTGAACACGACGAACTTGAACGACTTGAGGTCGCCCTGCGCGTCGTATTCGACCTTGCCGATCGGGGTCTGGAAGGCGTTCTTGTGCATGTACGCCGCGACCTTGACCGGATCGGTGCTCTTGGCGCCCGCGATCGCGTCGGCGATGATCTTGACGCCCGCGTAGGCCGGCATCTGGAACGGACCGTTCGGATCGCGCTTCTTGTCGGCGAAGGCCTTGACCAGCGCCGCGTTGGCAGGGTCGGCCGAGAAGTCGGCCGGCAGCGTGACCAGCATGCCTTCCGAAGCCGGGCCGGCGATCGCGGTGACGTCCTTGTTGCCGACGCCTTCCGGTCCCATGAACGTCGCCTTGACGCCCTGCTCGCGCGCCTGGCGCAGCAGCAGGCCCATCTCGGGGTGATAGCCGCCGAAGTAGACGAAGTCCACGCCCTGCGACTTCAGCTTGGTGATCACGGCCGAGTAGTCCGAATCGCCGGCGTTGATGCCTTCGAACAGCACCACGGGGATCTTGGCCGCTTCCAGGTCCTTGCGCACCGAGGCGGCGATGCCCTGGCCGTACGACTGCTTGTCGTGCAGCACGGCGACCTTCTTGGGCTTGACCTTGCCGATGATGTACTGCGCGGCGGCCGGGCCCTGCTGGTCGTCGCGGCCGATCGTGCGGAAGATCATCTTGCGCTTCTTGCCTTCGGTCAGCTGCGGCGCCGTGGCCGACGGCGTCACCATCACGACGCCTTCGTTCTCGTAGATGTCCGCGGCCGGAATGGTCGAGCCCGAGCAGACGTGGCCGATCACATAGCGGATGTTCTGGCTGACGATCTTGTTGGCGACGGCCACGGCCTGCTTCGGTTCGCAGGCGTCGTCCATCAGCACGACTTCGAGCTTGTTGCCGCCGGCGCCGCCGGCAGCGTTGATCTGCTCGATGGCGGTCAGCGCGCCCGCCTTGACCATGTCGCCGTACTGCGCGACCGAGCCGCTCATCGGGCCGGCGATGGCGATCTTGACGGTTTCCGCATGCGCGGCGGCACCCAGGGTGAGCAGCGCGGCGGCCAGAGAAAGGGAGGTAAGACGGGAATGCTTCATTGGGAGCTCCTCGATCGTGTTTGTTCGAATCATCCAGGCGCGGGCCTCGGACGTGCGCAAAATCGAAGAACTCCCCGGCGACTTGACAGGCTGGTCGGGGGCGCGCATGCACGACCGCGGCTCAGGCCTGAAAGGGCACTACTTGACCACGTTCTTGTTATTGCGCAGGCCAATCGCCCGCCTGCCCACCGCACCGATGAGGACCGGGTAAGTCCGTTCGGTGTCGGCCAGGTGGCGGCATTATAAGGTGAATCTTGGAGCGGCCTATGCGCGCTGCACCAATCCGAGGCTGTTGTGGCTTTCGCGGAACACTCGAACGCGCCGAGGCCCTTCCGATGGGGGGTAATGCGGTTTGGCGCGGGGTTCAGCGGCCGGTGGTCACCATGCCGCGCGTGGCCAGCGCGAGCGCGCCGTGCCGGGTGCCGCCACGCAGGCTCGACGAAATCTCGGCCGCGGCGTGCTGGACCATTTCCGCGAACGTGCGCAGCTTCTGCGGCTTGAAGCGCTCCGCCGGCCCGGACAGGCCGACCGCGGCGAAGACCTGGCCATGCCCGTCGACGATCGGCGCGGCCACGCCATGGACCGACTCCCGCCATTCGCCGCGATTGACCGCATAGCCCTGCCGCCGCACCTTGTCCATCTCCTGCAGGAAGCGCGCCGGTTCGACGATCGAATTGGCGGTGGCGCTCTCTAGCGCGGTCGACATCCGCTGCAGCACGGTGGGCGGCTGGAAAGCCAGCATGGCCTTGCCTGTCGCCACGCAGTGCGCCAGCGCGCGGCCGCCGATCTGGGTGTAGGCGCGGACCGGATTGGGGCTGTCGATCTTGTGCACGTAGACGACCTCGCCGCGATCGAGCACCGACAGGTGGACGCTTTCGCCGCTGTCGTGCATCAGCCTTTCCATCCAGCCCTCGGCGTGGCGGCGCAGATCCAGCCGGCCCAGCACGGCCGAGCCCAGCTCCCACAGCTTGATCGACGCGCTGTAGGCCGCGGTGTCCTCGTCGCGGATCACATAGCGCAGCTCGGTCAGCGCCTGCAGCAACCGATGGACATTGCTCTTGGCCATGCCGAGCCGGTTGGCAATCTCGGTCAGTCCCAGCGGCCGGTCGCTGTGCGCCAGCAGTTCGACGATGCCGAGGCCTTTGATCAGGGTGTTGTTCATGGTTTGGCGGCTTGCGTGCCCAGCCTGGGCGTTCTCATATACGGAACCGTTGTCCCGTATTCCGGCACGTCCATATAATGCCTCGCATGCCCGGGCGCCGGCAACCCGGCCCCCGGGCGTGCCTCCCCGCCCAACCGGCGCCATTCCCATCGCTGCCCCTGTCATGTCCGATCTGAACGAGAAGGATCTGCCGCTCGCCGGCGTCAAGGTATTGGAGTTCTGCACGGTCGCCGCCGGGCCGTTCTGCGGCATGCTGCTGGCCGACATGGGCGCCGACGTCGTCAAGATCGAGCCGCCCGACGGCGATACGCTGCGGCAATGGCCCCCGATTTCGGCCGGCTTCTCGGAGAACTTCGCCTCGCTGAATCGCAACAAGCGCTCGGTGGTGCTGAACCTGAAGCAGCCGGAAGACGTCGCGCTGGCGCGCCAACTGATGCTCGAGGCCGACGTGGTGGTCGAGAACAACAGGCCTGGCGTGATGGACCGCCTGGGGCTGGGCTATGCGAGCCTGCGCGAGGACCACCCGGGGCTCGTCTACTGCTCGGTGTCGGCCTATGGCCAGAGCGGGCCGCGCGCCACCGAAGGCGGCTTCGACCTGACCATCCAGGCCGCCGCCGGCGTGATGAGCGTGACCGGCGAGCCGGACGGCGCCCCGGTCAAGTGTGGCGTGCCACTGGCGGACTTCGCGTCCGGCCTGTACGGGGCCTTCGCCATTGCCAGCGCGCTGGCCCGCGTGCGCGCCGGCGGCGCCGGCATGCATATCGATGTGCCGATGTATGGCTGCACGCTGGGCATCGCCGCGCTGCAGACCAGCGAGTACTTCGGCACCGGCCGCAGCCCGGCCAAGCTCGGCTCGGCGCATCCACGCAACGCGCCGTACCAGGCGTTCCAGGCGGCCGACGGCTACTTCGCGATCGCGGCCGGCAACCAGAAGCTGTGGCTCGAGGTCGTGCGCGTGGTCGAGATGCCCGAACTGTCCGAGGACCCCCGCTTTGCCACCACCCGTGATCGCGCGGCCAACCAGGTCGCGTTGAAGGACCTGCTGGAGCAGCGCTTTGCCCGCGCCGGCGTCGATCACTGGATCGCGGCCTTCCAGGCCGCCGGCGTGCCGCACGCGCGCATCAACGACTACGCCGCCGCGCTGCAGGATCCGCAGGTCGAACATATGGAGTGGGTGCGCCCGCTGACGCTGCCGAGCGGCGTGGCGACGCGGACCTTCGTCTCGCCGTTGCGGCTGGACGGCATGGGTCTGCCGGTGCGCCGGCCGCCGCCCGCGCTCGGCGAGCATACCGAGGCGGTTCGCGCCGCCCATGCCGGCGGCGCCGGGCAGGAGCAGCAGGGGCAAACGCAGAAGCAATCGCAGGAACGAACGCAGAAGCAAACGCAGGAGAAAACGCCATGAGTCGCACCATCGAACCGCTGCGGACCTTCGTTGCCGGCGTCACGTCGCTGATGGAAGGACCCGACCGCGACGAGGCGGCCTTGCTCGAAGGCACGCGGCCCCTGCTGCAGGCGCTGGTCGCCCGCGACGACTGGCTGCCCGACGAACTGGCGCAGCCGCATCCGACCTACTACCAGCAATACCTGCTGTACGGCGATCCGCTCGATCGCTTCTCGGTCGTCAGCTTCGTCTGGGGGCCGGGCCAGCAGACCCCGGTGCACGACCACACGGTGTGGGGCTGGATCGGCGTGCTGCGCGGGGCCGAGATCGACATCCGCTATCGCCTCGACGATCGAGGCATCCATCAGGACGGCGAGGAAACCCGGCTCGAGGCCGGGCAGGTGGCGGCGGTTTCGCCGTCGCTCGGCGACATCCACCGCGTGCGCAATGCCTTCGACGACCGCGTCTCGGTCAGCGTCCACCTGTACGGCGGCAATATCGGCCGCATTCGCCGCCATGTCTTCGATCCCGCGACCGGCGCGCCGAAGGAGTTCGTCTCCGGCTATGCCAACCGCTTCGCGCCGAATCTGTGGGCCGCTGCCGATGTCTGACGACGCATCGACCGTCGCCGCCACCGCGCAGCCGGCGCTGCTGGTCGACCGGCAAGGCGATATCACGCGACTGACGCTGAATCGTCCGCAACGGGGCAATGCCTTGTCGGCCGAACTGGTGCAGGCGATGCACGACGCGGTCCTCGCCTGCCAGCGCGACGGCACGCGGCTGCTGCTGATCGAAGGCGCGGGCAAACACTTCTGCACCGGCTTCGACCTCGCCGACCTCGACGGCGAAACGGATGACACGCTGCTGGCCCGCTTCGTCCGCGTCGAACTGATGCTGCAGGCCGTCTATACGGCGCCATTCACCACCGTCGCGCGGGTCCACGGCCGGGCCATGGGCGCCGGCGCCGATCTGGCGGCGGCCTGCGAACAATGCTGGGTGGCGGCCGACAGCCGCTTCGCCTTCCCCGGCGCGGCCTTCGGGCTGGTGCTGGGGACCGCGCGGCTTGCCGCCCGCGTCGGGCCGACACTGGCGCGCCAATGGATCGGCGCCGGCGCCACCATCGATGCCGACACGGCCCTCGCCACGGGCCTGGCCTCGCGGGACTTCGAGGCCGACGAACACGGCAAGCCCGACACCGCGCTGGAGGCGCTGGCGCGTCAGGCGCGCCGGCTCGACACCGACACGCAGGCGGCGATCCATGCCGCCTCCCGCGCAGACGGCGACGAACTCGCCAGGCAGCTCGCCGCGCTGGTCCATTCGGCCGCGCGGCCCGGTTTGCGCGAGCGCATCCGCGCGTATCGCGCGGCGTCGGCCCGCTAGGCGGTCCGTTGCCGCGCGGCCGGCGTGGGGAAGATGCCGACGAAGCGATCGCGCGCCGGATGATCGGGCGCCGCCTTCCAGACGCAATAGACCTCCGACGGCACGGTGCTGTGCTTCAGCGGCCGAAATGCCGCGCCGGCCAGCGCCGAATGCCGCAGGGCCGCCGGCACCACCGCCACGCCCATTCCCTGCGAGACCAGCGACACCACCGACAGCCAGTGCCGGACCTCGTGGCGGATCTGCGGGTAGAAGCCCTCGGCCGCGCACATGTCGACGATGCGCGCGTAGTAGTCGGGCGACGCATTGCGGGAGAACAGCACGAACGGCTCGCCGCGCAGCTCGGTCAGCGCGATGGTCCGCCGGGTTGCCAGCCGATGGGCGGCCGGCATGCAGCAGACGAAGGGCTCGCTGTGGATCAGCCGCGCCGCCAGCTCGTCCGGCACCCGGCTGGTGTGGATGAAGCCGACGTCGAGCTGCCCGTGCAGCAGCGCCTCGATCTGTTCCTGCGAATTGAGTTCGGTCAGCGCGATCTGGATGCCGGGCTGGTCGGCCTCGAACTGCTGCAGCTTCTGGGGCAGGCCTCGATACAGCATCGACCCGACGAAGCCCACGCGCAGCCGGCCCACGGCGCCGGCTTCGATCTGCCGGGCCAGCAGCCGCGCCTCCTCGGCCTGCGCCAGCAGCGCGGTGGCGGATTCGCGGAAGGCCCGGCCCGCCGCGGTCAGCCTCACGCCCTTGCTGTCGCGCTCGAACAGCCGGGCGCCGACCGACGCCTCCAGCTGCTGGATGTTCAGCGACAGCGGCGGCTGGGAGATCGACAGCCGGCGCGCGGCGCGGCCGAAGTGCAGCTCGTCGGCCAGCACGAGGAAATAGCGCAGATGGCGGAACTCCATGGCAGGGCGGCGTTCGATGACGCTTCGATGAAGGTTCGTTGAAGAGGGCGGCAACCGGCGCGGCAACCGGCGCGGCAACCGGCGCGATAACGGGCCGGTAACGGGCCGGTAACGAGCGCCGGTAACGGAGAAGCGGGCCTCATTCTATGCCTACAGTTTGCGCGCGGCATGCCGTTATCCCTTCGATGTGCCGGCTGAACAGGTAGCGCGCAGCAGCAGTGCGGGCTGCGCCAACGGCGAACACAAGGCCCCCGTGACGCACCATGACCACTACCAGACCCTAGGCGTTGCCCCGACGGCCACGGCGGACGAGATCCGGCAGGCGTACCGGCGGCTGGCCATGCGGTGGCATCCGGACCGCAATCCGGACGATCCGCAGGCCGCGGAAGAGCGGTTCAAGCGATTGCAGCATGCCTTCGCGGTGCTCAAGGATGCCGGCCGCCGGATGGCCTATGACGCCGAGCGCGCCGCGCCGCGTGGCGGTTCCAGCCACGGCGCCGGCAATGGCGCGGGCAATGGCACCGGCAACGGCCGCGGCGCCCACGGACCGCGTCCCGCCCGCGAGGCCTGGCCGCATGGCGGCCCGCGCCGCAACGCGCAGGGCAAGGCCGGCGTCGACTACCTGTGCGAGACCAGCATCGCGCTGGAAACGGCGGTGCTGGGCGGCATGGCATCGACCCGCGTCAGGATGACCGTCGATTGCCTGCACTGCGATGCACGCGGCATCCGCATGATGGCCTGCAAGCCGTGCGCCGGCACGGGCCAGGTGCGACGCGGCCTGTTCCACGCGTATGGCGCCTGCGAGCGCTGCGCGGGTCGCGGCGTCGAGCCGGCTCCCTGCGACGCCTGCGGCGGGACCGGCAAGGTCCGCGTCGACAAGGCACTGCGCGTGCAGATCAAGCCGGGCGTGATCGACGGCACCGTGCTGCGCGCCCGCGGCATGGGCGGTGCCGGCATCGACGGCGGCCCCAACGGCAATCTGATGTGCAAGGTCCGGGTGCGCAAGGACCGCGTGTTCGGCGTCGATGGGCTGGACCTGACGCGCGAACTGAAGATCGACTTCGTGCTGGCCTGCCTCGGCGGCCGCGTGCCGGTGGTGCGCTTTCGCAAGACCGTGATGGCCGAGATCCCGGCGATGACGCGCAGCGGCACCGTGATCCGCGTGCGCGGCATGGGCCTGCACGATCGCGCCAAACAAAAGACCGGCGATCTGCTGCTGACGGTGGTCATCGATCTGCCGTCGCGGCTGCGCGCGCTGACCGAGTCGCAGCAGACGCTGCTGCGCGAACTCGGCCGCGGCGCCGGCGAATGAACCCTGAATGAACCCTGAATGAATCCTTACTGGTTCTTCATGGCCTCGGCCAGCCGCCGGATGATCGCCCCCTCGCTCTTGAAGGCCTTCTGCGCATAGGCGGTGTACTGCTCCGGACCCATATAGTTGGTCGACATGCCGTACTGCTGCGTCACCGTCAGCAGCTTCTGGTCCTTCAGCGCGTTGCGGAACGCGGTGTCGAGCTTCTTGACGACCTCGGGCTTCATGCCGGCGGGGCCGACGATGCCGAACGGCGAATTGGACCAGACCGGATAGCCGATCTCCTTGAGCGTCGGCGCATCGGGGAAGTCCGGCGCGCGCTTTTCCGACAGCACCGCGAGCACGCGCAACTGGCCGTTCTTCACATAGGGCAGCAGCGTGTTGGTCAGCATCGCCACGTCGCACTGGCCGCCCAGCAGCGAGGTGATGGCCTCGGCGTCGCCCTTGTACGGGACATGCGTCCAGTTCGATTGCGTGATGCGCGCCAGTTCCGAGATCGTCAGATGCTGGCTGCCGTAGATGCCGGTGGTGCCGTAGCTGATGCCGCGGCTCGACGCCTTGGCTTCGGCCACCAGCTCCTGCATGGTCTTCCACTTGGCATCGGTGCGCACCGCGACCGCGAAGTTGTAGTCCGCGATCATCGAGATATAGGTCAGGTCCTTCAGCGGGTCGTAGCGCATCTTCTGCACGTGCGGCAAGCGGAAGATCACCACCGGCGCCATCGTCAGCGTATAGCCGTCGGGCTCGCTGGTGGCCATCTGCGTCGCGCCCAGCGTGCCGCTGACCCCGGGCTTGTTCTCGACGATGATCGATTGGCCCAGCTCGCGCCCGGCCGCATCGGCCAGCGCGCGGCCGATCTGGTCGGTGATGCCGCCGGCGCCGTAGGGCACGATCAGCTTGATGGGACGACTGGGAAAGTCCTCGGCGTGCAGGCGTCCGACCGGCATCCCGGCCACGCCCGCCGCCCATGCCGCGCCGGCCAGGCGCAGGATTTGGCGTCGTTGCATGTTGTCTCCTTTGTATGGTGTCGATGCGACGGTGTCGATACGACGGCCAGGCTGTCCCGCCCGGCTCGCACGGCTCGGCCGTGGCGGGACAGTATGCAACGCGTTGCGGTCTGGTGGTGTGACAGGGCGGGTTTGTCCCTAGCGCTGCAAGCGACGCATGAGAGCGTAGCGAGGTGAATCCCCTGTGTGGGCGCCTATACAAAAAACATATCGTCCAAGCCATTATTAGTATTGGACGCAAATCGCTGCTTCCTCGAACATTCCAGCATCCGGCGGGCTCGGTCCCGGCCGCATATCGAGAAGTGGGAAGAGGAGACAAGCATGCCGACCAGCGCCGTCCGTCAGGACGTTTCATCGCAACCCGCCGCCGCGGCGACGCCGTCCGTACATCCGGTGCCGGACCAGCATGGCGTCAATCTGTTTGCCAGCGATCCCGACCTGCGCGCGCTGCTGCCGCTGTATCTGCCGGCCGACTTGTACCAGCACCTGTTGCCGCATCTGGACCGGATGGGCGCGCTGGCGGGGGGCGTGCTGGATGCGCTGGCCAATACCGCCGATCACCATCCGCCGACGCTGACGCATCGCACGCGCACCGGCATCGATGCGCAGCGCATCGACAAGCATCCGGCCTATGTCGAGCTCGAACGCGTGGCCTTTGCCGAGTTCGGCCTGGCGGCGGTATCGCATCGCGGCGGCGTGCTGGGCTGGCCGCAGCCGATGCCGGCGGCCGCCAAGTACGCGCTGACTTATCTGTTCGTGCAGGCGGAGTTCGGCCTGTGCTGCCCGCTGTCGATGACCGATTCGCTGACGCGCACGCTGCGCAAGTTCGGCGATCCGGCGCTGGTCGAGCGCTTCCTGCCGAACCTGACCACGCAGGTGTTCGAGGACCTGTACCAGGGCGCGATGTTCATGACCGAGCAGGGCGCGGGCTCCGATGTGGCGGCCACGGCCACGCGCGCGATCCCCGATCCCGAGGCGCAGGGCGGCTGGCGCCTGACCGGCGACAAGTGGTTCTGCTCGAATCCCGACGCCGAGCTGGCGATGGTGCTGGCGCGTCCGGATGGTGCGCCCGACGGCATCAAGGGCGTGTCGCTGTTCCTGCTGCCGCGCCGGCTGGCCGATGGCAGCCCGAACCACTATCGCATCATCCGCCTGAAGGACAAGCTGGGCACGCGCTCGATGGCGAGCGGCGAGATCTGCCTCGAAGGCGCGCACGCCTGGCTGGTCGGCGAGCCGGGCCGCGGCTTCGTGCAGATGGCGGACATGATCAACAACTCGCGCCTCTCCAACGGCGTGCGCGCCGCCGGACTGATGCGGCGGGCATTGTCGGAAGGACTGTTCATCGCGCGGGAGCGCCGTGCCTTCGGCAAGCGGCTGATCGACATGCCGCTGATGCGCCGCCAGTTGCTGAAGCTGGCGCTGCCGACCGAGCAGGCCCGCACGATGGTGTTCCAGACCGCCGAGGCGCTGCGCCGGGCCGACGCCGGCGAGGCTGACGCCTATCCGCTGATGCGCATCCTGACGCCGCTGATCAAGTTCCGCGCCTGCCGCGATGCGCGCAAGGTCACCGGCGACGCCATGGAGATTCGCGGCGGCTGCGGCTACATCGAGGAATGGAGCGATCCGCGGCTGGTGCGCGACGCCCACCTCGGCTCGATCTGGGAAGGCACCAGCAATATCGTCGCGCTCGACGTACTGCGCGCGATCCGGCGCGAGGGCGCCC
Organism: Cupriavidus cauae; assembly: GCF_008632125.1. Taxonomy (GTDB): domain Bacteria; phylum Pseudomonadota; class Gammaproteobacteria; order Burkholderiales; family Burkholderiaceae; genus Cupriavidus; species Cupriavidus cauae. Next base: position 34,223 of record NZ_VWRN01000072.1, read on the forward strand.
TGCCGGTGCTGCGGGCCCATCTGCAATCTCTGCTGGTGCAGACGCTGATGCACGCCAACGCGCGCGCGGCGTTCGACCGCGCACTGGAACGCGCCTGCACGCTGGCGGCCGACGCCGCGCAGGCCGATGCCGCCGGCGATGTGCTCGCGCGCCAGGCCGCATCCGCGCTGTACCACGTGACCAGCGCGGTAGCGATGGCGTGGGAAGCGGGCCGTATCGGCTCGGTCCGCCGCATGCGTCTGGCGCAGCTGGTGCTGATCCACCGCGTGCTGCCGCGCGATCCGCTGGCGGGCGGCGCCGAGCCGGACTGGCTGGCCGACACCGTGGCGCCGGCGGCCGAAGGCGCGGTGCAGCCGGCCGGGGCGGTCGATCAGGTCGATCTGTTCTGAAGATCTACTGGCGACCCGACCAGCCGGTCCGCCGGCCCGGGGGCCCTGCGGCCCGCAGACGCGCAGACGCGCGGACGCGCACACCGGCAGACCCGCGACCCCGCAGATCCATAGACCCACAGGCTCACAGGCTCACCCGTCGCGAGGCGCAATGCCTCGCAGCGAATCCCCAACCAACAACGATCCGAACAAGCGCCCGGGACGATGAATCCCGACGGCGCATGGCCCGACAAGGAGACATGACATGACCCCATGGCAACGCATCGCGGCGCTCGCCGCCGCTTCCACGCTGACGCTGTGCGCCGGCATCGCGCCGGCCTTCGCGCAGAAGGACTATCCGTCCAAGCCGATCATGATGGTAGTGACCTATCCGCCGGGCGGCCCGACCGACGCGATGGCGCGCACGCTCGCCGCCTCGCTGAAGAACACGCTGGGCCAGCCGGTGGTAGTCGAGAACCGCGCCGGCGCCGGTGGCAATATCGGTGCGGAGGCCGTCGCGCGCGCCGAGCCTGATGGCTACACGCTGATGTTCGGCACCTCGGCGCCGCTGGCGATCAATGTCAGCCTCTATCGCAAGATCAACTACGACCCGGTCAAGAGCTTCACGCCGGTGATCCAGATCGGCCATCTGCCCAATGTGCTGGTGGTCAATCCGTCGGTGCCGGCGAAGAACGTCACCGAGCTGATCGCCTATGCCAAGGCCAATCCCGGCAAGCTGACCTATGCCTCGTCCGGCAACGGCGCGTCGTCGCACCTGGCCGGCGTGCTGTTCAACAACCTGGCGGGCACCGACTTCCAGCACATTCCGTACAAGGGCACCGGCCCGGCGCTGAACGATCTGCTGGGCGGCCAGGTCAGCATGACCTTTACCGACGTGCTGACCGCGCTCCCCTTCATCAAGAGCGGCAAGCTGCGCGCGCTCGGCGTGACCACCCGCGAGCGCTCGCAGGCGCTGCCCGATGTGCCGACGGTCGCCGAGCAGGGCGTCGCCGGCTTCGACGTGTCGGTGTTCTTCGGCGTGGTGGCGCCGGCCGGTACGCCCAAGGAAGTCATCGGCAAGCTCAACGCGGCCTTTGCCGACGCGCTGAAGCAGCCGGAGGTCCGCAAGACGCTGCAGGGGCAAGGGCTCGAGTTCGCGCCCTCGACCAAGCCCGAGCAACTGGGCGGCTTCATCAAGGCCGAGGTCGGCAAGTGGCGCGCGGTGGTGCAGAAGTCCGGCGCGCAACTGGACTGAGCCGGATCGACCTGGATTGATGACAGCGCCCACGATGGCGCCGACGATGGCAACGAGCAAGGGAATCCGATGACGCAAGCAAGCACCGGCGCGCTCGCCGGTATCCGGGTGGTCGACCTGTCGCGCATCCTGGGCGGCCCGTACTGCGGGCAGATCCTGGGCGACCACGGCGCCGATGTGCTGAAGATCGAGCCGCCGCAGGGCGACGACACGCGGACGTGGGGGCCGCCGTTCAAGGACGGCGTGGCGTCCTACTACTTCGGCCTGAACCGGAACAAGCGCGTGATGCGGCTCGATCTGGCGGCGCCGGCCGAGCGCGAGGTATTGCTTGCGCTGCTGGCCGACGCCGACGTGCTGATCGAGAACTTCAAGACCGGCACCATGGAGAAATGGGGCCTGGGCTACGAGGCCCTGTCGCAACGCTTCCCGCGCCTGGTGCACTGCCGCGTGTCGGGCTTCGGCGCCGACGGACCGCTCGGCGGCCTGCCGGGCTACGATGCCGCGATCCAGGCGATGGCGGGCATCATGAGCATCAACGGCGAGGCGGACGGCGAGGCGCTGCGTGTCGGCCTGCCGGTGGTCGACATGGTGACCGGGCTGAACGCCGCGCTTGGCGTGCTGCTCGCCCTGCAGGAGCGCGAGCGCAGCGGCCGCGGGCAGTTCGTCGAGGCCGCGCTGTATGACTCCGGCCTGTCGCTGCTGCATCCGCACGCGGCCAACTGGTTCATGAGCGGCAAGGCGCCGCAGCGCACGGGCAACGCCCATCCGAACATCTATCCGTACGACACGGTGGCCACCGCCACCGATCCCATCTTTCTCGCGGTCGGCAACGACCGGCAGTTCCGCATCCTGTGCGAGCACCTTGGCGTGGCCGCACTGGCCGACGACGAGCGCTATGCGACGGCCGGGGCGCGCTCGGTCAATCGATCCGCGCTGAAGGCCGAACTGGAGGCGCTGCTCGGCACGCGTGACGGCAAGGCGCTGGCCGACGCGCTGGTGCAGGCCGGTGTGCCGTGCGCGCCGGTGCTGTCGGTGCCGGCTGCCCTGCAGCATCCCCATACGGCGCATCGCGAGATGGTGGTCGAGATGGAGGGCGGCTATCGCGGGCTGGGCGCGCCGGTGAAGCTGTCGCGCACGCCGGCGACCTATCGCTTCGCGCCGCTGGCCGAGGGGGACCGCTTCCTGCCTCGCGACGGGGAGAGTTAAGCGGGAGAGTAAAGCGGGAGAGTAAAGCGGGAGAGTCAAGCGGAAGAGCCAGGCGGGAGGGCTGGCCTGCTGTCCACTTTGGACATTGCGGTTCTTGCACTATGGTAACGAGACGCATTCCGAGCGTGCGGCTGCGCCACCCGGCGCGGACATGAGCGCCGGTGCCAATCGATTCCCAAGGAGACCACCATGTCCTATGTCGACGGTTTTGTCATTGCCGTGCCCACCGCCAATCGCGAGGCCTACCGCGAAATGGCGCAGAAGGCCGCGCAGGTGTTCAAGGAGTACGGCGCCCTCCGGGTGTACGAGTGCTGGGGCGACGATGTGCCCGAGGGCAAGGTCACGTCGTTCACCATGGCGGTCCAGCGCAAGGACGACGAGTCGGTGGTGTTCTCGTGGATCGAGTGGCCCTCGCGCGAGAAGCGGGACGAGGGCATGAAGGCGTCGCTGGCCGATCCGCGGCTGGCGAACGACATGCAGAACATGCCCTTCGATGGGCAGCGGATGATCTACGGCGGCTTCGAGACGATCGTCCAGGCCTGAGCGCCGGGCCGCCTCGCCCGCCAGGGCGTAGCGGCGGAATGGCTTGCGATGGGGCGGACCGCGGCTAGAATCGCGGTTCGCGACGCTGCCTGTCGTTGTCCCGCCTACCGACCGCTACCCGATGCCCACGAAGAAATCCGACACCAGCAAGCGCGCGACCAGCGAGCAAGCCCTTCAACTGCTGGATGCGGCCACCGAGCATGTGCTCAACCACGGCCTGGGCGATCTGTCGCTGCGCAGCGTCGCGGAGGCCCTGGGTACCAGCCATCGCATGCTGATCTACTACTTCGGTTCCGCGGACGGATTCTGGCAGGCGCTGCTGCATCGCATCCGGCATGCCGAACAGCAGGCGCGGCAGCAGACACTGGCCGAAGGCACGGATCCGAAGACGGCGCTTGTCTCCGCCTGGCAGCGATACTCGGCGTCGAACTACCTGCCCATCATGCAACTGGTGTTCGAAATATACGGCCGCGCCATCCGCGACCGCGAACGCTTCAGCGGCTTTCTCGAGGACGTGATCGGCAGCTGGACCGGCATGCTGGCCGAACGCTTCGAGCGCAATCTGGGGATGAGCCGCACCGAGGCCAGGCTGCTCGCCCGCGTCGAAGTCGCCACGATTCGCGGGCTGCTGCTCGATCTGGTGACCACCGGCGACCGCAAGGGCACGACCGCTGCCATCGAGTACTTCGCCGAAATGATGGCGCGCCACCGTCGGCCCTGATCCCCTCGCTGCCGCTACGCACCAGCCCCTGATTTCCCCCGGTGATTCGCGTATACCCTCGCTACACCCGGCAATGTACCACATGGTACATTGCGTCTCGATTCGACAGCCGCGGGTGGCGGTCGAAGTGATTCTCGACCGAGATGAATCGACCGGATGGATCGGCCGGGATGGATCGAAGACAAGGTGAGTGCAGCATGAAACGGCGAACATGGATGAGCTGGACTGCGGGCGCAGTGCTGGCGGCGGCGCTGCCGGGTATCGGGCAGACTGAAACCTACCCCGCCCGGCCGGTACGGCTGGTGGTGCCGCAGGCGGGCGGAACGGGCAACGACGTACTGGCGCGGGCGCTGGCCGAACGGTTGGGACACGCGTGGAAGCAGGCCGTCGTGGTCGAAAACAAGCCTGGTGCCAACGGCGCGCTGGCCATCAACTACGTGTTGTCCCAGCCGGCCGACGGCTACACGCTGTTCTTTGCCGGCGTGTCGAACCTGAGCTTCAACCCTCATCTGTATCCGAAGCTGCCCTATCGCCCGTCGAAGGATCTGGTCGGGGTCGCGATGCTGGCGAACTCGCCCTTTGTATTCGTCGCCGCACCGTCGCTGGGCGTCAAGACCTTGCAGGAGTTCGTGCAGATGGCCAGGGCGCGTCCGGGCGAGATCAGCTTCGCATCGGGCGGCGTCGGCAACTCCACCCATCTCGCGATGGAGCTGGTGGCCGAAAAGGCCGGCATCAAGCTGCAGCATGTCCCCTTCAACGGCCCGGGCGGCGCCACCAGCCTGATGAACGGACAGACCCCGGTGATGATGAACGTGGTGGCGGGCGTGCACGCCAACATCGCCGGACAGAAGCTCGTGCCGCTCGCCGTCACCGGCGACAAGCGCCTTGCGGCGCTGCCCAACGTGTCCACCTTCAAGGAACTGGGCTATGACATCGCGGTGCCGGGCTGGTATGCGATCGTCGCCAAGGCCGGAACGCCGGCCGCGCTGGTGCATGAGATCAACGCCGATATCAACCAGGCGCTGGACGACCCGCAACTGAAGGAAAAACTCGCCTTCCAGTTCCTCGAACCGATCAAGGGCCCCTCCACGGACGTGGAGCGCTACATGAAGCGCGACTCCGAAGCCTGGGGTCCGATCATCCGCAAACTCGGCATTTCTCTCTGATCAAGCCATGCCTCATCTGACAAAAGCCGTCCACGAATACCGCCTGGCGTCGATGCGCAAGCTGATGGATCGGCTGCGCGTCGATGCGCTGGTCTTCGGCACGCCCGACTTCTTCCAGTTCGCGACCAACTTCCAGCTGGACGTATGGCCATGGGAACGGCCGGTCTTCGTGGTCGTTCCGCGTAATGGCGACACCTTCGCGGTGATGAACGAACTGTCGACCAACCATATGCGCTTCGCCACCGAGAAGGGGAAGGTATGGTTGTCGGATATCACCTATTACGCCGAGCACCCACGCGTTGCCAATCGCCTGCCGCTGGTGCCGCAGCTGCCCGAGGTCGTCGCCGGGCTTCTGGCTGAGAAGGGTCTCGGCATGTCGCGCATCGCCGTCGATGTCGCACATCCGATCCTGACGGCGGCACAGCGCCATCTGCCCGAGCTGACACTGCGGCCGTCCATGGGCGACATGCGTGGCCTGCGTTGGGTCAAGCATCCCGAGGAACTGCAGGTGATGCGCGAGCTCGGGGCGCTGACCGATTGGGTACAGGATCGCTATCGCGAGAACATCCGCGCGGGCCGGCTGGTCCAGGAACTGGACCATGCCATGGCGGCCCTGATGGTCGAGGAAGCCGCTCGCCGTTTCCCCGGCGAGGACTTCGACATTCTCAAATGCTGGACGCTGTCCGGGCCCGCATCCGCTTCGCCCCACGGCGACGGCGCGGCTTGCGGCGCGCGCATCTCGGCGGGCGACACGATCGTCAACCTGGTGCTGCCGCGCCTGAATGGACTCTACGTCGAGAACGAGCGCACGTGGTTCTGCGGCAAGCCGACGGACCAGCAGGCCCGCCTGTACTCGGTGGCCGCGGAAGCTACCGACGCCGCGGTGGCAGCGGCGGTGCTGGGCAAACGCGTGTGCGACATGGATGCCGCGGCGTTGCAGGTGATCGAGCGGGCCGACTGCGCGCAGTACGTCTTCCACCGGACGGGCCATGCCGTCGGCCTGATGCTGCATGAGTATCCGGAAGACATGGCGTTCAATACGCGGCCCCTGCTGGCAGGGGAGGTGTATTCCGCCGAGCCGGGGCTGTATGTCTATGGACTCGGCGGCTTCCGGCTCGACGACACGGTAATCGTGGGCGAGCGACCCGAGGTCATCGTCAAGACGCCGAAGACGCTGGCTTACGCGACGGTGGAGTAGGCGGGGAGGCAGGGGCGGGCCATTCGCGGCGGCATGCGGATGGGCCCCGCAGCGATCTACTTGCCAAGCAGGCGGTCGAGCTTGGCGTCCATCCGCTCCAGCCGGGTCTCAACCGCCCCGACTCGAACCTCCAGCGCTCCGAGCCGGCCCTCCAGCGCTCCGAGCCGGCCCTCCAGCGCATCGAGCCGGCCGCTCAGCCGCTTGTCCAACTCGACAATCTGAACACTGAGCGGGCCGGTTCCCTTGTCCACCTTGTCCTGAGTGGTGGAGTTCATGTACCCCATTACCGAGAGGATCAGGCCTATCCCGGTGCCCACGGCGGCGAACACTCCCCACGGTGCGACGGTTGCTGCGGCTTGCTTGCGGACCAGATGGACCAGGTCTTCCCGGGACATCGACTCGTCGCGGCGTCGAAAAGGCCTCGAGCGATGAGGATCGATAGGCATTGCATCGTCGCCGGTGGCGTAAGGATCGTGGGCGGTGCTCATGGACATGTTTGGGCAGAGGTGAAAACGGTCGGCATCGATCGTCGGCACAGGCAGTCATCGTAGTGGCCCAACAGCGCACCGACTCGATCGATGCGGCACTATCCCATCCCACCCAATCCCCTGCTTTCGCTTTTCGCCGCCGTCCATCGAAGAGCGTGCACGTGGCGATCGGCGTCCTAGCCCGGAATCATCCCCGTCAACCAATACGCCTGCACCATCGTGATGATGCCGACGATCACCGCGAACAGCAGGCTGTGCTTGACCGTGAAGCGGAACAGCTCCGACTCTCGGCCGACCAGTCCCGTCGCGGCGCACGCCACCGCAATCGACTGCGGCGAGATCATCTTGCCGGTCACGCCGCCCGTGGTGTTGGCGGCGACCAGCAGCGTGTCGGAGACGCCGATCTGATGCGCGGTCGTGCTCTGCAGCGAGCAGAACAGCGCGTTCGACGAGGTATCGGAGCCGGTCAGGAATACGCCGAGCCAGCCGAGGAACGGCGAGAAGAACGGGAAGGCCGCGCCGGTGCCGGCGAGCAGCAGCGCCAGCGTCGACGACATGCCCGAGTAGTTGGCAACGAAGGCGAAGGCGAGCACCAGTCCGATCGACAGGATGGGGCGGCGCAGCTCCAGCAGCGTCTCGCCGAAGGTCGCCACCAGCGCGCGCGGCGACATGCGCAGCAGCACGGCGGAGATCAGCGCGGTCAGCAGGATCGCGGTGCCGACGGCGGACAGCAGGTCGATCTTCAGCACGGCATCGTAGGCCTTGGGCGCGGCGACGATCGGCGCGGTCTTGACGACCAGCTGGTCCAGCCACGGCACCGGGAACTTCAGCACCGTGCCGGCCAGCGCGCCGCCGGAGGCGAACAGGGCCTTGAACGGCTGCAGGCTCCAGACCGTGACGATCGCGGTCAGGATGCCGAACGGCGCCCAGGCGCGCACCGTTTGCGCGAGCGTGTAGGGCGAGGCCTTGCGCTGGTTCGTGGCGCCGATCGTCGGCAAGCCGCCCATGTCGCCGAAGCCGCCGAGCGCCGCGGCGCCGCCGTGGCCGGCACGCAGCGAGGCGCCGGCGGTGCGCGTCGCGCTGCGCGGCTGCCACACCTTCAGGAAGGCCGACAGCGACACCAGGCTGACGAGCGCCGAGGTGATGTCCGGCAGCTCCGGCCCGATATGGTTGGCGGTGAAGTACTGCGTCACCGCGAAGCTTGCGCCGGTGACCAGCGCGGCGGGCCAGGTCTCGCGCACGCCCTTGACGCCGTCCATCATGAACACCAGCCAGAACGGCACGGCCAGCGACAGCAGCGGCAATTGCCGGCCGGCCATCGCGCCGATATGGAAGGGATCGATGCCGGTGACCTGGCCGGCCACGATGATGGGGATGCCCATCGCGCCGAAGGCCACCGGTGCGGTATTGGCGATCAGGCACAGTCCCGCCGCGTAGAGCGGATTGAAGCCGAGGCCGACCAGCAGCGCGGCGGTGATCGCCACCGGCGCGCCGAAGCCCGCTGCGCCCTCGAGGAAGGCGCCGAAGGCGAAGCCGATCAGCAGCACCTGCAGGCGCTGGTCGTCGGTGATCGCCAGCACCGAGGCGCGGATCACGTCGAACTGGCCCGTCTTGACGACGATCTTGTAGAGGAACACCGCGGTGACGATGATCCAGGCGATCGGCCACAGGCCGTACAGGAAGCCGTAGCCCGCGGCGGCGAGCGCCTGCGGCACCGGCATGCCGTAGCCGGCGATGGCCACGGCCAGCGCGAGCGCCAGCGTGATCGCGGCGGCCACATGGCCCTTCATGCGCAGCAGCGCCAGCGCGACGAAGAAGAACAGGATGGGAATGGCGGCCGCCAGCGAGGACAGCCACAGGCTGCCCAGCGGCATATAGACCTGTTGCCAGGTTTGCATATCGGTCTCCTCCGAGGGATGCGAGTCTAGAAAGGAAAAAATCGTGGCCGGCGAAGCCACCGACGAGGTTGCGGTTGCCACCGCGTCGTTGCCGCGAATGCGCGAATCCAGCGTCTTCGGAAGCCGCTGGGTCCGCGCTTTGGCGGGGACGAGGGGCTCTTGTCGGCGAGGGTGCCGGGCTTATTCGGGTTGTCCGCGCTCGCGCAGCAGATCGGCCAGGCTGCGCGCGGCCGGCCGCAGGGGCTCCCGGTGGTCGGTCCACCCCATCTGCCGCGATGGCGTGAAGGCCCGCAGCCGCGTCGCCGCCCAGCGGAACAGCCGATACAGGCGCGGATGGGCGAACGCGCCGCGCCAGAAGCGCCAGATCAGCTGTTCGCCACGGCTGTAGCGCGCGCCCTGGCCGCGCAAGGGGTGCTGCACCGCCTCGTCGGGATTGCGGTTGGCCTCGGTGCGCAGCCGGATCAGCAACTGGGGAATCGGAATCCGCACCGGGCAAACCTCGCCGCAGGCGCCGCACAGGCTCGACGCGGTCGGCAGGTCGGCGGTGGCGTCCAGTCCCAGCAGATGCGGCGAGATGATCTTGCCGATCGGGCCCGGATAGGTCGTGCCGTAGGCGTGCCCGCCGATGCGGGTATAGACCGGGCAGTGGTTCATGCAGGCGCCGCAGCGGATGCACTGCAGCGTCGCGCGCAGTTGCGCGTCGGCATAGGCCTGGGTGCGGCCGTTGTCGAGCAGCACCACGTGCATCTCGCGCGGGCCGTCGAGCTCGCCGGCGCGTCGCGGACCGGTGATCAGGTTGAAGTAGGTGGTGATCGCCTGGCCGGTGGCCGAGCGCGTCAGCAATGTGGCAAGCGGCACGATATGGTCCAGGCTCGCCACCACCTTCTCGATGCCCATGATCGCGATATGGACCGGCGGCACGGTGGTCGACAGCCGGCCGTTGCCCTCGTTTTCCACCAGCCACAGCGTGCCGGTATCGGCGGCGGCGAAGTTGACGCCGGACAGGCCGATATCGGCCTCGACGAAGGCGTGACGCAGCGCGCGGCGGCCGGTCTGGATCAGCGTGTCGACGTCCTCGGTGTAGGGCGTGTCGGGGATATGCTGCGCGAACAGCGCGGCGATATCGCCGCGCGTCTTGTGGATCGCCGGCATCACGATATGCGAGGGGCCTTCGCCGGCCAGCTGGACGATGTATTCGCCCATGTCCGACTCGAGGCTGCGGATGCCGCGCTCGGCCAGGTAATGGTTCAGCGCGATCTCCTCGCTGGCCATCGACTTGCCCTTGATCACGCTGCGGGCGCCGTGGCGCTCGGCAATGCCGGCGATGATCGCGTTGGCCTCGTCGGGGGTCTGTGCCCAATGGACCTGCACGCCCGCTTCGGTCAGCTTCGCTTCCAGTTGCTCCAGCAGCTGGGGCAGATGCGCCAGCGCGTGCTGGCGCACCGCCTCGCCGAGATCGCGCAGCGCCTGCAGCTCGTCGCCGTCGGGAAACTGGATCGCGCGCTTGTTCTGCAGGAAGTCCATCGCGCCGCGGAAGCTGCTGCGCAGCTTGGGGTCGTCGAGCGCCGCGCGCGAGCGCGCCTTGAAATCTGCGGAGGGGACGAAATGCATCGGGGTCGCGCTCATGCGGATTCTCCCTGTGCCGGTACCGCGCCCGGTACCGCGCTCGATGGCGTGGCGGATACCGCGGCCGATAACGCGCTCGATACAGCGCCCGATACAGCGCCCGATACAGCGGCCGATACAGCGGCCGATGGCGCCTTGCCGGCGCGCTCGACGATCAGCACCCACAGCCGGCGCGGTCCATGCGCGCCATAGGCCAGCGTCTGCTGGATGTCGGAGGTCTTCGACGGGCCGGACACCAGCACCAGGTTGGTCGGCATGCCGTCCTGCCAGCGTTCGGCGCGCATGGCCGCGTGCAGGTCGGCATGCAGCGTGTCGGCGTAGACCAGCGCCACATGCAGCGGCGGCACCAGCGAGACCGTGCGCGGTGCGCGCGCGTCGGGCACGAGCACGAGCGTGCCGGTGCCGGCGATGCCGGAGCGCGCCACCGTGAAGCCGGCGTCGATGGTGTCGAACAGCTCGCGTTTCCAGTCTTCGATGGGGCGTTGATAGGCGACGGCTTCCACGGTAGACGGGAGGGCGCGCGACAGCGCGGCGCCCTCGGGACCCTGGGAATCGAACAGCAGCCGGTGCACGCCATCGGCGGCCAGGCGCCCGGCGAGCAGCGCGGGCCAGCCGGCCTTGTCGGTGCGCCACACCTCGGCGTGGGCGGCCTGCAAGTTGACCTGCATCGCGTCCGTCAGCGTGGCGGCGTCCGCGGGCGCGTGCATCGCGCGCCGGACGTCGAAATGCGCATCGATGCGCCGGCTCAGCGTTGGCGCGGCGGCGTGGCCGTCGGCTGCGTTCGCTGCATCCGGCGCGGCGGCGCGCAGCCGTTCGAGAATGCGGGTGCGGGCGTCGTCGGCGTTCATCGCTGTGGCTCCGTTCCGGCGATGGCCACATCCCGACCGCCGCCGCTGCCGCCGCTACCGCCGCTTCCTCTGCCGCCGCTTCCGCCGCCGATGCTGTCACGGCTGCCATCGTCACCGCTGTCACCGCTGCCATCGCCGCTGCCAAGGCGGCGCCACAGGAACGTGGCCATGTGCTCGACCTTGAGCCCGAGCGCCTGCCGGCGCGCGGCGTGGCCGATATTGAGCAGGCAGCCGCAGTCGGCCGATACCAGCGTGTCGCAGCCGGTCGCGCAGGCCGAGCGGACTTTGTCCTGCACCATCGCCCCCGAAATGTCCGGATGCTTGAGCGAGAAGGTGCCGCCGAAACCGCAGCATTCGGACTCGCGCTCGTGTTCCAGCCGTGCGACGCCAGGCAACGCGTCGATCAGCTCGACCCCGTGCACGCGCGTTCCCATCTCCCGGCGGGCCGCGCAGGAGGTATGCAGCACCACGGTTTCGGGTCGGGCGGATCCGGAGCCCGAGTCCGACCCCGACCCCGATCTGGACTTCGACCCCGAGGCCGCCGCAGCGGGAAAGCGGACCTTCAGTACGCGCAGCAGGAACTCGCTCAGTTCGTACACGCGCTCGGCCAGCGCGCGCGCCTTCGGCCCGGCGACGGCGTCGTCCTCGAACAGCCTGGGCCAGTGATGGCGCATCATGCCGGCGCAGGAGCCGGAGGGCACCACGATCGGCCAGGGCTGTGCGAACAGGTCCAGCTGCGCGCGTGCGACGGCGCGCGCCTGCTCGGGGTTGCCGCTGCTGTAGGCCGGCTGGCCGCAGCAGCTCTGCCCGCGCGGGAAATGCACGGTCAGCCCTTCGCGCTCGAGCAGGCGGACCGCATCCAGGCCGGCTTGCGGCACGAACAGGTCGACCAGGCAGGTCGCGAACAGGTACACCTCGGCGGGGGCCTCGGGGTATTGCCTCGGAATCATGTCTCGCTCCGGAGATGGCCCGCCTGCAATGGCGGGCTCGATGCGTGGTGCTGGGGACGTCGTCATGCGTCTGATGGCGGGCGCGATGGGGCGCAATGGGTGGGACCGGGGCGCGATCGGGCACCGCAAGGCGCGTCCGCTTCGGCGGCATAATTCCCGCTGCGGCGACAAGGTTCAAATTGGTTGGACCAGTTGGCGAACCGGGCGGCAAGCAGGGTGGCGGACCAGGTGGCCAGCCCCGGTGGCGGGCCGGTCGGCGGACCAGCACGTGGCATGGCGATGCGAAGGGAGAAAACGATGGCGGCAGGCATGCGCGAGCGCGGCCGGGTGGAAGAGGTGATGCGCAAGGTCGAGACCGCGCTGCTGGACGGCACGTGGCCGGCCGGTACGCGCCTGCCGGCCGAGCGCGTCCTGGCCGAGACCTACGGCGTGGCTCGCAATACGGTGCGCGAGGCCACCCAGCGGCTGGCCGCGCGCGGCCTGCTGCAGAGCCGGCGCGGCGCCGGCGTGTTCGTCACCGAGCAGCTGCGCAGCGGCATCGCCTCGCCGTGGCGCCAGCTGGTGGCCGATCATCCGGCGCTGCGCGAGGACATCCTCGAATTTCGCCGCGTGCTGGAAGGCGCCACCGCCTATTTCGCCGCGCTGCGCGCCGACACGCAGGATCTGCGGCGGATCCGCGCGCTGTTGGACCAGTTGGAGCGAGCCCGAGGCCGCGACGACAAGCAGGCGGAGGCGGATGCCGACGCCAAGCTGCACGAGGCGATCGCGCTGGCCTCGCACAACACGATGTTCCTGCACCTGCATACCAGCGTGATCGGCATGCTGCGCGAGCACATCACGACCAATGGCACCGGCCTGCGCGAGCAGGACCCGGAGGCCTCCGAACAACTGCTGCTGCAGCATCGGACGTTGTGCGCGGCGATCCTGGCGCGGCGTCCGGAAGAGGCGCGCACGGCGATGCAGGCGCATATCGATTACGTGCGAAGCCGGGCGGAGTAACGGCGAGGACCAGGGAAGCGACGCGCTTTCTTCGGTATTTTGGAGTCGGATGCCTCCCCCGGGAAAACCTTCGCGAACGTACGCAGAAACGGGTACGGTCACACCTGCTGAACGGGCGGATCGCCCTACGGTGGGACGCTCAAACGAGCCGCGGGAGCCGTCACAACCCCGGAAATCCAGCCCATGGTCGGGTCGCCGAGCCAGCAATAGCGGCACGCAGAAACGGGTACGCCTTGCGCCCAGCCACCCCGCGATATGCCCCTCCCCCCGCTCCCGTAACGTTTGCGCGCTATATTGCGGACCAGGGGCCCCGCCATCGCGCCAAGCCGCGTCAAGCCACGCCAAGCCGCGTCAAGCTACGCCAAGCTGCGCGATGACCGGGCCACCACTCCTTGCCGGGGGAACAGATGGCGTTCACTGAAACGATCGGCGCGCGGCGCTATGCGTTCGCGGACCTGAAGACCCTGCTGGCCAAGGCCAGCCCGGCCCGCTCGGGCGACCAGCTGGCCGGCCTCGCGGCCGACACCGAGGAAGAACGGATGGCCGCGCGCATGGTGCTGGCCGACCTGCCGCTGTCGCGCTTCCTGAACGAGGCGCTGATTCCCTATGAAAGCGACGAGGTCACGCGCCTGATCGTCGATCGCCACGACGCCGATGCCTTCGCCGAGATCGCCGCGCTGACGGTCGGCGAATTCCGCAACTGGCTGCTGCTGCATGAGACCGACGGCACGGTGCTGGCGCGGGTGGCGCCGGGCATCACGCCGGAGATGGCGGCGGCGGTCAGCAAGCTGATGCGCAACCAGGACCTGATCGCGGTGGCCCGCAAATGCCGCGTGGTCACGCGCTTTCGCGACACGATCGGGCTGCCGGGCCGGCTGTCGGTGCGCTTGCAGCCGAACCATCCGACCGACGACCCCAAGGGGATCGCCGCATCGATCATCGATGGCCTGTTCTACGGTTGCGGCGACGCCACCATCGGCATCAATCCCGCCGGCGACAACCTGGCGTCGATCGTGGCCCTGCTGCGGCTGATCGACGAGCTGCGCGAGCGGCACGGCGTGCCGACGCAATCGTGCGTGCTGACCCATGTCACCAACACGCTGCGCGCGATCGAGCAGGGCGCGCCGGTGGACCTGGTGTTCCAGTCGATCGCCGGCAGCGAACAGGCCAACGCCAGCTTCGGCATCGACCTGGCGCTGCTGGCCGAAGCCCGCGCCGCCGCGCTGTCGCTCGGGCGTGGCACGGTTGGCGACAACCTGATGTACTTCGAGACCGGGCAGGGCAGCGCGCTGTCGGCCAACGCCCACCACGGCGTCGACCAGCAGACCATGGAGGCGCGGGCGTACGCGGTGGCGCGCGCGTTCTCGCCGCTGCTGGTCAATACCGTGGTCGGCTTCATCGGGCCGGAGTACCTGTACGACGGCAAGCAGATCGTGCGCGCGGGGTTGGAGGACCATTTCTGCGGCAAGCTGCTCGGTGTGCCGATGGGCTGCGACATCTGCTACACCAACCACGCCGAGGCCGATCAGGACGACATGGACACGCTGCTGACGCTGTTCGGCGTGGCCGGCGTCAACTTCATCATGGGCGTGCCGGGCGCGGACGACATCATGCTGAACTACCAGAGCACCGCCTTCCACGACGCGCTGTATCTGCGCGAGACGCTGGGCCTGGCGCCGGCGCCGGAGTTCGAGGCATGGCTGCAGCGCACGGGCATCCTCGGCGACGACGGCAGGCTGGTCGAGCCGGCCGAGCGCCAGCCGCTGCTGCAACTGGCGCACGACCTGTAACCGCTCCGGGAGCCAACGATGCCTTCGAACCTTGCTCCGCCGCATCCCTGGCAACGGTTGCGCCAGTTCACCTCGGCGCGCATCGCGCTCGGGCGGGCGGGGCACAGCCAGCCCACCGATGCGGTGCTCGCGTTCGGCCTCGCCCATGCGCAGGCGCGCGACGCGGTGCACCAGCCGCTGTCGTGCGAGGCCGTCGAGGCGGCGCTGGACGAGGCCGGGTTTGCCAACCTGCGGGTCCACAGTGCCGCGGCGGATCGCGCGCAGTATCTGCGCCGCCCGGATCTGGGCCGCCGGCTGGACGGGGACAGTCGCGAGCGGCTGCGCCAGGCGGCGGGGGAGCCGTGCGACGTCGCCTTCGTGATCGCCGACGGCCTGTCGTCACAGGCGGCGCAGCGTCATGCGGTGCCGGTGCTGAGCTTGGTACGGGAGCGGCTGCCCGACTGGCGGATCGGTCCGGTCGCGATCGCCGAGCAGTCGCGCGTCGCCCTCGGCGACGAGATCGGCGAGCTGTTGCGCGCGCGCCAGGTCGTGATGCTGATCGGCGAACGCCCCGGGCTCAGCTCGCCGGACAGCCTCGGCATCTACCTGACCTACGATCCGCACCCCGGGCGCACCGACGCGCAGCGCAACTGCATCTCCAACGTGCGGCCCGAGGGACTGTCCTACCAGCAGGCGGCCGATCGGCTGGCGTGGCTGCTGCGCGGCGCGCTCGCGCTCGGCTGCAGCGGCGTGCGGCTCAAGGAGGACAGCGGCGACCTGGGCCAGAACGAGGCCGCCGCCCTCAGGTCACCGGCGCCGGATTGAACAGCACCAGCGCGTTCTGCAGCTTCCACTGCTCGGCATACGATTTGCGGCCGCTGGCGATGTCCAGCATCGCGCGGAACAGCTGCCAGCCCACCTCTTCGATGGTGGCCTCGCCGGTGGCGATGCGGCCGGCGTCGATGTCCATCAGGTCGTGCCAGCGGCGTGCCAGATCGCTGCGCGTGGCGACCTTGATCACCGGGACTTCGGCCAGTCCGTACGGTGTGCCGCGTCCGGTGGTGAACACATGCAGGTTCATGCCGGCGGCCAGCTGCAGCGTGCCGCAGATGAAGTCGCTGGCCGGCGTCGCCGCATAGAGCAGGCCCTTCTGCGTGGCCTTCTCGCCGGGGGCCACCACGCCGTGGATCGGCCCGGTACCCGACTTGACGATCGAGCCCATCGCCTTCTCGACGATGTTCGACAGGCCGCCCTTCTTGTTGCCCGGCGTGGTGTTGGCGCTGCGGTCGACGCGGCCCTTGCTGAGGTAATGGTCGTACCACGCCATCTGCTCGATCATCGCCTGCGCGACCTCGGGCGTGGCGGCGCGCGCGGTCAGCTGGTCGATGCCGTCGCGCACCTCGGTGACCTCGGAGAACATCACGGTGGCGCCGGCCCGCACCAGCAGGTCGGTGGCGAAGCCGACCGCGGGATTGGCCGTGACGCCGGAGAACGCATCGCTGCCGCCGCACTGCACGCCAACGACCAGGTCCGACGCCGGGCAGGTCTCGCGCCGACGCGCGTTCAGCCGTTGCAGATGGCGCTCGGCCGTCTCCAGGATCGAATCGATCATCGAGCCGAAGCCGACATGGCGCTCGTCCTGCAGGCACACCACATCGGGCGCGCCGCCCTCGACCTGCAGCGGTATCGTGCCGGCCTCGATCAGGCGCGCCGGCTGCAGCTTCTCGCAGCCCAGGCTGACGATCATCACTTCGCCGCCGAAGTTCGGATTGAGCGCGAGGTTGCGGATCGTGCGGATCGGGATGACCGCATCGGGCGCGTCGATGGCCACGCCGCAGCCATAACCGTGCTCGAGCGCGACGACGTCGTCGACGTTCGGATAGCGCGGCAGCAGCTCGGCCTTGATCCGGCGCACGGCGAAGTCGACCACGCCGGCCACGCACTGCACCGTGGTCGTGATGGCGAGGATGTTGCGCGTGCCGACCGAGCCGTCGGCGTTGCGGTAGCCCTGGAAGGTGTAGCCCTCCAGCGGCGGCAGCGCGGGCGGCACGCGATTGGCGATCGGCAGCGCATCAAGCTCGGGCGCGGACGGCATCCGCAGCACGCGCTCGTTGACCCAGCTGCCGCGCGGCAGCGGCTTGACCGTGTAGCCGATGACGACGTTGTAGCGCAGCACCGGCGCGCCCTCGTCGAGATCGACCAGCGCGACCTTGTGGCCCTGCGGCACGTTTTCGACCAGTTGCACCCCGCACGGGAAGGTAGCGCCGGCCGGCAGGCCGCCGTCGTTGGCGACGATGGCGACGTTGTCGGCCTCGTGCATGCGGATATAGAGCGGTTGGCCGGGGCCGCGGCTCGCCGTTTGCATCATGAGTGGTTCTCCTGTGCCGCCGTCAGTCGGCGGCGATCTTTCCGGTTTCGATGACGCGCTTCCAGCGGGCCGACTCGGCGGCCTGGAAGCGGGTGAACTGTTCGGGCGTGTTGCCGACGATCTCGAAGCCGACCTCGAGCAGCTTGTTCTTGACCGCGGGGTCGTTCAGCCCGGCGACGATGCCCTTGTGCAGCTTGTCCCGGATATCGGCGGGCAGTCCCCTGGGCGCCGCCACGGCCTGCCACGAATAGACGACCAGGTTCTTGATGCCCGCTTCTTCCATGGTCGGCACCGAGGGCAGCACCGGCGAGCGCTGCGTGCTGGTGATCGCCAGCGCGCGGATCTTGCCGGCCTTGACGTGCGGCATCGCGGTATTGATGTTCATGAAGGTCGCATCGACCTGGCCGCCGATCAGGTCGTTCATCGCCGGCGCGCCGCCCTTGTAGGGGACATGCGTGCCGCTGGTGCCGGTCTGCTGCCAGAACAGCTCGGCGGTCAGATGGTCGCTGGTGCCGTTGCCGGCCGAGGCGAAGGTCAGCTTGCCGGGATTGCCCTTCAGGTACGCCACGACTTCCTGCAACGTCTGGAAGCGCGAGTTGGCCGGCACGGCCAGGATGTTGGGCGCCTGCACCGCCACCGAGATGTAGTCGAAATCGCGGGCCGGGTCGTAGGGCGTGCTCTTGATCAGATGCGGCGCGATGACCAGCGGCCCCAGCGAGGACACCAGCAGCGTATAGCCGTCCGGTGGCGCGCGCTTGACGAAGCTGGCGCCGATCGCGCCCGCCGCGCCGGGCTTGTTCTCGACCACGAAGCTGGCGCCGGTCTGCTCCTGCAGCTTGGCGCCGAGGATGCGCGCAATCACGTCGGTCGAGCCGCCGGCGGGGAAGGGCACCACCATCGCGACCGGCTTGTCGGGCCAGGCGGCGTGGGCGGACAGCGTGGTGGCAAGGCCGAGGGCCAGCGTGGCGATCAGGCGTTTCATCAGTGTCTCCTTGAGGATGGGGTCTGCGCTTGTCGTGCATCGGCCGGTCTTGGGCGCCGGCCTGTTTCTGTCTATTCCTGCCTGTTTACTGCCCCGTCTGCCGGGTTCTCGTCGGCTGGTCGCCGTTACGGGCGCTCGCCGAATTCGGCCTGCGCGCGGGTCCACGCACGCGCCTGCTCGCTGATCGATACGCCCAGGCCCGGCCGCGTCGGCACGGCGATGCGGCCATCGCGGATCTCCAGCCGCTCGTTGAACAGCGGCTCGAGCCAGTCGAAATGCTCGACCCAGGGCTCGCGCGGATACGCCGCCGCCAGGTGGATGTGCAGCTCCATCGCGAAATGGGGGGCCAGCATCAGGCCGGCGTGCTCGGCCAGCGCCGCGACCTTCAGGAAGGGCGTGATGCCGCCCACGCGCGGGGCGTCGGGCATCAGGTAGTCGGCGGCGCGGTGGCGGATCAGGTCCCAGTGTTCGGCGGCGCTGGTCAGCATCTCGCCGGTGGCGATCGGTGTATCGAACTGCGCGGCCAGCGCGGCATGACCCTCGTGGTCGTAGGCGTCCAGCGGCTCCTCGATCCAGACCAGGTTGAACGGCTCCAGCGTGCGGCACATCCGCTGCGCGGTGGGGCGGTCCCACTGCTGGTTGGCGTCGACCATCAGCGGCACGGCGTCGCCCAGCTGCTTGCGTACGGCGCCGACCCGTTCGAGGTCGCGCGCGCCGTCCGGCTGGCCGACCTTGAGCTTGATGCCGCCGATGCCGCGCTCGACCGAGGCGGCGGCGTTGACCAACAGCTGATCGAGCGGCGTATGCAGGAAGCCGCCCGAGGTGTTGTAGCAGCGCACCGCATTGCGCTGCGCGCCGAGCAGCTTGGCCAGCGACAGGCCCGCCCGGCGCGCCTTCAGGTCCCACAGCGCGACGTCGAAGGCGCCGATCGCCTGCGTCGCCATGCCGCTGCGCCCGACCGAGGCGCCGGCCCAGCACAGCCTGTCCCACAGCCGCGCGATGTCGCTGGGGTCTTCGCCCAGCAGCGTCGGCGCCAGCTCGCAGGCATGGGCGTACTGGCCGGGACCGCCGGCGCGCTTGGAATAGCTGAAGCCCATGCCCTCGCGCCCGTCCGCGGTCGTGATCTCGGCGAACAGGATCGCGACCTCGGTCATCGGCTTCTGGCGGCCGGTCAGCACCTTGGCGTCGCTGATCGGGGTGGCCAGCGGCAGAAAGCAGCTGGACAGGCGGATCCAGGCGATGCGGTCGGCGGCGAGGGTCATGGGGTGTCTCCGTTGGGCGGGGGGTAATCGTCTTCGTCTTGCGGTGCGAAATGACAACGTTGTCATTTCGCCGCCAAAACAAGCCCGTTACAATGTCGGGCGCCGTGCACAGCGATTTTGTACGGCGCGACAGGAACGGGCACGTTTCGGCGAAATGCTAACGTTGTCATATCATCGCTGTCAACGCGCTTCGCCACGATGCCGGCTAATGGCTTTCCCGAGGCCGCCTATCCGTTGCCCTGTCGTTGCCTTGTCGTTGCCCTACCTTTTGCCTTGATCCGAGACCCCGACGTGGCCCCCACCAAAGCCCAGAACAAGTCCGTGACCCTGCATGACGTCGCCCGCGAGGCCGGCGTGTCGCTGATCACCGCGTCCCGCGCGCTCAGCAATCCCGGCATGGTGTCGGCCAAGACCATCGAACGCGTGCAGCAGGCGGCGGAGGCGGTGGGCTATATCCCGAACCTGATCGCAGGCGGACTGAAGTCGCGGCGCAGCCTGATGGTGGCGGCGGTCGTGCCCGATATCGCGGTGACGCAGTTCCTGCCGACCATCAAGGCGCTGACCGAGACGCTGGAGGCGGCCGGCTACCACCTGATCCTCGGCCAGAGCAGCTACGACGATTCGCGCGAGGAGGCGTTGCTCAACGCGATGATCGGCCGGCGCCCGGACGGCATCGTCGTCACCGGGCTGATCCAGTCGGAGGCGGCGCGCGAGCGGCTGCGGCAGTCCGGCATTCCGGTGGTCGAGACGTGGGAGCTCAGCGACCGGCCGGTGGACATGGCGGTCGGCTTTTCGCACGTCAAGGTCGGCAGCGCGGTGGCGGGCTATTTCCTGTCGAAGGGCTGGCAGCGCGTGGGCATCGCCACCGGCGACGATCGCCGGGCACGCCTGCGCTCGGAGGCCTTCGTGTCGACCTTCGGCCGGCCGGTGCCGACCGCGGTCGTGCCGGCGCCCAGCAATCTGCCGTTGGGGCGGCGCGCTCTAGCGGAGCTGCTGGAGAAGGAGCCACGGCTGCAGGCGATCTGCTGCAGCTCGGACCAGCTGGCGCAGGGCGTGCTGGTCGAAGCGCAGGCGCGCGGCCTGCGCGTGCCCGAGGATCTGGCGGTCTGCGGCTTCGGCGATGCCGAGGCGTCCGCGCACATGGCGCCGTCGCTGACCACGGTCCAGGTCGATGCCGCGCGTATCGGCGCGACCGCCGCGCGGCTGATCCTGGACAAGTGCAAGGGCCTGCCGGTGGAGCCGCGCATCGTCGACGTGGGCTTTCGCGTGATCGAGCGGGCGTCGACGGGCGGGGCGGATTAAAGGGGCTGCGCGCCCGCCGGCGGCTTGTGGTCACCGCGTTACTGCATCACTGCGCCACTGCGCCACGGAGTCACTGAATCGCTGCGTCACTGCGGCATCGCCGCCAGCCGCGGCCAGATCGCCTGCAATTCCCCCTTCAGGAACGTCAGCAGGCAGCGCGTCGCCATGGTCTGGTAGCGGTTCGGCAGGGTCAGCATGTAGAGCCGGCTGCCGAACACGCTGATGCGGTAGTCGCGCAATACCGGCGTCACCAGGCCGGCGGCGAGTTCGCGCCCGATCGCGTAGAGCGGAAAGATGCCGATGCCGACGTCGCCCAGCACGGCCTCCTTCAGGAAGGCGAAATTCTCGGAGCTCAGCGTAGGCTCCAGCGCGACCTGCTCGCGTTCGTCCTCGCCGGCGCGCGCGCCGAAGGCCTTCAGCTTCTGCCCGACCGGCGAGGCGCAGACGATCGCATGGCGCTGCAGATCGGCAAGCGTCCGCGGCGCCGGCTGCGCGGCCAGATAGGCCGGCGAGGCGCACACCACCCAATCGACCTCGCCGATCTCGGTCGCGACCACCGAATCGGGCGGGGTCGAAATGATCCGCAACGCGACCTCGACGTCCTCCGACACCAGGTTGTGGATGCGGTTGTCGAACACCACATCGAGCGTGATGTCCGGGTAGCGGTGCTTGAACTGCACCAGCAGCGGCGACAGCAGCGCGTGGCCCAGGCCGGTCGGCACCGACAGCCGCACATGGCCCTGCAGCGTCTTGCCCATATTGCTGATCAGCGCGTCGGCCGCGGCCACCTCGGCGAGGATGTTGCGGCCGTGCTCGTAGAGGCCGGCGCCCACCGGCGTCGGCTCGACATGGCGCGTGGTCCGGCGCAGCAGCTGCACGCCAAGCTCTTCCTCCAGCGCCTTGAGCCGGTAGCTGACGTTGGCGCGCGTCATCTTGAGCTTGCGTGCGGCGGCGGAAAGGTTGCCGGCGTCGACGATATCGACGAACAGGCGCAGGGCGTTCAGATCCATCATGGCGAAATGGCGGCAGGAGCGGCAGGAGCGGGACGGCGGGCCGGCGGGCCGGAAAGCGGCGCCGGCCGCGGATTGTCAAATATGGCTGTCCATTCTGTCCAAGCTGGCGTGGATTGTCAAAATCCGGGGTCGGCGTACCATGACGGCCATCCGCCCGCATTGCCGGATTGGCCGGTCCGGCCCCGGACCGCTGCCGGCCCCGCGGCGCCACCCTTCCTCCACCGAATTCCCACGGAGATCGCCATGACCCTGGACACCGAATCGTTTTCCTTGCTGCGCGCCTCGGTGCAGCGCTTCATCGAAGAGCGCCTGAAGCCCGCCGAGGACATCCTCGAGGAAACGGACGACGTGCCGGCCGATATCGTGGCCGACATGAAGGAGATGGGCCTGTTCGGCATCTCGATCCCGGAAAACTACGGCGGCATCGGCCTGTCGATGTCGCAGGAGTGCGATGTCGTCTATGACCTCGGCCATACCGCGCTGGCCTTCCGCTCGGTGTTCGGCACCAACGTGGGCATCGGCTCCCAAGGCATCCTGATGGATGGCACCGAGGAGCAGAAGCAGAACTATCTGCCGCGCATCGCCAGCGGCGAGCTGATCATCTCCTTCGCGCTGACCGAGCCGAACGCGGGCTCCGACGCGGCCTCGCTGCAGACCAAGGCGGAACTGGACGGCGATCACTATGTGATCAACGGCACCAAGCGCTTCATCACCAATGCGCCGCGCGCCGGCGCCTTCACGCTGATGGCGCGCACCGGCGGCCCGGGCGCGTCGGGCATCTCGGCCTTCATCGTGCCGGCCGACACGCCCGGGATCTCGCTGGGCAAGCCCGACAAGAAGATGGGCCAGCGCGGCACCAAGACCTGCGACGTGGTGCTGGAAAACGTGCGCGTGCCGGCCGCCAACATCATCGGCGGCGTGCCGGGCGTGGGCTTCAAGACCGCGATGAAGGTGCTCGACCGCGGCCGCCTGCATATCTCGGCGCTGGCGTGCGGCATGGCCCATCGCCTGCTGACCGATGCGGTGGGCTACGCCAAGGACCGCAAGCAGTTCGGCCGCCCGATCGGCGAATTCCAGCTGATCCAGGGCATGCTGGCCGACAGCCAGGCCGAGCTTTACGCCGGCCTGTCGATGGTGCGTGATTGCGCGCAGCGCTACGACGCCAAGGAGCCGGGCAAGAGCGATCCCGAAGTCAGCATGCTGGCCTCCTGCGTCAAGATGTTCTGTACCGAGATGGTAGGCCGCGTGGCCGATCGCGCGGTGCAGATCCACGGCGGTGCAGGCTATATCGCCGAATACAAGGCCGAACGCTTCTACCGCGACGTCCGTCTGCTGCGCCTGTACGAAGGCACCACGCAGATCCAGCAAATGATCATCGCCAAGCAGCTGCTGCGCGATTGAAGCCGGTCCGGACGCGGAGGGTTCGAGCATGAAACAGCTTCAACGCGTCCGCCTCGCCGGCACGGCATCCGGGGTGGCACACTCCGGTGCCGGCGCGCACGGCTGGGCCCCGCATCTGGGATGGACCGCGGACGAGCCGGTTCGTCCGCCATGCTTTCCGATCATCGCCGCGCTGCGCGCCGCCTGCGCGACGCCGCCGACCGCACCGCTCGACGTGGGCGCGCTGGCGCTAGGCGCGGCAGTCATTCTGGGCCGCCGCGATCCGATCGTGTCGGTCCAGGCGGCCGAGCTCGGCGACGTCGACGGCGTGCTGTACCGGACCGGCAACGGCGGCTGGACGCTGCTGCACAGGACCGCGCTGCGTCCGTCCGACACCCGCTTCGTCCAGGCCTGGCTGCTCGCCTGCTATGCGATGCGCGGCGAGCATGCAGATACCGACGCCTTCGAATGCCGGCAAGCGAGCCTGTATTCGCTGGCCGATGACGACAGCCCCGCGGCGCGCGCCTACAGCTTCGCGGCGCGGCTGACGATGCCGGCAACTGCCTGCCATCTCGGCCTGACGGGCCATGTCGATGGCGACGTGCTGATGGCCTTCGCCTCGCAACTGCAGGTGCCGCTGCTGCATGCCGCGCGGCGCTGGCTTGCACGTACCGCGCAGAAGGCCGTGCTGGTGCTCGACGAGGCCGGGACGGTGCGCGCCAGCTGGCTCAGCGAGACCGCGTGCTCGGCGGGCTGGCGCATCGATCCGGCCGCGCTGCCGGTACGGGACGGGAAGGGCACGATCGAGCCGTCGGGCGATGCCATGCTGGCTGCCGTCGTGCACGAACGCCGCGTCGCGATGTCGGACTGGTTTGCGCAGGCGCCGGCCGGCGGCCAGCTGATGGAAGCCTCGTTGGGAACGGTCGAAAGCGGACGGGGACGGCTGAGGCTTACCTTGCTGCAGCTGCCGCGCGATGCGGTCTGCCCCCAGCCGCGCGCGATATGGCCGCAATACGGCGCCAGTGTCAGCGCCAACGTCAGCGCGTAGCGCGCGGCGGCCCGCGCCTCAGCGGATCAGCAGCCGGCGACTCAGCGGATCAGCAGCCGGCGACTCAGCGAATCAGCAGCCGGCGACTCAGCGAATCAGCAGCCGGCGACTCAGCGAATCAGCAGCCGGCGATCCGAGGTGCCGCGCGTCACGCTGCCGCCGCTGGCCGCGCAGTTTGCTGCGGAGTTTGTCGCGCAGTTCGTCGAGCCGCGTGGCGCCAGCCGCTCGAGCTGGCGCCGCATCCTGGTCAGACAGGTGAGCATCATGCCGCGCTCTTCCAGGCTCAGCGGCGAGACCCAGACCGATTGCAGCGCCTTGATGGCCTGACCGAGCTTGTCCATGCGATGGCTGGCGCTGGAGCGGATCAACGGAATCGGCTGCGCCGCATACGGGCCGGACTGCTGCTCGAGCCATCCCTGGTCCGACAGGCTGCGGACCATCGCCTCGAATTCCTCGGCCTCGAGCCAGGGCAAGGTGCAAGCCGCCGTGATGCGATCCGGTTCGGTGCGCTGCCGGTGTGCGAGGTGTTGCAGCAGGAGCCATTCCGTCGGGGAGATGCCGGACTGTGACAGAACGTGGTCGAGGGCCGAATGCCAACCGGCCAGATTCTCTTGCAGACAGCGCAGCAGCGGCTCCTTGGCGTCGTACAGGTTGGCTGACATGGTGTCGCGGGTCTCCTGTTGTGTTTTGCCTGATGTGTTCCGTTCGCTGGATTGCCTGGCGCTGGCGCGGGAGCCAACCCTGCCTGCGATCGGGGGCACCATCGTGCGTTGCCCGGATACCGCATTCTTTCGAAAAGCTCACGAAAGTATTTGGTGGATCGTCGGGTGAAGCGATGGTTTTGCCGCTGTTCCTGGTGCTGCGACACGGCGTCGCAGCGTCGTGCTCGGCTCAGCCACCATCACGCCTCGATCCGCGCCCTGGTCGGGCGCTGCAATCGCGTGCTGCAATCGCGCGCTTTCATCGCGCCTCAATGCCAGAAGGCATCCACCTCGCGCAGCAGATGGCCGGCCAGGATGTAGTCGCCGAGGCGGCTGGCGCGCGCTTCGAGCTCATGCAGTTCCTGGTCGGCAATGGCGCCGAGATCGAACAGGCAATAGAGATTGCGCTGACGGAAGGTGGTCTTGGGTTTGGCGAGCCCTTCGATCAGGGCCTCGTGCGAGCGCACCGCGATGCTTTCCTGGCCGCGGTACTGGACGCGTATGCCGCGTTTTTCCCCCAGCCGGCCCAGTTCGACGGCGTCCTGCCAACCCGTTTCATAGTCCAGCTCCAGCGCCAGAACCTCACGGGCGGCCAGCAGACGCAGGGCCTCGTTTTTGCTGCCGGCTCGTGCGATTGACATGCTTACCTCCGTGGCGATCAAGGACTGTACAAATATACAGTCCTTGAGGTCACCCGGCAAGCGGAAGGTGCCCCGAATGGCTCACCGATCCGGGGCCGAGACCACGCCCGTGCGGCGTGGCCGATGACCGCTCACGCCGCCGCGCGGGTGCTCGTCGCGAGTTCCCGCACAAACGCCTGCATCGACCTTGGCGGACGACCCAGGATCGCCTGCAGCACCAGCGTATTGGCGCGCAATCGATGGGCTGCATAGTGTTCGTGGATCTTGCGCAGCAGCTCCCATTGGGCCGCGGTGTAGTCCAGCGGCAGGCGCGCCCTCCATCGCTCGAAATCGATCTCGCCGGGGACAATGTTGCGGCCGAGCGCCTCGCTCATCATCGCGGCAATCTGCGTGCGCGTCAGTCCCGCCTCGCCGGCCAGCTCGAAACAGCCGTGCGCCAGCCGATCGGTGGTCAGTGCCATCGCGGCGACCTCCGCCACGTCGCGATAGTCGACGCGGGCCACCGGCACGTCGACCGGATAGGGCTCGGCGAAGCTGCCCTCGGCCACCACGCGCGCCCATCCGCCCAGCAGGTTCTGATGGAAGTTCGCGGGCTGCAGCACGGTGAACTGCAGGCCCGAATCGAACAGCGCCTGCTCGACCGGAATCTTGCTGGCGTGGTTGGCGAGCGTCACGTCGGTCGGCTGGATCACCGAGGAAAACACGAAGCGCCGTACGCCGGCGCGCCGCGCCGCGGCGACCATGTTGATGCCGAGCTGCGATTCGTCCGGCGCGAAGGCGGGGCCGATGTAGAAGACGCCGTCGACGCCGTCCAGCGCGGCCACCAGCGTCTCGGGCGAGCGCAGGTCGGCAACGGCGACCTCGTCGACGCCATTGGCCAGGGCGTGGGGAGCGCGTTGCGCGTCGCGGACCAGTCCGCGCACGGTCACGCCCTTGTCCCGCAGCGCCTGCGGAACCAGGCCGGCAAACCGTCCGGCGGCGCCGACGACCAGTACGCGGCGCGCCGCCGCGGACTCGGAGGGAGATGTTGCTGTGGCGATGGATGTCACGATGCGTTTCCTCGTTCGTGGTGGATGATCCGGACACGATAGAGAGTCACGTATCGGAGGAGAATACGGGCGCTCGATGATTCTCTCTTCCACAAACTGAGAGAATGGCGGGCAACGATCTTCGAATCCAACCGGAATCCAACCGGAATCCAAACGGAATCCAAACGGGAATCCAACCGTGGAGCGCCGATGGACCGCGTATCCGACATCCTGACCTTCCTCGCCATCGCCGAGCACGGCAGCCTGAGCAAGGCCGCCCGGCATCTGGGCCGCTCGCTGCAATCGGTCAGCCGTTCGCTGGCGCTGCTCGAGCGCAGCCTCGGCGTGCAGCTGGTGCAGCGAACCACCCGCAGCTGCCAGCTGACCGAGCCCGGCGAGGCGTTCCGGCATCGCGTCGCGCCGGCCATGGCGGAGTTGAACGAGGCGTGGGATGCCGCGTCGAGCCTGAGTACGTCCGCGTCCGGCACGCTGCGGGTCAGCGCACCGGTGCTGTTTGCACCGGCATATATCGTGCCGGTGGTCGCCCGTTACATGGAGCGGCATCCGAAGGTGGAAGTGGAGCTGACGGTCAGCGACGCCTTCACCGATCTGCGCGCGGAAGGGCTGGACCTGGCGGTGCGGATCGGCGAGGTGACCGACGACAACCTGAAGGCGCGCCGGCTGGCGATGCTGCGGCGCGTGGCCTTCTGCTCGCGCAGCTATGTGGCGCGCCACGGCGTGCCGGCGCACCCGCGCGACCTGGCCGCGCATCGCTGCGTCGTGCGCAGCGGCGAGGGCAACGACGCGCGCTGGCCGTTCCTGGTCGACGGCAAGCTGCGGCGCTTCGCCGTCGACGGCAGATTGCGCGCGGGCAGCACGGCCGCCGTCAACGAGGCGGTGGCGCTGGGCCTTGGCATCGGCTTCGGCCCGCTATGGCAGGTGCAGCCTCTGCTCGACCAGCGGCGCCTGGTGACGGTGCTGGACGCGTTCGAGGCGCCGCCGATCCCGGTGCAGGCGGTATGGCCCGCGGCCCGCGCGATTCCGGCCAAGACGCGGGCCTTCATCGACCTGCTGGCGGACCATCTGGGCGGCCTGTCGTTATAGCGCTGCCGGCCACCGGCGCTGCAGCGTGGCAACGCTTGCGACCGGCAGCGCCGCGCGGAAGTCCTTACTTCGCGAACACCTGGCTGATATCGCCGAACGCCTTGAATTCGAGCGCATTGCCCGACGGGTCGAGGAAGAACATCGTGGCCTGTTCGCCGACCTGGCCCTTGAATCGCACATGCGGTTCGATCACGAACTTGACGTTGGCCGCGCGCAGCTTGTCGGCCAGCGCCTCCCATTGCTCCATCGACAGGATCGCGCCGAAATGGCGCACCGGCACGTCGTCGCCATCGACCGCGCTGGTCGAGCGATGTCCGGTCTCTTCGGGCGACAGGTGCGCGACCACCTGATGGCCGTAGAAGTTGAAATCGACCCAGCTGTCGGAGCTGCGGCCCTCGGGGCAGCCGAGCAGCTCGCCGTAGAAGCGCCGGGCCTCGGCCAGATCGTGGACAGGGAACGCCAGGTGGAACAGGGGAATGGTTTGCATATGTGTGTGTCGGCCTTTGTGGAGAGGAAGCGCCCGGCTGCGGCGTGGTATGGTCCCGGAAATTCTACTCAGCACAAGTCGCGATATGAAGCGAATCATTTTGGCGCTGAGTATCAAGGATTTCGATCGGATACCGCCGAGCCCTTCGCCATGATCCGCTACTTCCGCACCTTCCTGGTCGCTGCCGAGACCGCTTCGTTTTCCGCCGCCGCGGCGCGGCTGTCGCTGACCCAGTCCGCGGTCAGCACGCAGATACGGCGGCTGGAAGAGGATCTGGGCTGCGCGCTGTTCGATCGCACCGGCAAGTCGGTGGCGCTCAGCGAGCAGGGGCGCAAGCTGCTGCCCGAGGCGGTGCGTTTCGTCGAGCTGTACGAGTCGATGAAGGGACAGGCGCACGCGGCTCCCGCGCTGACGCCGATCGACCTGGGCGCGGTATCGACGGTGCAATCGACGCTGCTGCCCAAGGCGATGCAGCGTTTCCGCGCCGATTATCCGAAGACCCACGTCAATATCGTGCCCGGCATGTCGACGCAGTTGTTGACCCAGGTCGACGCGCGCGAGCTCGAGGTCGCGGTGATGATCAAGCCCCGGCTCGGCATTCCGGCCGAGCTGAAATGGCTGCCCTTGCTGAGCGAGCCCTTCGTTGCCATCGCGCCGCGTGGCGCGCCGCGCGAGCTGAGGGCGATGCTGGGCGCGCTGCCCTTCATCCGCTACAACCGGCATTCGGCCGGCGGGCATCTGGTCGACCGCTATCTGAAGCGCCATCGGCTGCGCGTCGACGAAGGCATGGAGCTCGACGAGCCGGCGGTGATCCTGCAGATGGTCGACCAGGGCCTGGGCTGCGCGATCGTGCCGGCCGATCTGCTGCCGCTGGCCCAATGTCCGAACGTGCAGGCCGAACCGTTGCCGGGGCGGCCGATCCATCGCGAGGTCGGCGTGCTGGCGCGGCCTTCGGCGCTGTCGCGCGCGCCGACCGCTGCGCTGATCGACGCCTTCGTCATCGCGGCGCGCCAGTGGCGCGGGCGGCGGAGCAAATCCCGCTGAACGGGACGTGGCCGGACGGCTCGGACTCGCATGTCCGAATCCGGCTGGTCGCTTCGCCGGAAAGCGATAGCATGCAGCCATGGAACTCGATCCCGACACCTGCTACCGCGCCGTGGTTTCGCACGACCGCCGCTTCGACGGGCGCTTTTTCGTCGCCGTGTCGTCGACCGGCATCTACTGCCGGCCGGTCTGCGCGGTGCGCACGCCCAAGCGGGAAAACTGCAGTTTCTTCGCCACCGCGGCGGCGGCCGAGAAGCACGGCTATCGGCCCTGCCTGCGCTGCCGGCCCGAGCTGGCGCCAGGCCATGGGATTGCCGACCTGTCGGGCCGGCTGGCGCAGGCGGCGGCGACGCTGATCGACGAGGGCTTCCTGGCCGATGCCGGCGTGCCCGAGCTCGCCGCGCGCATCGGCGTCACCGAGCGGCACCTGCGGCGGCTGTTCACCGCGCAGTTCGGCGTCTCGCTGGTCGACTATGCGCAGACGCAGCGCCTGCTGCTCGCCAAGCGGCTGCTGACCGATACCGCGCTGCCCGTCACCGAGGTGGCACTGGCGGCCGGCTTCGGCAGCGTCCGCCGCTTCAACGACGTGCTGAAGACGCGCTACGGCCTGGCGCCCACCGCGATGCGCAAGCGCGCCGCGGGCATGCCGGCCGACCGCCTGGTGTTCGAGCTCGGCTACCGGCCGCCAATGGCGTGGGCCGCGCTGATGCAGTTTCTCGGTGCGCGCGCGGTGCAGGGCGTCGAGCAGATCTGGCCCGATGCGCATGGCGGCGAATACGGACGCACCGTTGCCATCGAAGTGGGTGGACGACTGCACAGCGGTTGGATACGGCTCGCGCTGGTCCCGCAACGCCACGTATTGCGCGTGACGCTGTCCGGTTCGCTGGCGCATGCCATTCCGCAGGTGCTGGGCAAGGTCCGGCGCTTGTGCGATCTCGGTTGCCGGCCCGACGTGGTCGATCGCCATCTGGGCGCGCTGGCGGCCGACATGCCCGGCATGCGGTTGCCGGGGACGGTGGACGGTTTCGAGATCGCGGTGCGGGCGGTACTGGGCCAGGTTGTCTCGCTGGCCCAGGCCCGTGCCATGCTGCATCGGCTGGTGCAGGCCCATGGCGTACCGCTGGCCGCGCCGATGGACGAACTGCGCGCCTGCTTTCCGGGCGCGGCCACGCTGGCTGCGGTGCCAGTGACGGAGCTCAATGCACTGGGCGTGCCGATGGCCAAGGCGCGCGCGATCCATGCGATCGCCACGGCCGTGGTCGAAGGCAGGGTGTCGCTCGAGCCCGGTGTGGAACCCGCGCAGACCGTCGCGGCGCTGTGTGCCATCGACGGCGTGGGCGACTGGACCGCGCAATACATTGCGATGCGCGCGCTGGGCTGGCCCGATGCGTTCCCGGCCACCGACTATGCGCTGCGCAAGGTGCTCGGCATCGAGCGCAACGGCGAGATGCTGCGGCACGCCGCGCAATGGGCGCCGTGGCGCGCTTACGCTGCCATGCATCTGTGGCGGCAGTACCAGGACATGCAGGACCGCCGCGAGCGCGAACGTGCCGAGGCGCGCGCGGTGCCCGCGGGCCTTGGCGCTACCACTGGCGATCCAGCCGTGACGCGACGCGCCCGCAGAACACGCCGCCCTCAATTACAGGAGCAGCCAACATGATTCACTATCGTTCGATGTCGAGCCCGCTCGGCGACGTGCTGTTGCGCGCAGAAGACGGCCATCTGACCGGGATGTTCTTTGCCGGCCAGAAATACCATCCGGCCGGACCGTTCGACTCCGCTGCCGTTGACGCACGTAATGCGCGCGTACTGGCGCAGGCGGCGCAAGAGCTGACCGAGTACTTCGCCGGTGGGAGGCAGCGTTTCACCGTGCCGCTGCGCCTGGCCGGCAGCGCCTTCCAGCAGCAGGTCTGGCGGGCGCTGTGCGAGATCCCCTTCGGCGAAACCATCAGCTATGGCCAATTGGCCCTGGGCCTCGGCCTGCCGCCCGGCCATGCGCGCGCGGTTGGGAGCGCGGTGGGCCGCAACCCGATCTCGGTGATCGTGCCCTGCCATCGCGTGCTGGGCGCCAAGGGCGCGCTGACGGGCTATGCCGGCGGCACCGACCGCAAGCAGGCACTGCTGCGGCTGGAAGGCACGGCGGCGGCGCCGCATCTGCCGCTGTTGCGCGACGCGCTGGCGGTCGCCGCATGACGGCAGCCGCATAACGAGGGCCCGTAACGGTAGCCTCATAACGGCAGCCCCGTAACGGTAGCCCCGTAACGGCAGCCCCGTAACGGCAGCCCCGTAACGGCAGCCACATCGCGCTACCCGCGCCGCACCCGCAACGCACCCGTAACCGCGCGCCGACATGCCACGGCTCTTTGTCGCACTGGAAACCCCGCCCGCGCTGGCGGCCTCGCTGCTGGCGACGCTGCCGCGCGAGCGCGGCATCCGCGCGACGCCGGCCGCGCAGGTCCACCTGACGCTGCGCTTCGTCGGCGAGGTCGACGAGGAAAAGGCCGCCGCGATCGACGCCACGCTGGCCACGATCGCCGCCGTGGCGGTCCCGGTGCGGGTCGCCGGCGTTGGCCGCTTCGGCCGGCGCGGCGGCATCCTGTGGGCCGGCGTCGTGCCCGCGGAACCGCTGCTGGCACTGCATGGCGCGCTCGATCTGGCGCTGCGCGATGCCGGGGTCGAGCCCGAGACGCGCCCCTTCCACCCGCACCTGACGCTGGCGCGCTGCGCGCCGCATGCGGCCGAGCCACTGCTGCGCGAGTGGGTCGCCGCGCACCGGGAACTGGCCTGCCCGTCCTATCTGGCGCGGCGCTTCGTGTTGTTCGAGAGCCGCCTGCAGCGGCAGGGCGCCGAGCATCGCTGCCGCCGTGCCTTTGCCTTGCGCGAGCCGGAGCGGGACAACCCCCCGTAAGTCGGGCTCAAGTTTTGCGCCAGGGATGCCGTTTCTGTACTAGAGTCCCAACGCCCGCAATCTGGATCCCCGCACCCGCCCGCGTGATTTCATGAGTTCCCACGAGTCCATCGACCAGCCCGAGGCCGCCGTCCCGTCCGACGAGCAGTACCGCCTGACGCATGCCTCGCAGATCGGCACGGTGCTGCGCGATCTGGCGTGGCAGAAATGCACGCTGAACGTGCGCTCCGGCCGCGGCCGGGAAACCGTTTCCTCGGTGCTGCACGTCGATCCGGGCAGCCGCACCTTCATCTTCGACTGGTGCCGGACCGACGAGGAAGCGCGCGCGGTGCTGGAAGCCGAGGAAAACGCGATTTCGGCCTCGCTGCGCGGCGTGCCGGTCAACTTCACCATCGGCCAGCCGGAGCCGGTGCAATATCAGGGCGGTCCGGCGTTCAAGGCCCCGTTCCCGGACAAGCTCTATCACTTCCAGCGCCGCCGGCATTTCCGCGCGCGCACGCTGGTGACGCGGGGCTATGGCTGCGAAGGGCGGCTCGACGACGGTACCGTGGTCAAGCTCGATATCTCGGATCTGTCGCTATCGGGGGTTGGCCTGCGCTCGCGCACGGTCGGCGATACGCAGCTGCCGGTCGGTACGCGCATCGCCCGCGCTCGGCTCGATTTCCGCGAGCTCGGCAAGCTCGACCTCGATCTGCAGGTGGTGGGACATTGGCTGGTGGGCCGCGACGACAGCGCGATTCATCATTTCGGCTGTGCCTTCGTCAATCCGGACGGGCGGCTGGAAAATACGCTGCAGCGGCTGGTATTCGCGCTGGAATTGGCCCATCGCGGCTGATAAAAGGCGCCGGCGGTTCGCAGCGAAATCGGCCGAAAATCGCCGTCCGCAATCACATCGTTCGCGCGAAAGCGGGAAATCCAGCGCCATTGAAAGCCGCTGGTCCACGCTTTCGCGAGGATGACGCGCGGGTCGGCGCCCTCGCGCTGTTTCTTCCCGCTGTTTCTTCCTTATTGCGGCTTGCTCTGCGCCACCATCGTGAGGGCGAGCATCACATCGCCGGACAGGCGGCCACCGTTCGATGGCATGCCGGCATCTTCCAGAATGGCCCACAAATTCTCGGAGCCGGCCGCAATCCGTTGACGCAGTTCGGCGAGATAGGCCTGTTCGGCGGGCATCAGGGGTCTCTCTGCCATGCGCATATCCGCGACGATTGCGCCAAGCGAGATGTCATCGAAAGTCATATTGGTGTTGCGGTAGTCTCTTTTTTGGCAAGAGTCTTTCAGGTTCGGACTTGTTGGACGGTGATTTTAGCAATGTATATCGCAACGCGATGCATGGAATACCGCGACTTTTCTCCGGTCTATTCCGAGGAGTGATGGCGGCGACGCGCCTCACGCTTTAAAGCGTTGCGATTGTGAGCATTGCGACATGATTCGCTTCAAACAAGCGGCGCAATATTGGCGTTAATTGTCGATTGTCGTTGTGGCGAGGAGACAGCAACGCAGGGCAGCGACACAGGGCTTGCCTGGTGCCGCACGGTCATGCCGCGTCCTCATGTCACACCGTCGTGCCGCAACCTCGCGCCGCAATCACGCCGCAATCACGTCGCACTCACGCCGCAATCAGCCTGCTCATTTCCATCGCGGCCTCGCGCATGCGGGGCAGCATGCGGGCAAGCATCTCCGCCTCGCCGACCTGCGTGGGCCGCACGCTGACGCTGATGCCGGCCACGACCTCGCCCGATTCCGCATGCACCGGCACCGCAAGCGCGCGCAGATCGAGCTCCAGTTCCTCGTCCACCACCACGTAGCCGAGCGTGCGGGCCTGCTCGAAGCACGCCTCCAGCTCGGTGCGCGACACCTTGGTCTGCAGCGTGCGCGGTCGCAGCTCCGCGCGCTCGAAGTAGGCATCGCGCGCCGGCTCGTCCAGGTGGGCCAGCAGCATGCGGCCGATCGACGTGCAGAAGGCCGGCAGGCGGCTGCCCATGCCGAGCGCGTGCGACAGCATGCGGCGCACCTCGCAGCGGGCCAGATACAGGATGTCGGTGTCTTCGAGGATCGCCAGCGCCGAGGTCTCGCCCACCGCGGCGCTGAGCCGGTCCAGGATCGGCTGTGCCTGCGCGACCAGCGCGGTCGACGAGAAGTAGGCGTGGCCGAGATGGAGCACGCGCGGGCGCAGCGCGAAGCGGCCGTCTTCCTGGCTGACATAGCCGAGGCGCTGCAAGGTATAGAGGCAGCGCCGCACCGAGGCGCGCGACAGCTGCGTGCGCTGCGCGATCTGCGAAATGGTCAGCGGCCGCCTGCGTTCGGAGAAGGCCTCGAGCACGTGCAGGCCTCGGGCCAGCGACAGCATGAAGTTCGGATCGCCCGCGTACTGGTCCAGTTGGTCCGGACGCGGCGGAGCCGTGCGCGGTGGGGCCGCATCGGCGCGCGCGGCGTCGGAGGCAGCGGGAGCAGCGGGAGCAGCGGGAGCAGCGGGCGCCGGGGCGGCGGTGGAGCGGGTGGCGTCCATATGGGAAAGGGCAGGAAGAGGGCGACAGCGATTGTTCGATAATCGCGCATCATAACCGGCCCCGGGGTGCTGCGGGAAATCTGCGGCCGGCGTCGCTGCGCGATGCCCGCGCGCTCCGCGCATTCGCCGGCGTGCGATCCGAGCATTCCCCGCCGCGTGACCCCTCGTTCTCCGCCGCGCTATTCCGCCAGCGCCGCCAGGATTTCCGCATGCAGCCGGCGATCGCCGCAGGCCACCACGCGTCCGCCATGCTGCGGATCGTCACCGGTCCAGCTGGTGATGATGCCGCCCGCGCCCTCGACGATCGGGATCAGCGCCTGCACGTCGTAGGGCTGCAGCCCGGCTTCGACCACCGCATCGACATGGCCCGCGGCGACCATGCAGTAGGCGTAGCAGTCGCCGCCATAGCGCAGCAGCCGGGCGCGGTCGGCCACGCAGCGGAACGCCTTCCGTTCCGGCTCGTCGCCGAACATCTCCGGCGTGGTGCACATCAGCTTGGCGTCGGCGAGGCTGGCGCAGGGACGCGTGCGCAGCGGCGTCCTGCCGAGCCAGGCGGCGTCGCAGGTGCCGACGAAGCGCTCGCCGGTGAACGGCTGGTCCATCACGCCCAGCACGGGCCGGTCGCCGTCGTTCAGCGCGATCAGCGTGCCCCACAGCGGCAGGCCGGTGATGAAGGCGCGCGTGCCGTCGATGGGGTCGAGCACCCAGGTCAGCGGCGACGTGCCCTCGATGCGCTCATGCTCCTCGCCATGGATGCCATGGTCGGGATAGGTCGCGGCGATCAGCTCGCGCATCGCGGTCTCGGCAGCCTGGTCGGCGGCGGTGACGGGATCGAAGCGGCGGCCGCCCTTGTCCTGCACCTCGGCATGGGTGCGGAACAGCGGCAGGCTTTGCGCCGCGGCCGCGTCGGCCAGGCGGTGGGCGAAGTCCAGATATTCGTTCAGGCGTTCGGCGGGCAGCGGCATGGCGTCGGCAGCGGGTGGTTGCAGGAAGGGACGTGGAACGGGACCTGGGCAAGGGCGCAGGAAGGGCCGGCAAGGACCGGCCGATGCAGCGATGGTACGTCGGTCCCAGCGGGCATGCCAGCCGCGCTTTGGGGACCTTGGCTCCGACTGACGCCTAGCGCCGGTTCGGCGCGACGATGCCGAATCGCTCCATCTGCCGGTAGACCGTCGCGCGCGAAATGCCGCAGGCCGCGGCGACCTCGGTCACGTTCCAGTGGTGCGCCTGCAGCGCGGCCAGCAACTGGCGCGCTTTCGGATCGTCGGGGACCGGCGAGCCGGCGGCATCGGATGCGGGCACGGACGGGGGCATGGATGCGGGCACCGATGCGGGCACAGACGCGGCCAGCGCGCGCAGCGGGCTCGCCGTGCCGGCGTCGGTCACCTCCGGCGGCAGGTCGCCAAGATCGATATGGCCGCCGTCGCTCATCGCCAGCGCGAAGCGCAGCACATTGCGCAGCTGGCGCACGTTGCCGGGCCAGTCGTAGGCCAGCATCGCGCGCCAGGCGTCGTTCGACAGCGTGGCGTCGATGTGCAGCTGGGCCGCTTCCTCCTGGCAGATGCGTTCGATCAGATAGGCCTTGTCCTGGCGCTCGCGCAAGGTCGGCAGATACAGCGTGGCGCCGCACAGCCGGTAATACAGGTCCTCGCGAAAGCGCCCCTCGGCGATCAGCTGGCGCAGGTCCCGGTGCGAGGCCGCGATCACGCGCAGGTCGACCGCGACCGGACGCTGCGCGCCGAGCGGGGTGACCTCGCGCTCGGACAGCACGCGCAGCAGCCGGCTCTGCAGGTGCAGCGGCATGTCGCCGATCTCGTCGAGGAACAGCGTGCCGCCATCGCTCTGCGCGATCAGGCCGCGCATGCCCTTGCCGCGCGCGCCGGTGAAGGTGCCCGCGGTGTAGCCGAACAGCTCGCTCTCGATCAGCGTCTCCGGAATGGCGGCGCAATTGACCGCGATGAAGGCATGCTCGCGCCGGTTGCTGCTCTGATGCAGCGCCTTGGCGAGGACCTCCTTGCCGGTACCGGTCTCGCCGTGGATCAGCACATTGAGCGGCTTGTTGGCGAGGCGTTTCGCCTGCGTGATCAGCCGCTGCATCTGCGCGTCGTCGGCGCCCAGCGCATCGAGCGCGGCGGTGTCGCCGGGCTCGGGCGCGGCCGGTGCGGGAATGCGGTGCGGCATCACGCGCGGCGCGATCGCGCTGGCGTAGTACACCTCGTCGCCATGCGTGCGCAGCGTGGCGCGATCGGACGACATGCCGGCGCGTGCGATGCGCCACAGGTCGCTCATGCTCTCGCGGAACAGCATCGTCAGCGGGCGCCCGATCACCGGGCCATGGTCCGCCGCACGCAGCGCGCGGCGCGCACCGCTGTTGATGCCGCAGACGATGCCGTCTGCGTCGAAGGCCACCATGATCTCGCCGCTGACGTCGACCAGCGACCAGGTCGCGCCCAGCCGCAGGATCCAGCGGTCGCGGAAGTAGCGCAGGAAATTGGCATCCTCGATCATCTGCGCGTACATCGCCGTCATCTGCAGCGCCAGATGCTGGCTCTCGCGCGGACCGGGCGAGGTCAGCGCCGATACGTCGAGCACGCCGAGAAAGCCGCCGGTGGGGTCGAACAGCGGCGCGCTGTTGCACGTCAGGCTGATATGCGAGACATCGAAGTGGTCGGTCTGGTGGCAGGTGACCGCATGCTGCTCGACGATGCAGGTGCCCACCGCGCAGGTGCCGGCCTGGCGCTCGCTCCAGTCGGCGCCGAGATAGAGGCCGGAGCTCTTGAGCTCGCGATCCCACTGGTCGTTGCCGATGAAGTCCACCGCGATGCCGTGCGAGTCGGTCAGCAGCAGCACGTAGCCGAGCGAGGACATGCGCTTGTACAGCTGCTCCATGCCGGTGCGGGCCACGCCGAGGAAGTCCTCGATCTGGTCCTTGTGCTCGCGCAGCCGTCCCGCCTCGACGATATGGGCCGGCATGCGGCGGCCGGGGTCCATACCGTACTCGTTCACGCAGCGGATCCACGAGCGCTCGATCTCGCTGAGCGGCGGCCGGGCCGGATCGGCCTGGCTGGCGAGCGTCAGCACCTGCTCGACATGCGCGTGCCGTTGGGCGGCTTGCTTGGCACTGATCACAGGGTCTCCTTCGCTGCGCCTTGCCGTGGGGACGGGCGACGCTTATCTGCTGTTGTCTTCGTGGTGTTATCCAATATAGACCCGGAGGCGGACGGTGTCGGTACCGCGGGCCGCCTTTTCCCTCTCCCCCGGGGCCCTCTCCCGCGGGCGGGAGAGGGGAGCCCCCCGGTGGCCGAGAGCGCTGCCCCTTCCCAGGCGCGACGACCTTACACCAGCCCCGGGGCGGACTTCAATCCCGACAAGCCCGGGCTCAGACCTCGCCCCTGCGCAGCGCGCCGGCCAGGTATTCGGCCTGGCGGATCGCCAGCGCGACGATCGTCAGTGTCGGATTGGCGGCCGAACTGGAGGTGAACTGGCTGCCGTCCGAGACGAACAGGTTCTTGACGTCGTGCGCCTGCCCCCAGCGGTTGACCACGCCGTCGCGGGCGTTGGCGCTCATCCGGTTGGTGCCCATATTGTGACTGGCGGGATACGCCGGCATATCGATGACCCGCGTCGCGCCGACGGCCTCCGACAGCTTGCGGAACTGCTGCAGCCCGTGCGCCGCGATGGCCTCGTCGTTGCGGTGGTAGGTCTTGGTCACGATCGGGATCGGCAGGCCGTACTGGTCCTTCTCGGTCGGATGCAGCGTGATGGTGTTCTGCTCGCGCGCCATGTCCTCGCCGCAGACCCAGATCGCGGTCATGTGGTCGTACTGCTCCAGCGCCGAGGTCACGTCGCGTCCCCAGCCACCGGGCTTCATGAAGGCCGCCGTATAGGGCAGCCCCAGCGCCAGCCCTTCCAGGTAGTAGCCGCCGTTGAAGCCGCGCCTGGTATTGAGCGCGACCTCGTCGGCCACCACCGCGCCGATATCGAAGCCGCGGTACATGTAGACCGGCTTGCGATGGATCGCCACCGCGGCCGCGGTAGCGTGGTTCATGTAGTTGCGGCCGACCTGGCCCGAGGAATTGGCCAGCCCGTTGGGGAACAACGTCGAAGCCGAGTTCAGCAGCAGCCGCGCCGATTCGATCGAATTGCCCGCCACGCAGACCACGCGCGCCTTCTGCAGATGCTTGCGCCCCTTGCTGTCGGCATACAGCACGCCGTTGACCTTGCCGGACTTGTCGTGCTGGACCTGCAGCACCATGCTCTCGGGCCGCAGTTCCACACGGCCGGTCGCCAGCGCCTTCGGGATCTCGGTGTAGAGCGCCGACCATTTGGCGCCGATCTTGCAGCCCTGCATGCAGAAGCCCGCCTGCTGGCATGCGGGACGCCCGTCGTAGGGCGTGGAATTCGAGGCCACCGGCCGCACGATCTTGCGATAGCCGATCTTGCGCGCACCAGCCGCCACCACCTTGTACTGGTTGCTTTCGGGCATCGGCGGCTGGCCGCTGGCGGCGCTGCCGGTCACGCCCATCTTCTTCTCGGCCTTGTCGTAGTACGGAGCCAGTTCCTCGTACGTGATCGGCCAATCCAGCACGTTGGCGCCTTCGACCTGCCCATAGATTTGCCGCGTGCGGAAGTCGTGCGGCTGGAAGCGCAGCGCGACGCCGGACCAGTGGATGGTCGAGCCGCCCACCGCCTTGACGATCCACGCCGGCAGGTTCGGATAGGTCTTGGTGTGGTGCCAGCCGCCGGCCGAGATCCGCTTGTCGAGCCACGAGATCTTGCGGAACATCGCCCATTCGTCGTTCTCGAAGTCCGCCTGCGTGTAGTGCTTGCCGGCCTCGAGGATCACGATCTTGCCGATGCCCTGCTGCGCCAGCTCGTTGGCCAGCGTGGCGCCGCCCGCGCCGGAGCCGATGATGACGACCGCGTCGCGGTCGTTCAGGTCGATCCGTGTTGCCATGTTTTGTCTCCAGTGTTGTCTCGATGCGGTACCGCGGTACGGTCAGCGGTGCCGTCTGTGCGGCCCTGCGATGCGCTTGCGGATCAACTCGCGGACCAGATTGCGGACCAGATTGCGGACCCCATTGCGGATCGAATGGGCCGATCAGATCCAGTCGATGTCGTTGAAGCCGCGGTTCGCGTAGCCGCCCTTCTCCCAGGAAGAGCCCTCGTAGCCGAGCAGCGGCCAGACCGCCTTGTTGTCGTAGAGGCTGGTCACCATCTCGCCGCGCACCTTCTCGAAGAAGGGCGTGGTCTCGATGGCCTTGAGCAGCGCGACCCGGTCGGCCTCGTCCTGCAGCTGTGCATAGGGTTTGCCGTGCTTGCGCTGCGCGGCCGCGTCGAGCTCGCGTACGCCCCGCTGCAGCAGCGTGCGGACCGCCTTGTCCTTGGCGGCCGCCTGGTCCAGCGGCGCGATGGCCTGCACGTAGTAGCGGTCGGCGAAGCGGTCGTGCGGGAAGATGTCGCGCGCCATCACCAGCAGCGTGCGCGCGGTCGGCGTGCCCAGCGCCTTCAGGTCGGTGACCAGCGCCTCGCGCGCCGGCTTGGCCAGCGCGCCGGGCGAGACCACGGCGACGCCGATGGCGGCCAGGCCCGTGCCGCGCAGAAAGCCGCGCCGGGTCACCGGCTGGGTCTTGGCCACGATGCGCATGCCGGCCGCGGGCGCGGCGGCATCCTCGTGCTGGATGTCGTCTTGCATTTGTCGTCTCCTTCGGTGGGATATCGGTATCGTTGTGTTCGCGGCGTCGGGCGTCGGGCGTCGGGCGTCGGGCGTCGGGCGTCGGGCGTCGGGCGTTGGGCGGCGGTTCGGCGGCATTCGGCGGTGTTTGGCTGCGTTTGGCAGCTTGGGGCCGCATCAGGCAGCTTCGGGCCGTATCGCGCAGCGTCCGCAGCGTTGGCCGCGCCGCGCTAGCCCGGCGGCGCCGCGGCACCGCGCGGCCGCGTTGCGTGACGGATGGAAGCGCGCGGCATGGGCTCGTGGTCGTTCGCCGCCACGCTGCCGAGCACGTCGGTCAGCATGTGGTGCAGGCGGTCGGCCAGCACCTCGGCGATCACCGGCGCGCCCAGCTCGGTCTCGCACGACGTGGTGCGGTCGGCGAGCGCATCCCCCAGGCCCGCCGGCTGCCCGAGCGCTTCGCACAGCAGGCGCCAGTCCGGCGGCGCGATCAGCGTGCCCGAGGTCAGCAGCACGCCAGTGCGCCGGCGCAGCTGCGCGAGGCCGACGATCTTGCGCGAGTCGACCACGACCTCCCAGGGCGACAGGCCGCCATAGCAGGCCCACGTCAGTGCCGCATCCGCCTGGTGGCTGCGCGCCTGCTCGGGCGGCAGCGCGAACGCCGCGATGCCCATGTCGCGCAGCAGGCCCGCATGCAGCACGCCTAGCCACCGGTAGCTGCCGATCGGCCCGCTCGACAGCAGTGCGTGATCGGGCGGCAGCACGATCGAGGCCGACAGCATCCACGGGCCGGTCAGCACCGCGCCGCCGCCGGAGCCGCGCACGACCGCGCGGTCCGCCAGCGCGGTGCGCTCGTGCAGCGCCCGCTGCGAGCAGCCGAACACCACGCCGGGCGCGCGATAGGTCCACAGCCGCAGGCGCGGCTCGGTGACTGGCTCGGCCAGCTGCCGCGCGTTCCACGCCTGCTCGGCGTGCGGCGTCGCGGTGACGAGGGTCGGGGCGAGCGCGGCCATCACAGGTCTTCCGCGGATTCAAGGCGCCGCTTCAGGTCGCCGAGGAAGGCCGCGGCCGGGTAGCCGTCGACGGCGCGATGGTCGAACACCAGGTGCAGGCCCATCATCGGCGCGATGCTGATCCAGTCGTCCTTGACCACGGCGCGCCGGATCACGCGCGTGACGCCGAGAATCGCCGCCTGCGGCGCGTGCAGGATCGGCGTGAAGCGCTCGACCTCGGTCATGCCCAGGTTGCTGATGGTGAAGGTGCCGCGCTGGTAGGCGCCGGCGCTCAGCGTGCCGTTGCGCGCGCCCTCGGCCAGCGTGCGCGCCTCGCGGGCGATCTCCTCGACCGGCTTGCGATCGACCTCGCGCAGCACCGGCACCACCAGGCCGTCGTCGAGACTGACCGCGAGCCCGATATTGACGTCCGGCATCAGCTCGATCTCCTTGTCGGAGACGCGCGCGTTCAGGCGGGGATGCGCACGCAGCGTCAGCGCGGCGGCACGCAGCACGTAGGCGGTCAGCGTGAGCTTGACGCTGTCGCCCAGTTCCGCCTGCAGCCTGGCGCGCTTCGCTTCGACCGCGCTGACATCGGCCTCGAGCGAATGCGCGACCCGGGGAATCTGCCAGCCGGCCGTCATGCCGCGGGCGATCGCGCCGCGCATGCCGGTCAGCGGAATGGTCTGCCGGGTGGGCCCGGGCGGGGACGCGGGCGCGGCGGTTCCGTCCTCCGCCGCCAGCGTCAGTGAGGCTTCGGCCATGGTCTACTCCTCGATGCGCGCCAGCACGGCGCCGCGCGCGAAGGTGTCCTGCGACTGCACCAGGATCTCGGCGATGCGGCCGGCCACCGGCGCGACGATCTCGTGCGTGGTCTTCACCAGCTCGGCTACCACCAGCGTCTGCCCCTCGGCGACGCTGTCGCCGACATTGACCTGCCAGTCCTGCAACAGGGCCTCGGTGCCTTCCTCGACATCGGCCCACACGTCGTCTGCCATCGTTACGTCGGTCATGCTGCTTCTCGCTTCAGTTCTTGGGTGGGTTGCATCAGCGCGCGGACGCTGGCGGCGATCGTGTCGACTTGCGGGATCACGAAGTTCTCGAGGGGACGGCTGAACGGGATCGGCACGTCGGGCACGGCCAGGCGGCGCACCGGCGCCTTCATCGACAGGGTGTCGAGATGCTCGGCCACGATCGCGGCGATCTCGCCGGACAGGCCGTAGCTCAGATAGTCCTCGTCGGCGATCAGCAGGCGGCCGGTCCTCGCCACCGACTCGAGCACGGTTTCCTTGTCGAGCGGCACCAGCGTGCGCAGGTCGATGATCTCGACATCGATGCCTTCCTGCGCCAGCTGCTGGGCCGCGAGCACGGACTTCTGCACCATCTGGCTCAGCGTGACGATGGTCACGTCGCGGCCCTCGCGCACCACGCGCGCCTTGCCGAACGGAATCGTGTAGGCCTCGGTGGGGACGGCCGTGGTGCTGCCTTCGAAGTACGACATCCACGACAGGCCCATGATGCCCTTGTGGTAGCAGAACACCACCGGGTTGTCGTCGCGGATCGCCTCGATCATCAGGCCCTTGGCGTCGTAGGCGTTCGACGGCACCACCACCTTCATGCCGGGCATATGCGCGAAGGTGCTGTACAGGCATTGCGAGTGCTGGGCCGCGTCGTTGTAGCCGCCGCCGATGCCGGTCATCACCACGGCCGGCAGCTTGACGCGGCCGCCGGACATGTAGGTGTTCTTGGCCAGGTGGTTGTAGATCTGGTCGAAGCAGACGCCGAAGAAGTCTACGAACATCAGCTCGGCGATCGGGCGCAGCCCCTCGGCCGCGGCGCCGATCGCGGCGCCCATGAAGGCGGTCTCCGAGATCGGCGTGTCCATGATGCGCTCGGGACCGAAGCGGTCGAGCAGTCCGGTGGTGGCGCTGAAAATGCCGCCGTACTTGCCGATGTCCTCGCCCATCACGAAGACGCTCGGGTCGCGCTCCATCTCCTGGCCGATGGCCTCGGCGATGGCCTGCGCCATGGTCAGCTTGCGGGCGGCCTGTGCGGGCTCGACCGAGGCGTGGGTGTCGTTGGGTTGCATCTGGTTGTCTCCTGTTCCTGTCATTGCGGGCAGCGGGTGGCGTTTCGTGTTGGCCAGCGGGGCCGCCATCACGCGAACACGTGCTGCAGCGCTTCCTCGGGGGCGGGGTAGGGGCTTTCGCGGCCGAACGCATAGGCGGCGTCGACGCGTTCGACGATCTGCCGGCGCAGCGCGGCATCGGCCTCGTCGTCGAGCAGGCCCTGTTCGCGCAGCTGCTTGCCGAGCCGGTCGATCGGATCGTTGCGGCGCAGCGTCTGCGCTTCGTTCTTCGGCCGGTAGGTTTCCGGATCGCCCTGGAAGTGGCCCAGGTAGCGGTCGGTCTTGACCTCGATCAGCGTGGGCCCTTCGCCGCGCCGCGCGCGCGCGACCGCGACACCGGCCGCGCGGAACACCGCAACCGCATCGTTGGTATCCACCAGTACGCCGGGTATGCCGTAGCCGGCGGCGCGGACCGCATTGCTGTCGACCGACGTCGAAGCCGACTTCTCGACCGAGATGCCATATTTGTTGTCCTCGCAGACGAACAGCACCGGCAGCTTCCACAGCGCCGCCAGATTCAGCGCCTCATGGAAGGCGCCCTGGTTGGCCGCCCCTTCGCCGAAAAAGGCGATGGCAACCCAGTCCTTGCCGAGCTTGCGCGCGGCCAGCGCGGCGCCGCAGGCCTGCGGCGCGCCGGCGCCGACGATGCCGCTGCACGAGAACTTGGTTTCGGGGTGGAACAGATGCATGTGGCCGCCCTTGCCGCGGCCCAGGCCGGTGACCTTGCCAAACATCTCGGCGGTCATTTCGTTCAGCGGCACGCCCTTGGCGATCGCGAAGTGGTGCGGGCGGTGGGCGCCGACCACGGT
Source organism: Cupriavidus cauae (assembly GCF_008632125.1). GTDB lineage: Bacteria > Pseudomonadota > Gammaproteobacteria > Burkholderiales > Burkholderiaceae > Cupriavidus > Cupriavidus cauae. Next base: position 78,635 of record NZ_VWRN01000072.1, read on the forward strand.
GTCCTCGGTGCGCAGATGCGCGCAGACGCCGACCGCCACCGGTTCCTGGCCCGCGGCCAGATGCATTTCGCCGGGCACCGGGCCGGCACCGATATCGAAGGCCAGACCCTTCTGGATCTTGGGCGGCAGCTTCCCTTCGAGATACACCTTCGCCATCGTCTCCTCGTAATGGCGAATCTCGACCATCTTTTCGTACATCCACAGCAACTGGTCCGTGGTCGGTTCCATCGTCGTGTCTCCTGTTTCTTTCGCTTGGCGAGGCGCCCGTGTCCGCGTGGGGAAGCGCGGGTGCGGCGGGCGCCGCGGCTGCCATGTCATTGCAAGCGCGATGCCAGTGCGGGAAAGTGGGGGGACGGCGGGGGACAGACCGAGCTGGGCCGGTGGCCGCAAAGCCTTGTGTGGCGCGGCTTCGCGGCGGATCGGGGAGGGTGGGTCAGGGGCGGTGCGGGACGCTCGGAGGCGATGGGATGGCGGCCGGTGCGTCGCGACGCCGTCGCGGCATGCGACAGGTGTCGCGTCCGGAATGCGACAGGTGTCGCACGGGGAGAGGCAGCGGCGAGGCGCCGGGAGGCGCCAGGAGGCGGGGGTAGCGGAGGTAGCGGGGGGGGGCTAGCCCTGCAGCGCGCGTATCGCCGTGCGCAGCGGCATTGCGATGTCGGCGGCGCGCGACTCGACCCGGTGGATCGGGCCGGCCACCGACACGCCGTAGACCACCCCGGCCAGCGTCAGCGGCACCGCGACGGCGCCGAGGTCGGCCAACGACTCGCCGAAGTTCTGCGCCCAGCCGCGTTCGCGCGAGATTTCGAGCTCGGCCTCCAGCGCTTCGCGCGACGCGAGCGTGCGGGCGGTCAGCGGTGCGAACGAGGCCCGCGCGAGCAGTGCGTCGCGGTCCGCGGCGGGCAGCGCGGACAGGATCGCGCGTCCGATCGAATTGGTATGGGCCTGCCGCAGTTCGCCGGCGGTGGCGATGTAGCGCACCGGATTGCTGGACTCGACCACGTCGAGATAGACCACGCGCCCGTCGTCCTGCAGCTTGCCGAAGATCACCGTCTCGCCGGTCTCGTCGCGCAGCGATTCGAGCACCGGCTGCACCCGCTCGAGCAGCGGGTCGTTGGCGGCGATGCGTTGCGCGATCGCCAGCAGGCGGCCGGTCGGGTAATAGCCCTGGCGCCGTCCGGTCTCGTACAGATAGCCCAGCGCCGCCAGCGTGCGGATCAGGCCGAGGCAGCTCGACATCGGCGCGCCAAGCAGCCTGGCCAGTTCGGTCAGCGTCAGCGAGCGTCCTTCGCGCGCGTAGATCTCCATGATCTCGACCACGCGCAGCGCGGTCTTGACGTTCGAATTCGCGGCTTTGTCGGCGGGCTCCACGGCGGTCATCTGCTTGTTCCTGTCGGCCTGTTGATCGGGGGCATGCTGCGCAAGGCCGACAGTGTAAGGCCTTGGCCGGTGGCGCCGCGGCTCGCGCCGATGCTAGGCCGGATCGTTGGCCGCGTCCGCGGCGGCATCCATCTCGCGCCTGGGTAGCGGCTCGGGCCAATGCCGGATATTGCCCGGCGTGCGCGAGAAGCGGGTCGGAATGCCGACCGCACGCAGCTGGCCCTCGCTTGGATGCGCGTATTCGAACACCATGCCGGTCGCGCGCAGGTGCGGGTCGTCCAGCACGTTGTCGAAGCGCGGTACTTCGCTGTGCGGAATGTCGGCGTCGCGCAGCAGGTCCAGCCATTGCGCGGTGGTTTTGGTGCGCACGATGTCCGCCAGCGTCGCGTACAACGAATCGATATGCGCGCTGCGGCCGGCGGGACTGGCGTAGCGCGGATCGGCGGCGAGCTCGGGGCGCCCGGCCACGGCGAAGAAGCGGGCCCATTGCGCGCTGGTGTACGGCAGCAGCGCCAGATAGCCGTCGGCGGTCTGGTAGGGCTTGCGATGGGGCGACATCACGCGCCCGTAGCCCGCGTCGCCCAGCGGCGGCACGAAGGTGCGGCCCGCCAGCTGCTCGACCGCGAGGAAGGACACCAGCGTCTCGAACATCGGCACCTCGATCGCCTGGCCCTGTCCCGAGCGCTCGCGTTCATAGAGCGCCATCGGAATCGCATAGGCGACGGTCAGTCCGGCGACCTTGTCCGCCAGGATCGTGTTGACGTAGCGCGGGCCCTGGTCGCCGTTGGCGCCCTGGAACTGCGCCAGGCCGCTGCGCGCCTGGATGATGTCGTCGAACGCCGGCTGCCCCGCGTACGGGCCGTCCTCGGCATAGCCGTAGGCGCCGCAATAGATCAGGCGCGGATGGTCTTCGCGCAGCGACGCGTAGTCCAGGCCGAGCTTGCGCAGCGAGGCGGGGCGAACGTTGGAGACGAACACGTCCGCCTCGGCAAGCAGACGCTTGAGGGCGGCCAGGTCGTCCGGCCGCTTCAGGTCCAGCACGACGAAGCGCTTGTTGCGGTTCAGGTTCAGGAAGGCCGCGCCCATGTTCGGATGCCGCGCCGGCTCCGCATGGCGGAAGACGTCCCCTTCCGGGGATTCGACCTTGATCACCTGTGCGCCCATGTCGCCCAGGATCTGCGTTGCATAGGGGCCCATGCCGACCGAGGTCATGTCGACCACACGCACGCCGGCCAGCGGACCGGTGGCGGCGGTGGCGTTGGTGTCGGGCGTGTCCCAGGGCGAATTTGTCATGCCGTGATCCATCACGCGTTGTGCTCCGGGGTTCAGTTCGGTTCAATGCGGTTCAATGCGGTTCAGTACGACTTCGGCAGGCCGAGCACGCGCTCGGCGATGAAGCACTGGATCAGCTGCGGGCTGACCGGCGCGATGCGCGGGATATACGATTCGCGCAGCAGCCGCTCGACGCGGTACTCGCGCGAGTAGCCCATGCCGCCGAGGGTCAGGATCGCGGTCTGGCAGGCGTTGTGGCCGGCTTCGGCGGCCAGGTATTTGGCGGTGTTGGCCTCGGCGCCGCAGGGCAGGCCGGCGTCGTAGCGCGCCGCCGCCTTCATCACCATCAGGTTGGCCGCTTCGAGCTGCATCCAAGCCTGCGCCAGCGGATGCTGCACGCCCTGGTTGGCGCCGATGGGCCGGCCGAACACCACCCGGTCCTTGGCGTATTGCGTGGCAATCGCCAGTGCCGCACGGCCCAGGCCCACCGCCTCGGCGGCGATCAAGATGCGCTCGGGATTGAGCCCGTGCAGGATGTATTCGAAGCCGCGTCCCTCCTCGCCGATCAGGTCTTCCTCCGGCACGAACAGCTCGTCGATGAACAGCATGTTCGAATCGACGGCGCCGCGGCCCATCTTGTCGATCTCGCGCACCTCGATGCGGCTGCGGTCCAGCGCGGTGTAGAACAGCGACAGGCCTTCCGTGGGCTTGCCGACCGATTCCAGCGTCCGCGTGCGCGCCAGCAGCAGCATGCGGTCGGCGACCTGCGCGGTCGAGATCCAGATCTTGCGGCCGCTGACCTGATAGCCGCCGTCGACCTTGCGCGCGAAGGTCTTCAGCCGCGTGGTGTCGAGCCCCGCGTCGGGCTCGGTTACCGCGAAGCATGCCTTCTCGCGGCCTGCGATCAGCGGCGGCAGGAAGCGGGACTGCTGCTCGGGCGAGCCGAATACCACCACCGGATTCAGGCCGAACACGTTCATGTGCACCGCCGAGGCGCCGCTCATGCCGGCACCCGATTCCGAGATCGCCTGCATCACCAGCGCCGCCTCGAGGATGCCGAGACCGGCGCCGCCGAGCGCTTCCGGCATCGCCACGCCGAGCCAGCCGCCCTCGCACATCGCCGCGTGGAAATCGTGCGGGAAGGTGTGGTCGCGGTCGAGCCGGTCCCAATATTCCATGTCGAAGCGGGAGCAGACCGTGCGCACCGCTTCGACAATGGCGGTCTGCTGGTCCGAGAGTTCGAAATTCACGTCGCTGTCCTCGTGTTGCGGCTGTTGTTCGGTGGGGGCGTGGCGGCTTGGTGCCGCGCTAATGCCGCTGATGCGGCGTCAGTGTGGGCGTTGGTGCCGCGTTGGTGCCGCGTGGGTGCCGCGTGGGTGCGTGCATCGGCGCGGCGTCACGGCGCGGCACGATGGCCGGTCATTCGGGCTGGATGCCCGCGTCCTTGACCAGCCTTGACCATTTGCGCAGCTCCGCCGTGACGAAGTTGCCCAGCTCGGCCGGCGTGCTGCCGAAGGGTTCGAAGCCGAAGGCGTAGTACTGCGCGGCGTGCTGCTTGTTGGAGACGATCGCCACCAGTTCGCGATTGAGCCGTTCGACCACCGGCGCGGGCGTGCCCGCCGGCGCGAACACGCCGTTCCACGACGTGATATCGAAGCCCTTGAGCTCGGGCACGCTGGCCAGCGGCGGCACCTCGGGCAGCAGTTCGCTGCGCTGCGCGGTGGTCACGCCGAGCGCGCGCAGCTTGCCCGCCTTGACGTTGGCGATGCCGGCGGCGAAGTCGACGAACATCAGCTGGATCTGGCCGCCGATCACGTCGGTCATCGCCGGCGGGGTGCTCTTGTAGGGGACGTGCAGCATGTTCAGGCCCGCCATCCGCGCCAGCGTCGCGCCGGCGACGATGCCGGTGCTGTTGCCGCTGCCATAGGACAGACCCGGATGCGACTTGGCGTAGGCGATGAACTCGGGCAGCGTCTTGACCGGCAGCGAGGGGCTGACGACCAGCATGAAGGGCAGGTTGCCCATGCGCGCGACCGGCGTGAAGTCCTTGACCGGGTCGTAGCGCAGCTGCTTCATCAGCGACGGGTTGGCGGAGTGCGTGGTGTTGGTCGTCATGAACAGCGTGTAGCCGTCCGGCGCGGCCTTGGCCACGTATTCGGCGGCAATGGTGCCGTTGGCACCCGGCTTGTTCTCGACCACGACCGACTGGCCGAGCGACTCGCCGAGATACTTGGCCGTCAGCCTGGCCACCGCATCGGTGCCGCTGCCGGCGGCGAACGGCACCACCAGCTTGATCGGCTTCGAAGGAAAGGTGTCGGCCAGCGCCGCGGGCGCGGCCACGGTCAGCGCCATCGCCACGGCGGCCGCGGTGCGTCCCAATAGTCGGCCCAAGCCCTGCCTGGTCAGCATGTTCATCGTCTGTCTCCTCGTTATGGTGGGATGGCCCGACTGCGCGGGCTCATGGTTGGGCGCGGCTCAGTCGGGCCGCACCACGCGTTCCGGCGATTCCTCGTACGGCGGCGAATAGATGACCAGTACCTTGACCGGCTCGTCGCTGACCACCGTGAACACGTGCATCTCGTCGGCGGGAAAGAAGCAGCAGTCGCCCGGGCCGAGCTCGCGGCGCTGCCCGCCTACCTCCGCCAGCGCGCGGCCCTCGAGCAGGTAGCAGACCTGCTCGATGCCCGGATGCGCATGCGGCAGCGCGCCCTTGCCCTTTTCGATGGTGCCGTGCACCACCTCGAGATGGCGCGCGCCGACGGTTTCGGGGCCGATCAGGCGACGGTTCAGGGTGCCGACGTGGTTGGCCGGGTGATAGCCCGGAACGTCGTCGAGCGATACGAAGTAAGTGGGGCGGTCTGGCACGGGCAAGCCTCGGTATGGAGTCGCGGAAGCGATCTTCAAATTCGAAATGATGAATCGCAGTTTATATCCGTGAATTAACGGGTCAAGCGATTTGTGGACGGCTCCGGGTTTACGCCTACCGAAGCGGGGCCACGGCAAACGGCGACGCGAAGCCGCACCGCCGCTCGGAAGGCCGGCGGCGTACGTGGGGAGAGGAAGAACGGGGAAGGAGGAGGGAGAAAGGAGGGCAGGGAGGGCGGGGAGGGCAAGGAGGCGGGTCTGGCGTAGCGGTCCCACCTGATCGGCAGGCCGCTGCGCCTTGGCCCGGACGCCGACTATGTCGCCGGCGGCGAATTGCCGGCCGGGCCGGCGCCGGCGACCGTGCCCTGCTCGACCATCGCCAGCAGCATCTGCAGCTTCGGCAGTTCGACCGGCTTGACGATATGGAAGTGAAAGCCCGCCGCCTTGGTTTCGGCCCGGTCGCTCGGCTGGCCGAAGCCGGTCATCGCGGCGAACACGGTGCCGGACCAGCCCCGCATGTTCTTCAGTCCGCGCAGTAGCGCAAAGCCGTCGACCACGGGCATCGCGATATCGATCAGCGCCAGCTGCGGCACGAAGCTGCCGGCGATCTCGATAGCGCCTTCGGCGTCGTAGGCGATATGGACCTCGTGCCCCATCGCCTGCAGCAGCATGCCCAGGCTGTCCGCGGAATCGCGGTTGTCGTCGACCACCATCACCCGCAGCGCGCCGGCCGGCAGCGGCACCGCCGTATCCTGCTTTTCGTCGGCGCTCTCGATGCCCAGCGGCAAGCGGATCGTGAAGGTGCTGCCCATGCCTTCGCCAGGGCTGCTCGCACGGATCGAGCCGCCGTGCAGCTCCACCAGCGAGCGGCACAGCGACAGGCCGATGCCCAGGCCGCCCTCGTCGGACACCTTGCCGTGCTTGTGCTGCACGAACAGGTCGAAGATGGTGTCGATCTCGCTGGCGGGAATGCCGATGCCTTCGTCGCTGACGCGCAGTTCCACCGCCTGCGGCTGCAGATCCGACTCGATCGCGATCCGGCTGCCCGGCGGCGAGAACTTCGACGCGTTCAACAGCAGGTTCTGCAGCACCTGAATCAGACGGGTCGGATCGGCGCGCATCGCGATCTGGCCGGGCACCCGCAAATCCAGCCACTGCCTGCGCCGCTCCAGCGTTGGCTTGGCGGCTTCGGCCGCCCGCGCGACGATGTCGGCCAGGTCCACGCGGCTGTATTGCAGCTCGACCTTGCCGGAGGTGATGCGGCCCATGTCGAGCAGGTCGTCGACCAGCCGCGTCATATGGGACAGTTGCCGGTCCAGCACGCTCTGGCACTGGCGCAGCGTCGCGCTGTCGCGCGGCGCCCGCTGGTCGCCCGAGCCCAGCGTCTCGAGCCGCATCAGATTGACGGCGTTGCGCATCGGTGCCAGCGGATTGCGCAGTTCGTGCGACAGCGTGGCCAGGAACTCGCTCATGCGCCGGCTCGATTGTTCCAGCTCTTCCAGCCGCTTGCGCTCGGTCATGTCGCGCGTGACCTTGGCGAAGCCCTGCAGCACACCCTGCTCGTCGAACATCGCCGTGATGGTGACGTTGGCCCAGAACAGCGTGCCATCCCGGCGCACGCGCCAGCCTTCGTCCTCGAAGCGGCCATCGGCGGCGGCCCGGCGCAGCTCGTAGTCCGGCCAGCCGCGCGCCACCGCATCGGGTGGATAGAAGACCGAGAAATGCTTGCCGATGATCTCGTGCGCGGCGTAGCCCTTGATCTTGGCGACGCCGCGATTCCAGCTGGTGATATTGCCGGACACGTCGAGCGTGAAGATCGCGTAGTCCTGAATGGCCTCGACCAGGGCCCGATATTTGGCTTCCAGCTGCTTCGGCGTGCCTTCCGCGTTGGCTGAAGCCTCCGTACCGTGCGCCGGTTCGGTGGGGTGTGTCATGTTGAAGCTCCGGGCGGGGATGACGCAAAGGATACGCCAGCCATGGCGGCGGGCCAAAAAAACCGCAGGCGGCACGAGGCCGCCTGCGGTGGCTTGCGACGCATCGGCGATGCGCGCCACACGTGCCGATACGTTCGATACGCAGGCCGGTTGGCGTGGAGCGTCCCCGGCGCCCGCGCGCGCGGCTCAGGCCGCCCGCGCTGCCGGTGTGCGGCCTGCCGCCTCGGCGCTCTCGCGGTACAGCGTCGAGGCGCGCTGCACCAGCGTGCTCAGGCTTGGCGTCATCGGCTTGAGCTCCATCCGCTCGGCCGCGAGCGCGCAGGCCAGGTTGGCCCTGTCGCCGCGCAATGCCGCCTCGATCAGCGTCAGGTTCAGGATGTCGCGCTGGGCGTGGCTGCCGCCGAAGCGATGCGCGATCAGGCGCACCGGCATCAGCAGTTCGATCGCATGGTCGTAGTCGCAGGCCTCGAACGCGTACAGCGCCTCGATCACCGGCAGGCCGACCTCGCGCGTCATCGCGGCGTTGGTACCCGTGCCCGCCGCCGCCCGCCGCATGTTCGCCATCAGCCTGGCGAAGGACGCCGGGCGGTCGTCGCCGAGATAGGCAAGGCCGGCGTGCACGTCGTTGAAGGCGTAGGTCCCCTCCGCGCCGCGCGCCTCGCAGGTATCGGCCAGTTCCGCCCAGCGCGAGCCCACGTCGATGCCGCGCAGCTGCAGCCGCCACAGCATCGCGCTGGCGTCGATCACGTCGAGCGCCACCGCGGAGCGCGCGGCACGGATGCGTTCGTCGTACAGCGCCAGCACCTGGTCGGCATGGCCGAGCTCGAGGTGGAACAGCGCCAGATGCCACCAGTTATGGACGGCCATCATGTTGTCGGTGGCCCAGTCCTCGGTGCGCGACTGCAGCCAGCCGATGCCCTGGTCCGGGCGGCCCTGCATCTCCATCACGTGCGCGACCGCATGAATGGCCCACGGATCGCGCGGATCGAGCTCCAGCGCGAAGCGCCCGCGTTCCTCGGCCTGTTCGTACAGATGGGTCTCCTCCAGGCCGAAGGCGTGCATGCCCAGCACATGGCTGAAGCCCGGCACACGCGCATTCCAGTTCGGCAGCACCTGCGCGATGCGATCGCGCAGCATGCTCGACTGGCCCAGCAGGAAGTCGGTGATATGCGCGACCTGCAGCGCCAGCGCATCGCGCGGGTAATCGATCACGATGTCGCCATACATCTGGTTCGCGCGGGCGAACTCGCCGTCGAGCCAGGCACGGGCAGCGGCGATATGCCGGCGCTCGCGCTCGTTGGCGATGCCGTGCAGCGCCTCGGCGGCCTCGACGGTCTGGCGCAGCAGCGGCGCGACCGCGCCATCGCCGGCGGTGATCAGCATCCCCGCGCGTAGTGCGTGCCCCATCACGAACTCGGGGTCTTCGGCCAGGGTCTCGTCGATCATCGTCAGCGGATCGCCGTAGTAGCCCTGCAACAGTTCGAGGGCGGATTCGAAACGCTCCATCGAACGGCTATTGCCCGACGAAACCTGCAGGTGCCGGGAATCGGTGTGTGCCATGGAAGTCATCCTTGTTTCTAATGCGCAATCCAGCAGCCCGGTGGTCTTGTCGCTGTCTGCGCCGCATCATGCGGCCGGCGGGCGTCGCGGCTGGCCTCGCCATTGGAGAGTCTTGGAGGCGGGGCAGTAGCGAGGTTAGGGGGGCGCCGTGATATGGCCGTGCGCGCCGGCGTGAAAGAAGCGTGAAAGTTGTGGGGCAGCAGTACCGCGCTGCGTCAATCCGTGGCCTATAAAAGAGCTTTCCAGGCCAGCTTCGCAAGCCGATGCCGCCGCGCCTGCCTCTGACATCGGCCACGGCAAGGACTCCCAAGCGATGGCGGCGGTCCGTCTCGATCTGTTCGGCGGCTTTACCCTGAGTTCGCCGGACGGCACTCCCATCCCCCTGTCCGCGCGCAAGGCGCGCGCGGTGCTGGCCTATCTTGCGCTGGCCGACGGCCGGCCGCAGCCGCGCGACAAGCTGGCCGCGCTGCTCTGGCCCGACAGCCATGCCGAGCAGGCACGCACCAGCCTGCGCCAGGCACTCAGCGCGGTGCGCCGCGCGGTGGAGGGATATCCCGTGGTGCTGGCCGATGCCGACCGGGTGGCGCTGTGCGGCGTCGCGGTCGACGTGGTGGCCTTCGAAGACCATCTGCGCGCTGCTACCCCGGAGGCGCTCGAGGCCGCCGTCGCGCTGTATCGCGGCGATCTGCTCGAGGGATTCGATGCCGCCGCGCCGACCTTCGACCATTGGCTCGCGGTCGAGCGCGAACGGCTGCGCGGGCTGGCGCTGCAGGCGCTGGCGCGGCTGATGGATCGGCACGAGCAGGCGGGCGAGCTCGATCGCGCGATCGCCTGCGCCACGCGCCTGCTGACGCTCGATGCCCTGCAGGAGTCGGTGCACCGGGCGCTGATGCGGCTGTACGACCGGCAGGGTCGGCAGGCGCTGGCGCTCAAGCAGTACCGCCTGTGCCGGATCGCGCTGCAGCGGGAGCTGGGCGTGTCGCCCGAGGCGGAAACGGAGGCGCTGCACCAGCAGATTCTGCGTGCGCGGCGGCAGGCGTCGCCGGTGCCGGCCGCACCGGCGGGGATGTCGGCCGCGCCGCCGGTGGCGGTGTCCGGGGCGCCGGTGTCCGCGGCTCCGGTGGTGCCGGAGGCCTCGGCCGGCGCCGGCCCCACTGCCGCACCGATCGCCGGCGCCGCCAGGGCAGCCGCGGCGGTCGCACCCGGTACGCCGCAGCCGCGCCATGCCGTCGTCGTGGTTGCCAGCGTCGACGATATCGGCGCCCATGCCGCCGGGCTCGACGCCGAGCAGATCCATGGCCTGCTGATGCGCTGGCGCGAACGGGCCCGGGCGTTGGCCGCTGCCTGCGGGGGCACCGTGACCGACGAGATCGGCGCGCGGCTGACCGTCGTGTTCGGCGTGCCGGTGGCCCACGGCAACGATGCCGAACGCGCGATGCACGTCGCCGTCGGCCTGCACGACGGCGTGCGGCGCCTGTGCCCCGAGTGCGCGACGCCGCCGGCGGTGCGGGTGGGCGTCGCCAGCGGACAGGTCCTGTTCGCGGCCGCGCCACCGACCGCTGGCGGCGCGATGACGCTGACCGGCCCGCCGGTCAACGTCGCCGCGCGCGTGATGGAGCACGCGCAGGCCGGCGAGACCGTGGTCTCGAATCGCGTCTTTCTCGCCTTGCCGGGGCGCCTGGAGGTCGAGCATCTGACCGATGTGTCGATGCCGGGCATCCCCGAGCCGATTCCGCTATGGCGCGTGCGCCGGTTTCTCGATGCCGCCGAGACGGCGCCCCAGCATGCCTTCGTCGGACGGCAGGCCGAGCTGGTGCAACTGGCCGGCGTGGCCGGCGATTGCCTGCGCTCCGGACAGGGCCGCGTGGTGGTGATCCGCGGCGAGGCCGGCATCGGCAAGAGCCGGCTCGCCGAGCGCTTCGTCGCGCTGGCGCGCGAACACGGCATGGAAGCGCTGCGCGCGCTGGTGCTCGATTTCGGCGTCAGTACGTCGGGCGATCCGCTGCGCGTGCTGGTGCGCGCTCTGTTCGGCATCGATGCCGGCGCCAGTACCGAGGCGCGCGCGGCGGTCATTGCGGGCTCGATCGCCAGCGGCCGCATCGACGATGACGACGTGCCGTTCGCCTTCGATCTGCTCGACGTACCCCAACCCGAGGCGCAGGCCGCGGCGCTGGCGGCGATGGATGCCGGCGCGCGGCAGCGCGGCGTGCAGCGCTTCCTGCTGGCGCAGGTCGCGCGCCGCAGCACGTTCAAGCCGCTGCTGATCGTCGTCGAGGACGTGCATTGGGCCGAGCGCGCGCTGCTCGATTGTCTGGCGCGGCTCGCTGCCGCCACGCGAAGCTGCCGGCTGGTGCTGGCGATGACGGTGCGGCCGGAGCAGGATCCGCTCGACAGCGCATGGCGCGCGGCCGCGGGTGGCGCGTCGCTGACCACGATCGACCTCGGGCCGCTGAACGATGCGGAGGCGCGCGAACTGGCGACGCGCTATCGCCATGTCGACGAGCAGCTGGCCGATTCCTGCATCCGCCGCGCCGAAGGCAATCCGCTCTTTCTCGATCAGTTGCTGCGCAATGCGGCCCCCGGCACGGACGCCGAGGCGCTGCCCGGCACGCTGCAGAGCATCGTGCTGGCGCGCATGGACCGCTTGCCCGAGTCGCATCGCCAGGCCCTGCAGGCGGCCGCCGTGCTGGGTCAGCGCTTCTCGCCGGTGGCGCTGCGCCATCTGCTTGGCACGGACGACGATCCCTGCGAGGCGCTGGCGCGGCAGGCGATGCTGCGGCCCGAGGGCGAAGACTACCTGTTCATGCACGCGCTGATTCATCAAGCCGTTTATGCGTCGCTGCTCAAATCGCGCCGGCTGGCGCTGCATCGGCGCGCAGCGGACTGGTATCGGAGCCGCGATCTGACGCTGCATGCCGAGCATCTCGACGCCGCCAGCGATGCCGGGGCGGCGCCGGCCTACGAAGCGGCGGCGCGGCACGAGGCGGGGCACTTCCGCAACGAGCGGGCGCTGCGGCTGGTCGAACGCGCGCTGGAGATCGTCGGCGATGGCGCGACCAGGCAGTCGCTGGCCTGCCTGCGCGGCGAGCTGACGCTCAATCTCGGCCAGCCGGCCGAAGCATTGAAGGCGTTCGAGCACGCGGTGGCGCTGGCCGACGACCACAGCCAACGCGCCCACGCGTGGTTCGGCGTGGCCTCGGCACTGCGGCTGCTGGACCGCTACGAGCGCGCGTTGATCGCCCTGCAGCATGCGCAGCGCGGCGCCGCGGCAATCGGCGACGCCGACATGCTGGCGCAGATCGAATCGCTGCGCGGCAACGTTCATTTCCCGATGGGTGACCTCGACGCCTGCCTGACCGCGCATCAGCGCGCGCTGCAGCACGCCGGCGTGGCGGGCTCGGCGCTGGGAGAGGCCCGCGCCCTCGGCGGCCTCGGCGATGCCTACTATCAGCAAGGCCGTATGGTCACCGCCCGCGCGCATTTCGTGCGCTGCGTCGAACTGGCCCGCGCGCGCGGCTTCGTGCGGATCGAAGGGGCAAACCTGCCCATGGTCGGCGCGGTCGACCTGCTGTGCAATGCCTTGCCGTCCGCACTGGCGCGCTGCGAGGAGGCGCTGCGCATCGCCCGCAGGATCGGCGATGCGCGCATCGAACTGCTGGCCTATGACGTGATGGCGTCCACCGAGCAGCAGACCGGCGATTGGGCGAAATCGCAGGCGCATGCCGAACGGGCGTTGGTGCTGGCGCGGCGTTTGGGGGCGCGTCGCTTCGAAGCGGAACTGGCCGGACGGCGGGCACTGGCCATCGGCAACCAAGGGCATCCGGAGGCCGCGGAACAGTTGCTGGACGAAGCGCTGGCGTTGAGCCGCGACACCGGCATGCGGTACTCCGGCCCGATGATCCTGGGGTTTCTCGCCCGCACCTCGCGCGATCCGGACAAGCAGCGCCGTGCGTTGGCGCAGGGCGAGGCGATCCTGGCGCAAAGCTGCGTCAGCCATTGCCACCTCGATCTCTACGAGGCTGCGATCGAAGTTTCGTTGCGCAACGGCCGTTGGGACGATGCGGACCGCTATGCCGACGCGCTGCAGGCCTACACGCGACCGGAGCCGTTTCCGTGGGCACAGTTCCTGATCCGCCGCGCCCGGGTCCTGGCGGCGCTGGGCCGCAGCCAGCGCGGTGCCAGCCAGACCGGGCTGCGGGCCGAGCTGATGGCGCTGCGCAAGGAGGCCCTCGGCGCAGGCATGCTGGCGGCCCTCGCGGGTATCGATGAGATGCTCAGGCGCGTTCACACCGCTCACTAGCGCGCAGCCGTGCGGGCGTCCCCCGTTCGGCCATCTACCCGCTGTACCACGACTGAATCGAAAACCTGCCAACGATTTCCAATAGCGCCACTGGCTTGCTGCCCGGCACCATCTGGCCAGCATCGGCGGTACGCCGCCGCTGCACCACCCTCCGCCACGGTCTGGCGGAATCCATCCCCACTTCGTCAGGAGCAATCATGGCTGGCACTCACACTGTCGCTTCGTCTGCCATCGTCGACTCGAGGCCACCGCCCCATCCGGGCGCCGACACGCCACGCGATCATGGCACGATGGCCGTGCAAGCAGGCGGGAACTCGGCTCGCATCCAGTATGTCCGTGCTGCGGACGGGCATCCGGCCCACCAGGGGGGCGATGGGAAGGCCGGTCCCTGGGACAAGGTCCTGTCGTTCTTCGGTATCCGAAAGCCCGCTCCCCATCATGATCGGCCGCACATCGCCGACTCGCGGCCAGCTGATCGGCCGCCGGTAGAGAACCGAGTCGAAACGACGGTTGTCCAATCGGCCCCGCCCCCGGCCAAAGCGGAATCCGCGACACCGTTTCCGATTCTGAAGCTTCCGTTCGAGCTGCTTTGCGAGGTGATGGCGCGGGTGCCCCATGACGAGCGGCACTTCTTCCGTCGCGATGCATCGTTGGGAACAACTTGCAGGAAATTTCACGATGCCATCGCCGCCGTGGCCAAGATGCCACGGTATCGCGATGACGACGCTCTTGCCCGACGTATGGCCGGAATGAGATGGGCGAGTCAGCTCGTTCCAATGATCGACACCATTGCCAATGCGAAGGCACCAACTCGCGAGTGGGCACTTGCAGCGGTGGTTCGGATGGCCGGCGGGATGTCGGCAGCAGGCAGGCGAGCAATCGTGTTGGCGATCCTTCAACGTGCGAAGGATCGTTCGACACTGTGGGCACTTGAATTGATGCGCCACTTGGCCATGAGGCTGCCCGATTCGGATGGCGAGCTCTTGTCCATATTGACCGACCGCGCCATACAGATCGATGCGCAAAGTGATGACGAACATCTGGCCAAGGCGAGAGTCCTCGCACAACTCGCACAACGAATCAGCCCTGATGATCTGCCCGGAACCGTGCGCCGCTGGGAGTCGATATACAAAGCGGTCTCGGCGCATCCCCGCAACGAGGATGTCCTTACCGTGCGCGGCCTGAGAGCTGGATTCGATCATTTGAGCAGCGACACATTCAACTGCAAGTTCAATGTCGAATCCGAGGGAATGCTGCTCTGCAGACTGATTTGGCTCTACCGCGCAGTAGACAGCCTGCAATCCAGGCAGTACGAGGCGGCCTGCACCGCAGAGGAGTTGGTCCCCAGAGAGCCGCCTAAGCCTTTACCCGGGACAGTGAAGCCGCCGGATCCATGGCGCGCATACAGCAGCATCATGGATCGCCCCATACCAAAAATCGATCGCTTGCCATCCCACATCATGTAGCAACGCCCCGTTGCGTGGATCGCAAAGAATAGCAATAGCCCGGAGGAGACGATGCGAATTGATGGGTTTCGCCCGAGTACTCAATCGAATGACAATAAGTTGCCCGACTCGGAAACCGGGCGGTCAAATACAAGCCCCCGGGGCGACCCGCTCCTCGACGATATAGGTTCATCCGGCCATGGCATCGCACCATCGTTCCAACCAGACTTGGATATCGATCGGGGTCCCAATGCATTGAACCTGCTCAAAGATGAGTCTTTGAATCCGCTAATCGTCATTGACGAGCTGGGTAGCGGAATCGCTGAGAAGTCGACTAACAACCGAAACGTGAGGCCCGTCCCTCCTCGCGAACCTGTCCGGTCCTCTCAAGTCCCCACATGGCCTCCCCCGTACCTCTCTCACGCGAAGCTCTCGGAGACAAAGTGAATCGCCCCGGGTTTTGCGGAGGCTCTCACTCTTGAGAGAATGCGAGCCATGAGCAAGAACAACGCAAACAAGTTTTCCCCGGAAGTGCGCGAGCGCGCCGTGCGCCTGGTGCAGGAGTCGCGCG
>NZ_VWRN01000073.1 GCF_008632125.1 Cupriavidus cauae
ACACATCAACCTGACCGGCGATTACCTCTGGCGTAGCAGCGCCAAGATCGGCGCGGGGAAGTTCAGGCCGCTACGTCCGCTCTCCGGGTCTTAGCGTACGATTTTTTCCGTTTTCTGAGACGACCCCATCTTCTGCAGTTCGGTGTTCAGCTTGTTGACGATCTCGGGCGGCGTGCCATGGGGCGCGGCCAGCCCGAACCAGATGCTGAACTGGAAGCCCGGCAGGCCGGCCTCGGCGGCGGTCGGCACATCGGGCAGCGTCGGCACGCGGCGCGGTCCGGCGACGGCCAGCGCGCGGATCTTGCCGCTGACCACGTGCGGCGCGATAGTCGGCGCGGCGGAGGCGAGCATCTGGATCTGCCCGGCCATCAGGTCCGTGATCGCCGGGCCCGAGCCCTTGTAGGGGACGTGCGTGACCGGAATGCCCGATACCTGCTTGAACAGCTCGCCGGCGATATGCGGGCCGCTGCCGGCGCCGCCGGAGCCGTAGTTCAGCGCATTCGGATGCGCCTTGCCGTAGGCCAGCAGGTCCTTGAGGGTGCGTACCGGCAGAGAAGGCGTGACGGCCAGCACCACGGGGGTTTCGGCGATCAGCGTGACCGGCGTCAGGTCCTTGACCGGGTCGTACTTCAGGTTGGAAAACAGCGCCGGCGTCGCGGTCTGGCCGACCTCGTTGGCCAGCAGCGTGTAGCCGTCGGGCGCGGCCTTGGCCACCATGCCCGCCGCGATGGTGCCGCTGGCGCCGGGGCGGTTGTCCACCACGAAGCTCTTGCCCAGCGACTCGGACAGGTATTGCGCGGCCAGCCGCGCGACGATATCGGTGGTGCCGCCGGGCGAGTAGGGCACCACGATGGTCACGGGGCGGGTCGGATACGCGGTCTGCGCAACGGCGGCGCCGCAGGCGGCGGCCAGCGTCAGCGCGCCAAGCAGGCGCGCGGCGGTGGATGGTTGGTTCATGGCTGTTGTCTCCTCGGTCGTTCCGGCCTTGCGCGTAGACCCGGTCGGATATTCCAGGCTGTTTGTTCGCGGCCGGTTATTGGCGCTGCATCGATGCCGATGCCGGAATTGGCGATGACTTTGCGGTGAATTGGCGGTGAATTTGCGTGGTCACCGCTGTGCAATTCGCGATGCAGATGGATGGTGACTGTAGGGAGTCGATCCGCCGTTGGGAATCAAATTCTGTAGTGTTATTTCTATGTTCTATATAGAATTCGCGGATGACCGCCATCGACCTGAGCCCGGCCTTTGTCCGCCTTGCCCGGCATATCCGCGAACGCATCATCGGAGGGGAATGGCTGCCCGGCCAATTGCTGCCCGGCGAAGAGGCGCTTGCCAGGGAACTGAAAGTCAGCGTCGGCACCGTGCGCAAGGCGTTCGACGTCCTCAGCGGACAGGGCCTGGTCACGCGCCATCGCGGCCGCGGCACGTTTGTCGCGCGCGCCACCGACGAGCGCGCCTTCACCAGCTTCTTCCGCCTGGTCGATCGCGCCGATGGCGCACGGCGGCTGCCGGTCGATACCGTCCTGAGCCGCGAACGGGCGAGCGCCGACGATGAGGAAATGGCGGCGCTGAAGCTGCCGCCCGACGCGATGGTCTACCGGCTGCGGCGCCGCCGGGACATCGACGACACCCCGCTGGTGCTGGAGACCATCGCCTTCCCGCTTGCCCGCGTCGGCGCGAAGGAATGGGGCGAGGACGGCGCCGCCGCGCATCTGGTGTACTCGTTTCTCGAGCAGCAGTGCGGCGTATCGATCAGCCGCGTCGAGGATCGTTTGCAGGCGCGCATATTGCCGCAAGGCATGGCCGGCGAATTCGGCTTGCCGGCCGGACATCCGGTATTGCTGGCGATCCGCGTCGCATTCGATCTGCAAGGCGCCCCGGTCGAATTCCGGCGCACCTGGATGGCCACCGATGGCCACGACTATCTGAGCGAATTGCGCTGGACCGGCGCGGGCGGATAACAGCATTCCCAACGACAACACCGTGGTACCCATGACCAAGCTGATCGACTTCCGCAACGACCCCGTTCCCACCCACGACAATCCCCGTCCCGATCGCCTCGTGCGCGGCAATCCCGACCGCACCACCTGGACGCATTACAGCGCGGCGCATGGCGATTTCGATTGCGGCATCTGGGCCTGCGAACCCGGCGCCTGGCGCATTGCCTTTCCGGCGGGCAAGGAAGAATTCTTTCACGTGATCAGCGGCCGCCTGCGCATCAGCGATTCCGCCGGTGAAGCGCGCGAATTCGGCCCCGGCGATGCCTGCGTGATTCCCGCCGGATTCGAAGGCGTTTTCGAAGTGATCGAGCCGGTGCGCAAATATTTCGTGGTGCTGGATCGCGCCGCCGCGAAAGCCGTGTAAGTGTTTCCGCCTCCCGCCGCCATCAATATGGCAATTGGCAATATTTCAAGGGATGCCACTCCGATCGCAAAGCGAAGCTAAAATGTCCCGCCATACAGCCACACCATAACGATGGAGACAAGCATGAGACTGGCGGGCAAGGTGGCAGTGGTGACCGGTGGCGGTTCCGGCTTTGGCGAAGGCATCGCCAATCTGTTCGCGCGGGAAGGGGCGCGCGTGGTGGTCGCCGATATCGATGAGGCCAAGGCCACCGGGGTGGCGCAAGCCATCGAGCAGCAGGGCGGACAGGCCCGCGCCGTGCGCGCCGACGTCTCGAAGGGCAGCGATGTGGAAGCGATGCGCGAAGTCGCGCTGGCCGCATTCGGCGATGTCGGCATCGTCGTCAACAATGCCGGCACCACGCATCGCAACAAACCCATTCTCGACATTACCGAAGACGAATTCGATCGTGTGCAGGCGGTCAACGTCAAAAGCCTGTATTGGACCGCGCGCCATTTCATTCCGCATTTCCGCCAACGCGGCGGCGGCGTCTTCGTCAATATCGCATCGACCGCCGCAATCCGGCCGCGTCCGGGGCTGGTCTGGTACAACGCCAGCAAGGGCGCGGTGGTGACCGCGAGCAAGGCCATGGCCGCCGAGCTCGGACCGGACAATATCCGCGTCAATTGCGTCAATCCGGTGATCGGCGCGACCGGGCTGCTGGAGCAATTCATGGGCAAGCCCGACACGCCGGAGAATCGCGCCTCCTTCCTGGCGACGATTCCGATGGGACGGATGTCCACGCCCGCCGATATCGCGGCGGCCTGCCTCTACCTGGCATCGGACGAAGCGGCCTTCGTCACCGGCACCTGCCTCGAAGTGGACGGCGGCCGCTGCGTCTGACCGCCTCGCACCCCGCAGCGGCCGCCCACGAGGCGACCGCATCGTCACTGTCGACATCATCGTCATGCATGACAACCATCAGGAGACAGCCATGAGTTCCACGGATCCCGGATTCGAAGACGCGATCTACCGCAAGGTCAGCTGGCGCCTCGTTCCGTTTCTGCTGCTGTGCTACGTGGTCGCGTATCTGGATCGCGTCAATGTCGGTTTCGCCAAGCTGCAGATGCTCAACGACCTGAAGTTCAGCGAGACGGTCTATGGCCTCGGGGCGGGCGTTTTCTTTATCGGCTATTTCCTGTTCGAGATTCCGAGCAACGTGATCCTGCACAAGGTCGGCGCCCGTGTATGGATCGCGCGGATCATGATCACCTGGGGCCTGATCTCGGCGGCGATGATGTTCGTCACCACGCCGACGATGTTCTACGTGCTGCGTTTCCTGCTGGGCGTCGCGGAGGCGGGCTTTTTCCCCGGCATCATCCTGTACCTGACCTATTGGTATCCCGCCGAACGGCGCGGGCGCACGACGACATGGTTCATGACGGCCGTCGCGCTGTCGGGCGTGATCGGCGGCCCGCTGTCGGGCTGGATCATGCAGACCTTCGACGGCCACAACGGCTGGTCCGGCTGGCAATGGATGTTCCTGCTCGAAGGCATTCCGTCGGTGCTGGTGGGCCTGTGGGTGCTGGCCTACCTCGACGATCGCATCGGCCATGCCAAGTGGCTGACCGCCGAGGAAAAGGCCGTGCTCGAGCGCAATGTCGCCGCGGAATCCGCGCACAAGGAAGACCTGCCGGTGCGCCGCGTGCTGTCCAGCCCGCGCGTCTGGATGATGAGCGCGATCTACTTCAGCTTCGTGATGGGCCTGTACGGCATCAGCTTCTGGCTGCCAACCATCATCCGGCAGACCGGCGTCAAGAGCGCGCTCGATATCGGACTGCTGACCGCGATTCCCTATGGCGTGGCCGTGCTCGGCATGGTGCTGGTGGCGCGCAGCGCCGACCGCCGCGGCGAACGGCGCTGGCATATCGCCATTCCCGCGCTGGCGGGGGCGATCGGACTGGTGCTGTCGGTGCTGTGGTACGACCGCACCGTGCTGGCGATGGTGGGCCTGACGCTGGCGACGATCGGCATCATGACCACGCTGCCGCTGTTCTGGAGCCTGCCGACGGCATTCCTTGCCGGCACCGGCGCGGCGGCCGGCATCGCGATGATCAATTCGCTGGGCAACCTGGCGGGCTTTATCAGCCCCTATGCGGTCGGCTGGCTCAAGGACCTGACGCAGAGCACGAACGCCGGCATGTACCTGCTCGCCGGCTGCCTGGTCGTTGGGGCCGTGCTAACGCTGCTGGTGCCGGCGCGGCTGGTATCGCGGCAACAGGGCGCGGCGCAATACGGCGGCGCGCTGGGCACGACGCAATAAGCGCGAACGCGGTCCGTCCGCAACGGGTTGGCGCGCTCAGCGCGCGGTACGGTCGGCGTCCTGCCCGCCCATGGCGCTTCCAACGGGCGAGGCGATGCAAGCCGGCAGCCGGTTCGAGCGCATTATCCAGCGACGATCGGCGACCAGCCGCTGTCCGGCGTGTAATCGCTGCGGCAAACGCGGCCATCGGGCAGCACGGCGAACACCATGACGGTATCGCCCTGCGTCACGACAGTGGCGCCGCCGGCCGGGCTGACCGCGGTGTAGGGATCGATCGCCAGCAAGGGCGACCATTCGCCGCCCGGCACCAGGGGGCGGAACGCGGCGTGCAGCAGGCCGTCGACGCTGACGGCCACCGCCACCAGCGTATCGCCGTGCAAGAGCGCCAGGCCGAGATGGCCTTGCGCGGCGAAGGCCGGCGCGGGTCCGATCGGCACCAGCGTCTCGAACAGCAGCGGCTGCAGGCCGAAGCCGCAGGCATGGAGCAGCCCGTCGGTGCCGACCGCCACCACGGCGACGCCATCGAGCGTGCCCGCGATGCCCGGTTTGACCCCCGGTTCCATCGCCACATCGCACTGGGCGGCCACCGATTCGTGCCAGAACGTGATGGTGTTGCCCTCGGGCACGTTGCCGGCGATCCAGCGCAGCGCGCCGCCGTCGTCGATGGCGACGACGTCGACGGTACGCGGCTTGCGCGACAGCATCACGGGACCCGGCGTGCGTCGGTAGGTGCTGAGCGAGTCGAGCTGCACGGGGGCGGAGAAGTCGTGATTGCCCATTTCGGTGGCGTCGTATTCGACCGCGACCAACTGGCCGCTCGGCTGGATCGCCGCCACCGTCGTCAGTTCGTACAGCGGGTGGCACGCCGCCACGTCGTAGCCCGGCGCGAGGCTGGCGATCTCGGTCCAATCCCTGGCGATGTCCCCGGTATTGCCCAGCGTGTCCCAGTAGTAGTACCGCAAGGTGCCGCGAACGCTGGTGACGAATACCTCGAATAGGGTGCGCAGCAGCGGTGCCGTTTCCAGCGACACCAGCAGCGCCGGCTGCGAATCGGACAGCTGAAACGGCGCGCTGTCGGGCTGCGGAAGTTCGGGGCCGGGTCCGAACAGCCGCGACCACATCCGCAGGCTCAGCCGGTCATCGGCGCCGAGCCCGACCAGCAGCGCGCTGTCGCCGGCGATGGCCGCGGCGGCCGGCGCGGGCAGGATGCGCGGCCAGCCCATATGCACGGCGATCTTGCGCAGGTCCGGCATGCCGCCGATATTGCCCGGCGGATCGGACGCGGCCGGCGTGCACAGCGAGGGATTGCGCAGCAGATCGCGAATCGACGTGGGAAACAGGCATTGGCCGTCCCGGGCCGCCTGCATGCCCTGGATCGCGCAGACGACGCCGGCGATCACCGCGGAGGCGCCCGAGGTGCCGCCGAAGGTGTGATAGGGATAGACCGGATCCTCGTAGGGGCCCCGTGAGCCCTCGAAATCGGCGAAACAGTCCACGCGCGCGCCGAAGGTCGAACCGCGCAGCCAGGGTTGCCGTACGCCGTCCACCGGCGCTGCCTGGGTCGCGCCGCCGACCATGATGGCCAGCGAATCGCGGAACACCGGCTTGGCCGGATTGATGTGATCGCATTGAGGCCGGGCATCGAGGTCGTCGCCGGAGTTGCCGGCGGGCTCGATCACCGTGATGCCGAAGAAGACCAGCAGCTGGATCGTCTGCTGAGTCTTCAGGGACAGTTCCACTGGCAGCGCCGGATCCTTGCCGGGAAGCGTCAGCCAGGGCCGCGGGCTGGCCAGCTCGATCAGCACGACGCCGCCGGGCCGCACCGCATCGCCGGCGATCAGCAGCGCGGCGTCGAGCCAGTGCTTCCCATCCGCGCGCATCGACGTCACCACATGGGCGCGGGCCTCGGGCGCGATGCCGACGATGCCGCCGCCGTTGTCGGGCGCCACGACGATACCCAGGACCGACGTGCCATGGTCCGTGTCCTCGCGGTCCGCCACGCCGAACACCGAGTAGGGCACGATCGGCACGGTGGCCAGCTCGATGTGCTGCAGGTTCCAGCCGTGCTCGACGTCGACCATGTTGACGCCACGTCCTGTACCGCCCGCCACGCGCCAGGCGTAGTAGGCATCGATGCCGCCCGGCGCCGCGGCCAATTGCTGGGACACGATCGCATCCTCGTTGGTGCCATAGGCGATACGGCCAGCGGGATATGCGGGCATCCGCGGCTCCGCCCATTCGACGAAGGGCAGCCCGTACAGCAGCCCGGTCAGCGCCTCCAGCTGCGCCGCCTCGCATGGCACCTCGAACCACGCGAAGGGATCGGGCGGCTCGCCGCCCAGCATCCGCGCCGCGTCCACCATATGGGCCAGCAAGGGGATCTGCTCCGCCGGAAAGCCCGGATCGAGCGACAGCCCCGGATAGCTGGCCGCTATCTCGTCCCACCATGGCTTGAGCTCGCCGAGATACTGCTCGGCGCCACTCTCGTACGGCAGCACGAAGCCATCGAACAGCTTCACGTCGACATAAGCCTCAGCCATCGCCGTCTCCCGGCGGCACGACATCTTCCGCCATCACGTCGAAGCGCAGATGCGAGACCGGTGGCCCCGCCAGCGGCGTGCGGCTGCGTTCGACCCACAGCACCGGGCGGCCCTCCGTATCGCGCGCCAGCCGCGCACGGCGGCGCAGCGAGACGCCGCTGCTGGCGATCGCCTCGGGCGCGATCTCGTGGCCGCGTCCGAAGCCGGGCCCCGACGGCCCGCCGATCAGCCGCGATGCCGGACCGGGCCGCACGCGCGGCAGCACGCCACCGAGATCGGCCACCAGCCCCTGCTGCCAGTCACCGTAGCGTCCGTCGGGGCCGGTACGCCGATACGGATGCCAGTGCGCGGGCAGGGTGTTTGACGGCAGATAGCGGAACTGGCGGGTACCGGTGCGCGTGGTCTCGCGTGCGGCCGCCTCGCTGGTGTCGTCGGCCAGCAGCACGCAACCGTCGGCGCGCAGCTCCACCGCCCAGGCCACGTTGGCGTCCTCGTCGATGCCGAGCGAGACGTCGTCCAGCCAGGGGCCGGCATGCGGCGCCACCGCGACGGGCCAGATCAGCAGCGCGCCCGCTTCCATGCCGGTGGTGCGGAACAGCGACCAGGCCTGCGGGCCGTCCACCGGGGGCGGCGCCAGCGTCCACGTATCGTCGAAGCTGTCGTGCACCACCGTGTCGCGCAGCGTCACCAGCATGCCGGACGAGGGCGGCCGCTCGCCGCCGGCACTCGGCGGTGGCTCCGGCACCGGAAACCAGAACCAGTCGTCGGCATGGGCCAGCGCCACATCGAGCAGCAGCGCGGTGCCCAGATGCGAGCGGTCCGGCGAGAAGGCGCCCAGGTCCACGGCACCATCCTCGATCTGCCACCAGCGTGGATGCGGCGCGCCGGGGTAGGACAGGCGGCTGACCAGCAGTTGCCGCGACGAGGTCATCGACGCCGACGTGCCGCCGTTCGTGCCGACATTGGTGCCGGCGTCCGCGCGCAGCACCGTACCGCCCGCGTCGGCGGAATACCAGTCGACGTCGCCGCCATCGTGATCGCGAATCTCCAGGCCGCGCGTGCCCGCGCTGAAGTGCGCATCGTGCGTCAGCTTGCGCGACGACCAGTTGTCGGCGGGCGGCGATGGCACCTCGTTCCACAGCGCATGGCCGGCGAGCAGGCCCGCGATAAAGATCGCGCGGCCGTCCAGTTCCTCCGACATGGCTTCGTAAGGCGGCGGCAGCGGACCGAGGCGCAAGGTCCGCAGGCGCTGCGGCGGCAGCGCAGGCAACAGCGGCGCGGCGGCGCGACCCAACCGCACGCGCCGGCCGATGGTCCACCAGTCGCCGGGCTCGGCCTCGACCAGCGCCTCGGCCGGGATGCGGGCCGGATCGAGATCGGGCCGGCGCGGCGCATAGCGAAAGGGCTCATGCGTGACGCTGACCGCCACCGCGATCGGGCTCGATACGTCTTCGCCCTGCAGCTCGCCGAGCTGCCATTGCCGCGTCAGGAACCAGACGGGATCGGCGACGCGTGCCCGCAGGCCGCGATGGAAGTCCGTCGGCGGGCTGAGCGGTTCGAGGCGGAAGTGCAGGGACATGGCGGTCTCGATGGGCTGTGAGCAGTCGTAGTGGAGGGAAGCGTGCGGTCAGGTCCAATGGCTCCAGAACATGTCCGGCAGGGACGACAGCGCCGCCGGCGTCGCGACCCGGCTGCCCGCCCGCGGACGGCAGGCGCGGGCACGCGCGAGCTGCCGCGTCTCCAGCACCAGTGCCGCCAGTTCCGCGTCGTTCAGGCGCCGGCTCGCGTCGGGCGGCACGGCCAGCAGCACCGCCTGCGGCGCGCGCGACTTCGGGCCGTTGAAACCGAAGGCCGCGCTGGTCGTGTGCCGGGTCGACGGGATCGCGTCCTGCCAGGCGTCGAGACCGGCGATCGCCACCGTCGCCATGCTGCCGGCGAGCGCGGCAGGGTCCGGCCCGTAGGCCACCACCACCGGCCCTGCAGGGCTCCACGGATCGCCCGAGCCATCGGCGGTGCGTACGGCGGCGCGCCACGGCCGCGTTGCGGGATCGAGTTGCCAGGCCTCCAGGCTCGCCAGGCGCGGGCGCACGGCGGCGACGATCTCGAGCCATTCGCGGTCGGTGCGCGGGCGTCCTTCGTCGTCGCGCAACGCGGCGCGCAGCGGACCGACGGCGAGCGACGGCACCAGCGGCAGCACCGGCAGGCGGGCGTGGCCGACGAGGGCACGAATCGATTGCCGCAGGCCGCGCACGTTGTTGGCTTCGGCTTCGGCTTCCGGCGCGGCCGCCAGGCGGGTCTGCAAGCGCGCCAGCGCCTGCGCCAGCGGCTCGGCATCGTCGGCCCGCACGGCGCCCCAGGCGCGGCATTGCGCAAGGCACCATGCCACCGCGGCCGGGTCGTTCAGATCGGCAGCGGCAAGCGAGCCCAGCAGCGACGTCAGCCGGTTCCGCAGCGCGCTCAGGCGGCCCGCCAGATCGGCCACCATCGCGTCGCGCAATGGCGAGGCGGGCGCCGCGTCGTCGTCGCGGCCATCGATCGCACCGGGCAGCGGCGGATCGCTGTCGCCGCCGCCGAGCAGCTCGGCGAGGCGCGTGGCTCGGGCCAGCTTGTCGGCGCCTGTGCCGGAAGCGAATGGCAGCGACGCGTCGCGTTCGCCGCGCAGGCGCTGCGTCAATTCGTCCGGCGGCAGCGCGAACGCCTCGATGCCATGCAGGCCGAGGTCGGCCAGGCTCACGGTATCGGCACCGATGGTCCAGGTCCAGCCGCTGGCAGCGCCCAGTTCCTGCTCGAGCAGGCTGGCAAACGCCGGATCGGCAAGCACGGCCGGGGGTGCGCCCGTCCCCGCGGCATTGCCCGGCGGCAGCACCGCCCACGCCGAGACACGCACGCTGGTGGCCTGCCGCGGCGTGCGCATGGCCCGCAGTTCGGGCGGCGGACCGAGGCCCGCCGCGGCCTCCATCGCCGCGTTGCCCAGGCCGCCATGGCCGGTGACCAGCGCATGGATGCCGTCGGTCACCAGCAGATCGGCATAGGTGTCGAGCGCCGCATCGCAGGTCGCCAGCGCTTCGCGCGCGCCGGCCGGCAGCGTCGGTGGCGGCGGATCGCCCGCCTGCGGCCGGAACAGCAGCCGCAGCACGCGCGCGCCGTCGCAGCAGCGCGTGCCGGCATGCGTGTCGCGCATCGGGTAGTCCTCGCGCAGCTTGCGCACGGTATCCCAGTCGCCGACGATGCGTTCGACCTCGAGGCCCAGCGCCTCATAGGGATGCACGCCGAGGCGGACACGCTCGGCCAGGCGCATGGCCGCGCGAACCCGGGCCGAATCGATCTCGATCTGCCAGCGCGTATCGCCTGGATGGCGAACCGCCGCATCGCGCAGCAGCGCGGCCGTCATCGCTTGCGCGTGCGACGGCGCGTGCAGCAGCCCGGCGGCGGTGGGGCCGGGCGGCAGGCCATGGCCGGGATTGGCCGCATCGTAGGGCGCCGGCGCATCGACCCAGCCGTATACGCCCAGCCGCCACGGCGCACGCGTGTCTTGCAATTCGCGCAGCCGTGAACAGGCAAGGCCCGTGATCCACGGATCCACGCGATGGCTGGCGGTATCCAGCGCGGCCAGCACGCAACTGAAGACGCCGTCGGGATCGTCGGCGTAGGCCCGCACCAGGCCGACCAGTGCCTCGATGCCGCGCAGACAGCGCTTGGCCACGCTGTGTGCGCCGGGATCGGCCGAAGCAAACAGGTCGTCCAGCTGCGGTTGCGACGGCGTCCCCGGGTAGCCGCGCCGCACCAGATCGATCAGCGCATCGGTGCCCGCCTGCATGGGCAAGGGCGTGTGCGGGTCGACGGGCTGGCCGTGGTCGATGGCCTCGCGCGCCTGGCCGACGCTGGCGCGCAGCAGGCACAGCGATTCGAAGATCAGATGGCCGAGCAGGCCGAGCTTGCGGTCCCAGCGGTACGGGAAAGCTTCGCTGTCTTCCTCCAGCAGCAGGCGCAGCGTGTCGGGGTTGTCGGCGTCGGCTTCCGGCGTGCTCGCCGGCAGATGCGCCTGCTCCGTGAAGGCGCCCAGCGGCGACAGCGGCGTCTTGCGGCCGGCCAGGCTCGATGCCGTCTCCCGCTCCCAGGCGCTCGGCTCGAGCGGCGGCAGGCCCCGCGTCGCACGGATCGCGTTGACCACCGGCAGCGGCGAGACGACGCGAACGGCCCAGCGGCGCGTGGGCGTGTCTTCGCCCAGCAGATCGACGGCCCGCTGCGCGGACGCGCCCACCACGGTGCCAGGGTGGATCGCGGCATCCGCGGCGGCCGCATCGCGCCATGGGCCGGCCCAGTCGCGAATCTGTCCCGCCGTAATGTTTTGACCGGACCAGCCGGCAAGTACGGTGGCCGGCAGCAAACCGTAGGGCTGTGCGCCGACGCGGATCGCCGGATACGGCCCCTGCGGCGCGAGCCACGCCTGCGCCCATTCGGCCAGGCGCGCCTCGTCTTCGCCGGCGCCGATCACATTGCGCAGCGCGTGGCCCCACAGCACGGGCCACAGCGCATTCACGACCAGCGGATCGTGTCCGCCGGTGTCGACGTCGCCGCCTTGCAGCTTGATCGGAACGGCATCCGGCCCGGCCAGCGCCTGCATCACGGCGGCGGACGCGCTGTCCGCAGCGGGCAGCGCATCGTCGATGCCTTCCCATGCGGCCGCATTGCCGCCGGGATTGCTGCCGGGGTTGCTGCCAGCGTCGGCGGTGGCCTCGCCGTCCACGGTATTGGTCGGGGTCCCAGGCCGCAGCACCGACAGCCGGCCCGTGACGGCATGCATCGCGATCAGCGGTTCCGGGGAGACGTCGCCCATGCCGGCCACCACGATGGCATCGAGCGCCGGCGGCTGCGCGCCGGCCGGGAAGGGGATCTCGATTGCCAGCCCGACCGCCTTGGCGATGTCGAAAGAGGTCCACCATGTCCGCGGCAGTTCGCCGGTGGCGGCGGGCGTCTCGAACGCGGTCAGACCGAGCTGTTCGGCAATCCGTTCGCGGTTCGGGTGCATCGTGCCGGCCAGCGTTGGGGCGCCGCCCTGGCCGGCCTCGACGAACCAGACATGGATCGCCGGCGGCAGGCCGTAAGGCTGATGCGTGTCGGGCCAGGCCGAGGGATCGCGCGGCTGGGCTGCGCCGCGATCCGCATGCGGCGCGGGCTCGGCCACGATGGCAACGCTCCGCCGCAGCCACAGCGCGCGTTCGACGCCGAGCCGCGCGCACAGCATGCGCCATTGCATGCCGGCATCGAGCGGGAATTGGCGCAGCACGTCGTCGTAGAGGTCGAGCTCGGCCGGCGACGGCGCGATGGGCCGGCGCGCCATCGAGAACTCGTCGGGCCATGCGCGCAGCCGCAGCATCCAGCCGGGCCGGGTGCCGTCCGGCGCGTAGAAGCGGGTTTCGATGCGCAGGGGCGCCAATACTTCGACGGCGCTCATGCCAGCTCCAGCTTGCCGATCATCACGCGCACCGGTGGGGCAAAGGTCTGGAAGCCGTAGGCCGCGCCGTCGGCGACGGTGCCGGTGGGCCGGTCCTGATCGTCGTGCCAGCTGTAGAAGCGGTAGCCGGCGGGCGGCTCTTCCAATACCACCCAATAATTGGCCAGATCCGCCGGTGCCACGTTGAAGGCGAAGAACGCGACATCCGGGCCGATCCTGCCGGGGAAGGTCGGAAACTGCTTGCGCGACTCGTCGAGCGGCTGGTTCGCGGGTGGCACGGTCCAGTCGGCCTCGGCCCGGTACAGATACACCACCGTGTCCGGATAGCGCCGGAACAGCGGGGTCTTGAACAGCACCACCGCCTCGCTGGCTCGCGGGGCCGGCGTCAGCGCGGCGTTGCCCAATGGCTTATCGGCGGGCCAGTTGCGGATCGGATGGATATCGAACTGGCCACCGGCGCGTTGCCAGAACTTGCGCAGCGGCGACCAGCGTGGAGCGATCGGGAAATTGCGCCAGCGCAGTTCGCCCAGCGCCTGCTGATTGGCGCCGACCAGTACGCCTTCCACGAAAGCAGCGTGCGTGGCCAGGCCCACCACGCGGTCCTGCTGCAGATCGCCAATGCCGGGCAGCATCCAGTCGGGCGCGGCCTCATTGAGGAATTGCCAAAGCGGCAGATCCAGCTCGGGTTCGATTTCGACGGGGCCGACGTCGACGATGCCGGGCAGGGTGGCAAGCACGCGATTGACCACGGGCGGGCGCGCGGCGAAAGGGTCGACGGCATCGGCGACGCGTTGGCCCAGCAGGTCCAGGTCAACCGGCCGGCAACGGGGGCGGCTCGACGCCAGCGTGTCGACCCATTGGCCCGTAGTTGGCTCGTCGATCAGCGTTGGCGGTTCGCGCACCGCACGAATGACCTTGTCCGGATCGACGCGGCCATCGGCGTCGGGCGTCAGCGCATCGAGCGCGGCGGCCAGCCGGTTCAGGTCCGTCGTCGTTTCGCTGTCCATCAGCAGCCCGAACATGTCGTCGGCCTGCCGCTCGTCATCGAAGGCGCGCCGGACCGCGTCCTTCAATATGGGGCCGGCATCCCCGCGCGGCTTGTGCCAGATCGCATCGGGATCGTCGGGCGCCACCGGGCACGCGGCGGCCGCTTCGAGCAGCACGCGATGCGGAATGACGCCGTCGCGCGTCAACGCCGAGCGCGCAGGACCAGGACGCAGCGCACGCCGCGCTGCCGAGGACCAGATCGCCGGCACCATGCCGGGCGTGCGGCCGGTCAAGGCCGACGACACCGTTTGCTGCTCGTTGACCGGCATGCGCCCCAGCATCGCGCCGAGCACCGCCAGCTTGTCGACGGGATCGGGCGGCAAATGGCGGAACCACAGCGAGCGCGAGACCTCGACCCCGAGCGCGACATTGCCGATGCGCTCGCGTGCGATCGCCAGGTCGCCGGCACGTGCGGCGGCGGCCTTGGCGATGCGGTCCTGCCAGGCAATGGCCGCCCATGCGCCGAGACCGGCCGCGCCGCGATGGCGCGGATCGGTATGAAACTGCGCGCTCCAGCCTGCGCTGGGCGCCGTGCCCGGCATCGTGAACGGCGCGTGGTAGCGCGGCGCGGTCAGCAGCCAGCGGCCCGGCGGCATGGGCGGCATCGCGGTGAGCGCGGCGGTTTCCGCGGCGAGCCAGGGCGCGACCGGGTCGGCCGGCGCGCCCACCATGCTGACCCGTTGCAGCGCGCCGCCCATCGAGAGGGCCACGATGGCAGGCTCGCCGGCAGCCGCCTGCCCGCGCCGCACGCAATGCAGCTTCGCGCGGCCGAAGTCCTCCTTCAGCTCGCCATCGGCGGGCGCGCGCAGCCGCTTGGCGATCTCGCCGAAGTCGCCGCCTTCGCCGGTACGGAAGCCCCACCTGTCGTAGCACGTGACACGCACCGGCTGGCCCGCGACGACGGGCCACGCATCGCGCAGCGTGCCGTCGGGCTCGACCACGTAGGCGGGCACCAGGCAGGCGACATAGGCGCGTTGGGGCTCCAGTTTTACGGGGCTCAGGATGCGGCTGTACCAGTCGCCGTCGACCTCATGCACATGCGCCCACTGGTGCGAGTCGCCGAGCGGGTGAGCGGCCTGCGTCTGCGGCGACAGCGTGACGCGGCCATCGCGGCCCGGCACGACGTCGGTGGGCAGGCCCACCACCAGCACCAGCCATGGCCGGATCGCGGCGGGCAGGCGCGGATCGGGCGAATACCGCCACGGCAGGTCCAGCGTATCGGCGTGGCTGAATTCGACCAGCGCGCGCTTGGTGTTTTCCGCATCGGACGCGCCCGGGGGCGGATAGCGCCGGGTAATGGTCCCGGGCGCCAGCCGTTGCACATCGCCCGGCCCGAACAGCTCGTAGGGGGCGGGCGCGGTGATCGAGCGGGGCGTCCCGCTGAGGACGATTTCCTCCAGCGTCAGCGTGGCGCCGGCCTGCAGGCGTCCCGCCACCACGTTGCCGTTGGCGCCGTGGCGCAGCGCGGTGACCTGCCAGGAATGGAACTTGGCCATGCTCAGATTCCCGACAGGTCCACCGGCGACAGCAGGTCCGCCATCGGCACCGCCCCGCCGGTGCTGTTGCCGCGGGCGAAGGCATGCGCGGCGGTGGCACTGGTGTAGCTCGCAAACTCCGTGGGCGGAACCGTGGCCCACACTTCGCGGGTGGCGTGGATCAGCTGCGCGTTACTGCCAAGCGCAGGGGGACGATGGCTGGCCGCGACCAGGTGGGCGATCGCCCGCAGATCGGTGCGCGCGGCGACCTCTGCGTCCTGCAGTTCGGGCGGGATCACGACCAGTTCGACCTTGCGCGTGTCGTCCACGTGCGTGCTGTAGTGCGCCGCGCCGCTGCTCAGCACCACGCCAGCATCGAGCA
This sequence comes from Cupriavidus cauae, assembly GCF_008632125.1. Taxonomy (GTDB): domain Bacteria; phylum Pseudomonadota; class Gammaproteobacteria; order Burkholderiales; family Burkholderiaceae; genus Cupriavidus; species Cupriavidus cauae. Next base: position 15,566 of record NZ_VWRN01000073.1, read on the forward strand.
TGTCGAACGGTGGCCGGTTCAGCTGTTCGGCCTCGTTCAGGTTGCAGTAGTGGCCCGGCGCGAAACGTTCGGTGACCGGATCGCCCGGCGTCAACACGCGCACGCCGGCGCGCGCCGGCAGCGGCAGGCCGTCGACGCGGTCGATCGGCAGGCCCAGCGGCGCGCGACGTTGGGACCATTGCAGGGCGCCGGTCGGCGGCACGGCGGCAACGCCCGGGCGCGTGGGGCGCGGGGCCAGCACCACGGCCGGATCGTCGATCGATGCGGCCCGCACATTGCCGGCCCGCACGATCTCCTGCTGCACGATCGTCAGCAGTTCGCCGGGGCTGGCCGCCATATCGGCCGGGCCGCTGCCCAGCGTAAAGGTCTCGTCCCAGGAGACGTCGAACAGGAAGGTCTCGATGGTCAGCCGGCCGCGAATCACCAGCGGCCCGGGACCGGACACGGTGCCGTCGAGCCGCACGCCGCCGAAGCTGAAGCCGCCTGCGCGCACGTCGAAGCCCGCGGAGGCATTGGCGACGAAGGCAAACGGGCGGAACTGCACCAGCGCATCGAGCTGCAGGAAGCCATGCGCGGTCAGCCCCATCGAGAACGTGATGTCGAAGCGCCCGCCGAGCTGAATGGTGTTGCTCGTGAACGCCAGATAGCCTTCGGCGCGTATCGACAGCGGCCCGCCCAGCGTTTGCAGCGACAGTCCGACGCGGCGCAGGGCCGGCAGCTGTGCCGGCTCGGGATTGAAGCCCGGATAGAAGCCGCCGATCGACACCACCGCATACGCCTGGCTGCCCCAGTGCAGCCGCATCGCGGCATCGCCGTAGACCGAGAAGACGCCGAGCACATGGCTGTCGACCAGGCTGGCGTCGATGGAAATCAACGCCTGCGCCGGATCGACGATGCCGAGCAGGTCCAGCCGCAACTGCACCAGCCCCGGCACGCCCGGGATGCCGGCGCGGGCGACCCCGAGCAGCACGACCTTGCCGCTGGGGACCTCGGCCACCAGTCCGAGATCGAGCGACAGGAAGCTGCCCGCGCCCGCCGACAGCCACGCGAGCCGCAAGGTCGGCGCGATCAGATGGTGGTCGCGGAACGCCGGAAAGAAGCGGCGCAGCGCTTCGATGGCGATGCCGGGGTTGGCCGGCGGGCGCGTGGCCAGCAGCGTGTCGGCCGCCGCGCCTGTCCGCACGGCCAGCGCCAGCGCCTCGGTATCGGCGCGACGGTGCACGCCGACCAGTCCGCCGACGCGGTCCAGCGAGAAGCCGAAGGACAGCTGGATCGGCGGCACGAAGGACACGCCCATCAGCGCCAGAAAGGACGGCACGCCGTCCGGCAGGCGCTCCAGCACCGCCGATGCGCTGACCGATACCGGGCCCAGCGGCACGTTCAGCGCGCCGCCGAAGCCGGCGGACGAAGGCAGGCGCACGATCGCGCCGCCGCCCGGCAGGCCGCCGCCGAACGGGGAGGGCAGCGATACCGCGATGCCCGATGGCTGCTGCGGCCCCACGGTGAATGGCGGCAGCGTGGTGTTGTCCGGCAGCTTGGGCTGCAGCACCAGCGATGACGAGGAAAACGCCAGCTTCAGCGGGCCGAGCGGCAGTTCGCCATTGAGGCCCTGCGGGCTGTCCCAGTTCAATGCGCGCACCAGCTCCTGCAGGCCCGGGATATCGGGCAGGCCTTCGAGCAGATAGCGGTGCAGATGCGCGGCGATTTTGTCGCGCGCGGCGGTCCAGGCGTCGACGGCCGCCGTCCAGGCGCTCGCGGACGGCGCCTGCTGCGCGAGCAGATCCAATTGCTGTGCGGCCGCCTGCATCGCATCCAGATCCGCGGTGGGAGCGGCCGGGCCGAGCGCACGCCGCAGGCTGTCCCCAAATTCCACCGCGTATCGGATGACTTCGCTGCTGGCCATGCGTCGTGCCCTGGCGTACTGCGTCGATCGAGGACCGCCCGGCCAGGCCGGGCGAGCAGGCGGTCCGTGCGATCCGGGTGGGGCAGTGCCGCTCGGCACCCCCGATGCCTCACACGATGGAAGGACAGGGACGTCTTATCAGAGGCGACGGCAACGATGGACGCAAATGAATTCTGTGCAGGTCTGGTTCTCGCGCGGTTTTATTCGTATCAGGGCTGAAACAGAGCCATGGCCGCGGCGTTTGCGCGCGCGGCCATCGATGCCGCCTTGGCGGGGACGACCAGCGGAGACAACTAGCGGCGAGCCATGCGCCGCCGCTCCCGCCAGATCAACGCGACATGGACGAGGCCCGCGGCAAGGCTGGTCTGCCCGCTGTAATGCACCAACCCGAGCGCCCAGCCGCGGTGGCCCACCAGGACCCACAACGCGAGCAGCAGTCCCAGCCAGCCGGCGGCGCGCAGCATGCGCGTGCGCGAGCGTGGCAGCAGAACGTCAAACACCGCTTGCTGATGCCGCTCCATCGCGAGGGCCAGCGCGCCGAACGCGACGATGCAAAGGATGAAGGCGAGCAGGTCCATCATGCGCGGTCCTCCGACAGCGTGGCAGGAGCGGAGGTGGTGGCGGCGGCGGTGGCGGTGCTCGCGCGCGTTCTTCTGGCCGGCTTGATCCGCGGCCGATGCCGGGCGGTGCGCAGCGCCAGCATCGCGTGCAGCGCGGCCAGGGCCCACATCATCAGATCGAAGCCTGCAAAGACCCAGTCGCCCTCGGCCATGCTGCGCCACAGGCCGCGGTCGGTGGTCAGCGCGTTCAGCACCGGCAGCAGCGCCAGCAGCGCAGCGCCCAGCCACAGCAGTTCGATCCACGCTTTCTTTGCCGGCCGCATCAGCGCGACCAGCAGCGTCGCCGCCCACGCGATGAAGAACAGGTGGATCTCCCAGGCGCCGCGGGCTGCCAGTTCCGCCGGGAGCAGACGATTGCCCCACAGCATCGCCGTCATCGCAACGGAAAGCCCGGCGATCGCGGCGATATTCAGGCGCTCGACCAGCCAGAAACCGAAATACGGCCGCTCCGGCTCAGGCAGCTTCTGGCGACGCTTGACGGTCCACATCACCAGCCCCGTGCCGACCATCGCGGTGCCGGCAAGACTGACGATGAAGTAGAGCCAGCGCAATTGCAGATCGCTGAATCGCCCCAGATGCAGCGCATACATGACGCCGCGCACCTCGGCCGCCGGGCCGACGCTGTCGCGCGTCTCGAGCAGCTTGCCGGTGGCGCCGTTGAACACCAGGTACTGCGGGCTCATCGACACGCGCGCGGCCTCGCCGCGCAGCACGGTGACGCGGGCCGACGCATCGCCGGCATGGGCGATCGTCACGCGGCTGATGTTGTGCTGGCCCCAGCGCGCCTGGGCCTGGCGCACCATGTCATCAATCGGCGCGAGCTTGGCGGGGATGCCGCTCGGCTTGCCGGGCGGCGGCGACGCATTCAGCTGCGCCGTCAGCTGCTGCCGCTCGGCCGGCGTCTTGAAGGCTGCCTGCTGGCCCCATGGCATGTACATCGCCATCAGGGTCACCAGGCCGGTATAGGTGATCATCAGGTGGAAGGGCAGGCCGAACACCGACAGCGCGTTGTGCGCATCGAGCCAGGAACGCTGGCCCTTGCCCCAGCGGAAGGTGAAGAAGTCGACGAAGATCTTCTTGTGGGTGATCACGCCGCTGACGATCGCCACCAGCATGAACATCGCGCAGAAGCCCGCGAGCCAGCGTCCCCACAGCACCGGCATGTAGTGGAACTGGAAGTGGAAGCGATAGAAGAACTCGCCGCCGTGGGTTTCGCGCGCCGCGACCTTCTGGCCCGTGGCCGGGTCGAAGGTGCCGCTGTCGAACGTGCGCTTGCCGGGTGGGGCGCCCACCGTGCGCCAGAACGCGCTGACCACGTTGTGCCGGTCCGTCGGCATCTCCATGCCCCACAGCGGGCTGCCCGCGGCGACGGTCGCCAGCGTGTCGGCCACGCGCTGCGCGGCCGCGGCGGGATCGGGCACTTCGAGCTGATGCGCCAGTTCGGGCCGCATCCATTGCGAGATCTCGTCCTTGAAATAGCTGACCGTGCCCGTCAGGAACATCGCGTAGAGAATCCATCCGACCAGCAGGCCGGCCCACGTATGCAGGTCCGACATGGTCTGGCGGATGCCCCGGCCCCTGGCGGCGATGTCGCTGTGGTTGTCGATGACGTTGCGCGGCGTCACCGTAGACTTCGCGGTGGACTTCACGATGCGCTCCCGCCCACGCCGGCATACCAGGCCGCCAGCAGCAGCGGGACGGCCGCCACCAGCAGTCCGGCCCATGCGCGCCGCGCGCTGCGTACCGCGAACACCCAGATCACGGCGCCCGCATAGAAGGCGAAACTGGCCAGCATGCCGGTCAGCACGGCTTGCGGCTTGCTGATCGGCAGCGCCAGCGCGGCGACGCTGGCCAGCGCCGCGAGCGCATAGCCGCCCAGCACGGCGGCGATGATGCGCGAGACGAGCGAGCCGATCTTCAGGGCTCGGGGCACGGCAGCTTGCATTTACTGTTTGGCCTTCTTGTCGGCGTTGGGTGCGGGAATGGCCGGCACGGCGGGCAGGCCGTCGGGTTTGACATAGGTCAGCGTGCTGACATAGTCGACGCGATGATATCGCTCGGGCCCGGCCTGTCCCAGGCGCTCGCCCGGGGTTTCGTCCTGATGGCTGACCTCGGCGACGTAGACGCCTTGCCACGGCATATCGAAGGCGACCTTGCCCTGCTCGTCGGTCTGCTTCTCCTTGGCCCAGCCCGACTGCGTCACCAGCGCGAGCTTGGCCTTGGGCAGCGGCTTGCCGCGGAAGAACACCTGCAGTTCCCCGGCCTTGCCGGCCGGCACCACGTCGAGCACCAGCTTGGGCGCCTGCGGCGCGAGGTCCGTCACCAGCCGCGCGGCGGGGAAATACCAGCCGGTCAACTGCTGGTCGCCGCGCTTGAACGGGTACAGCGGGTAGTGGGGCGCCTGCGCGACGATCGCGTCGCCGCGCTTGGCCTGGAAGGGCAACGTATAGCCGTCGCCGGTCTTGACGCCGTCGGCGGCCTGCTCGCCCTTGGCCGACAGCAGCGCGGCGCTCGGCACACCGAGCTTGTCCAGCGTGCCGGGCGAGACCTCGCGCAGGTTCTCGGCGAATTCGCCGAAGCGGACGCTGGCGTTCTGGCCGGGCGCCTGCTCGATCCAGATCTGGTGCGAATGCGCCGCGGTGGCGAAGGCCATCAGCGCGAAGGCGAGCGATGCGGAAGATTTCATGGGATAGCCCTTAGAAGTCGAATTGCGCCGAGAGCATCAGCGTGCGGGGAGCGGCCACGGTGACATAGGTACCGCTGGCCAGCCAGTGGTTGTCGTTGAACAGGTTCAGCACATTGGCGCGCAGCACCACCGGCGTGCTGCCGACGCGGGTGCGATAGCGGGCGCCGATGTCGTAGCGGGTATAGCTGGGCAGGCTCAGCGTATTGGCCGCGTTGAAGTACATCGACGAGGTATGCAGCATGCGGCCGGACAGGCTCAGGCCCTGCACCCACGGCGTATCCCAGTCGACGCCGAGGTTGAAGGTCCGCTTGGGCACGTTATTGGCGTCCTTGCCGTCGTTGACGCCGCCGGCGGTACGGGTCAGCTTGGCGTCGAAGAAGGTGGCGCTCGCCATCAGCCGCAGGCCGCGCATCACCTCGCCATAGGCCGACAGCTCGAGGCCACGGTTGCGCTGCTCGCCGTCGAAGCTGTAGATGTTGGTGGCCGGATCGGTGACCGCGCTGGGGCGCTCGATCTGGAACACCGACACGGTGGTGGTGACGCGGCGGCTCCAGTCGACCTTGACGCCGGCCTCGTATTGCTTGGACTTGTACGGCGCGAACACCTCGCCCGCGTTGGCGGTGCCGGCCGGGGCGACGCCGCCGCGCGTCAGGCCCGCGGTGTAGTTGCCGTAGACCGACACGTTGGACAGCGGCTTGATCACGATGCCGGCGAGCGGGGACACCGCGCTGTCGTCGTACTTGCCGCTCTGCACGCCGGCAGTGAAGTTCTCCAGTGCCACGCGCTGATGGCGCAGGCCGCCGGTGATCAGCACGCGATCGTCGGCGAAGGACAGCGTATCGGTCAGCGAGAAGCTGGTCAGCTCCGTTTCCGAAGCGCGCTGCGCATCGCCGCGGATGCCGCGCACCGAGGGAATCGGCACGGGGTTGTAGATGCTGGAAGGCACGCCGTCGGCGGCCGGATTGGCCAGATAGAAGTTGCCCGCCTCCTGGTCGAGCCGCGTGGCGCTGAACGTCACGGTATGGCCGACGTTCCACGTGGCGAAGTTCGCGCGCGCGCCGACCTCGGCGGTCCGCGTCTTGCTGTACGCGTCATACCAGGCGTTGTTGACGGTGAAGTTGCCCTGTGCGTTGACACGGCCCGAAGGAAAGTCCTGATAGGTCGATCCCTCGTGATACCCGGCCGCGCCCCAGACCATCAGGTTCGGTGCGATGTCGTACTCGACGCGGCTCATCACGGCCGTGTCATGCAGGTTCAGCTTCGTGCCGGGATAGAAATTGCGGTGGCCGGAGGGGGCGTCCGGAATGGCGGTGACCGTCGGCAGGAAGCCGATCTGCGGACGGAAGTTGTCGATGCCCTCGTGCTGGCTGTAGGCATCGAGCGACCAGCGCAGCCTGCGGCCGCGATAGTCCAGGCCGATCGCGCCGACGGTCTGTTCGGCGCGGCCGTCGTCCAGCGTCGTCTTGCCGTTCTGGTAGGCGCCGTTGAAGCGCACGCCCCATTCCTTGTCCTCGCCGAAGCGGCGGCCGATGTCCGCCTGCACGCCCAGCTGCGACTTGCTCTGGAAGGTGCCGGTCAGGCGCGTCAGCGGTTCGTCGCCGGCGCGCTTGGTGACGACGTTGATCGCGCCGCCGATGCTGCCGCTCGGGCCGATGCCGTACATCAGCGTGCCCGGGCCCTTGAGGACCTCGACTCGCTCCATCATCAGCGTGGGCATCCGGTTCGCCGACGCCATGCCGTAGAGGCCGTTCAAACCCACGTCGCCGCTCGACACGGTATAGCCGCGGATCTGGAAATCCTCGCCGAAGCCGCCGCTGGAGGTCAGCGTGCGCACCGAGGCCTCGCTGACGACCACGTCCGCAAGCGTGCGGGCCTGCGTGTCCTGCAGCATCTCGGCGGTGTAGTTGGTGGTGCTGAACGGCACGTCCATCACGTCGGCTGTGCCCAGCACGCCCAGGCCGCCGCCGCGCGCAACCTGGCCGCCGGCATAGGGTGCCGGCAGAGCGCCGTCGCTGGCGGAGGCCACCACGGTGGCCGTGGGCAGCATCGCGACGCCATCGCCGGCATCCGCGGACCGCGGCGCGGCATTGACGACATAGGTGCCGTTCGCCTGCTCGACGGCCACCAGCCCCGAATTGGCCAGCAGCGTGTCCAGGCCGCGGCGCACCGTGTAGTTGCCCTGCAGGCCCGTGCTGCTGCGGCCGGCGGTCAGCTCCGGCTTGAACGACAGCATGATGCCGGCCTCGCGGCCGAAGCGGCTGAGCGCATATTCGAGCGTGCCGGCGGGGATGTCATAGCTTCGGCTCGCGGCCGCCGGCTGGGCGTGCGCGATCGCGGGGATGGACAGCACCGGCGCGGCAACGGCGGCGCCGAAGGCGATGTGCCGCGCCGCGCGGGCCAGCAGCTTGCGCCGGAATCGGTGAGTAGGCTGGCGCGTCGGCGCCGTGACGTGGACCCGGAGGGAACCCATGATCTGACCTTTCTGAAGGAGGAGAAGTTGGAGTGCTCACCTCCATGACCCGCGAGAAACCAAAACGGATCAGCTCGCGGCAACTTTTTTGCAGATCGTCGTGAATTACCCCTTTGCGGCAGGTGCCCGGACAAGCCGGATCTCCCTTCGCCCCCACAGGCTCGTCACCACTTCGGTGCGTACCTCCAGCGTCGTGCCAAGCGCGCTCAGGACCTTGCCGATGTCGTCGACCGGGAACGAGCCCGACACGCGCAGGCCCGCCAGCGCCGGGTCGCAGGACAGCGCATCGCCGCCGTAGCGGCCCAGCTCCACGAGGAAATCGTCCAGGCGCATGCTGCGGGCGACGATGAAGCCTTCGGCCCAGGTCGCGCCGGCGCTCTCGGCCGGGGCAGGGGAGGTGATGCTGTCCGCCGTATAGCTGGCGCGATAGCCGGCCGGCAGCACGATCGCGCTGGCGGCATTGCGGTTGGGGCGGATCTGGACCTTGCCCTCGTACACGCTGACCTCGGTATCGTCGCCGCGCTGGCGCACGACATAGCGGGTGCCCAGCGCCTGCACCGTGCCCTGCGCGGTCTCGACCAGGAAGGGCCGGGGTGGCGACGCTTGGTCTTTGGCGGTGGCAATCAGGATCTCGCCGGCCAGCAGCCTGACGCGCCGCTGTGCCGCGTCGAAGTCGATGTCGACCGCGCTGGCGGTGTTCAACCACAGCTGCGTGCCGTCCGCCAGCACCAGCGAACGGCGCTCGCCGACCGCGGTGCGATGGTCGGCCGCCCATTGGCGCCACGGCGTATGGTCCCGCGCGCTCCAGGCGAGGCCCCCGGCGAACAACGAGACCGCCAGCACCTTGATCGCGCGCCGGCGCTTCGACGAACCCGGCGAACCCGGCGGGGCGAGCGCGGCCCGCGCGATATCGGAGGTCACCGGCGAGGACAGCGGCCGCAGCCGGTCCTTGACCGATTCGATCCGCTGCCAGGCCCGCTCGTGATCGGGATGCGCGGCGCGCCAGCACTTCCAGGCCTCGACGACCTCGGGCGCCACGTCATCGCCCTGCAGTTCGAGCAGCCATTCCAGCGCGCGCTCGGCCACGTCGGCCGGAATGTTGGCGGCGTCGGCTGTGGTCTGGTACCAGGAGGAAGCCAAGGGGGCGTTATCCGATCGTGATGCGAGGTGATGGGGCGGGATGCGCGTTCATTCGACGGGCTGCGGCTTCAGGCCGCTTCATGCGGCGTCATGCGACGAACGACAGGTCGGCGAAGAAGCAGCGCTGCAGCGCCTTGACGATGTAGCGCTTGACCGTCGGGATCGAGATGCCCAGCGCCTCTGCCACCTGCGCGTGCGTCTGCCCGTCGAGCTGGGACAGCAGGAAGGCCTCCTTGACGATCCGCGGCAATCCGTCGAGCAGGCAGTCGAGCTCGAGCAGCGTCTCCAGCAGGATCGCCCGTTCCTCGGGCGACAGTTCGACCCGGCTGGGCGCCTGCGCCAGGGCTTCGAGATAGGCGCGCTCGAGCTTTTCGCGGCGCCAGTGGTTCGACACCAGCCGCTGCGCGACGGTGGTCAGGTAGGCGCGGGGCTCGTCCAGGCGGCTCGGCACGCGATCGCTGTTGAGCAGCCGCACGAAGGTGTCGTGCGCCAGGTCGCCGGCCTGCTCGGCGCTGCCCAGACGCCGATGGAGCCATCCCTTGAGCCATAGATGGTGGTCGCAATACAGCGACTCGATGCTCGTAGGGAGGAGGCAGCCCGGCGTACTCATGTTCCAGCAGGTGGATCCGCTCGGCCGCCGGTCCGGCGCAGCGGAAGGCGGCATGCCGACGCGGACGGCAAAATGGCGTCAGAAAGGTTGTAAATAGTAATCATTATTAATAACAGAGTTAAACAAAACCTGTCAAGGCGGCAAGAAAGCGAAAGACGGGCGAAAAGGAGCGGAGGAGGGGAAGGATCCAGGCGCTCGCCATGGCCTACCGGGATGGCCAGCTGGGGCTCGACCGCGACGAGCGCAATTTCCGCTTCCACCTGGTGGAGACGGCGCACGCGCTGAAGCATCCGGCGCTCAAGCCCTAGCGCTGGCGGGCGGGCGAATGGCCTGCGTCGTGGGCAATGACTCGCAATATGGGGCCGCTATGGCCGACCGACCGGCGCCACGGCCTTGCTTTTGAGCAACACCCGCGAGAGCGCCAGGATGTTCGCCTCGGCGGCGTCCTTGCGCCAGATCAGCCGCGTCACCATGCGGCCGGATTTGGCGGGCAGGGGATGCAGGCTGAGGCGGGCCCGCTCGCTGTAGATGCCGACGATGCTGCGCGGCACCAGCGCGACGCCCATGCCGACCGCCACGCAGCCCAGAATCAGGTGATAGGAGCCGACCTCGACGACGCGCCGCGGCGCGGTGCGCGAGCGCGCAAACCAGTCCTCCAGGCAGCGGCGATGCGGACAGCCGCGCGGGAAGGCCAGGATCGTCTTCGAGGGAATGTCCTTCGGCGAGGCGATCGGGGGATGGCCGGCATTGGCGACGATGACCAGTTCCTCCTCGTAGATCGGCATCGCATGCAGGCGCTTGTCCGCTGCCGGATCGGTGGTCAGCGCCGCATCGAGGGTGCCATCGATGACCCGTTCGGCGAGCTCCGCCGGGTCGCCGGAGGACAGCTCCAGGGCGACGTCCGGATACATCTCGTGGAACAGGCCCAGCGGTTGCGGCAGGCGGACCGCTGCCGTGCTTTCCATCGCGCCGAGCCGCAGCGTGCCGCTGGGCCGGTCGTTGCGGGTGGCCTCGGCCGCCTCGTCGGCCAGATCGAGCAGCCGTTCCGCATAGTCCATCAGCACCTTGCCCGCCGGCGACAGTTGCAGCTTGCGGCCGTCGCGATGGAACAGCGTGACGCCGAGCTTCTCTTCGAGCTGCTGGATACGCACCGTGATGCTCGACTGCGCGCGATGCAGCGTTTCGGCGGCCTTGTTGATGCCGCCCGCCTGCACGACCGCGGCGAAGGTCTTCAGGTCCGACAATTCCAGCATATCGATTTCTCCGAATGATCGGTTCGGGGCAATTCATTTTACGCGATGGATCGGCGGCCCTACAGTGGGGATGAAGACACCTTGCATCCGGGCTTGCATCCCCGGCTGGCATCCCAGGATGACATCCCGGGCCTTGCGTCCGGCTGCGGCAAGCGCTCCCCACGTATCGACGAGGCTTATCTACATGACCCTATCGCGTCCCGGACTTCCCAACGGCATGGCCGCGGCGGCGGCCGGCGTTTCCGCCAACGTCGTGTTTGGCGCGTCGTCGCTGTACTGGCGGCTGCTGGCCGGCATCGCGCCGACGACGCTGGTCGGCTACCGCATCCTGATTTCGCTGACGACGCTGCTGGCCATCCTCTGGTTGACCGGGCGCTTGCGGGCATTGCGCAGCAAGCTGGGGCCGCGCGTGCTAGCCCTGCATGTCGCGGCCTCGTGCCTGGTGGTGGGGAACTGGGCCGTCTTCATCTGGAGTTCGATCCACGGCCATGTCGTCGAAACGGGCCTGGGCTATCTGACGGCCCCTTGCATTTCGATCGCGGCCGGCGTGATCGTGTTTCGCGAGAAGGTCGACAAGGTTGTCGCCGCGGCACTACTGATGATCGCGGCCGCGATCGCGCTGCTGCTGTTGCGCAGCGGCGAACTGCAGCACTGGCTCTATCTGACGGCCGCGATCAGCTGGGGCGGTTATGCCTGCCTGAAGAGGTTTACGCCGCTGGATGCGGTCAGCGGCCTGCTGATGGAGACGGTGTTCCTGTCGATCGGCTGCGGCCTGGCGCTGATGTTCTCCGACATGACGCTGGCCTTGCCGGCCGGCATGTCCACGCTGCATCTGGCTGCGCTGGCCATGGCCGGGCTGGTCTCCGCGATCCCGCTGATGCTGTTCTCGTACGCGGCCAACCATCTGTCGCTGTCGATGAACGGCCTGCTGCAGTTCGTGTTGCCGACCACCCAGTTCATCGTCGCCACGTTCGTCTACCGGCAGCCGGTGTTGGCCAATACGGTGATGGCGCTCTCGCTGATCTGGCTGGCGCTGATGGCCATCGTGGCCCGGCCACTGCTGCTGCCACGCTGCCCCGCGAGCGCGGGGCGGCCTTGACGATGAGCTGCTTCTGATTGCGCTACTTCTGGTACGCCGGGACCACGAACCCCGCAAAGCGCTGCTGCGTCACGGCCTTGAACGAGGCCGAACGGTAGGCGTTGCGGATATCGGCCACAAAGGGCTTGTTCAGGTCGCTGGTTTTGACGGCGACGAGGTTCATGTAGTAGTCGGGGATCTTCTCCAGCGCCAGTGCCGAGGTCAGCTTCAGGCCCGATGCCAGCGCGAAATTGCCATTGACGAAGGCATAGTCGACGTCGTCGAGCGAGCGGGGCAGCTGGGCCGCTTCGAGCTGCACCAGCTTGAGCTTGTGCGGATTGCCCGCAATGTCGCGCTCCGAGGCGCGCACCGCGTCCGTGCCGGGCTTGAGCGTGACCCAGCCGATCTGCTGCAGGATCGCGATGGCGCGTGCCAGATTGGTCGGGTCGTTCGGCAGCGACACGGTGGCGCCCGGCTTCACGTCGCTGAGTGCCTTGTGCTTGCGGCTGTAGATGCCGATCGGTGCGGTCGGTACCTGCACCACCTCCGACAACTGCAGCTTGCGATCGGCAGAGAACGTCTTCAGGTAGACCGCATGCTGGAAAGCGTTGGCATCGAGCGCGCCATCGGCCAGCGCGAGGTTCGGCTGCACGTAGTCGCTGAACTCGACGATCGTCACCTTGTAGCCTTGCCCCTCCAGGATCGGCTTGATGCCATGGCGGATCTGGTCGGCATAGGGGCCGGCGGTCGCACCGAAGCGGATTTCCTTCTTGTCGGGGTCCGCCGCGCTGGCGGACTGCATGGCGCCAAAGGCCAGCAGCAGGGTGGCCAGTATCCGGACTCGGCTTGCGACTCGCATCGAATTCTCCCGTTGGTTCTCGACTCTGTTCTGGAACGGCGCTGCAGCGCCGGCAAACATGCCGGGCCATTGTAGGGACGGGCGGGACGGGAGCGAAGCTGCAAATTGGCATGCGCATATGCGGCGAGCGCATATGCGCAACGAAAGGACTGCGTCCGGCGGTGGGCGATCTATCGCGCCATCACCTTGTCCGGCGTCATCGGCGTCGTCCGCAGGCGGCGTCCGGTGGCATGGAAGATCGCGTTGCTGATCGCGGCCGCGACGCCGACGATGCCGATCTCGCCGACGCCCTTGGCGCCGATGCGGCTGACGATGCGGTCGTCCTCCTCGATGAAGACGACGTCGATGTCGCGGATGTCGGCGTTGGCGGCGACGTGGTACTCGGCGATGTCATGGTTCATGAAGCGGCCCAGCGCATGGTCGGCATGGGTTTCCTCGTGCAGCGCCTGGCTGATGCCCCACACCACGCCGCCGATCACCTGGCTGCGGGCCGTCAGCGGATTGACGATGCGGCCGGCCGCCACGGCGCTGACCACGCGCATGACGCGCACCAGGCCCAGCGCCTCGTCGACGCGCACCTCGCAGAACACGGCCGAATGCACCGCCCGCACGGTCTTCTTCTGTTCGGCGAGGTTCGGCACCAGCAGGTAGCGCACGCCCAGTTGCGCCTTGCCGTGGGCCGACAGCAGTTCTGTCAGCGGCATGGCGACGGCGGGATCGGCGCGCAGGCAGATCATTCCGTCCCGAAACGCCACCTGTTCGAAAGTGCAGCCCTGGAAGCGGCCGTTGCGCTGTCCCCGTGCCAGGCGCCACAGCTGGCGTTGCAGGCGTTCGCAGGCGCCATCGACCGCCGAGCCGACCGTCGCCACATGCGAGGAGCCGCCCTCGATCGGCGCGAACGGCAATTCCGAATCGCCCAGGCGGAACACCACGCGCTCCAGCGGCAGGCCCATCGCCGAGGCGGCGATCTGCGTCATGGCGGTATAGGTGCCGGTGCCGATGTCGCTGGCCGCGCTGGCGACCTCCAGCGTGCCGTCCGCATGCAGCGTGGCGCTGGCGCGCGCGGCCATCTGCATCGCGTCCCAGGTGCCGGTGGCCATGCCCCAGCCGACCAGTTCATGGCCGTCGCGCATCGAACGGGGCTGCGGGGAGCGCTTGGCCCAGCCGAAGCGCCGCGCCCCTTCCTCGTAGCATTCGCGCAGCGACTTGGTCGAGAAGGGCAGGCCCTTGTTGCCGTCGCGCTCGGCGTAGTTTGCGAGCCGCAGCGCCAGCGGATCCATGCCGACGGCGTACGACAGCTCGTCCATCGCCACTTCCAGCGCATGCACGCCGTGGGCGGCGCCCGGCGCGCGCATGTCCATCGGCGTGTAGTGGTCCAGGTCGACGAGGCGATATTCCAGGCGGACGTTCTCGCTGGCGTAGAGCTGTCCGGACCAGTTCGCGACCACCTCGACGTAGTCCTCGTGCCGCGAGGTCTCCGCCGCGACCTCGTGGATCACGGCCTTCAGCCGGCCGTCGGTGTCGGCGGCGAGCCGGACGCGTTGCCACGTTTCCGGGCGATGGCCGAAGGTGAACATCTGCTGGCGCGTCAGCACCACGCGCACCGAGCGCTGCAGCTTCAGCGCCGCCATTACCGCCACCAGCAGCTGGTACTGCGGACGCAGCCCCGAGCCGAAGGCGCCGCCGACGAACTGGTTGCGCACCACGACCTTGCGCTTGGGCAGGCCGAACACGCGCGACACCATCCAGCGGCAATTCTGCGAGCCCTGGGTCTTGTCGTGGATCAGCAGATGGCCGCGGCTGTCGCGGATCACGGTGCTGGCGTGCATCTCCATCGGGTTGTGGTGCTCGACGCCGGCGTAGTACTCGGCATCGATCTTGACCGGCGCGGCTTCGAAGGCCGCGTCGGCGTCGCCCTTGGGCTTCGGCGTGGGCGAATAGCCGGCCTTCAGCGACGAGGGCTCATGGCTGCGCTGCAGGTTCGCCAGCAGGTTGGTTTCGTGCGGCGCGGCCTCGTATTCGACCTGCACCAGCATCGCGGCATAGCGCGCCAGCTCGAAGGTTTCCGCCACCACCAGCGCGACCGGCTGGCCGCTGTAGTGGATCTGGTCGTCGTACAGCGGCCGGAACGGCGAGCCGGCCGGGGCGGTCATGTCCTTGTAGGACAGCCGCAGCGAACGGACCTTGGGGCGGTTCTCATGCGTGATTACATCGAGGACGCCCGGCACCGCCAACGCCCGGCTGGCGTCGATCGACACGATGCGCCCGCGCGCGACGGTGCTGTTGACCACCACGCCATAGGCCAGGTCCGGCGCGGGATGTTCGGCCGCATAGCGGGCGTGGCCGGTCACCTTGGCGACGCCGTCGATGCGCGGCGTCGGCGTGCCGATCCCGGACTGCCCGGAGCCGGGCACTGCCACCGGCTGCTGATTCTCGTCGATCGGTTCGAGCACGGTCTTGGTCATGCCAGCGTCTCCTCGCGGTAGGCGTCCTGCCCGGTGTTGGTCAGGATGCCGGCCGCCGCCATTTCCAGGGCGCGCACGATGGCACGCTCGGCCAGTGGAATCTTGAAGGCGTTGTTGGGGCCGCCTTCGGGCGGGCTTTCCGCCAAGCCTTCCGTCAGGCCGGCCGGCCAGCTTTCCGGCAGAGCCGGACCGCCCCAGGCACGCGCATCGCGCAGGACGAAACGGGCCGCCTCGGCGAAGGCTTCGGCGTCCGCCGGCTTGCCGACCAGCAAGCCCTCGGCCTCGGTGTCGCGCCAGGGCTTGTGGGCGACGCCGCCCAACGCGAGCCGGGCCGCGCGGATACGGCCATCGGGCCCGAGGTCGAGGGCCGCCGCCACCGACACCAGCGCAAAGGCATACGAGGCGCGCTCGCGCACCTTCAGATAGCAGCTGTGGGCGGCGAAGGCCTCCGCGGGCGGCAGCGACAGGTGCGTAATGATTTCGTCGGGCACCAGCGTGGTATCGACATCCGGCCGGTCGCCCGGCAACCGATGGAATTCGCCGAACGGAATCTCGCGCGTGCCGTTGACCGATTCGACATGGACCGTCGCGTCCAGCGCGGCCAGCGCCACGCACATGTCGGACGGATGGGTGGCGATGCAATGCTCGCTGGCGCCGAGAATCGCGTGCTGGCGGGCCAGTCCCGTCGCGGCCGGACAGCCGGTGCCCGGCGCGCGCTTGTTGCATGGCACGCCGGCATCGTAGAAGTAGTAGCAGCGCGTGCGCTGCAGCAGGTTGCCGCCGTTCGTCGCCATATTGCGAATCTGCGGCGAGGCCCCGGCCAGGATGGCGGCGCGCAGCAGCGGATAGCGCCCGCGCACCAGCGGATGCTCCGCGGTGTCGGCATTGCGGGCCATCGCGCCCAGATGGACGCTGCCGTCGGGCTGCTCCTCGATCTCGGCCAGCGGCAGCAGGCCCAGGTCGACCACCTTGACGGGGCGCATCACGTCGACCTTCATCAGGTCGACCAGATTGGTGCCGCCCGCCAGGCAGCGTGCGGAGGCGTTGCCCTCCGCGCGCTCGGCGGCTTCATGGATCAGGGCGAGCGCCGCGGGCACGGTGTCGGCGCGTTCGTAGTGGAACGGGTTCATGGCGTCGGCTCCGATGGGGGCGATGACGATGGCATCGATGGTGCCGCTTCCAATGACGCCGATGACAGGGTTGCGCCGGCCGCCGCGCGGTCGCCTTCGTCTTGGCCTTCGCCCCGCGCCGTGCCGCGCCCGTTCAGCACCACGCGCGACACCGCCTCGACGATCTGCGGATAGGCGCCGCAGCGGCACAGATTACCGCTCATCCGCTCGCGGATCTCCGGCACGTTGCGGGGCGGCGTTTCGTTCATCAGCCCTGCCGCCGAGCACAACTGGCCCGGCGTGCAATAGCCGCACTGGAAGGCATCGCATTCGATGAACGCCTGCTGCAGTGGATGCAGCCCGCGCGCGTCGCCGGACAGGCGGGCCAGTCCTTCGACGGTCGTGATGTCGGCCTGGTCGTAGGCCACCGCCAGCGCCAGGCAGGCATTGATCCGGCGCCCGTCCGCAAGAATCGTGCAGGCGCCGCACTGGCCATGGTCGCAGCCCTTCTTGGTGCCGGTCAGGTCGAGCTGCTCGCGCAGCAGGTCCAGCAGCGTGACCCAGGGCTCGACGTGTAGCGTGTAATCCGCGCCGTTGATGCGCAGGCGTACCGGCAGCCGCGGGGGCAGGGCACGCGGCGGGTTCGGGTCCGGGGAGGCGGTGATCGGTTTGGGCTCGGGTGCCAGCATGTCGGTCCTCCGTGTTTCGCCATCGGCGCCCCGGCGAAAGCGGAGCACTCTGGGCGGCCACGCAAGGGCTGCGCCAAGGCGGCGGGACCGGCGGCAGGCCGTCGAGCGGGTACGGAATCGGAGGTAAACGTGCGCCGTGCTACATCCGCGACCGGCGTTGGGGCCGGCGCGGGCCCGCTCGAGTCGGTGCGGGCCGGTGCGTATGGGCGCGGCGATGCAATCCCGGCGGGTAGCAATTGGAAAAAACGGTGGGAAAAAACGGCGATCGTTGCGCGGCGGATGCCCATCCCGGTTGGCACTGGCTACGCCGGAACGGCAGCCATGGCGAAGTGGCCGGCTCGACCGAAGGCGAGCCAGCCCCCACGCCGGGCGAGCCCTACTTGCGCTGCTGAATCCGGATCATGTTGCCGGCCGGATCGCGCACGCCGAGATCGCGCACGCCGTAGGGTTGGTCCGTCGGCTCCTGGACGATCTCCGCGTCGCAGTCCTGCAGGCGCTGGAACACCGCCTCGAGGTCCTTGGCGCCAAGCAGCAGCATCGCGAAGGTGCCCTTGGCCATCATCTCGGCGATGGTGCGTTTTTCCTGGTCCGTGACCCCCGGCGTGGCGTTGGGCGGGTACAGCACGATGGACGTCTCGGGTTGGTCCTTCGGGCCGACGGTGATCCAGCGATGGCCGCCAAAGGCGACATCCTTGCGGACCTCGAAGTCGAGCGTGTCGCGATAGAAGGCCAGCGAGGCCTCCGGGTCGGCGTGGGGCAGGAAGGTCGAGTGAATCGTGATATCCAAGATCAGTCTCCATGATGGGCAATCGGGCGTTTGGCCGCGGGCGTCTTCGCCGTCGCGGGAGTCGCCGGAGTCGCGGTTGAGGCGGTTGTCGCGGTCGAATCGGTCGAATCGGTCGAATCGGTCGAATCGGTCGTCGCGGCAGGGTCCGGACCCTGGACGGCAGTCTAGACGGACGCCTGTTCCCCCGCTTCTCGATTCCTGATCGGTCGCGTCACCTGCCTGGCGACGCAGGACGGGATACCCTCGGCCTGGCTCGCGTAGTCGCGCCGGTAAACGCTGGGCGGGACGCCGACCAGCTCGGTGAAGCGGGTGCTGAACGTGCCCAGCGACGAGCATCCGACCGCGAAGCAGACCTCGGTCACGTTCAGGTCGCCGCGGCGCAGCAGCGCCATCGCGCGCTCGATGCGCCGCGTCATCAGGTAGGCATAGACGGATTCGCCATAGGCCAGCCGGAACTGCCGGCTCAGATGGCCCGCCGACATATGAACGCCCCGAGCCAGCGCTTCGACGTCCAAGGGCTGGGCGTAGTCCCGGTCGATGCGATCGCGGACGCGGCGCAGGCGGGCGAGGTCACGGAGGACGGTGTCGGTGGGGGTGGAGGGGGCGGGAGGGGCGGCAGGCATCGCCGTATGCTGCCATGCCCGCTGCGCACCCTCAACCGGTGCCTGCCCGGATCGGCGCGCGTCAATTGGCATCGGGGAGCCGATCGCCCACACTTCAGCCGTGAACTCGACCGGAGCCGGACATGGCCAAATCTGCTGCCATCGGATCGCTGCATCGCCGTCTGAGCCTGTCCCTTGGCAGTCTCGCGCTGCTGGTGGGATTGCTGGGCGGGATCGGCGCCTGGATCGTCGTCCACCAGGCCGCGGCCGAGTTCAACGACGACTTGCGGCAGGCTGCCGCCGCCATCCAGGCCGCGCCGCCAGTCATGCCGGCACCGTCCCACGGCAAGCCGCCGGCGGCGCCCCCCGTGCTGGTGCAGACCTGGGGGCCGGGGGACGGCGTCCGGCCGGGACACAGCAGCGCGCCATGGGTGCCGCTTCCAAAGGCGCAGCTGGGCTTCTCCGACGTGGAGACCGGCGGGATCGTCTGGGACGTGTTTGCGCTGCAGGCGGGCGACGCCTACATGCAGATTGCCCAGCAGCGGGCGGTTCGGACGGCCAATGCCCGGCGCGTGGCGGCATGGGCCGTGATTCCGGTCGTGGTGTTGCTGCCGGTGCTGGTGTGGGCGATCCGCGTCAGCGTCAGGGACGCGCTGCGGCCATTGAGCGTGATCGGCGAGCGCGTGGCGCAGGCCGACCTCAATCACCTGGAGCCCGTCGATACCGGCACGGCGCCCGAGGAACTGCGACCCTTTCTCGAATCGGTCAACCGGATGATGGTCCGGCTATCCGGGCTGATCGACACGGAGCGCAGCTTCATCGCAAATGCCGCGCATGAACTGCGGTCGCCGCTGACCGCCCTGCAGTTGCAGGTCGAGAACCTGATCCACGCGCCGCGCGACCATATCGACGAACAACTGGAAGAGCTGCGCCGCGGCATCCGTCGCACGGGAACCCTGATCGCCAAATTGCTCGAACTGGCCCGCGCGGAAATCGGCACGCCCCGCGCGCTGGATAACGTGGCAGTGGCCGCGGTCGTCAGCGATGTCGTGACCGACCTGCTGCCGCTCGCCGTCGACCGCGGCGTCGACCTGGGCGTGGAGCGGCTCGACGAGGTGCGGCTCGCCGCCACGGAGACGGACCTGCGCATGCTGATCAAGAACCTGGCGGACAACGCCATCCGGTATGGCGGCCGGGGAGGGCGGGTGGACCTGAACGTGCGCCGCGAGGAAGGGGAAGGGGAAGGGGAGGGCAAAGGCAATGGCGATGTCGTGATCGAAGTGGCCGACACCGGGCCGGGCATTCCCGAGGCCGCGCGCCTGCGCGTGTTCGAGCGCTTCTATCGCGGCGGCGCGACCGACGAAGAGGGCAGCGGGCTCGGGCTCGCCATCGTGCAGACGATTGCAGGCAATCTCGGCGGCCGCGTCGATCTGATGGGACGTGCGGATGGCCGGCCGGGGCTGGTCGCGAGGGTGGTATTGCCGCTGCGAACCGCGCCGCCCGCGGCGAATCCGGGCACGGCGGCCACCGCATGACATGACGGGGCGTCTGTCCGAACGCGATACCACCGAAGGGCAGCGCGCCGCCACGCGTGGCATCATCCGTCCGAGACCAACCCTGACGGATGGACCATGTCCGACTTCAGCACCTCGCCGCTTCAGCAGAGCGCTGCGTCCGCGCTCTTTCGCGAGCACGAACTGTCGATCGGCCTCGTGATGCCGCTGCTTCGCGAGGGACAGACGGTGCCCGACTATGCCGCGCAACTCGATCTGGCCCAGCGGGCGGATGCGGCGGGGTTCCGTGCCCTGTGGGTCCGCGACGTGCCGCTCAACAGCGCGGACTATCCCGACCCGATCGGCCATCTCGATCCCTGGGTGTTCCTCGGGGGACTGGCCACGCGCACGCGCCGCGTGATGCTGGTCAGTGGTGCGGTGGTCCTGCCATTGCGCCATCCCTTGCATATCGCCAAGGCGGCGATCTCCGTGCAGGAGCTGTCTGGAGGACGCTTTGTTCTCGGCCTTGGCTCCGGCGATCGTCCGCCCGAATACGCGGCGTTCGGGCAGGACGGCAACGCGCGGCGGGAGCTGTTCCGCCAGCATTGGGAGGTCGTCGGTGCGGCGGTCGGGCTGCCGTCGCACGTGGTGCCGGATCGCGAGGCCGACGATGGGACCGCGTTCTACCTGCTGCCGCGCCAGCAGCGCGCAGTGCCATTGCTGGCGGTCGGTTCGGGCGGACAGAGCGTGGACTGGATCGCCCGGCATGCCATCGGCTGGATGACCTACCACCGCGATCCCGCTACCCAGCGGGACCGGCACAGCATGTGGCGCGCGGCCTGCGAGCGCACCGCGCCGGGACGTTTCCGCGCCTTCGGCGTGGCGGTCCGCCTGGAATTGAGCGAGAACGCATTGGAACCGCCGACGGCATTGAATCTTGGATACCGGACTGGCGCCCAGCCTCTCGTTGCCATCCTCGAAGAGATGCGGGCCGCCGGCGTCCATCACGTGGCGCTCAACATCACCAATTCGCAGCGGCCGGTAGCCGAGGTGATCGACGAACTGGCACAAGCCGTATTGCCGGCGTTTCACCATGGAGAGAACGCATGACGATGGATGACCGAGCGATGCCGGCACGATGCATGATGCAACGTAGGGGCGCGTTGCCCGCTGCGGGCCCGGTGTGGCCGGCTTCCCCAGCGCAAGGCTGGAGTTGTCCTGGTTCGCAGCCGCAGGTATCTTCTTCCCATGCCTGACGCAGCCGCTAGCCCACAGGCCGAGCCCATCGCCACCTTGTCCGGCAATGAACCGCTCTTCATCGTCTTCAACGCCGGCTCCGGCAGTGACGACGCCGCGGAGACGCGAAGGAAGATCGAGCAGCGACTGGACGAGGCGGGACGCGTCTATACCATCTTCACGGTCGATCGGCCCAAACATTTGCCGCAGATCGCCGAGATGGCCGTCGCACGCGCCAGGCAGGCCGACGGCGTGGTGGTCGCAGTGGGTGGCGACGGCACCTTGAACGCGGTGGCGGCAACCGTGTTGCCGACGGGGCTGCCTTTCGGCATCCTGCCGCGCGGCACGTTCAATTACTTCGGCCGGACCTATGGCATCTCGCGGGAAACCGACGAGGCCGTGGCCAGCTTGCTCGATGCCCGCATCGAACCAGTACAGGTCGGTCTGCTCGATGGGCGGCCGTTCCTCGTCAATGCCAGCCTGGGGCTGTATCCGCAGCTGCTGGAAGACCGCGAGGTCTACAAGCAGATGCTCGGCCGGCGGCGCTGGGTGGCGCTGCTGTCGGCCCTCGTCACGCTGATGCGCACGCCGGCGCAGCTGACGCTCGAGCTGCTGTCCCATGGGCAACACCAGGTGTTGCGCACCCCGACGCTGGTGGTCGGCAACAACAGCTTGCAGCTCGAGCAGATCGGGATTCCGGAAGTCGCCCATCTGGAAGAGGGCCGTCTGGTGGCGATGCTGGCGAAGCCGGTGGGCACGCTGGCCTTGTATGGGCTGCTGCTGATGGGGGCGATGGGGCGGCTCGGCGATGCCTCGCGCGTCATCAGCTTCGGCTTTGAAGCGCTGACCGTGCGCGTTCGCGGCCGCCGGCGCATCAAGGTGGCGATGGATGGCGAGATTCACTGGGCTCGCACGCCGCTGCATTTCTCAGTCTCGCCGAAGCGCCTGCAGTTGCTGGTTCCGCGAGACACGAGCCGGTTGGATCGCTCATGAGCGTGGCCCGCGTCCTGCACCTGTCCGACACCCATTTCGGTACCGAGCAAGCGCCCGTCGTGGAGGCCGTGCTGGCATTGGCGCGCGAGCTATTGCCGGAGGTCGTCGTGCTGTCGGGCGATATCACGCAACGGGCGAGAGCGGACCAATTCGCCGCGGCGCGCGCGTTTCTGACGAGATTGGGACTGCCGACGCTCGTCATCCCCGGCAATCACGATATTCCGCTCTTCAACGTGGCGGCCCGGATCCTGAATCCCTATGGCGGCTACCGGCGCGCGATCGGTATGGCGCTCGAGCCCGTCTTCAGCAATGAACGGGTCCTCGCGATCGGCGTGAATACCACCAGGCCATCGCGGCACAAGAACGGCGAGGTGTCGCGCGAGCAGATCGACCGCGTCTGCACGCAGCTTCGCCAGGCGCGGCCGGAACAGCTGCGCATCGTCGTGGTGCATCAACCGGTACGCGCCGTCGTCGAATCGGATACCGCCAATCTGCTGATCGGGCGCGATGCGGCGGTACCGGCGTGGGTGGATGCCGGCGCAGACATGGTGCTGGGCGGGCATATCCACCTGCCGTACGTGGTGCCGCTGCCGACGAATTCAGGCCGCCGTGCCTGGGCGGTACAAGCCGGCACGGCGGTATCGCACCGGGTGCGCGGAACCATCCCCAATTCGGTGAACGTGATCGAGCACCACGTGGAAGGTGGAAGACACCATTGTCGCGTTCAGCGGTGGGATTACGACGCGAGCGGCGGGGCGTTCGTCACCGTGGATAACAAGGTCCTCGAACTCAGCCGGTAAGCGTGGTCGGGAATCGGCCGGCTTGCTGGCGGTCACGCCTGGCCCGTACGGCTACCGGTACGGATCGGCGTCCTTGCCGATGGGCCGCTCAATGACTAATCTTCCTGTCACACCAGATCGGGCGGAACGCGGTTGCCGTCGACCCGATCGACTTCAGCCCGAGCTCTCCCAAACCGTTCCGCTTCGCTTCTTCGCCTCTGGCCTGCGGCCATTGCGCGCCCGTAGCGCTGTCGGCCCGCGGCGATGCTCGCGCACTCTGCAAAGCCGGGGTAAAGCCAGCAAGCCGAAAGGAGCAACACCATGGGCATGATCGCGACCAAGGATGGCACCGAGATTTTCTACAAGGATTGGGGGGAGGGGCAGCCGATCGTCTTTCACCACGGCTGGCCGCTGAGCGGCGACGACTGGGACGCCCAGATGCTGTTCTTCCTCGGCAAGGGCTACCGCGTCATCGCCCATGACCGGCGGGGGCACGGCCGCTCGACGCAGGCGGCAAGCGGCCACGACATGGACCACTATGCCGCGGACGTTGCCGCGATGGTGGAGCACCTGGATCTGCGCGACGCGATCCATATCGGCCATTCAACGGGCGGGGGCGAGGCCACGCGTTATGTCGCCCGCCACGGCAAGGGGCGCGTCGCCAAGCTGGTGCTGATCGGTGCGGTGCCGCCGCTGATGGTCAAGACGCCGGCCAATCCAGGCGGACTGCCGCTCGAGGTGTTCGACGGCTTCCGCCAGCAGCTGGCGGCCAACCGCGCCCAGTTCTATCTCGATGTCGCCGCCGGGCCGTTCTACGGTTACAACCGTCCGGGGACGACGGCACAGGACGGTGTGATACGCAATTGGTGGCGGCAGGGCATGATGGGCGGCGCCAATGCGCACTACCACGGCATCAAGGCGTTTTCGGAGACCGACTTTACGGAAGATCTGCAGTCGATCGACGTGCCGACGCTAGTGATGCACGGCGACGACGACCAGATCGTTCCCATCGCGGACTCTGCCTTGCTGTCGGTCAAACTGCTGAAGCAGGGCACCCTCAAGGTCTACGAGGGCTTCCCGCACGGCATGTGTACCACGCATGCGGACATCATCAACGCGGATCTGCTCGACTTCGTCAGGGCGTGAGTCCCGCCTCGCCGTCCCTGGCGCCCGGCCGCGAGCCAGTGCCGGGGGCGGGCGGCGCAATACGCCCAGCCTTTCGCGGTGCCTAACTGCCTGTTCGCCAGTGTCGAATTCCAGCGCTGTAGCAGACCGTCTATGTTATGAGTTGGCCAAAGAGCCGCGCTGCATAACACAGGAGACAAGGAATGAAGGCATTCCGCTGGATGCGGCAGGCGCTCGCCTGCCAAATCGGAAAGACGGGCACCACGCCTGGCAGTCAGACGCAGTCGTTCACGCCGCGCCGTCGCGCCATGCTGATCACTACGCTGGCGGCGGGCCTGCTGGCCGGTGCCGGGGCGCCAGCGCGCGCCGACACCTGGCCATCTCGTCCGATCCAATTGCTGATTCCCTATCCGCCCGGTGGCAGCGCCGATCTGCTGGCCCGTCCGGTGGCCGCCAAACTGCAGGAGCGGCTGGGGCAGCCGGTCGTGCTGGAATATCGTCCAGGCGCCGGCGGCACCATCGCCACGCAGGCGCTGGCGCGCGCCAAGCCGGATGGACACACGCTGATCATGGTGCTGGCGGCCCATGCGATCAACGCCAGCCTGTATCCCAGGCTGCCGTACGACACCAGCAAGGACTTCGCCCCGGTGTCGCTGGTGGCCAACCTGCCGCTGATCGTGGCGGGCAGTCCGTCGCTGCGCGCCAATACCATCGGCGAACTGATCGCCGAGGCGAAGGCCGCGCCCGGCAAGCTCACTTTCGGTTCGGCCGGCAACGGCAATACCGGCCATCTCGCCGGCGAACTGTTCAATTCGATGACCGGCGTCAGGATGACCCATGTCCCGTACAAGGGCAGCGCCCCGGTCGTGACCGCCATGCTGGCCGGGGAGGTGCAACTGACCTTCGACAGCATCTCCACCTCGATGCCGCATATTCGCAGCGGCAAGCTGCGCGCCCTTGCGGTGACCAGCGGCAAGCGGGCCGCGCTGGCCCCGGACGTCCCCACGCTCGCCGAGGCCGGCGTGCCGGGCTTCGACATCAACGGTTGGTACGCGTTACTCGCCCCGGCCGGGACCCCGCCGGCGGTGGTGGACCGGCTCAGCAAGGAGATCGCCACGGTGATCGCCGAGCCCGGGATGAAGAAGCAGTTGGCGGCCAACGGCTATGAACCCGTCGGATCGACGCCGGCCGCGCTCGGCGCGCATATCGATGCCGAGATCGAGCGCTGGAGCAAGGTCGTCAAGGAGTCGGGAGCGCGGTTGGAGTAGGGCGTATCGCTGTGGTCCGTCGGCGGGGCGCCGCTGACCCGTTGGTCCGGGTTTCTGGTCCGAGCTTCTGGTCCGAACTTTTCCGTCGCACGTTATAGACTTGTCTGGACGCCTGACCGGGATGCTCGCCGGAGCGCCTTGGCGGCATGGCAAGTCAATGTCGAACGATGGGGGATGACATGGCCAAGGGTTATTGGATTGCGATGGTCGATATTGCCGATATGGCCGGCTATCAGAAATACATCGCTGCCAACAAGGCAGTATTCGAAAAATTCGGCGGGCGTTTTCTGGTCCGCAATGGCGAGAAGACCGTCGTCGAAGGCAATCCGCGGTCGCGCGTGGTGGTGATCGAGTTCGACAGCTACCAGCGCGCGCTCGAATGCTACCGGTCTCCGGACTATCAGGCATTGATCGCGCTGCGTGCGCCTTGCTCCGAGGCGGATCTGGTCGTCATCGAAGGGTACGAATGACGTCCGTGCGAGATGATCCGCGCTTCTTCGGCGGTGCTGCAGGGCCGTTCATGTTTGCGTCGACTTTCATCTTTCCGGCGGGTCAATACGAGAGGAATTCCATCGCCTCGATCAGCAGATTGCCGACGTGGCTTGATTTGTGCGGCGGTCGATGTCGATATCGCCGCCTGGGAGGAGGCGCTGCGCATCAATGTCACATCGATGGTGCTGATGCGGGGGCGACGGCCGGCCGCCACGCATATTGACGACGAACCAGACTGGAGCCGCCCATGAGCACGGCCACCACCATGCAAGCAGTGATTTGCCGGAACGGCGCGCCCGTATGCGCGCGGGTGCCGGTACCCGAGCCCGGCCCGGACGAGGTGCTGGTCAAGGTGCAGGCGTGCGCGCTCAACCGCGCGGACCTGGCCATGGCCGCTGGCGCGAAGCATGGCGCCCTCGGCGGCGAGGGCGCCGTACTTGGCATGGAGTGGTCCGGCGTCGTGGTTCGTACCGGCGCCAGGGTGCCGTCGCTGCGCCCCGGACAACGTGTGATGGGCTCCGGCCGCGGCGCCTTCGCCGAATACACCGTTGCCGACCGCGGTCGCGTACTGCCCCTGCCAGAGGGCAGCGATGATCCGCGACAGGCCGCCTGCCTGCCGGTCGCGCTGCAAACCATGCACGATGCGCTGGTGACCCACGGCGGCCTGGGCGCGGGCAATGCCGGGCAGTCGGTGTTGATCCTGGGCGCATCGAGCGGCGTGGGGCTGATGGGGCTGCAGATCGCGCGGGAAATGGGAGCGGCGCTGGTCATCGGCAGCTCCACCCAACCGGAGCGGCGTGCCAGGCTGGCGGAGTTCGGCGCCGATCTGGCGGTGGACACACGGGACCCGACCTGGCCGGACCAGGTTCTGCAGCATACCGGGGGCAACGGTGTGGACATCGTCGTCGACATGCTGGCGGGGCCGACGCTCAATGCCTCGATGCGGGCCACTACGCTGGGCGGCACCATCGTCAATGTCGGCCGGCTGGCCGGTAAGCAGGCGGAATTCGACTTCGACCTGCACGCGCTGCGCCGTATCCGCTTTGTCGGCGTTACCTTCCGCACGCGCACCGCGCAGCAGGTGCGCGAGATCACCGGGCGCATGCTGCGCGACCTGTCCGGCGCGCTCGAGCGGGGCTCACTGCGGCTGCCCATCGACTGCGAATTCCCGCTCGAACAGGCCCCGCAGGCGCTGCGGCACATGCGCGCCAACGGGCATTTCGGCAAGATCGTGCTGACTGTGCGTTGAGGGTGCGTTGACGGCGCGTTGACTGCGCGCGGACTACCAGGTAACGGTGCGCCGGCGGCAGTGATTCCCTAGCGACGCGCCCCGCAGGATTCGCGCAGCACCAGTTCGTAGGCGACCCGCTCATGGCGCGGCGGCGCTGGCCGGTCCTGGCCGTCGCGCTCGGCGATGCGCTTGAGCAGCAACTCCGCCGCCATGTCGGCCACATCATCGACCGGCGTGCGCAATACCGTCAGCGGCGGGTCGTAGGTTTGCGCGAATTCGGTGTCGCCGATGCCGATCACCGAGATATCGTCCGGCACCCGCAAGCCCTGCTTGCCGATGGCGCGCAGCGTGCTGGTCAGCGTCTGCGTGCCCTGCACCAGGAAGGCGGTGGGCGGATCGGCCTCGCGCAGCAGCCTGGACACGTCGTCGAAGGCCGAACTGGTTGGCGTGGCTTCCTGGATGATCAGGTCGGGCACAGGCAGGCCGGCCTCCTTGAACGCCGCGCGATAACCCTGGATACGGCGGCGCACCGGCCGGCTCTTGACTTGCCAGAGCGCCAGTGCGATGCGCCGGTGGCCCAGCGACAACAGGTAGGCGATGGCTGCCTTCACTCCGTTGACGTGGTCGAACAGCACGGCATCCGCATCGACGTCCATGTCGCGGTCGTAGATCACCGCCGGCATGGTCAGGCCGCGCACCGCGTCCAGCACGCCGGCATGCCGCTCGTTGCCGGGGGCGATGATGACACCGTCCATGCCGCGCAGCTGGAACGTGCGGAGAATGTCGATTTCCCGCTGGGGGTCGTTCAGGCCATTGGCGAGCAGCAGCATATAGCCATCCCGGCGCAAGCGCTCTTCCAGCGAGCGGAATGCGCGCGCGTAGAGCGGGTTGGTGACATCGGAGAACATGCACCCGATCGTCTTGCTGGTGCGCGAACGCAACGTCTGGGCAGCGTGGTTGGGCTGGTAGCGCAACGCGGAGATCGCACGCTCGACCTTTGCCTTGACTTGCGGGGTGACATTGGCCGCGCCGTTGATCACTCGCGAGGCACTACCAACCGAAACGCCGGCCAGGGCGGCGACGTCCCGGATGCTGATCTGCTTGTTCGCCATGAGGCTCCTTCGATTCGGCGAAAGTATAGCGCCAGACGATCGATCGAAGGAGTCCGCACGGCGGTGCCAAGGGGCAGGCCAGGCCCCGCGCCGTGCGGCCTTGCGGCATGGCTGTGCGCGGCTTACAGCATCACGAAACCGCCCGAAGCACCCAGGGTCTGCCCGGTAACGAACAGCGCTCGCTCGGATGCGAGGAACGCCACCACGCCGGAGACGTCTTCCGGACGGCAAAGCCGTCCAAGGCCTTTGGCGATCGGATAGAGATTGAGCATCTTGCCCAGCCGTTCGTCGTTGTCGACGGTCGCCCCGACGCTGAGCGGGCCGTCCTTGATGCCGGCATGGGAGACCGCCCCTAGCGCGACCGAATTGACGGTGATCCGGTGGCGCCCATGCTCGCGTGCGATGGCCTTGCCGAACGCGGCGATGGCCGCCTTGGCGCCGGAATAGACGGCCAACTGGGCTTCACCGACTCGACCCGCCTCGGAAATGATATTGACGATGCGTCCTGCGCCATGTTCGATCATGCCGGGCAGCACCGCGCGGCAGCAGTGCATGGTGCCGTAGACATTGAGGTCGACCACCTTGGCCCAGTCGGCCACCGGCATGTCCAGGAACAGCGGGGTACGGCCACCTTTTTCGCGGCGCTCGGGCACGATTCCGGCGTTATTGACCAGCACGGAGATCGGTTTGCCGAAATGTTCGGCGGCAAGCCGCACCATGGCGTCGACCTGCTCCGGCCTGGTGATATCGGCGGGAGCGGCCAGCGCCCGCCCGCCGGCCGCTTCGATCTCGCCTGCCACTGCCTGCGCGCGCTCCGCGAACAGATCGTTGACTACGACCGCGGCGCCTTCGCCGGCCAGTTCGATGCAGATCTGGCGGCCGACGCCCTGGCCACCGCCGGTCACCAGCGCGACCTTTCCTTCCAATCCGAGATTCATCAGTTGTCTTCCGTTGTTGTGCCGTGCGCGGCGTGGCGGCGACGTTGCCGCGGAGGCCGCTGCACAGCGTGTCGTGGTAAATCCTGTCCCTCGTCCCGGCCTGCCTAGCGTCCCGTGAACACCGGCTTGCGCTTCTCCACGAACGCCCGCATGCCTTCCTTGCGATCGTCGCTGTCGACGATCATCGCCGCGGCATAGCGTTCGAACTCCAGTCCGGAGTCCAGGTCGGTCTGCAAGCCCCGGTCGATTGCCTGCTTGGCAAAGCGCACCGCCAGCGGCGGCTGCCCGGCGATGCGCTGGGCCAGTGCGAGCGCGGCCGGCATCAGCTCCTGCGGTGGCAGTACCTGGGTCACGATGCCGTAGCGCAGCGCCGTTCCCGCATCGATCAGATCGGAGGTGAACACCAGTTCCTTGGCGCGGGCCGCGCCGATCAGGCGAGGCAGCCGCTGCGTTCCGCCTGCGGCCGGGATCACGCCAAGCTTGACCTCGGGAAGGCCAAAACGCGCGGCATCGCTGGCGATACGGATATCGCAGCACAGCGCCAGTTCGAGGCCGCCGCCCAGCGCTACGCCATTGATCGCGGCGATCACAGGCTTTTCGAATGTCTCGATATTGCGGAACAGATCGTGGGTGGCCCGCTGGGCGAAGAAGTATTCGGTGCCGCGCATCTGGTTGCCGGCGCGCTCCTTGATATCCGCGCCAGCGCAGAAGGCGCGGTCCCCCGCGCCCGTCAGCAGCACGGCGCCTACCCGCGGGTCTTCACGTGCGTATTGCAGGATGGCCCGCGCAAGGTCCGGTTTCATGGTGCCGCCCAGCGTATTCATCCGCTCCGGACGGTTCAGCGTGACGATGGCGACGTTCTCGCGCACTTCGTAGCGCAAGGTCTCGAGTGGGGGCAGGGTTGGCTCTGTCATGCGTGTTTCCTCTGGTGATATGGCATCCGGGTCGCCGTGACCGCTGGCTCAGCGGGCCGGCGCGGCGAGCACGTGCGCGATGGCGACCGATCCGAGCCCGATCATGTGGGCCATGCCCAGCCGTGCGCGCTCGTGCTGCCGGCCGCTGGCCTCGCCGCGCAATTGCCGTGTCAGTTCGGCGATCTGGCCAATGCCGGTCGGGCCAAGGGGGTGGCCCATGCCGATCAGTCCGCCGGACGCATTGATGGCGCAGCGTCCGTTGATGGCAGAGCTGCCCCGCGCCAGGTAGGCGGCGCCCTCGCCGGGCTCGCAGACGCCGATGGCCTCGCTGTAGAGCAGTTCCTCCACCGAGAAGGCGTCATGCAGTTCAAGCAGGTCCAGGTCCGTCGGCGACACCGCGGCCTGCTCGCAGGCCGACCTGGCGCTCGCCTTCACCAGCTCGAGCGCACCGTCGCCGTACTTGCTCTCGTCGCGCTCGCTGTTGGCGCTCGACGCCAGCACCCGCACGCAGCGCCCGGCATCCAGCCCGAGCCGCCTCAGCGCCTGTCCCGATACCACCAGCACCGCCGCGGCGCCGTCGCCGCGAGGGCAGCATTGCTGCACGGTCAGGTCGCCAACCACCTTGGGCGAAGCGAGCACCTGCTCGAGCGTGCGCGGCTTGCGGAACTGCGCGAAAGGATTGCGTGCCGCATTGCCGTGGTTCTTGACGGCCACGGCGGCCAGCGAGTGGATGTCGGCCCCTCGCTCGCGCAGATAGCGGCGCGCCATCATGGCGAACTTCACCGCCGGGATGGTCGCGGTATCCGAGAGCCGTTCCAGTCCATCCTTGTTGGCCGCCCGCCGCCCGTCGCCATGCTTGTCCACGCCGATCGCGAGCACCACGTCGCTGATGCCGCCAGCCACCTCCTGGCAGGCCTGGCGGAAGGCGAAGGAGCCGGACGCGGAGGCGTTCTCCACCTGCGTCACGGCAAGCCCGGTGGAGCCGAGATGGCGCAGCATCACGCGGCCGGCGGCCATGCCGATCGACGTGGTCCCCACATAGGCACTCTCGACCTGGTCGAAGCGCAAGCCGGCATCGGCCAGGGCCGCGCGCACGGCGGTCAGGCCCAGATGCGTGTAGGGCGTGTCATTGGGGAATTGATAGGGATGCAGGCCGATGCCGGCCACGTAGACTCCACCATTGCCGTCGATCCAGCTGCTCATCGGATTGCCTCCTGCGCGGGAACGAAGGCGCAGTGGTACGACTGGCCGTCTTGCTGGAATACCGCCACAGCCTTGACGGCCATGCCGGGGCGAAGCCCGGCTTCGTCGGACACACCGATCACGCCCTGTTCCACGATGCCGTCGGCAAGGCGGATATCGCCGGCGATGGCCGGCACGGCCATGTCGGGTGCCAGCGCGACATGCACCGTGACATATTCGAGCAGCGTGCCGCCGCCTGGCTGCGTCACGCGTTCAGCATCGTCCATGGCCGAGCCGCAATGCGGGCAACCGGGCGAGTTCGCCGGAAAGGCGAGCCGCTGGCAGCGATTGCAGCGGGCATAGTGGAAGTCCAGCGAGTGGCCATCGGCGGCCAGCCGGTAGAGCGATGGGTGCCGCGGGCGCGGCTCGGTCGAGGCTAGGGTCATGAGATGACGGAGGTGGGCAATCAGCAGGTGGAGCAGAAAAAGGTATGGCGGCGGACGGTGCGCACAGCGCAGGGCGTACGGGGCGTCATTGGAGCGTGGCGCCGGACTGGCGAACCACCTCGCGCCACCGCACCATTTCGGACTTGACCATCGACTGCAGCCGCGTATCGCGAATGTCCGTCAGCGGCGTGCTGCCGAACTTTTCGGTGATGGCCAGCATTTCCGGGGAGGCGATGGCACGGGCGATCTCGTCGCCCAGCCGCTTGGCGATATCAGGGGGCGTCCTGGCAGGCATGAAGACCGCGCTCCATGCACTGGTCTCCGCGCCCGGATAGCCCGCTTCCGCGATGGTGGGCACATCGGGCACGACTTTCAGCCGCGATTTGGCCGTCACGACAAGGGGGCGAAGCTTGCCGGCCTGGATCAACGGCATGACGACGACCGGGTAGTCGAACATCAGATTGACGTTGCCGGCCGTCAAGTCGTTCAGCGCCGGATTGCTGCCCTTGTAAGGCACGTGGGTCATCTCGATGCCAGCGGCCTTCTGGAACACCTCTGCCGTCAGATGGGTACCGGTGCCGGGGCCGGCCGAGGCGAAGTTCAGCTTGCCGGGATGGGCCTTTGCGTAGGCGACGACATCGGCCACGGTCTTGAACGGCTGGCTGGCATTGACCACCAGGATCAGCGGCGTGGTAGAGATGCCGTGCACCGGCACGAAATCCGCGATCGGGTCGTAGCGCAGGTTCTTGTAGAGCGCGAGGTTGGCCGCATGCGTGCCCTGCGTGCCGTAGATCATCGTGTAGCCGTCCGGCGGCTGTCGCGAGGCCGCTTCGACGCCAATGGAGCCCCCTGCGCCGGGCTTGTTGTCCACCACCACCGGCTGGCCCAGCTGTTCCCCCAGCTTCTTCGCCAGCATGCGTGACACGTTGTCGGTGATGCCACCCGGGGTGAACGGCACCACGAAGGTGATCGGCTTGCTGGGCCAGTTCGCTGGTGCGCCCTGGGCTGACGTCGCGCCGGGCGAGAGCACTGCAGCCGCGGCGAGCGCTCCGGCCAATGCATGTCCAAGGGTCTGCATGAGGTGTCTCCTTGTCGTTTTGCGTTTGTATTTGTCTACGGCGTGTCGTACTATAGGCCAGCATTTCGTAGATATACAAGTTGAAAGGTTGAGCACCGAACGCAGGCACGGCGAGGAATCCCGGCGTATCTGTACAGGAGCGCGGCGGGAAGCAGGGCGGATGTAGTCGATCGATGTGGCTATAATTCGTGAGTCATTACGAAATTTCGGAGACTCTATGCCGACCCTTGTACCAGCCGCCGCCCGTACCATGGCCTTGCTCGAAGTCTTTGCGCGCGAGCGACGCGAACTCTCGAACTCGGACCTGGCGCGCCTGATGGACCTGCCGGAAAGCAGCTGCTCGGACCTGCTTCACACCTTGCATGAGCTGGGCTACCTGGTACGCACTGCCCGCAGCAGGCGCTTCTATCCCACCGCGCGGCTGCTCAGCATTGCTCAGGAGATATCGTCGAGCGATCCGCTCTATGCGGTAGGCGCCGAAGCATGCGAACTGCTGCGGGACCGTACCGGTGAAACCGGATTGTTCGGCCGCATCGAGGGCGGCGTCGTGCGGGTGCTGGCATTTACCGAGGGTCGCCATCCGCTGCGCTATATGCAGAACGTCGGGGACAAGCTGGCCTTGCATGTGTCGGCGCTTGGCAAGGCGATCCTCGCTCTGGGCACGCAGGAGGAAGCGGCGCGCCAATTGCGGCTCAAGCCCCTGAAGAAGATCGCGCCCGGCACGATCACCGACCTGTCGGTGCTGGAAGCACAGGTAGCGAAGGCGCGCCGGCAGGGGTGGATCTGGGTGGAAAACGAGGGTGGCGACGGGCTCGGCGCGATGGCCGTGGCCGGCTATGTCGGCGGCGAACCCCTGTCGCTGTCGATCGCCGGACCCGTCGACCGTCTGCGCGCCAACAAGGACGCCATGCTGCAGGCCCTGCGCGAGGTGCAGGCCCTGGTGTTTCGTCCGGAGCCCGACGAGGGAGTGGCCTCGCCGCCCGCCACGGCGGCGCGCAGGACAGGCAGGGCGAGGGCACCAGCCGTGTAGGGAGCGCCCCGCCGGGAAGGACGCAAAGGGTTAGCGGTACGCCATGGCGTACCGCCATCATGGAAGCCATCGGGGCGGCCAACGTGGCGGCCAACGGGCAACAAGACAAAGGAGACACCCCATGCATTTCGTACCGGACAACGAGCAGGTGCTGTTGCGCGACAGCATCCGTCGCTACATGAAGAGCGAGGTCGCGCCGCTGGTGGCCGAACATGACAAGGCACATACCTTTCCCTTTGAAATCCTCAAGGGGTTGTCTCAGTTCGGCTATATCGGCGGCCGCCTGCCCGAGTCCGAGGGCGGCATGGGGCTGGACCACGTTACGTGGGGCATGCTGATGGAAGAGGCGGGCTACGCCTGGCTGTCGCTTCGCACCATGCTCAACATCACCAACGGCGGCATCCTGAAGCTCGCCAGCGAAGGCACGCCGGAGCAGAAGACGCGCTTCCTGCAACCATTGCTGCGTTCCGACCGCCGTTGCTGCACCGCGATCTCCGAGCCCGGAACGGGCTCGAACATCGCACAGATCCAGACGCGTGCGGACCTGGTCGGCGACGAGTACGTGCTCAATGGCCGCAAGCTGTGGATCACCAATGGCTACTTTGCCGATTTCGCGATCGTGGTGGCGCGCACCTTCAGTCCCGATTGCGACGGGCAACTGTCCACCTTCATCGTCGAGCGGGATGTGACGCCGTATGAAGTGCGGCGCGTGGACACCATGGTGTTGCGCAGCACCGGTACCGCGGAGCTCAACTTCGACAACGTACGCATTCCGCGCGCCAACCTGCTTGGCACGGAGGGCAGCGCCCTCAAGCGGATGCTCAAGGGACTCGATGCCGCCCGGGTCAATATCGCCATGGGCGCGGTGGGCGCGGCCCAGGCTGCGCTCGACCTGTCGATCGACTATGCCCGCACGCGCACGCAGTTCGGCCGCCCCATCGGCAGCTTCCAGCTGGTGCAGAAGCATATCGTCGACATGACGGTCCGCGTCGAAGCCGCGCGCGCGCTCGGCTACCGCGCAGCGGCGGCCCTGGACGCCAACCAGGACGCGCGCACCGCTTGCTCGATCGCCAAGCTGTACGCCACCGAGGCAGCCCACGAGGTCGCCGATATGGCACTGCAGGTCCATGGCGGCCTGGGTTACGCCACCGACTATCCGATCGAGCGCATCTTCCGCGATACGCGCGGCGGCACCATTCCCGAAGGGACCACCGAGGTACAGACACTGATCGTCGGCCGGGAGATTCTCGGCATGTCGGCCATTGCCTGATCACGCGCCCGCGCTATTGCGCCGGCCTGCTGCCATCGTCACGGGCGCCCCATCGCGGCTGCCCGGGCGACTGTCCTTTCCGGAGAACCAGTCATGCATTCCAACACGACGGATCTGTCCCGCCTGATCCATCCCCGCTCGATCGCGCTGGTTGGCGCATCGGATCGTCCCAACAGCATCGGTGAACGGACCCTGACCAACCTGGTCGTCCATTCGCGCATCGACGGCGACCTCTACCTCGTCAATCCAGGCAAGACCGAAATCATGGGGCGGCGGTGCTGGCCAAGCGTCGCGTCGCTGCCGGACACGCCCGACGTCGCCGTCATCGTGGTGCCTGCCGCCGGCGTGCTCGCCGTGCTCGACGAATGCGCCTCCCGCGGCGTGCGCTTCGCCATCATCCTGAGCTCCGGTTTTGGCGAAACCGGCGCGGAAGGCGAGCGCGAGCAGCAGCGCATGAAAGCCATCGCCGAACGCAGCGGCATGCGGCTGTATGGACCGAACTGCCCGGGGTTGACCAATGTCAATGCGCAGCTCGGCATGACCTTTTCGCCCTCGTTCCCGCACGATCTGGTCAAGGGTCCGATCGGGCTTGCGACCCAGGGCGGCGGGCTCGGGCGCAACGTGATGCAGGCGATGGAGCGCGGCATCGGTATTGGCTTGTGGGCTTCGACCGGCAACGAGGTCGACCTTCAGGTCGCCGACTTCATCCACTACATGGCAGACGCACCGGACATCAAGGTCATCGCCACGCTGCTCGAAGGCATCAAGGATGGCGAGCGCTTCGCGGCGGCCGTGCAACGCGCGGCCGCGAACGGCAAGCCGGTGGTAGCGCTCAAGGTCGGCCGTTCGGAATATGGGCGCCGCGCCGCGCAGTCGCACACCGCCTCGCTGACCGGTTCGGCCGAGGTCAACAGCGCGGTGTTCCGGCAGCTCGGGGTGATCGAGGTGCACGACATCGACGAGCTGGTCGATACCGCATGGCTGTTCGCACGCGCACTGCCGGCCGGTCGCGATGCCCTCGCCATCTACTGCTCGTCGGGCGGCACCTCGGCGCTGACCGCCGACGCGGTCGGTGCCGAGGGACTGACCCTTGCGCAGTTTGCCAGCGAGACCACCGATACCTTGCGCACCACGCTGCCCGACTACGCCGCCATCGGCAACCCGGTGGACACGACCGCCGCCGTCCTCAGCGATTCGTCGCTGGTGGAGAAGACGCTGGGCGCCGTCGCCGCCGATCCGAATGTCGGCCTCGTCGTGTTGCCGATTACGCTGGACTACGGCGAGACCACCACGCGCATGGCACAGAACATCGTGAACGCACAACGCGCCACCAGCACGCCAATCGTGCCGATCTGGATGAGCGATCGGCTCGGCGACGGCTACAAGCTGCTGGTCGAGCACGGCTTCGCGCCGCCACGCTCGGTCAACAAGGCGATCGCGGCGATTCGCCGCTGGACCGCCTATGGCCGATGGCGCGCCGCCGAAGGGGGCGAGCTGGCACTGCGCGTGCCCACTGTTGCAAGCAGCGTCGCCGACGGTGCAGTCGTCACGCAGCCGTTGTCAGAAGCGAACGCCAAGGCGCGGCTGCGCGAGGCCGGCATCGCGCTGTTGCCGTGCGAGATCGCGCGGACGCGCGACGATGCGGTGCGCATCGCGCGTGCGATGGGCTTTCCCGTGGTGGCAAAGATCGCGAGCGCCGATATCGTGCACAAGTCGGACATCGGCGGAGTGCGCGTAGGTCTGGAGGATGCGGCGGCGGTGCAGGAGGCATGGGATGCCATCACCGCCGCGGCGCACCGCCATCGCCCCGACGCCACCATCGACGGCGTGCTGATTGAGAAGATGGCGCCGCCGCGCGGCCTGGAACTGTTGATCGGCGTTACGCGTGATCCGGTGTTCGGCCATGTGCTGACCTTCGGCATGGGCGGCATCCATGTCGAGGTACTGCGCGATGTATCGCGCCGGATGCTGCCGCTCGGCAAGGGAGAGGCTGCGGCAATGATCCGCGAGATCCGCGCGTGGCCATTGCTGGAAGGGATTCGTGGGCGGCCGCCCGCCGACGTGGCAGCGCTGGAGGCGCTGCTCGGCCGGATCTCCGATTTCGTGCGCGACAACGCCGCGTGGATCGAGGAGATGGACCTGAATCCGGTCTGGGTCGACGTTGCGAGCGAACCCGGCAAACCTGGCGCCGGCGCGATCCCGCTCGATGCGGTGATCGTCGCGCGACAGCCACCGGAGGCTCGCGCATGAGCGCCGCCGATCCCACTGCCGTCGCGCCGCCGCTGGACGGCGTCACCGTCATCGACTTGAGCGAGCTGCTGCCCGGACCATTCTTTACGCAAAACCTGGCGGAACTGGGCGCCCGGGTGATCAAGATCGAGCGCCCGCCGCACGGCGACAACGCGCGCCGTATGGGTCCGGGAGTGTTCGAGGCCGTCAATCGGGGAAAGCAGAGCCTGCTCGTCGATCTGAAGGAGGAAGCGGGGCGCCGTGAAGTGCTTGCGTTGCTGGACGAGGCCGACGTGCTGGTCGAATCCTACCGGCCCGGCGTGATGGCCCGGCTGGGGCTCGACGCCGCTACGCTGCAGGCGCGCTTTCCGCGCCTGGTACACGTGTCGCTGAGCGGTTATGGCCAGCAGGGACCGTGGGCGCAGTTGCCAGGCCATGACATCAATTACCTCGCAGCGTGCGGTGCGCTGGCGGTATCGGGGGAGCAGCGCGGCGGTCCAGCGCAGTCGTTCGGCCTGCCGCTGGCCGACCTGTGCGGTGCGATGTACGCGCTGTCCGCCACGCTCGCCGCCTTGCTGCAGCGCGAGCGAAGCGGCCGTGGCCAGTACCTGGACGTCGCACTCGCCGACAGCGCGCTGCACTGGATGAACGCACGCTTCGGCGCCTGGCGCGAGGCGGGGGCAGGCTCGCTCGCCGAGCAGCGCGAAGCGACGCTGGTCAAACCGGCCTATGGCGCGTTCCGCTGCAGCGACGGCGAGTACCTGTCGGTGGCCGCGCTCGAGGACCATTTCTGGAAGCGGCTGTGCGAGGCGTTGCCGATGGCGCCGTTCGACGGCGAGCCCTGGCGTGGCATCGCCGCACGCAAGCCTGCCGCCGCTGCCATCAACGCGCGTCTGGCCGAAGCGCTCGCCGCCTACGAGCGCGACCGCGCGTTCGCGCTGCTCGCGCGGGCCGATGTGCCAGTTGCGCCGGTCGTCGCACCCAACGACGTCGGTGCGCTGGCGCAGTTCCGCGAGCGCGATCGGTTCGATCCGGGCAGCGCCGATGCGCCTTTGCCGCTGGCGCGCTTTCCCGTCCCCCTGGAGGGCATGAGCGCGATGGGCCCGGGACGCGCCCCTGCGCTGGACAGTGCGCGCCGACAGCAGGGCCGGGGCGATGGCGGGCGGTGATCCATCGCGTGGGCAGCACAGCGGGCCGTTCCGCACGCGGCTGACCGAGCTGTTCGGCATCGACCATCCGATCCTGGGCGGCGGGCTGATGTGGCTGTCACAGCCGCGCTACGTCGCCGCGCTCGTCAATGCTGGTTGCATGGGCTTCATCACGCCACGTTCGTTCGAGGATCGCCCCGCGTTCGAAGCCGCGTTGCGCCAGTGCGCCTTGCTGACCGAAGGGCGGCCATTCGGCGTCAACCTGACTCTGTCGGGGCGTTCCGCCGGCAATGATGCCGTGCTCGACTGGCTCGATGCCGCGCTCCGTTGTGGCGTGCGCCATTTCGAGACCGCGGGCCGGGGGCCGGGGGAACTGATCCGGCGTATCCACGACGGTGGCGGCATCGTCCTGCACAAGGCGTCCAGCATTCGCCATGCGCTGGCCGCCGAGCGCGATGGCGCCGACGCGGTGGCGCTGGTCGGCATGGAGGAGGGCGGCCATCCCGGCCTCAACGAACTGCCGTCGATGTTGCTCGGGGCGCTTGCGCAAGACCGCGTGCGGGTGCCCATCGCCATCGGTGGCGGCATCGGCCATGGGCGGCAGATCGCGGCACTGCTGGCGCAGGGACTCGATGGCGCCGTGATCGGCAGCCGCTTCCTGGTCAGCGAGGAAGTCGAGGCGCATCCGGCGTACAAGCGCCATCTGGTCGAATGCGACGAGCATGCAACCGTCGCGGTGTTGCGCTCGCTCGGCAACACCTGGCGCGTGCTGCGCAATGCCACCGCCGAGCAAGTCGCCGCGCTCGAGCGCGATGGCGCACGCGACTATGCCGCGTATGGCGATCTGCTCGATGGTCGCAACACACGCGACCGTTGCTATCGGGAGGGCCAGTGGCAGCACGGCATGGTGTCGCTGGGGCCTTCCATTGCGTTTGCACGCCGGGTCGAGCCGCTGGCTGAGATCGTCGCCACGCTGCTTGCCGAGGCGGTGGCCTGCTTCGATTCTCTGGATCATCGGATACGTGTGAAATCATGACGACGCTGCCATTCCTGGAACGCCTGAAGGTCCCCGTCGTCGCCGCGCCGATGCTGCGCGTGTCCGGCATCGAACTGGTATCGGCGGCGTGTCGCGCCGGTGTGGTCGGCGCCTTCCCGACCGCCAATTGCCGCTCGCTGGACGAACTCGATGCCTGGCTGGCGCGGCTATCGACCGAAGCCGCAGAGGCCACGCGCAACGGCGCACCGCACCATGGCGCGTATTGCCCCAACCTGATCATGCGGCGCGACCCGGCCAAGCTGCGCGCCGAGGTCGAATTGATCGCCAGCTATCGACCCGAGGTGGTGATCACCAGCGTCGGCTCGCCGGCCGCCGCCATGCCCGCATTGCGAGCGGCGGGCTCCTGCGTGTTTGCCGACGTCGCCACCTTGCACCACGCCCGCCGCGCCCTGGATGCCGGCGCCGATGGCCTCGTGTTGCTCACCGCGGGCGCCGGCGGCCACACGGGCTGGGCCAATCCGTTTGCCTTCGTGCGGGCGGTGCGGGCATTCTTCCATGGCCCGCTGATACTGGCGGGCGGCATGATGGACGGTATTGCGCTGCGGGCAGCCACGGTCCTCGGCTGCGACCTCGTATCGATGGGCACGCGCTTTATCGGGACGCGGGAGAGCCTGGCCAGCGAGGACTACAAGGCGATGCTGTGCAACAGCACGCTCGATGATGTGGTGACGACGCGAGCGTTTACCGGTTTGCCGGCCAATTTCCTGGTCCCGTCGATTCGCCGCGTCGGACTCGATCCGCAGCAGCTCGACGAATCGGTGTCCGTACATGAAGCCCGCAGCCGGTTTGGCGGCGGTGCCGACGGCGCGGTGATCCAACGCTGGGCGGACCTTTGGAGCGCCGGGCACTCGGTGTCGGGGGTGAAGGCCGTCAGCAGTGTGGCAGAGGTCGTGGAGGAGCTGGCAATAGAGTATGAAGAGGCAGAGCCGCGGCTTTCCGGCTCGCGCAATCGACACTGAGTCCCGCTGCAGCGCGGCCGCTTTGCGGGGCCTTTTTTCCTGGCTCGCGCTGGCGCCTGACCGCTGTTCGTGCGCGACGGCCCTGGTGGTCTGCCGGTCGTCGCGCAATGCCTGCACCTTGTCCGCGATCTCCAGCACGTGCCCCAGGCGTTACGACATTAGAAAAAACGGCCAACACCTTTGTCGCCGATAATACTTCTTATGTAAAATTCGAAGTCATTGCGCGGACAGGAGTGCGTTCGCACTCGTTAATTTGCATAAATTTGTTACCCGTTTTTGCATAAATTTGTTACCCGCCCCTAGGCGCTTACCTTTCGGAGGCTGGCAGTTTCGATGACGGCACAGCCGGCGACTATGCCGGGAGCGCCGTGTGCTCTCTCTACCGTTTGCACGTGCTCGCGCCCCCGCCTGCGAGATACCCCTGTCCGAGTTGTCGGCCTCTTTGCTAGCCGTGTAAAGTGACGCAAAGTTACTTTAGGACACTGCCGTGGCGTGGCAGACAATTCGGGGGGCGGACATGGAATCTTCGGCGGTGCCTTGGTCACAGGGCGTGCAAGTACTGTCTTGGCTGGCGCGCGAGCCATGTGTGCGAAATCCGGATGCTGTAGCGCGAGCGTGGGAGGTGATGGCCCCTGCCGCACCGACGCTGGCCGATTGCGGACGGATGTATGCAGCCTATGGCCGGAGCTTTTCAGTCGCCCAACTGCGCTACATCGCGCAGCATTCGGCAGCGCTGTCGCTCGCGCGCTGGGCGGCCTCCGGTTGGCCTTATCTGCGGTTCAATGAGGACCATGGCTTTACCGCCGGCCCCACCTACGTCGCGCTCCGACCAGGTCAGGTGACGCCCAGCTTCTGGGCATTTTGCTTCGGCACCGTGACCATGTTCGGCCTGGCCGTCGCGGCATTCACCTATGGCAAGACTTCCGGCGGCGTGGGCGGTTTGGTGCTGGCGGCCATCTGCTTGGCCTTTCTGATGCTCGAGTTCGTCGATTTGCGCAGCCGTCACCATGCACGGCGCGCGATCGCCCTGTGCGCGGCGGGGCCACACGCCGACAGCATGACGGTCGCCGTGATGCCAACAAGGGGATTCGGCTTGAAGGATTCCGTGTTTTGAGCCCGAACCGCTCGGCAACGAAGGGGCAAGATTGTAGTCCCTTATTCGTCCGTACAGCCCGCTATTGGCGCCCTTGCGGGTGTCATTTACGCCCCAAATGCCTCTCCGATCTGCCTTGCCCTTTTTACCTCGTCGCTGTGCAGGTAGATCGACGTCGTCGACACGGACGCATGCCGCAGGTTGTCTCGAACGATGGTCAGTTCCGCGCCGCTTCCTAGCGCGTGTGTGGCGTGCGTATGGCGCATCCAGTGGGGACTGGCGCGGCGCAGCTTGTCCGCCGCCGCGGGATGGTCTGCACCAATGACATCCGCAGCCAGCTTGAAGAACCGCTTCACCACATGCCATAGCCGCGTGCTGGAGATGCCGATCTCGGGCTCGCTGCCCAGATCACCGACCAGGCGGACCTCGGGACGCCACAAACGCCGACTGATGGGCAGTCCGCGTTCCGTCAGGTAGCGCTCCACCGCCCGCCGCGCCAACGGGGGCATTGC
Source organism: Cupriavidus cauae (assembly GCF_008632125.1). GTDB lineage: Bacteria > Pseudomonadota > Gammaproteobacteria > Burkholderiales > Burkholderiaceae > Cupriavidus > Cupriavidus cauae. The sequence goes on from NZ_VWRN01000073.1 coordinate 57,422, forward strand.
CACGTTGCCGCTGCGGCCGCCCTTGCCGGTCAGCTCGAGCCATTCGTCGCCTTGCGCGTCGGTCCAGATATCCCCGAGCGTGGCTCCTACCAGCTCGCTGGGACGTAGCCCCGTTGCATAGGCAAAATCCAGCACGAAGCGCAGGCGCTGCGCCGCGGCGGCCTCCCAACCGTAGGACCACTCGAGCCCGTCGGCAATGGTCCGCACCAACTTCCATTCACCGTCGGTAAAGGCGCGCGAATTGTCCAGCGCCGCGGTGCGGCCGCCGCCGCGCACCTTGATGCCGGCGAAGGGATTGGCCAGCACGTAGCGTTGCTCGACCAGCCACCGGAACATCGCCCCAAGGATGGACAGCGCATGGGCGACCGAGCGTGCGGCCAGCGCACCGGTGAACGGCCGCCAGTCCGGCGACGAGCGCGGGCGTGGCGGCCCGACCCACCGCTCTCGTGGCATGGGACGCCGCAGGAAGGCGCGGTAGGCCACGGCGTCTTCGGTGGTCAACGACGACAGCGGCCGCTGACGCTCGACGATGGCCCACAGGATCAGCCGTTCCGCTTCCTTGCGGTAGGTGCGGTGAGTAGCCGGTGACTCGTGCAGCGCCAGCCAGGCCTGCACCGCCTCGTAGTCGTTGTCCGCGGTCAAGGTGCACGTCGCGCGCGGGGCGCGAAAGCGCCCTTCGGAGCCGTCGACCTGATGGGGCAAGCGTAGCTGCTCCCACGGCACGACGCTGCTGCGCCGCTCCTGCACGATCAGCGCGCGGGCCCGCTCGGTCAGCTCGGGATGCGCGGCGAAGAACGCCTCGATCTGTCTGGCACCGGTCGCGCCCAGCCTCGGGATGGCTGCCCACCAGCGTCGGCGCCTGGGCACGCGCACCGTCAGCGCCGCCAGCGTCTCGATGCCGTGGGCGCGCAGGGCGGCGACGGCGCGGGCCGGTAGCCAGCGGCCGATGTCGTCGGTGATCGCTGGCTGTGGCGTCGGCAGCGTGCGCAGGACCTCGATAGCACGGTCGGCCACCCTGCCCTGCGCCACCCGCGCCGACGCCGGCATCTCGAACAACGCGGCCAGATCGTCGCGGCCGCGCTCGCGTGCCAGCAAGGCAAGCCGGCGGCGAATGCGGCCCAGCACGGCGCGCGAGGATTGGCCGCGCGCCCTCTCCTCCCCCAGGTATTGCGCCACGGCTTGCCGGGAGCTCAGGCCGGCATGCCAGGCACGCAGCGCGGCCAGGGACGCGGCATCGGGGAGTGCCGTGGAGGCATCGGTCGGGGCCGTATCCATACCCGTGCTGGCGGATGATGTGGAGTTAGGTAGGGTCAGGCGTGATTTCATGGGGGCCAGTTTAGCGCAGCGAACTGGCTATTACGATAAGGATACTTATCTCAATAGCGTCGCTATTGGCAGCGGGATCCGGCACATGGCCTAACAGTATGCCGATCTTGCTGGCATCAGCACGTGCCTCGCAGCTCGCCATGGGGGACCGGCCTCCCTAAGCTCGTGGCTGGCGCCGCGGGAAGGTCAGAATAAAGCGGGTGAGACCGCCTGACGACTCAGCCGAGATTCCACCGCGGTGCGCCACCATGATGGCTTGCGTGATCGACAAGCCAAGCCCCACGCTGTCCGAATCAGCGCGCGCCCTGGACTTGTCGGCCCGAAAGAACCGGTCGAACAACGACGGCAACAGCTCGGGATCGATCCCCTCGCCCTGGTTCTCGACCACGATGGTGGCGCCGCCGTCTTGCTCGCATGCCTTGATCACAATCGCTTTGCCGCTGGGCGTATACCGCAGTGCGTTCGACAGCAGATTGCTCAGTGCGCGGCGCAACATCAGGCGATCGCCCACGATGCTGGCGTCGCCCTGCAGGCGCAGCTGCACACCCTTGTCCTCGGCCAAGGCGTCGTAGAAATCAAACAGCGCGCGGGCCTCGTCGCCGACATGGATCGACTCCTCGTTGGGCAGCGTGATGCCGTGCTCCATCTTGGCCAAGTAAAGCATATCGGACACCATGCGGCCAAGGCGCAGCAGCTCCTCGGCGTTGGAGGCCAACACGTCGCGGTACTTGGCGGCCTCGCGCGGCTGCGACAACACGACATGGGTCTGGGTCATCAGGTTGGTGATCGGCGTGCGCAATTCGTGAGCCAGGTCGGACGAGAATTCGGACAATCGCCGGAAATCGTCCTGCAAGCGCTCGAGCATGGCATTCAGCGTCGCCGCCAGATCGGCCATCTCCACCGGCACGGTCTCCACGGGCATGCGGGCGTCAAGGTGATTCGACGTGACACCCTTGGCGCGAGAGGCCATCGTTCGCAACGGCGCCAGACCGCGCCTGGCTGCCCACCAGCCGAACAAGCCGCTGGCGAGCACCGCCAACGTGGTATAGAAGGCCAGCGAGCGACGAAACGCGTGCATAAAGTGGGCATGGATTTCGGTGTCCATGCCGACCATCACCGCCAAGGGCACCGACTCGCCGGGCACTGTCGCGTGCGCGCGCATACCTCGGTATTCCTTGTCTCCCTGCTGCCAGCTCAAGGTCGTCTCATCCGGTCCAAGCCGGCCAATAACGTTGAGCATGGCGCCAAAATCGAACCCATTGGTGCGGTAAATGACGTCACCTTTCGCGGTGCTCACATGGGCGACAAAACCGGGGTGATGTTCCACCATTTCCGCAAGACGGCTCGGCAGGTGCGTGCTGGATTGCTCCTGAGCGATCTTTTGAATCAGACGAACGTTGTCCCCAAGCACCACATAATCTTCGTCGGCAAAATGCCGGTCCATGGAAAGCCAGATCAGTATTCCGAGGCCAAGTAGCACCAATGCCGACGTCAGAGAAAACAACAACGTCAGCCGCATGGTCAGCGACATACGGCGCTTCATTCTTGCCCCTCGGGCGCTTCCAGCACGTACCCCATGCCTCGCACCGTCTGAATCAGCTTGGCGTCGAAGTCGTCGTCGATCTTGGCTCGCAAGCGGCGAATCGCAACGTCGATCACATTGCTGTCGCTGTCGAAGTTCATATCCCACACCTGGGACGCAATCAACGAGCGGGGCAGAACTTCTCCCCGCCTGCGGGCGAGCAGTTCGAGCAGCGCAAACTCCTTGCTGGTCAGCGCTATCCGGCGACCTCCGCGCGAAGCGCGACGTCGACTAAGATCAAGCACCAGGTCGCCCACCTGAATGCGGTCCAGCCCCATCTGCACAGTGCCGCGGCGCAGCAGCGTCCGGACGCGAGCCAACAGTTCGGAGAATGCAAATGGCTTTACCAGGTAATCGTCCGCGCCGAGCTCCAGTCCCTTGACCCGATCAGCGACGCTGTCGCGGGCAGTAAGGAACAAGACCGGAACCGCGCTCTCGGCCGCGCGCAGGCTCAGCAGAATTCTCCAGCCATCGAGGTCCGGCAGCATGACGTCGAGAATAATCAGATCGTAAGACTCGTTGAGCGCCAGGTGTTGTCCATCAAGCCCGTTGCCAACCAGGTCGACAACGAATCCGGCCTCGGTCAATCCCTGGCGCAGGTACTGGCCTGTCTTGGATTCGTCCTCTACGACGAGCAGTTTCATGTTCGAGCTTCCTTTTTCCGATTGTATGGCTGCGCTTGGGTCAGCCCATGGCGAGTCTACGCAGCCCTGCTCCGAGTGGCCCGGACATTACCGGAATGTAATGTTCAGGTAAGTTGTCGGTAGCCTCGTCCTCGTTACTCTCTCTTTGCCGCTGTCCGATGCGGCCATTCAAGCAAAAAGGACTATTTCATGGGACGTGATCGACAGTCTGGCATTGTGCTGGCCAACCTACCGCGCCGCCGCTTCGTGCAGGGTCTGGCTGCGGGGGGTGTGATGGCAGGATTGTCCGGTCTTGGGGGCATCGCGTGGGCCCAAGCATCAGACAAGCCGCGCTCGTACCGCCAAACGGGCTGAAGCGCAGCAACACAAGCCACAGAAGCCGGACGACTCCAAGGCGATGTTGCGCCACCATGACGCCATGATGCAAAAGTGTCGCGAAATGATGGATCAGACCAAGTAACCCAGCCGCTCTCCGGTGCGCTGCGTGCGCGCGGTCGCCGGAGCGATCTCCGGGCGGGCATCAACTAGGCGGCCACCGCCCTTATCCGGCGCACTACGCGGCCGCCGGTCCAGCAACAACTTAGCCCGCCCATCATGCGCTTATGCATCAACAGCATGCCTACCACAGCCAGGATGGCAATCACGCAGATGATTGTGCACACAACTCGCACGGAGGCGGCTCTTCCGATGGACCCGCGATGGGTGGCACGCCGCAGCCGCCGGCACGAATGAGCGACTTCGTCAACGGTGACGGCGCAACGAATCGACGCTAGGGATGTCTTCGCCATGCTCGACCGGACGCTGAGACGGCATCCCGTCGCCGCTGGTGGCGGCCGGAAGAACCGACGCGTTTAATGACAGCGACGTTGCAGTCCTGTAGTCCGCGCGGGCTTTCGCGTGACCGTAGAGAGCCAAAAAGTTAGCGTCATGGCCGTTCTGCCGTTGGCAGCCGATCGTGCTACGCCATGGCGCGGCATGCCTGCGCACAACGCCGGCACGCTTGAGCGCATTCCTGGCAATGCTGAGCCGCATGTCGCTCGCACTCGGCACCGCATGCTTCGCAAGCGGTCGCGCAAAGGTTGCACAGATCCTTGGCGAAGCGACTTCCCCGCGCCATATAGGCGCTGGCCATCCGGCACATTGCGGCGCAATCGAGATCCAGGCGAATGCACTCGGCCATCTCGTGTACGTTCGGCTCACTTAGACACGAGGCGGCGCAGTGCTCGCATGCCACTGCGCAAGCATTGCACTCGTCGATACAGTGTTGAAAATTCTGATGCGGCATGGTCGGCTCCTTGAAGTGATGACGCCACGTCGGCGCCGCTATCGTCACAGCAATATTTGGACCGGCCGCACCGCGAGGCCGCAGCGCTCGCACGTTTTGCCCTCCCTTTGCTCGCGACGGTGCTATGACCGCGCTCATTTCCGCTTAAAGATTGAGGCCAAATTACAAGGCGAGGAATATCTTTCAGGAATAAGCTTGCGCGTTGATTACAGCCCGGTAATGTCGTGGCCTGCCGGCACTTCGAGTTTATGGCGACTTAGTATTTCGCTGGTCATGCGCGGATGACTCCGTTTGATTCGCTTCCTTGGGAGGGGCGATGCCAACATTGCTCGGGCTGACCAGTTCGTCCCGCACACGCGCCTCTTCTCGCGTTGCCTTCGCCGACGAGCGTTCTCCCGCGCGATGCCCGGCGCTCAATTTGAGACCAGCATTCACGCGCGGGCTATCCAATCACGGCACGCGCTTTGCTATCTGCTTTGCTATCTGTTGGGCTGCCAGTGCCGCCGCGCCACCAAGGGACGGCGCCCGGCGCACGCAAGCACCATGGCGTTGACCCGCGATGTCGGGAAGTCCTGGACGCCTGCGCCGATAACCTGTGCCGCCATGAAACTCGGTACAAGGAGGCATGATGGGCTCGATCTCCATCTGGGCGGCCACGCGCCCGCGTCGGCCTCGACCGGCCCTTGAGGGCGACCTGCGCGTCGACGTGGTGATCGTCGGTGCCGGCATCACGGGCCTGACCGCCGCCCTGCTGCTCGCAAAGACCGCCCGGTCGGTGGCGGCGATCGAAGCCCGTGCCGTAGGCGCGGGTGATAGCGGCGGCTCCACCGGTAACCTGTATCAGACCGTCACCGGTGGCCTCGAAACGCTGGCGGCTAAGTGCGAAGCGGACACCGCCCGCGCCGTCGTAGCGTCTCGCGGGGAAGCGATCGCCTGGATCGAGCAGCAAGCGCAGGCGATGGGGCCGAGCAGCGGCTTCCGCCGCTGCCCGATGTACCAGTATCCGCTAAGCCCGGATGCCGAGCCGACCATACTGGGGGAGCTGAAGGCATTGCGCGCAGCAGGTCTGGACGCGCAGTTGGCCTCTGAGATGCCCCCCGGCTTGCCCGCCGCAAAGGGCGCGGTGCTTCTGCTTTCGGCACAAGCGCAGTTCCATCCGATCGGCTATCTGCACGCCTTGGCCCTGCAAGCCGAACACGCCGGCGCCCGCCTCTTCGAAAACTCCCCTGCCCTCGAGCTGGACCTGGAAGTCGGCGTCGTTCGCACACGGACCGGTACCGCCTTCGGCCACCATATTGTGCTGGCCACCCATTCCCCGCTGGGTTTTCACTTGGTGCAAGCCGGCATGGCTGTGCGCCGCGAATATGGTTTGGCCTTCCACGAACAAGCCGTTCCGGCTGGCATCTTCTGGGCGCAGGCCCATCCCAGGCTATCGGTCCGCGGATTGGAGGCAAACGGCAAGCATTACTTGCTTTGCATCGGTGAACACCACGAAACGGGAAGGCATGATGCAGCCGCGGCACTCGCTCAACTTGAACGGGCCGCGCAGGAATACCTGGCTGTCGGTTCACCCGTTCAGCGCTGGTCGGCACAACACTTTCATTCTCCGGACGGCCTTCCCTACATCGGCCGGGACGAGTCAGGGGCTTTCATCGCCACTGGTTTCTCCACCGACGGGCTGGTGTACGGCACAGTCGCGGCCCACATCATTACTGATCAGATCATCGGCGCGCAGAGCCGTTGGAGTTCGCTGTACCTGGGGTCGCTTCAGAAAACGGAAAATATTGCACGCTAAGCCAGTCGGCACGGACGTCGGCTACCGAGCGGCAAAGGCCTGACCTATTTGGTGTGCCCGCTTGACTTCGTCGCTTTGCAAGTAAATCGAGGTGGTGGCCACCGACGCGTGGCGTAGGTTATCGCGCACGGTGGTCAGTTCCGCGCCGCGAGCGAGGGCGTGTGTAGCGTGGGTATGCCGCGTCCAGTGGGGACTGGCTCGGCGCAGCTTTTCGGCGAGTGTCGGGTGGTCGCCGGCGATGATGTCCGCGGCCTGGCCAAAGAAGCGCCGCATTACCATCCACAGCCGGGTGCCGGTGATGTTAGTGACGCTGTCCTGCTCCAGGCTGGCGATCAAGGGTGTCCTGGGGTCCCAACGGGCTGGTGTCACCGGCAGTCCGCGCTGTACAAGATGCTGATCGAGTGCGGTTCGCGCAAGTGGCGGTAGCGCCACCTTTCCCGGGCGCCCACCTTTGCCGACCAGGTGCAGCCAGCGGTCGTTGCGCTCGTCAGTGCGGATATCGCCCAGCGTCGCGCCAACCAGTTCGCTGGCCCGCAGGCCGGTCGCGTAGGCAAAATCGAGAATGAAGCGCAAGCGCTGCGCTGCGGGCACGTCCCACCCGTACGACCATTCCAGGCCATCGGCAATGGTGCGCACCAGCAGCCATTCGCCCTCAGTAAAGCCACGTGTGGTATCGAGTGGCGCGACCCGCGTGCGGCCGCGGACTTTGATGCCGGCAAACGGGTTGGCCAATACATAGCGCTGCTCGATCAGCCATCGGAACATGGCGCCCAGCACCGTGAGGGCGTAGGCCGTCGAACGTGCCGATAGCCCCCGTGCGAAGGGGCGCCAGTCGGGCGCGCTGCGTGCCCGCGGTGGCCCGATCCAGCGCTCACGCGGAGTTGGTCGCCGCAGGAACCCGCGGTAGGCGATGGCGTCCTCGGTCGTAAGCGACGACAGCGCCCGACCGCGCTCGATAATCGCCCACAGGATCAGGCGTTCCGCCTCCTTGCGATAGGCGCGCTGCGTGGTCTGGGTTTCGTGCAGGGCGAGCCAGGCCTGCACGGCTTCGTAGTCGTTCGATGCGTCGAGCGTGCAGGCCTGTCGCGGTGCCCGGAAGCTGCCTCGCGAGCCGTCCACCTCGTCGGGCAGTTTCAGCCGCTCCCACGGGACCACCTCGCCTGGCGGCGCGCCGACGATCAGGGCACGCGCACGCTCCGTCAACCGCGGATGGGCGTGGAAGAAGGCCTCGATGTGCCGCGCGCTCGCTTGCCCCAGCCCCGGGATCGCGCCCCACCAGCGGCGCCGGCGCGGCACGCGCACGGTCAGGTCCGCCAGTGTGGAAATGCCGTGGGCTCGCAATGCGCGCACGGCCCGCGGTGCCAGCCACAGTTCAATGTCGTCGGTGACCTGTGGCTGCGGCGCAGGCAGAGCACGCAGAACCCTGATGGCCTGGCCATCGGCGAGGCCATCGGGATTGCGGGGACGCTATGCGTCGATTCACCTACAAACTTGGGCGCCAGCGGCCGTCAGCATTTTCGTTAAGTTGCTGAGGTGCGTTGGCCGTAGCGAGCGCAGACAGTTGTGACACAGCCGCAACAGCCCTACCGCGGCGGGGAGGGCTGGCAATCGCAGTGATGATAGTGTGGAACTTGCGGCAGACTGAGACCGCTAACCAACACTCCAGGGAGACCTTTCTTGAAACGGATCACCATCATTCTCACGGCCGTTCTGGCCTGTGCGTCGGGCGGCGTGTGGGCGCATAGTGGTGGGACTGACAGCCAAGGCTGCCATATGGACCACAAGACCGGCATTCGTCACTGCCACTGAAGTCAAGCAGTATTGCGGCGTCCGCCGACATCGCGGACGCCAGCGGCTTAAGGTCTTGAGTAGTTTGCTCGGCCTCAAAAAAGCGAAGCGGGGCTTCCCTTCTTGCGCCGGTCTCCGTCCTTGCCTGACCGCGCCACCCTTGCGGTTACTTCCACCTTCGTAGCACACGTTGAAACACCAGACTGTTCGGCAGCTGCAGCACCACCTCTTGTCCTTCGACTGTTGTTTCCAGTAAGGTGGTATAGACGAGATTTACGTCGAGCACACGGCCCTTAATTCCCGGCTTTTCCCCGTTCTCAAGAAGCTCCACAACATCCCCAATGCGGAACGCACCGGTGACGTATATCAGGAGCGCGCAGAACAGGTTCGAGAGTACACTCCACGCGGCGAAAAACGCGACCGCCCCGACAGTGGCAAATCCCGTGAATGCGGTCCACAGGACGGTTCCAGACACGCCCATTCGCTCCAGAGCCCAGAGCGTGGCAGCTACGTACACGATGGTCGCGACCACACGCAAAGACAGCGCCGCAACTTTTCCTGGCAGAGAATATGTATTGGTCAGCTTTCTAAGCAACCGCCGCGCGATGCGCACTGCTAACCATGCGCCAGCCGCAATCAGCACGACCTCGATAGCGGGAACAAGAATGTCGAACCAATCTGCCAGCCACTGCGGCAAGCTTTCGTGTATAGCTTGAAGAAGTTTGTTCATCGAAATAGAGATACAGCCACAGCACCGTACTGTGGCACAGATACCAATAATCGGATTTTTACCGTTCCGGTCTTTGCTTGAAGGTCAAGCGCGACAACTTACATGCCGGCGTCGTGCCTACACTCACCGGTTTTTGATCGAGGTGCAGGCTCGATCGGCTCAACCAACAGATCACCGAAAAAGTAGGCGGCAAATTGATGGCGATTGCTGAGGTTCGCCTTGGCGAATACGCCCGCGGCAATTGTCCGCACCGTCACATCATGCCACGCTAGCGAGTGAGCGCACTCTTCAAGGGTCAACCCTTTTATGAGAAGCATCGCCACTTCCGTTTCCGATGGCGTATATTTCCAGCGCTCGAACTGCAGCAGCATCGACTGCAACAACTGCCGCGTCGCCTGAATTGCCACCTCGTTTCGTTCCGCCATCACCTGCCCTCGTACCTTGGCTGCGCCAGGTAGCGCCTCAGAAACAGGTCGGTTTGGGCTGACACGACGACACCGTTTTCGAATCACGAACCAAAGGATCGCGAGGCCGCCCACTACCTACGCGACTGCGTCGGCGACGACATGAGCGTCCGGTGTTCGCGTTGCAAGGTGGTAGAAATCCCACGCCTGATAGGTCGAGATTGCCATCAGAAGTGCCGTCAGTCTCGACCGCATAGCAGCGAAGTCCTTGCGACTTTTTGGGGTTGACAACGAACACCCCGGATCTAAGCGCAGCGCGAAAGACAAGCACCTTCGAAAGAGGCTGCGCCTAAGAACATCTGATGGAAAGCGACTTCCTAGGCTTGAGCACTAAGGGTGATGAGGCCCGCTGACAACTGCGGGGCGTCAAGTTTACTATGCAGAACATTGCGGCGACATTGCCGAATGGTTACGCACCAACGCATCGAACCCGACGCCCGTTCTCCGAAGCACTTGGGTTACCATGAGCTAACGCTGACGCTTCGTCAGGCAACTTCTTCTGCCGCAAAGCACTCGACGGCGGACTGCGCCGTCATCATCTCGTAATCCCCCCGACAGGTGAGCGCCCTAGAATCCCGCTGTTCGCTCTCTGCTGGCCAAGTCGCCATCCTTCGGACTCCCGCGTGAATCGCATCCTCGGCTCGTGGGGCGTCAAGCGGCGCCGCGTGAACTGCTCCATGATCCAACATCACGACGGCGACGAACCACATCCGGCATCTATGTCGTTGCGCCCTGAGAGCATTTGACCAAGCGCGGTAGCAGTGGCCACCGCACACCTGGACGGGCAGTCTCTTGAAGCGACAGATTTTCATGGCTTTGACCATCGCACTCACGGTGGTCCTCTGGATGTCCACGCTATCCGTGCGTCCCCTCTATGAACCCGACGAGGGTCGTTACGCCGAGGTTCCGCGCGAGATGTTCGTCTCCGGCGATTGGGTCACGCCGCGGTTGAACGGCATCAAGTTCTTCGACAAGCCGCCCCTGCAGTATTGGGCGACCGCCAGCGCCTATACGCTCTTCGGGCCGTCCGAGTGGACAGCAAGGATCTGGAGTGCGCTTGTGGGACTGCTGGGCGCACTCGCCGCATGGTGGGCGGCGCGATCGCTCTATGACACGCGCATAGGCCTCGCCTCAGCGCTGGTGCTCATCGGCGCTCCCCTCTGGATTCTCGGCTCGAATCTGACAACAACAGACATTGGTGTCGGCGCACTGCTCGGCAGTGCCGCTCTCGTTTTCGCCGTGGCCTACCAGAATCGGGAACCTCGCTTATACCCCCTGATCTGGTTGTTGGTCGGTCTGGCATTTCTTGCCAAAGGCCTGATTGCCCTGGTACTGCCAGGAATCACGCTGCTGCTATACGGGGCGGTCACTCGACAATTTTCCGCATTTTTTAGCGCGAGATTCTGGCGCTGGAGCCTGCTTGCGGTGGCCATCACCATGCCTTGGTTTGTCGTGGTGTCCCAGCGCAACCCCGAATTTCTGAATTACTTCTTCATCCACGAACACTTCGCGAGATTCTCGTCCTCGGTTCACGAGCGGGACAAGCCATTCTGGTTCTTCCTGGCCGTTGGTGCGGCAGGCGTCCTGCCGTTCATGGGCTTGATTCCCCGTGCTATCGCACTCCGCTCTCGCAGCGCACAGGCAACGCCTGGCTTCGACGCACGACTGTTTCTGTCGCTGTGGGTAGTCGTTGTCATTGCCTTCTTTTCGATTTCGCGCTCGAAGCTGCCGCTCTATATCCTGCCCGCCTTACCACCGGTGGCCGTCTTGCTCGCGTACAGATCCATGACTGCAGCCCGCCCCACACTGGCGGCAAGCTTTCTTGCCATGCCTGTGCTCGGCGTTGCCATCGCCGTGCTGCTATGGCATCCGACAATGTCGAATGCGGTACTGAAGCTCAATATCAGCAATCCGGCCTCATTGCATACCTGGGGCGCCATCACGATGGGCATTCTGGTCATCGGTGGCTTCCTGGCCTTTGGGATCGCCCTGCGCGGCCACAGGCTCTGCGCGGTTGCCGTCGCTTCGCTGGCGACGCTGGCCAGCCTTCAGGCTGGCTTGATGGCGTCTCGGGCGTTTGGGTCCCTCTCCATCAAACCACTTGGCTTGGAAGCCAAGGCGGCGTCCCGCGACAACACACAACTGTTCAACGTGGGCCAGATTGACCGAGGTCTGGCGTTTTACGCCGAACGAGAACCGATCATTGTCGGGGCCAGATCCGAGCTGGATCTCGGCTTCTCGGTCGAGCCCGACAAGTGGATTGCTAATGAAGAAGCTTTTGCGCAGCGATGGCTGACCCCTGGTCACAAGCTCGCGGTCATGCGGCACGAGACGTTTCATCGACTGAGACCGCTGCTCGGCGGCAACACAACTGTGATCGGACGACATGGCGTCAACGTTCTGGTGCAAAAACCATGAACATCCCATCACGATTTGTACGGTTTCTGGGCGCGGGGGCGACGGCAACCGCTACACACTACGCAACACTGATCACGCTGGTCGGTTTCGGGGTTGCAGCGCTACCGGCGTCTGCCGCCGGCAGTGTTGCAGGCCTTCTGACGCACTACTGCATCAGCAGCCGATGGGTGTTCACACCAGTCCGACCACAACGCGCCACTTTCGGACGGTTCATTCTCGTTTCCGCGCTGGCGTTCTTTCTTAACTCACTTCTGATGTGGGCTGGACTAGCATTGGGGCTTCACTACCTGGTTGCTCAAATCCTCTCGACAATTTTCGTCATGTTGGTCAACTACGTACTCCATGCAAATTGGACGTTCATGAATGGAGCGATGCGATGAATGCCGCCAGCCTGCTGCCAGAGAAGATCTCGGTCGTCGTACCGCTCTTCAATGAAGAAGCTGTCCTGCCACAGTTTCACTTTCGGCTTCTCCGCGTGATGGATGGATTGGCATCGGACTACGAGATTATCTACGTGGACGATGGCAGCCGCGATCGATCACTGGCGGTTGCACACAATCTCAAGGCGGCCGAAGCGCGCGTCGGCATTGTCGAGCTGAGTCGCAACTTCGGCAAGGAAGCCGCGCTAACGGCGGGCCTCGACGTGGCAAGCGGCGACGCCGTTGTGATCATCGACGCCGATCTGCAGGATCCGCCCGAACTGATTCCGTCGTTGATCGAGAAATGGCGCGAGGGGTTCGACGTGGTGTACGCCACGCGCACTTCCCGGGATGGCGAATCGTTCCTCAAGAAGTTCACCGCGCACTGGTTTTACCGCCTGATGGGCAAGCTCAGCGATACGGAGATTCCGGCCGACACCGGCGACTTCCGCGTCATGAGCCGTCGTGCCGTTGCCGCACTCGGACAACTCCGGGAGCAGCACCGCTTCATGAAGGGGCTGTATGCCTGGATAGGATTCCGGCAGACGGCCGTCTTGTATCGGCGTGACGCGCGGGCATCCGGGACGACCAAGTTCAACTACCGCAAGCTGTTGCGTTTTGCCGTGGATGGCATCACTGCCTTTTCCACCGTGCCGCTCAAGTTTGCAACCTCGATCGGCCTGCTTGTTGCCGTTCCCGCCTTTGGCATGGCCGCCTTCATCGTTGGCAAGACGCTGCTCTACGGCGACCCCGTACACGGCTACCCATCCATGATGACCGCCCTGCTTCTGCTGGGCGGCCTGCAACTGGTTTTCCTAGGCGTGCTCGGGGAATATGTTGGGCGTCTGTTCAATGAAGTCAAGCGGCGGCCGGTGTATCTGGTGGCAAGCTATACGGCGCCGATCGGCCCCGGCACCCCCACCGCTGAGCCGGGGCAGGTGGCCGCAGCGACACGGGGTGGCACCCCGCCTGCAGCAATCTTTCACGCACCCGGATGCCCGGAAGGCAAAGCTCCTGGCCTCCCCGAGGCTCCTCAGCGGGATGCCATCCTCACGGAAACCCTTGCGCCAAGCCGATAGACAGCCCGCCTTCCATGCGCTCTCACGACATGGCCAGCAACTATCGGGATCATGACGTTTTCGAAAGAAAGAGCCTCGTATTCAACTTATTCCGTTCTTCGCATCCACCGACCATTGACCCTGTAGTCACTACAGACTATTTACTACAGGCATTGGCTGACGCGTAGCAGCGCAAGTCGTCGCAGCACCCGACACCACGGGGCCGCAGCGACGATCCATCCACTTAGGAGGAATGATGGGTTTCTTGGAAAGGCTCATGGGCCGTCACAGCGGCGGTCATCACGGCGGCGGAAGTGAGCACGGTCGTCGAGGAGGTCATCATGATGGTGGCGGCAGCTACGGCTATGGGAATCCTTTGCCACCACAAAGCCCCGCCGGCGTCCACTGCCCCAACTGCGGCACGGTGAGCGCCCAGGGCGCGCGCTTCTGCCAGCAATGCGGCAGTTCACTGGCTCCGGCGCCGTGCAGTCGATGCGGCACCTTACTCCCACGCGACGCAAAGTTCTGTGGAAGTTGCGGCAATGCCGCCAAATGAGTCGGCGGCCATAGCTGCCGCCGCATCTGGCATCGCCATCATTGCGGCCGGGGCCCGTCATGGGGATTTGTCGCGATAGGCTAGCAGTCGAAGCGCATTGAACACGACGATCAGCGTCGACCCCTCATGCATGGCCACGGCGGGCCCGATACCGAGGCCGAGGATCGTGGCTGGCAGAAGGAACGCCACGACGCCGAGGCTGATATACACGTTCTGAAGGATGATGGCCCGCGTATGTCGGCTTAAACCGACCACAAAAGGCAGGTGTTGGAGGTCGTCGGCCATCAGCGCAACATCCGCCGTTTCCAGTGCCACATCTGAACCTGCCGCACCCATTGCGATGCCCACCGTGGCGTTGGCCATTGCCGGCGCGTCGTTGACGCCGTCGCCGACCATGGCCACTTTGGCTTCCGCGCGCAACGTCTGGATGGCTTTGACCTTGTCCTCAGGCATCAGATCGCCCCAGGCTTCATCGATACCTACGTCCTTGGCGACGGCTTCGGCTGCGCGCTGGTGATCGCCGGAGATCATGATCATGCGTGTGATACCCAGCCTGCGCAGTGCCTCGAGGGCAGCGCGCGCCGAGGCGCGCGGCGTGTCCATCAGCCCAATGGCGCCGAGGTCCCGATCTCCCTGCCTGACGATCATTGTCGTGCGGCCAGTGCTGCGCAGCGTCTGCACTGCGCTCGCCATCGATTCGCTAAGCGGTGCAATCCCGTCGGCGCCGAACATGTCAGGCTTGCCAATCCAGACGGTCTTACCGCACAACGTCGCCGTGACCCCGCGTCCGGTCAAGCTTTGGAGATGAGACGCTTCCGGGATGGAACTGCCTTCCAGGCGCTTGCGGCCATCGCGGGCAATGGCCGCAGCCAACGGGTGGTCGCTGAGCGACTCCACGGCGACCGCTACGCTCAACAATTCCGCTTCAGCTACTCCTTCGGCGACCATCACATCGGTAATACGGGGGCGCCCCTCCGTCAGCGTCCCCGTCTTATCGAATGCAATGGCTTTCAGTGAACCCAGGTTTTCGAGCGGCGCCCCGCCCTTGATCAGTACACCCCCTCTAGCGGCGCGCGCTACCCCCGACAGCACCGCGCTCGGTGTCGCGATGGCGAGCGCGCATGGGCTGGCGGCAACCAGCACCGCCATGGCGCGGTAGAAGGTCGCACTGAACGGCTCATTGATCACTAGCCCTGCAAACAGCAGCAATACCGCCAGCACAAGCACTGCAGGAACAAAGATCCGTTCGAACTTCTCAGTGAACCGCTGGCTCGGTGACTTTTGCGCTTCGGCCTCGTTGACCATCTTGACGACTTTCGCCAGGGCGCTGTCCGTGGAAAGGCGCGTCACTTCCACTTCAATGGCGCCGGCGCCATTGATGGTTCCGGCGAACACGCGGGACACGGCCCCTACGGCATCGGGCTTCCTCCTGGCTGCGGCGGCGTCATCCACGGGCTGCTTGTCGACCGGGATGCTTTCGCCAGTAACCGGCGCTTGATTGACTGCGGAAGCCCCCTTTACCAGAAAACCATCGGCGGGGAGGCGTTCGTTCGGCCGAACCACCACCACATCCCCCACCTGCAATTCCTCGACGGGGACCTCTCGTACCTCGCCTTCACGCCGCACACTTGCTGTAGCCGGTGCGAGCGCCGCCAACGCTTCGATCGCCCGCTTGGCGCGCCCCATGGCGTAGTGTTCGAGCCCGTGGCCGAGACTGAACAAAAAGAGAAGTAGCGCGCCTTCCGCCCAAGCGCCTAACGCCGCCGCCCCTGCGGCGGCTACCAGCATCAGTGTGTCGATTTCGAACTTCTTTAGCCGGAGGTTCTCTATCGCTTCCCGAACGGTATAGAAACCACCAAAAAAATACGCGCCGACAAAGAAGGCAACCGGAATCCATGCTGGCAGGCTGCCGAACAGCTTACCAACGGCAAATCCGAGACCAAGCAAGGCCCCACAGATCAGGGAGAAGATTAGCTCAGTATTCGGGCCAAACACGCTGCCGTGTGCGTGGGCCTCATGCCCCTCGCCTTCCCCATGTGCATGATCCTTGACGCCTTCGCGGTGTTCATGGTCTGCATGACCGCTCTTCCGGGCACCGATCTCAACCGGCGCGAGCCCGCGTTTTGACAGGGCCTGCTCGATCCCTGCCGCGGAGATCCGATCGTTGTCGAATTCGACGCGCGCTATGCCGGAGGCGCTGACTTCGGCCTCGATGACGCCGGGCAAGGCCCGCAGTTGGCTAGCTACGGTTCGCGCTCGTCGTTCGTGCCAGACGCCCTTCAATTGCCAAAGCACATGACCAAACCGCGACGAAATCACCGCACCCGTGCTTGTCACCAGCTCCCGGATGCGGGCAAGGGAAATCGCTGCGGGATCGTAGTGGACACATATCTGTGAATCGCTATCAACATTTGCAGTTTTTATATGCGCCGCCTCGACGCCCTCTTTCCCTCTCAGTTCGGACAGCAACCGTTCTACACAGGGATCAGAGGAATCGGGAAGGCCAGGAAGCAAGACAGGAATGTCCAGGCGCAGCTTTTCGGTCATTGTCGCGGGCTCCAGTCAGTCTGAATCGGCATTCACGCCGTTGCACACTATTAGCAACTAGTGTGCCCCGCATTGCAACAACAAAGCTCAACGAGTCAGCGCCCCAATGCCCCGCCGTAATGCGTTGGTAATGTGCCCGCAATCTGAGCGTACTATCTTGCGGATGACAGGATCCTCATGTCATCCGTCCAGGAACCATACAGATGATTAGCGCCGTCGCATGCTCTGCCTTGCTGGCCTACGCTTTGCCGGCTCCTGCGACCGGTGATCGACTCAGCGAGAAGCCGACCCAGTGGCACACCCTCGCCATTGGACATTCAGACACGGGATACGCCTCCCGCGACCAACGGGTTGCCTGGGCGGCCAACCCGCGACATCGCACAGCCAAACATCCGTCGAAGCAGGAATCCGCAGCGAGCACACCGGAGCCGTCTTCCAGAGACGCGTCCAGCGCTGTCGCCGCACCCAAGCCGCCCTGCCAGTAGTCGCGGTTTCCCCGCTAGGGCCGCATGTCCTGGTAGAGCTTGAGCATGTCCTTGTACTCGTCGGCAGTCTTTTGAATGGAGAACCGCATCCGCAGCGCGTTCTCTGCAAACGCCACACGCTCGACGTCCATCTCCACGGTGTTGCCGTCCATACTCGACTGCAGGGGGACGCGATACATCAGATCCTCTTCCAGCGCGGGCTTGCTTGCCTCGATGTGTCGCGGCGAAGTCATGGTCATGCCCGCAAAATTCTGGCCACTGCCCATCACCCTATCCAACTCGGCGCTGAAGTCGATATCGCGCGCCTTGTAGTTCGGCGTATCCGCATTTGCAATATTTGCAGACAGCAGCTCGAACCTCCGTGTGCGAAGTCGCAGCGCTTGCTCATGAACGCTGTCTTCGCTACGCGCCCATTTTGCGACGTATGGCGTGTCCATCCTTACTCTCCAACTAGATCGGAACCCGCAGCGTATTGCAAAGGCAGTCGATCTTGCTTCGAGAGAAGCGACCTCTTTTCGTGAGTTTCCCATTACCGGCCCGCAATGTTCGCGCGCACACAGGTTGACGCGTCCGCGCGAAAGCCATGTCAATCCACATAACCCCGGTACGTTCCACCTTGTCGTCATCACGCGACGAAGTGACCCCACGTAATTACTTCGCAATCTGACCGTCATCTGCAGATTTCTATACTCGCCCCCACCAAATTAATTTCGGGTCTTAATGAGGAGAATCCATGAAGATTAGTCGCATTGCCGTCGCATCCCTCGGTCTGTTCGCTACAACCGCATTCGCTCAATCGAGCGTCACGCTGTATGGTGTGGCCGACGCGGGTATCGAGTATCTGAGCAACGTCCCATCGGCTTCGCCCGGTGGCTCGAACCAGGTTCGCATGACCTCCGGCAACATGTCGACGTCGCGTTGGGGCCTGCGTGGCGTCGAAGACCTTGGCGGCGGTCTGAAAGCCATCTTCGAATTGGAAAGCGGCATTTCGTTCGACACCGGCGCACAGAACAACAGCACCCGTCTTTTTGATCGTAGTGCCTTCGTAGGATTGGGTAGCAAATATGGTCAACTGACGTTGGGTCGTCAAACGACACCAATGTATGACACCACGCTGCAACTCGACCCGATGGGCTTCGCGCCGCGCTACTCGCTCTTCAAGATGGATGACGTCTTGGCGGGTCGCGCTGACAATGCTATCAAGTACCGTGGCATCTTCAGTGGCCTGACGGTCACCGGCCTCTACAGCTTTAGCCGCACCGGCGGCGGCGAAGTGCCGGGGAACTACAAGGTCGATCGAAACATGGGCGTATCGCTCATGTATGAAACCGGCGCCCTCGCTGTCGGCGCGGTGTACGACGAGATCCAGGGCAGCACCGTCGCCACGGCCGACCGCAAGGACCGCCGCGCTCTAATTGGCGCGAGCTACGCTTTCGGACCGGCTAAGGCATTTATTGGTTATCGCTGGTACAACGGCAATGTCGGTGCGCTGCCGACGAACGGTTCTAACATTTACTGGGCCGGCCTGCGCTATGGCCTGACGCCCGCACTGACGCTGACCGGCGCCGCCTACTACACGGACAGCCGCAATTCTGGCGCAGACCCGTTCCTGTTCGTTGCCTCGGCAGATTACGCTTTCTCGAAGCGTACCGATGTGTATATGAACGTCGGTTATGCACTGAACCGCGGCAACTCGCAGCTGGGCATGAACGGCTACAACTCGACGACCGGCAGCCCGACCAACGTTGTCCCTGGCAAGGATCAGACCGGCGTCGTCGTAGGCGTACGCCACAAGTTCTGAGCGAGCTCAAAAGAATCGACACTTTCTTGTTAATTCAAGAGAGTTTGTGCCTCCCAACCGGGAGGCATTTTTTTATGACAGGATCGTAATACGCGGGTAATTCAGTGGAGCAGGTCCGGTAGCTAGACTGTGAACACGGTGAGCGATTAGAGACTCACAAACATTGACTCCGGAGAGATTCCATGAAGACGATTCACACTGCCCTGATTGCTGCTGCCCTCACGATTGCTGCCGCCGGCTCCGCCATCGCTGCTACCCCTGATGGCCAGATCCACCGTCCCCGCGACCCCTACACCGACGGCGGACGCGCCGCAGTCAACGACATTTACGCCGGCGGTGCACGCATCGACAAGCGCGACGTGTTCACCGACGGCGCACGCCTCGGCCAGCGTGACGTATTTACCGACGGCTCGCGTATTGGGCCGCGTGATGTGTTCACCGATGGCGCACGCGGAATTTGACGCAAGCCGTCCCTGAAACTCAGACCGACCTCTGTGGGGGAGCCAGGCACCCGTCAGTTGCTTGGCTCTTGGTGCTCTTTCGCTTTATCCCGATGGCGAAAGCTTCCGAAGCTTGCCCTCCCCGGAGGGCAAGCTTTTTTTCCCTCCATCGGCGTCAATCCGGTGCCGTTCATGATGCGGTGGCGCGTGCTACAACTTCCCATCGCCTCGTGTATTGCTAAGCGGCAGAACCGACGCCAATGACGATGAAAAAGGCCCCGCATTGTGCGGGGCCTGTAGTTCACCGGTTCAGCAACGTTCAGCCACCTGTGAAGAGGTCGCTTCTATCAATATAGACGCGCACGCCAGCGCTACCCGGCAGATCCGGCATCAACAAGCCAAGGTCCACACTCGTATCCCTGACCATCTGGGCGAAGGTCCATGCGACGATCTTCTCGCCGGCCCGAAACGCCACCGTCTCGCCAGAGTCCACGTTGACATACCGCATCCCTGGCTTCACGTCGATAATGCGACTGGCCTGAGATTGGCCGGCTGGATCGCCATACAAGGTCGCGTGACGCTTCGCCATCGCCTGCGCCGTCGCCGTCGACGCAGGCACGCCCGGTTTCAACCCGGTCATTTCCAAAGCATACGAAGCCGACATCCCACCCAACAGCAACGCCGCAAACAGCAAGGCGTGTTTCTTCGTTTTCATAGTCATCTCCTTTCTAGAGACTTCGTTGATCTATGAAAACGAGTGTATAAATTGTACGCATGCTGCAGCCTTGCCCGGCGATTACAAATAGGTAATCGGGCTCATTGCACCACTCTACCCAACGACTGGTCGGTCCTGACTCGGCCTACCCACCGAAACCCGCGCTGAGGCTTCAGCACCGTTGAGCGGGAAGCGCAATGTAAAGCGTGTCTTCCCATCCAAGCCGCTCACGGCTGACGCGTCGCCGCCATGGAGCTCCATGATCGACAGGACGATGGCCAGGCCCAGCCCCGTGGACTGTGACGAGTTGGATCTCGCCCTATCCCCACGGAAGAACCGATCAAAGATGAGGGAAAGTTCCCGCTCCGGGATTGGGTCTCCAACGTTCGTGATGTCGATGCAACAATGTGCCGCTTCGCGGCGCACCACCAGATCTATCATCGAATTCGGCCACGCATGACGGACCGCATTTGACAGAACATTGTTGATCGCACGCTGGAACAGAATGGCATCAGCGACCAGGGTGGCATCCCCGCTTACCCTGATTACGACGCTTCGCTCCTCTGCAAGCACCGAAAAGTAGGCGGACAACTTGCGAAGTTCTGCATTCAACTGGAGTTCCGTCAACTCGAGCGCCACATTGGCACTGTCAGCTCGCGCGAGGAACAACATCGCATCGATCATCCTCGCAAGTCGCTGGTATTCGACCAGGCTTTCCTCCACCAAGGCGACATACTCGGGCCCGGTGCGGTCTCGTGACAAGGCGACCTCGGCATGTCCAATGAGGTTGTTAAGCGGCGTGCGCAAATCATGGGCAAGATCGGCGGAGAACCGCGACAGCTTCTGATAACCATCCTCGAGGCGTTGCAGCATCGCATTGAACGTAGAGGCGATATCACGCACTTCGGTGGGCTTGGGTGGCATGTCCACCCGGTAGCTCAGCCGTTCCACACTGATCCGGTTGATCTGCTTGATAAGTACGTGCGCCGGCTCCAGCTCACGGCGCGTAATGGCCGCCCCCACCAGGGCCGTCAATATCACACCGACGGTGGTACCAAGCACGAGCGTCGTCCGGAATCGCGCAGTCACCTGCTTCCTGTCCTCGCCAGACTTCGCCACGAACACCGTCGCCCGCGTACCGTCTCGCCCCAACACCGCATCGGCGGACTGGAACATGAGCGATGACTTTCCCGTGACCGCCGCTTGGTCAGTGCCTTCCAGCAATGCATCGTTGCCCGTGCGAAACAAAAGCCGGCCATCCAGCGCCGTGACGCGAACGATGAGGTCCGAGTAACCTCGCACCAGATCATCGAAGCGATGCTGCGCCGCCGGGACGCCCTGCACCCCGTCCACCTCGCGCAAGAAATGCTCGACCTGTTCGAGTTTTCCCTTTACAACCTCATCGTCTCTGGCCTCGAGTTGCGCGGCGAGCGAGTAGTAAGCAAAGGCGCCCATGCTGGCCAGCGCGATAGACAGTACCAATGCAAAGAAGAGCCCAAGCCGCCTCGTCAGTGACAGCGGGGTTATCGAAGTCCCGGGCCTCATTCCGTCACCGGCCGCGCTCTGGGTCGAGGACATAGCCCATTCCCCGTACGGTATGGATCAGCTTTTGATCGAAGGGATCATCCACCTTGGATCTCAGGCGCCGGATCGCGACGTCAACGACATTGGTATCCGTGTCGAAGTTGACGTCCCAGACCTGGGACGCGATCGTGGTTCGCGACAGCACCTCCCCTCTCCGGCGCATGAGCAGGTGCAACAGCGAGAACTCCTGATTCGTCAATTCAATGCGGGTAGTTCCCCGGAATACCCGCCTTCCAAGCACGTCGATGTCCAGATCGGCAATGCGCAATCGCTCGGACTCCTTCGAGGTGCTTTGGCGCAAGCAACGCCGGATACGGGCAAGGAGCTCGGCAAAGGCGAAGGGCTTGACCAGGTAATCGTCTGCCCCCAACTCGAAGCCTCTGACACGATCCGCCACATCATCCAGCGCCGTCAGAAACAGTACGGGTGTCTCGGACTTGGATCGAATGGACTTGATGACCGTCCACCCGTCCATACCTGGCAGCATGACGTCCAGGATGATGACGTCGTAGTCGGTCTCTTCCGCCATGTGGAGCCCATCGCCACCATTGTTCGCGATGTCGACCACGAAACCCGACTCCGACAATCCCTTCTGCAAATACTCCGCAGTACGCGGTTCGTCTTCTACAACAAGTACCCGCACCTTAGTTTCCTCCTGCAGCAAGCGACTTCGATCCGACCAGTGCTGGCGATGCATTGAAATGCTGAGCTGCATCCGCTTGTTCGCATGGTGCCAGTTCGAACTGAATGGTCACGTGCGTGATATCGAATTTGTCAGCCAGCATCTGCTTCAATTCCGGTAGCACTTCCATTTCCGGGTTGACGGCCGTGTCATTCACGACATGAACCGTCAAGCTCGCCTTGCCGCTGGTAAGTGCCCAGATGTGGAGGTCATGGAAGCTTTTTACCCCGGGCGTCGCCAGAATTTGCTTCTCAACCTCTGCCAGATCCACGTCATCGGGTACGCCTTCGAGCAGCACATTCAGGCTCGACTTCAGCAGGATCCAAGTGCGAGGCAGTACCCAGAGGCCGATCAGCACCGCAATGGCGGAGTCGACCCACGCCCAGCCCGTGAAGCGGATGATGATCGCATCGGCGATGACGCCAACCGACCCGAGCAGATCGCTCCAGACTTCCAGATAAGCACCCTTCACGTTCAGGCTGCTGCTTTGCCCGGAGGACAGCATGCGCATGCTGATGAGATTGATGATCAGGCCCAGCACAGCCACGACGAACATGCCGGTTGACTCAATCTGAGGTGGCGATTTCAGCCGCAGGTAGGCTTCGTACAGGATGTAGATAGCCACACCGAACAGCAGCAATGCGTTAAAGGCCGCGGCAAGAATCTCAAAACGGTAGTAGCCAAATGTCCGCTTCTTGTCCGCGGGTCGCTTGGCGATCGCAATAGCAGCCAGTGCGATGGCCAGTGCGACGGTGTCCGTGAGCATGTGCGCGGCGTCGGAGATCAACGCCAGGCTCTTCGTCATGACACCACCGACCACTTCGGCAATCAGGAACGTACCGGTCAGCGCAAGGGCGATCTTGAGCGATCGCTCGTTGCCACCGGGATGGTCGTGTGAGTGACCTGCGCCCATAGAAACTCCTATAAAAATTGGGCGGTACGATGACCGCCCAAGGATTTACGTCATGCAGGCTGGCGGCCTTGATCCGGTTGATGCGTCTGAGTGACTGGCTCGCGAGTATCTTCCGCGTCCTCATCCTTGCGGTGAGCAAGTCGATAGAGCACCGGCAACACCAGTAGGGTCAGCGCCGTGGACGACAAGATGCCACCGATTACCACCGTTGCGAGGGGACGTTGCACCTCAGCGCCCGTACCGGTGGCGATGGCCATCGGCACGAAACCCAGGGATGCCACCAGGGCCGTCATCAGCACCGGACGCAGTCGCGTCAGGGCGCCAACTCGGACCGCGCTGTCGAGGGAATGCCCTTCTTCGCGCAGCGATCGGATAAACGACAGCATCACCAGACCATTGAGCACCGCCACCCCGCACAGCGCGATGAAGCCCACCGCTGCAGTAATGGACATCGGAATGCCGCGTATCCACAGGGCAAGAATCCCGCCAGTCAGCGCAAAGGGAATGCCCGTGAAGACTAGCAAGCCATCCTTGATGTTGTTGAACATCGCAAACAACAGTACGAAGACCAGCAACAGCGCCACCGGCACTACCACCTGCAGGCGGGTGGTGGCGGACTGCAGTTGCTCAAAGGTGCCACCCCATGTCATCCAGTAGCCAGCCGGGATCTTGACCTGGCTTTGGATAGCCGCTTCCGCCTCGGGCACGAATGAACCAATATCACGTCCACGAACGTTGGCACTGATCACGATGCGGCGCTTGCCGTTCTCGCGCGAGATCTGGTTCGGGCCGGGCGCCATTTCCAGCGTCGCCACCTCGCTCAATGGGATAAACGTCGTTCTCGCGTCCACTCCTTTTGGCAACGGAATCGGCAATCGGCGCAGAGCCTCGACCTCGCCGCGCACAGCTTCGGGCAGGCGGACCACGATATCGAAACGACGATCGCCCTGGAAGAAGGTTCCGGAATCACGGCCTCCGACGCCCGTTGCCACCGCGTCTTGCACGTCGCTCATGTTAAGCCCGTATCGCGCCGCCTTCTCCCGATCGATCTTGACCGTCAGCATCGGCAAGCCGGTGGTCTGTTCTACCTTCACCTCCTGCGCGCCGGGGATGCCCTGCAGCACGGCCGATACCTTCTTCGCCGTCTCGCTGAGCACGTTGTTGTCATCGCCGAAGATCTTGACTGCGACGTCCGAGCGGACCCCGGAGATCAGCTCGTTGAACCGCAGCTGGATCGGTTGGGAGAACTCGTAGTTGTTCCCGGGGATCTTGCCGGCTTCCTCCTGGATGGCGGACAGCAGTTCGGCATGTGTTTTCTTCGGCTCTGGCCAATCCTTCTCAGGCTTGAGCATGATGTAGCCATCCGAAATATTCGGCGGCATCGGATCGGATGCAATCTCCGCCGTACCTGTCCGCGCAAACACGCGCTCGATTTCGGGGAATTTTGCCTTGAGGGTCGTCTCGATCGTCTTCTGCATCTCCACGGACTGCGACAGGCTCGTGCCAGGAATGCGCAGCGCCTGGATGGCAATGTCGCCTTCGTTCAGATTGGGGATGAACTCGCTGCCCAGGCGGGCCGCAATGGCCACGCACAGAACAATTGACACCGCGGCAAACGTCAATACAACGGCCGTGTTCGCGAGCGACTTTTCCAGCAGCGGCTCGTAGCGACGCTTCGCCCAGAGCATGAGACGATTTTCTTTCTCGGCCACCCGTTCGCCGATGAACAAGGCGACCGCAGCCGGAACGAACGTCACGGACAGAATCATCGCGCCCAGCAGCGCCAGGACGACCGTGAACGCCATCGGGTGGAACATCTTGCCTTCCACCCCCGTCAGCGCAAAGATCGGCAGGTAGACGATCATAATGATGAGCTGACCGAAGATCAGTGGGCGACGCGCCTCCTTCGCTGCGGCAAACACCTCATGGAACCGCTCGGAGCGCGTCAATGGCCGGCCATGGTGTTCCTGCGCATGCGCCAGTCGCCTCACACAGTTTTCGACAATCACCACCGCGCCATCGATGATGATGCCGAAGTCGAGCGCGCCCAAGCTCATCAGGTTCGCACTGATCTTGTAGTTCACCATCCCCGTGAAGGTGAACAACATCGCCAGCGGAATGATCGTCGCGGTAATCAGCGCCGCGCGGATGTTACCCAGGAAAAGGAACAGAATTACGATGACGAGCACCGCGCCTTCAAGAAGGTTCTTCTTGACGGTCGCAATGGCCTTGTCGACCAGACGTGTCCGGTCGTATACCGTTACGATCTTCACACCTTCCGGCATCGTACGGTTAATGGAAGCGACCTTTTCATCGACCGCTTTTGACACAGCCCGGCTGTTTTCGCCGATGAGCATGAATACCGTGCCCAGCACAACTTCCTTGCCATTCTCGGTTGCCGCACCGGTACGCAGTTCCTTGCCAATCTCCACATCCCCGATGTCGCGAATGCGGATCGGCTGCCCCTGCGCTGTACCGACAATAATGTTGCGGATGTCGTCTTCGGACGCAACCTGACCCGGCGCACGAACCAGATACTGCTCGCCCCTACGCTCGATGTAGCCCGCACCCACGTTGTCGTTGTTCTTGTTCAGCGCATTGACGACGTCGGTCAGCGTCAGCCCGTACGACGCTAGCCGTTCAAGACTCGGCGCGACCAGGTACTGCTTGTTGAAACCACCGATAGTATTGATCTCGGTGACACCGGGCACGTTACGCAGTTGCGGCCGTACCACCCAATCCTGGATTTCGCGCAAATCTGTCGGCGTATAGGCAGTCCCGTCAGCTTTGCGAGCACCCTCTTCGGCTTCAACGGTCCATAGATAGATCTCCCCGAGGCCGGTCGAAATAGGCCCCATCGCCGGCACAACGCCTTCAGGCAGATTGTCCTTGGCTTCCTGGATGCGCTGGTTGACGAGTTGGCGCGCGAAATAGACGTCCGTGCCATCCTTGAAGATGACCGTCACCTGCGACAAGCCATAGCGGGACAGGGAACGCGTCTGTTCGAGTCCCGGCAGGCCGGCCATCACGACCTCGATCGGATACGTAACACGCTGTTCGGTTTCGAGCGGTGAATAGCCTGGTGCCGAGGTATTGACCTGAACCTGAACGTTGGTAATGTCAGGGACCGCGTCGATCGGTAGTCGGTTGTAGCTGAAAATCCCTAACCCGGCCATTCCAAACACGGCGAGCAGGACCAGCCATCGCTGCTGGATGGCGAAACTAATGATACGTTCAAACATTGCTGTTTCCCCCGTATCAATGGCCGTGTTCGGCGCTGGATTTGCCAAGTTCGGCCTTCAGAACAAAACTGTTGGCGGCGGCGTAACGTGCGCCCGGCTTCAGGCCCTCGACAATCTCGATGACCTTGCCGTTTGTCCGGCCGACCTTCACCGGCTGCGGCACGAATCCACCTTGAACCGCGACAAAGACTACGCTCTCGCCATTGACGTCCTGGACGGCCTCGGTCTTCACCGCAACGGGCACCTCGACATCAGCACCGAATACGTCGACCGTGACGAAGAGACCCGGTCGCCAAGCCATCTGTGGATTGGTCAATGTTACGCGGGCCTTCGCCGTCCGCGTCTGCTCGCCCAGCAGCGAACCCACGTATGAAACGGTGCCATCTGCCTTCACATCGGACGATGCCGAATTGATCGACGCCTTTTCGCCGATGCGCACCCGCTCGACATCCTTGGCAGACACCACGAACTCGGCCCAGACGGACGACAGATCCGACAGCGTGAACACGTTGGCGTTGTCCGCCACCGCTTCCCCAAGCGAGATATGCTTTTCAACGATCATGCCGTCGAACGGTGCGCGCAGCTCGTAGCGATTGAGTGCCGTCGAGCTGTTGCTGGCGCCAATGGCGGTCAGCTTCTGCTGCGCGTTCTGGACACTGATCTGCGCTTCCTGCAGCGCGTTGCGGGCGCTCAGATAATCTTGCTCCGCAGAGATCTTCTGTTCCCAGAGCTTCTTCTCGCGGTCATAAGTGACACGCGCCAGATCCAGACGTTTCTGTGCTGCGAGCAGTTCGCTGCGCTGGTCAGAAAGTCCGGTGCTCGCGATGACCGCGAGAACCTGTCCCTTCTTAACCTGTTGCCCAATATTGGCCGGAACGCTCTCTACGACGCCAGCCAGTCGCGGCACCACGTGGGCTGTCTTGTCTTCGTTGAAACGGATTTCGCCGGGGAACTGGACGCCAGCCTGGACCTTTGCCGAGCCCGCGGTTTGAACCACTACCCCTGTCTTGGCCAGCTGGTCCGCTGTCAACTCAATCTTGCCTTCCTCTTTCGAGAGCCGCACGGCGAGTGGCGAAGACGAACCGGGCAAGGTCACATTTGCGGTCACGTCAAAGACATGGGGCTCGGCAACTGGCTGTTGGCTTTCCAGCGCGTCGCCAGACACCACGAACTTGAGCGCTTGAGACTCGCCCGTAGCCCGCACGAGCTGGCCTGTCGCTGCCACGCCATTTGCCACCGCCTTCCCAGACTTGCTAACCCAGAGCCGAATACGGGCCTCGCCCTTGGATTCGGCCGTGCCAATTTCGACGTCATAGCCATCACGCGAAAAGAGCGCGCCACCATTGGGGCCCTTCTTGACCTCGTGATGCTCGCCGTCGCCGTGTGACTTGTCATCCTTGTGGTCGGCTTCCGCCGCCTGCTTGCCATGGTGCTCGGTGTCGCCATGCCCCTTGGATTCCGAGTGCCCACCCTGCTCTTCCGGCGCAGAGCGCCCGCTCAGCAGAACGCCACCAGTCGCGACGCCGCCCACCAGTACGATGGCCGCAATGGCAGCCTTTTGTTTGTTCGAAATAGCCATGTTTTATGAATCCCGTCTTAACGTCCCAGAATGCGATCGATCGTGGTCGCCGCCTGATAGGTTTGTCCAAGCACGCCGAGATAGCGGATGCGTGCCTGGAACAGCGTGCGCTGGGCATCCAGGACGTCCAGATAATTGAACTTGCCGGCCTCGAAGCCAATGGTCGCCGCGTTGAAGGCTTGCTCGGCGCCTGGCAAGACGGTCTGCTTCAGCGTTTGTGCCGAGGCGCGCGATACCGACAGCTGGTTCGATGCCATCAGGAGATTTCGGGTCAGGCTGATGCGATTGGCCAGATATTCATCCTGGGCCTTGTCCGCCTGGCGAATGGCCGAATACAAGTTGCCCTGATTCCGGTCAAAAATCGGCAACGGGATCGCCACACCGATCACCGCCATGTTGCGGTTGGCTTCTGTATCTCGCTTGGCACCCAGACTGACTGTCAGATCCGGATACTGGCGGCTGCGCTCAACGCCCACCAATGCCTGGCGGCGGTCAAGTTCAGCGCGGCTTGCGGCCACCAGCGGTGAGTTTTCCAGCTCCTTCAGAAGGAGTTCAGGCGCCGGCCTGGATGGCAGCGCGTCCAGATTGCCCTGTGCTTCGGTAAACTGCGGCGATGCATTGCCCCACAACGCCGTCAACGCCTGACGGGCGGACTGCAGGCTCGCCGTTGCTTCGGCCAATTCAAGTTCGGCGTTGGCCTGTTCGACACGTGCCTTAGTTTCGTCAACCGGGGAGATCTTGCCGGCCGCGACGCGGCGTGAAGCGGCTTGCGCGCCCCTCGCAGCGATATCCGCGGAGCCAGTTGCCAGCTTGACGCGTTCCTGTGCGATCAAGACGGAAAAAAAGCTCTCGATTACCTGCGCCCGAATGTCACCGCGAACGCCAGCCAGCGTTGCCTGCGCCAGTTCGCGCGTCCTTTCCGCGGCATTGATACGAGCCGAGCGCTTGCCGCCCAGTTCGATGGGGATATTCATCTGGGCGGTGGATGTACGGGTGGATTTCCGCGTGTCCTCGACCAGCGTCTGGAGTTCCGGGTTCGGAATAACCCGGGCCTGCATGATCCCACCTTCTGTGGAATCGAGTTCCTTGGCGGCGGCGGACAGGTTGAAATTGCTTCCTGCCGCCAGCGACAACGCGGCCTCGAGGGTCAACGGTCCCGCCGCTTCCCTTGGGAAGACGGGCACCATGGACGTGCCGGTGTCAGATTGCGCTACGGCAAAGTTTGGGCTGAGAAATGCTACCGCCAGCCCGAGCGGCAGAAATAGTCTTCGCATCGAATTGCACCAAGGTATGTGACCAGGAGAATTCGGCGAGAGACGAAAGGAGAAAAAGAGTCGTCGTCTCGCCGATCAAGCGAGACGCTGCCACTGAGGACGGTCGGGAGCCCTGGCATTCAGAGACGAGAACTCGGACGCATGTTGAGTATCGGTCACTTCTACCCGATTCGCTATCAACACGTCCTGCGTCTGTCCATAGACGAACGGGAGGGAGACCAGATGGCATACCCCGCAGTCTGTATCCACGAATGGCTTTTTCTCGGCATCCGTTTTACCTTCCGGCTGCTGATGACGATGCTCGTGGTGCCCAAGGTGCCAAGTGGCCGTGGCTTTCTCGTGCTGACAATAGCGTGCCGCTGCCGCCCAGGAAAACTGGAACGGCAAAATGAGCAGCACGAAGATCAGAACGAAACGTCGCATTCCTTGGGAGACTGTGCGGGGGGCTTGGGGTTGAAGTACTAACGGCTGGGCCGTCGCCGAAGTTTACATGAATCCTCGATCACCAGCATTAAGAGCAGATTACGATTATCGCTTTCGCCTGCTCGTTTTGGGGTGCCGCTTTCGCCCCTCATCAGTCTTACGCTTGGGGGCGGGCCCATGCTTCCACCGCAAATAGACAGCGAACCCCACATACAGGACGATCAGGCCGACCAGCATCACGAGCATGCTCTCGACAACAGAATCGGAGACGTGAGCGTAGTGCATGGCTGTACGTGTATGCGGAGTTGCCCGCATCAGGCAAGCGTCACGACCGCCCGGAGGACGCCGGCGTCATGGAACAAATCAAACGACTCCACGACCACCGACAGGCCGAGAAACCAGACCGAGTCCGCAATATTGCGTTGAAAGGAAGACACATGGACCGTCCATGTCGACTCCCCCCTATACAGCGACAGACGGGGAAAGAACGCTGGTGTACGGCGTGCGTATTCGGCGAATTCCGGGAAGGCGGAAGCCAGAAAGCGGTCTTCCGTCCGGATGACAGCCGGGTACATCAGCGCAAATGCGAGCGCCAGGACTGCGGTAACCGCCAGCGACTCGGTCATCGCCCCTAGTCCGATAATGCCTAGCAAGTTGCAGACATAGAGCGGATGGCGACACAGTGAATATGGACCCGAGGTCACCAAGGTATTGTTCTTGCGCCCGGAAATGTACAACGCGCACCAGAGCCGCCCGACCGTGGCCAGGCTCACCCCCAACATCCCCAGCGTCAGCAGCAGCGGCGACACCCAGGTACCGTCCCAGCGAGAATGGCCAAAGACCAGACTTGCCAGGACAAACGTTACGACAACACGCCAAACGCCGATGCGGTGGCGTGTCAGGAAATTGTCCAGCGCCCTCGAGAGACCAGCGGGTTGGGACGGGGAGATTGAAGAATCGGTCATGCGGTTCGGGGGCTGGAGGAGAATGTCGCGCACTTCGAGTGGACACACTGGCGCGAAAACGAGCACTAATGGCCGGCATTCTAAGGTTGCCCTTCCGTTGTCAGGCTTTATTGCCGAAATGTAATACGTTGTTAATCTTGCCCCCGGGCCAGCGAATCCGGTTGTGTCATAGCTCGGCAATCTGACAGTCATCTTCTGCGACATAGACTGTCTTGGCCATTTTCAGGACACACCCAGAGACGCTCCGCAATGAACGACATCATCCGCACATTGAGCTCGGAATTCTCCGATCTCGCTAATGCTGCCGAGGCAGTACGTGCCGTCGTTCGAATGACCGTCTCTATCGTTTTGGGGGGCTTGCTGGGGTACGAGCGGGAGAGCTCGGGAAAATCCGCAGGCGTGCGCACTCACATGCTCGTCGCGCTGGGGGCATGCGTTTTTGTCGTGGTTCCCCTCCAGGCGGGCGTGCAGCTTGCCGACATGAGCCGCGTGCTTCAGGGTCTCACGTCAGGCATCGGATTCCTTTGTGCAGGGGCGATCCTGAAGCCGGACAATGAGACACACGTCAGGGGGCTCACAACTGCCGCGAGCATCTGGATTGCTGCCGCGATCGGCGTGGCCGCCGGCATGGGCCATGCGGTGACGGCCATCGTCGCGACTGCCTTCGCACTCATCGTGCTCAGAATCCTTCAAATGTCGAAGAAGTAAGACTCCCACTGCTCCCAAGCCACGTGCAGCGCGAATGCGCCAACTTCAGGTTCGGCCAGCATTTCCCAAACGTATGAGCGCGCTTAACAATACGCAAACTCCATCGCATGAGAATTTACCTGGATTACAACCTGTTTGCGTACCTTCACGAGGGCACGAACCCGGCTCTGCAAGCCAAAGTGAGCGCACTGTCCGATCGACATGAGTTTCCTTGCAGCCCGGCGCACATGGAAGAAATTGCCTCGGCGCTCGCAAGACCTTCGGATACTCCCCCGCTCGATCGGTTAGCGGCCGCTTTCTGCAAAATAGACGATGTTTCTCGAATTAGCCGGAACGTGCAATTGTCTCCGACGACGTTAGGCCCGATGGTTACGAAAGAAGAACAGCCTCTCGAGTGCTTTCTTCGGGTCATGCGGCACTATCGCAAAGAGCCGGTTGTCGAGAAGAACGACTGGTATACGCGGGACTCCGTAAAGAAGGGGTCACTTCAGAAAACGGAAAATATTGCACGCTAAGGCATGGAAGAGGACCACTGCTGTCCCCAGGGGCATTGGCCAGCCGATGGCAAGCAGGTAGAAACCAAAGTCGGGGGACTCCCGTTCTCAGAGATCGGCTAGCAGCAGGTAGGCGCGGTCGAGTTGCCGATGAGCTTCCTGCCGGCGATCCATCGCTTCTAGGGCGAGCAGGAGGTCCTCGGCCAGCTCGAAATCGCTTTCCTGGCATGCCCTTTCGAACACCGCAAAGACCTCTTCATACAACGTGCGCCCCGGAACGCCCATTTGACTAACCTCCGGCGGAAAATCCGATGCTCTCTGCCGACTTGGTCCTGCCACGCCGCAGGGGCTTCTGTCCCCCATGGTTAATATGGACGTTCCCACGGCAGGGAAGGTCAAGCATTTTTCCGGCCGCGGGCCGACCTATGGTTCGCAAGCCGCCGCGCGAGACGGTTAGTGCTCGCCCCCTACAGTTCGTCCAGCGACTAGTTACCCGCACCCGGGCGCAGCCGCACCACCAGCATCGCCGCCCACTGGATATGCGGCCAGGCCAGCGAATAGACGAATGTCTGGATCAGGGGTCCCCTTGATTTCGCCGCAATTTACCGGGGTAGCCACCCGTAGCAGCCATGCGGGTTCCAGGGTGATGCCCACCCTAAAACCCTAGTCAAATCAGTCACTTGCTGACTGGTCCTTTTCCCCTTGGTTTTGGAACGTTGACCGCCCCCGCCGCGCGGCCAAGCGCGCCCTGTGGCTGGAAGCCATTGTTTCCGCAAGATAACTAGATTTATCCGTCTTTGGTTTTCCCAAGCAACACATAAATGGCTTTTCTAACGTTAGGTATGTGCGTAAGATAGGCTGAAATGCGCCTCCGGAAACTGCCATGCCCCGCCTCGCCGCCACCCCCGACCAGATCCGCGCCACCGTGCTGGCCATGCTCACCGAGGCCGGCGACGCGGCGCCGCCCACGGCCGCACGCTTTCGCCGCGTGGTGTCGGTGCGCAAGCTGCGTGACCGCCTGGGCGGCGGTGACCCTGCAACGCTGTCGCGTACGCTCAACGCGATCGAGGCCGAGGTGGTGCGCTCGGGCCTGGCCGACCTCGCCCTGCCCGAGATTCCGGTCGAGATCGCCGAAGCGATGCGCGCGCTGTGGCAGGCCGCGGTCGCGGTGCAGCTCGACGACGTGGTGCGCCTGAAGCGCGAGGCGCAAGCCACAGCCGACACCGCCGAGGCCGCCCGCGCCGAGGCCGAACTGCGGGTCGAGCTGCTGCGGGCCGAACTGAGCGAGGTGCGCGGCCAGCTCGCCGCGCGCGACACCGCGCTGGCCGTAGCGTGCGCCGCCCAGGCGGCGGCGTGCGCGCGCGCCGATGAGCAAGCCGCACGCCGGGGCGAGCTCGAGGCGGCGCTGGCGACCGCCCAGGAGCGCGCCACGGCGGGCGAGCGCACCCACACCGAGGCGATCGCCACCACCCAGGCGCGCTACGAGGCGCTGTCGAAGCAGCTCCTGCAGGAAACCGCGCACCAGCGCGACGCGGTGCGGGCCGAGCGCGCGCAACTGGCCTCCCAACTCAAATTCGCCGAGCGGCGCATCGCCGCGCTGGAAGACGAGCGCGCACGACTCGACGCCGACCTGGCCAGCGAGCGGGCCGCGCGCCAGACCGCCGCGGGCGAGGCGAGCGCACTCAAGGCCGTCACCGCCAGCCAGCGCGCCCAGCTCGACGAGCTGCTGCGTGCGACCCTGGCCGCGGCGCCACCAGCGGCCAAGACGCGCGTGCCCAGATCGACGGGCAAGGCGGCCGCCAAGCGGACCGCCCAGTCATGAAGCCGGCCGACTGGATCGATACGGGCGCGGTGCCGCCGCGCCCACTGCCGGCCACCGTCGCGGCGGCCCTCGCCTACCTGGCGGAGGCACTCGGGCACCCGGTCTACGCGCACTGGACGCTGGCGCGCGTCAAGCGCCGCTATGGCTCGCTGGCCGACGCCAAGGCCGCGCAGCCGACCGTGCTCAAGCTGCTGCTGGCGCACGATGGGGCAGTCGAATACTGGGAGCGCGGGCGCCTGCGCACGGTGACGGCGGATCTGGCGCCCCGCCCGGAGACGGTCCTCGCGCGGCTGCTGCACACGCACCGGCGCCGCATCCGGTCCACCGCCGCCTTAGCGAGCGAAGCAACGGTGCCGACCGCCGCGGAAGCGAGGGGAGCTGTCGCGGCGAACCCGTGGCTGGCCGCTTACGGCCCTGCTGACCACGCGTGGCTCACGCGCGCCGGCCGCTTCGCCCAGCCGCACGCGGCGGCCAACACGCTCGGCGCCGCCGACGATGCACAGGCGCTGGCGCTCTTCCTGCGCGACCGAACCGGGCGCTCGCCCCACACGTTGCGCGCCTATGGCGCCGAACTGCGCCGCCTGATGCGCTGGTGCGGCGCGCACGAGCTTGGGCCGCTCTCGGACCTCACGCGCCAGCGGTTGCTCGGCTACCGGCACGCGCTGCAGCACGGGGAGACCGGCAGGGAGGACGCCGCGCCGCCCTTGTCAGAAGCGACCCGCACGCGCGCGCTGGCGGTGGTGGCAAGCCTCTACGGCTACTGGTACGACACCGGCTACTTGCATGCCAATCCGGCCGCGGGCCTGTCCGCCGGCAGCCGCACCCGGGCCGGCTTCGCGCCGACGCGGCTGATCCCGCCAGCGCTGCTGGCCGCGTGCGATGCCTGGCTTGAGGCGCCGGAGTTTGCCGCCGCCAACACGACCAACACGCTGGCGGCGCAGCGGCGGCGCGCGATTTGGGCGCTGTATCGTTACGCCGGCGTGCGCCTGGCGGAACTGGCCTGGTCGACAGAGATCGCACTGCCCCGCCTGGAGGCCGAGGCGCCCGGGCGGTGGACGCTCTATGTCTGCGGCAAGGGGCGCAAGGCACGGGCCATTCCGCTGCCGGTGCCGTGCGTGACGGTATTGCGCGCCTACCGACAAGCACGCGGCCTGCCGTCCGAGCCGCCGGCGCACGAGGCGCTGCCTGTAATCCACGGCAACAAGGGCGAAGCGCTACAGTCGGCAGGCCTGTACCGGGAGGTCAAGGCGATCTTTGCGGCCGTGGCCGATGGTCTGCAGGCGCGCGAGCCGGCGCAGGCGCTCTTACTGCGCGCGGCCTCCCCGCACTGGCTGCGCCATGCCTATGCGCGCACACTGGTGGTCGACCACCAGGTGCCGCTGCCGGCCGCCCAGGCGCTGCTCGGCCACGCCTCGGTGCAGACCACGGCGGCCTATGCCAGGACCGACCTGACGCAGTTGCGGGCCTTTGTCGATGCCACGTTTGCGGATGATGGGCCGTAGCGACAGCGCGCGTTGCCTTGTCGCATCGCCACGGCGCGGGTCGCCAGTCCCAGCAACAGCAAAGCTGGGGCGGTCAGCTCGATTGACACCGCCAGGCAGGCCGCAGACTCCGAGGGCACCAGCGGCACCCGGTAGTCCTCGCGGAACAGGTCGAGGGCGGCATTCCAATTGGCCAGCTTGGCGATCGCCGAGTTCCAGAAGGTTGGCTTTTTCTCAGCCCGCACAGCACGACAGTTGCGTGACATCCTTGGCAGCCCTACATGTCCATGCCGTCCATCGATCCTGCCGCGAATGGAAGGTAGTCGCAAAAAGTCCGCCACATTTGGGCCAAATCGCTGACTTTGAAATGGTCGACGAACAAAGCTTCGCGCCTGACAGGGGCTCACACCCTCGCGGTACGTTGCGATCGCAAGTTATAGGTCACGCTGGCAACGATGATGAGGAGAATAGCCACTTGCGCGGCAATGGTTTGCACAGAGGGGTAAACGCCCAAGACATCGATACGCGGCATAGAGAGCGGCGTCACTTGCAACAGGCCAACTTTCTGCAGTGCCGCCACGCCCTTGCCAATCAGGACCACGGCAAGCACGCCAACCAAGGCGGAGCTGAACGCGAAAAATTGTCGAATCGGCAAACGCGCCGTCGATCGCAGGAGCAGAAACGCAATCACTGCCAGCACAGCAATACCGCAACCGAGTCCCGCGAGCATGTAGGCACCGTTGCCATCGGACCACAGGGCCGCGTAGAAGAGCACGGTCTCAAATACTTCCCGGTAGACCGTGACGAACGATAGCAGGAAGAGCATAAACGCCGATTTCCTGTTCAATGCCGACGACAGCTTTTCCTTCACGTACGATTGCCAGCGTCCCGCCAGACTCTTCTGGTGCATCCACATGCCGACGCCGAGTAGGACGACCGCCGCGAAGACCGCGGAGAAGCCTTCGGTCATTTCGCGACTAGCGCCGCTCAGATCAACGACGTAGGTAGCTACCGCCCACGTCAATCCACCGGCTCCCAGCGCAGTGACCCAACCCGCGTGAACGTAGGGAAGGACGTCAGTGCGATTGGCCTTCTTGAGGAACGCCAGCATGGCTACGACTACCAACAGCGCTTCAAGCCCTTCACGAAGCAGGATCGTAAAGGCGCCAAGGAAGGTCGAGAATGCGTCATTGGCGCCTGCGAGCGCTTCCTGCGCCTCGTCCAGCCTTGACTGCAGTTGCGCTGCGATGTCATGCGCGCGCTCTGCCTGGCCATTCGCGACGGCATTTCGATAGAGTCCCATCGTCTTCTCGATGTCCAGGAAGAGAGCCTGGTTCTTGGCAGCCAACGCAGGCTCAACTGGTTCGAACCCATCAAGATATGCGGACAAAGCCAGTTGCGATGCGGCCCGCGTGTCTCCCTTGTCAAGCGCAGTGACACTTTCCTTCAGCTTTTCCTTGGCGATTGAGAGACTATCGGTGGTCGATGCGGCCAGTACGTCCGGTGAGCTTCGCAGGTATGCAAGACCATCACGAGAGGTCTGTGCACCCACGAATTTAGCAAGTGCCGCCTCCGAGGTCTGGCTAAGCTTGTCGAGCGTGGGAACCGCCGCGCGCAGCCCCGGTTCAGCAGTCCAAAGCTTGGCGCCCGCCTGGCGGTCAGTATCTGAATAAGACAGCGTCGAAGCAAAATAGGCCAGAGCCCATCGGTCGTCTTCGGAGAGATGGGCAAAGCCCGGCATCGATGTTCCCTCCACGCCGCGCGTGATGATCTGTTGCAAGGCAAAGACGCTGCGTTCCTGCGCGCGCGCGTGGTCGGCCAGCGCAATCGGGGGCGGGTTGAGTTTCGCTGCGAGGGGGCCGTCCGCGTTACCGGATACGCCGTGGCAGGACGCACAATGGCTTTGATAGAGCTTCGCCCCGTTCTGCAAATCAGGCGCCTTGCTTGGTGCCATAGGAACCGGATAGGCTGTGAGGACGCCGCTGGCCAACTTCCGAGCCAGTTCGGCGACAGTTTCTGGCGAGGCCTTCGCTGCGATGGACAAACGCAATGCGCCAGCTTCCTTGCCTAGTTGTTCGGAGGCGGGTCCTGGCGGCAATTCGCCTAGCTGTCGCGCGACCGTCTGCGCGAACTCTTGCATCTCGGCATATTCAGCCTCATTGGTGATGCGGCCATCGTTGACTGAACCGCCATAGTCAACGGCAAGGTAGTCCAGCAATTGCCAGACTTGCTTGGCCTT
Source organism: Cupriavidus cauae (assembly GCF_008632125.1). GTDB lineage: Bacteria > Pseudomonadota > Gammaproteobacteria > Burkholderiales > Burkholderiaceae > Cupriavidus > Cupriavidus cauae. Next base: position 94,881 of record NZ_VWRN01000073.1, read on the forward strand.
GTCTTGCGTGGATAGAGGCTCGGCCAAAGCCGTCGAGACGGATAGCGCCAAGGAGACTAGAACGAGGGAGAGGATGCGCAGGGCTTGCATGAGGAACACGCCGGGCGGGCGGCAGTTTTCGCGGACAAATGCGAATGATTGTAATTCATATCGTTTGCGCGAGCGACCCATCTTGGTGATGGAAGTATGGGGAATCGCGCTTGACTCTATAGCCGCTAGAGGGCGTAGAAATAACAACGTTAGTCAATACTGGCGACCTACTTTGAGTCAGCGCAACACAAACCGATGGGGACTTCCGGCGGATTGCTCGTATGGGGTCGAGCCAAGTGCAGCCGCGTGCAAGATGCGGGAGGGTGCAATGCGCTTACGTGAGGTGCGCACAACTTCGGGCGACCCTCCGCCTCGGCTTTCAGGCGTTCGCACGATTGCGAACAATAGAACCCAACGCTCCCATATCGCGAGTCCTTACCGTATGGTGGGATGCGAGGGGCGGAGGATGGTGATCCGATGAGTTGGGCACTTGTTCTCTACGACTGGAGCGGCTGGAATCGAGAGATCTTCCTACTGGTCAATGAAGGCACGCCGGCAATGTTCTTGCCTTTGGCCAAGCTGTTTAGCTACCTATTGGGCAACTATTGGACCGCGCCTGTTGTCATGGGAGGCTTTTGGGTCTGGTCAAGAACAACCTCGGATGTAGATCGTTCGTTGGAGCTACAGGCTCACTTGGCACGATTTGTAGTCGCATTCGGTATGGCATTTGCTGTAGTTGGAGCATCAAAGTTTCTCTTCGATTTCCCGCGGCCGGCTGCCGTGTTCGGTCACCTGTGGCATTCAATCGGTTCAATTGAGACGCACTACAGTCTTCCGAGTGGACATTCCACGTACGCCGCTCTGGTTGCTGGTGGGTTATGGCCAATGGTCCGCGCCCACTGGCGACCGGCTCTACTTACCTATGTCGCGCTAGTCGGCTGGTCACGTTTGGCCACAGGGATGCACTTCCCGGCGGACGTCTTGGCGGGCTGGTTAGTAGCGCTCGGCAGTTTGGCTCTTTCGAGCCGGTTATTGAAGGGGGCTGCTTAACGTACCAAGGATCGTCGTGCCGGGGTAACAGGCGAGGAGTGCAACCATGCCATGGAGTCTGCAACAACGTCGCATCGTACGCGATTCGATGCTTGCCTGCTTAGTTTGCGCGGTAGTTCTTGGCGCGGGTTATATCTGGCTTCCCCCCGCTCTGTTCGGCCTCGATGGACAGCTTGGTATTGGCGACCGTGTCGCGTTTGCGCTCAAGGCCGATCTCCCTGTTTTCCTATGGTTAGCAGATTGCGTGAGAGCCGTAAGCAAGGGACGCTTTTTATCGCAAGCCGATATCCAGGGCTCGGCGTTTTCGCGTCCTAGTCCCGCTATTGAGCTGCGCGTGGCGGTGCTACAGAACTCGCTCGAACAGACCGTACTGGCGGTAGGCGCGCATTTGATTCTTGCGACAGTGCTGTATGGCGCCGAACTTAGGCTGATGCCGATTCTGGTGAGCTTGTATCTGCTCGGTCGTATCACGTTCGCGGTTGGCTATGCGCGGCATCCTACCGGTCGGCTTTTGGGATGGCGATGACTGGGATTTCGACCGTTGTGGTGCCTACACGCTTGCGGTGGCTCTCATTCTCTCGGGGCGCTGAAGGAGGGGGGCCGTTTCATCGGACAGATCAGGCCCCTGCCTCGCGTTCGACCGTGGCATGCATGCCGTAACGGATTTGGTAGACGGTATTGCACCTCCAGCCGGCGGTTCATCAGGTCAAAGTCGAGTCGTTCTATCCCCTCCACCTTGCCCAGGCGCTTGCGAATCAGGGCTTCCTCGGTGGGGCAGTCCATGTTGGTGATCAGGAACTGCGTGGTGTTGCCCGTGGCTGCAGGGACGAGCGAGATGGCAGTGCCGCAGGGACCTCAGCCGGCCTCGATGGAATGAACCCAGCATTGCACCATGTCAGACAAAGTGGATGATGCTTCTATGCCTTGAAGGGTCACATCGCGTGAGTGAACATGAATTACCTACAGAGCGGGGCCAAGCATCTCCGCGCAGCCTGCTGCGACCTCCCATGAAGGTTTCCTACTTGCTGCTGGCGTCCAGCGCTTTCATGACGTCTTCAGTGATGTCAATGCGCGGATTCACATAGACTGCCTGTATGACAAGGTCGTACCCGCGCTGCTCGGCAAGCTGGCGAATCGCCTGCTGGGCGCGCTCTTGCACCCGTGCCAGTTTGAATCGCCCCGGTTTTCGCGGAGGCTGTTTGGTTAAAGTAAAACGGCCTCGTCGGCGGTTTTGCCGAGTTGGTTGTAGTAGTTTGCCTCAGCCTCGGCGGGCGGGATATAGCCGATGGATGAGT
>NZ_VWRN01000074.1 GCF_008632125.1 Cupriavidus cauae
CGCCGCTCCGGCCGCTCCGTCGGCCGCCGCCCCGGCCGCGGCCGCCGGCGCCACCGAGCAGCAAGCGGCGCCGCGCCAGTAAGACGCGGTACCCGGCCCCGCGCTTGCATGCCGCGCGGGGCCACGCAGCACCACACCCAGGAGAAGTGTCGTGTCCGCAGCCAGTCCGAATCTCCGTCCAAATCCCCATCCGCAGGCCCGGCCCGAGCCGGACCAGGTGCTGGTCGACATCGCCGACTATGTGACCCGGTACCAGGTCAAGAGCGCCCTCGCCTACGACACCGCCCGCAACTGCCTGATCGACACGCTCGGCTGCGGCCTCGAGGCGCTGTCCTACCCCGCCTGCACCAAGCTGCTCGGCCCGATCGTGCCTGGCACCGTCGTGCCGCACGGCGCCCGGGTCCCCGGCACCCAGTTTCAGCTCGACCCCGTTCAGGCCGCCTTCAACATCGGCACGATGATCCGCTGGCTGGACTTCAACGACACCTGGCTGGCGGCCGAGTGGGGCCATCCGTCCGACAACCTGGGCGGCATCCTGGCCACCGCCGACTGGCTGTCGCGCCAGCGCGTCGCGGGCGGCAGGAAGCCGCTGACGATGAAGGACGTGCTGACCGCGATGATCAAGGCCCACGAGATCCAGGGCTGCATCGCGCTGGAGAATTCGTTCAACAAGGTGGGGCTGGACCACGTGGTGCTGGTCAAGGTCGCCTCCACCGCCGTGGTCGCGCAGATGCTGGGCCTGTCGCGCGACGAGATCGTCGATGCGCTGTCGCTGGCCTGGGTCGACGGCCAGAGCCTGCGCACCTATCGGCATGCGCCGAATACCGGCAGCCGCAAGAGCTGGGCCGCCGGCGACGCCACCAGCCGCGCGGTGCGGCTGGCGCTGATCGCCAGGACCGGCGAGATGGGGTATCCCTCGGTGCTGACGGCCAAGACCTGGGGCTTCTACGACGTGCTGTTCGACGGCAAGCCGTTCCGCTTCCAGCGCCCGTACGGCACCTACGTGATGGAGAACGTGCTGTTCAAGATCTCGTTCCCGGCCGAATTCCACGCGCAGACCGCGGTCGAAGCCGCGATGACGCTGCACGGGCTGCTGGACGGCATGGGGCGCACGGCGGCCGAGATCCGGCGCGTGACCATCCGTACCCACGAGGCGTGCCTGCGCATCATCGACAAGAAGGGGCCGCTGGCCAATCCGGCCGACCGCGACCACTGCATCCAGTACATGGTGGCGGTGCCGCTGCTGTTCGGGCGGCTGACCGCCGAGGATTACGAGGACAGCGTCGCCGCCGATCCGCGCATCGATGCGCTGCGCGAAAAGATCGCCTGTGTCGAGGATGCCGGCTTCACCGCCGACTATCACGATCCGGACAAGCGCTCGATCGCCAACGCGCTGACGGTCGAACTGACCGACGGCACGGTGCTGCCCGAGGTGGCGGTCGAATACCCGATCGGACACCGGCGGCGGCGCGAGGACGGCATCCCGCTGCTGGTCGAGAAATTCCGCACCAATCTGGCACGCCGCTTTCCGCCGAAACAGCAGCAGGCGATCCTCGACGTGTCGCTGGACCAGGCGGCGCTGGAGGCGATGCCGGTGCACGAGTACGTCGACCTGTATGTCATATAGCGTCGCCTCGGCATCGCTGGATGCCGCTCCGGCGCTTCGGGTCATCATCCCAGAATGTGATTTGTTTAGCTCTTTTACTGGTATAGGATGCGCGAGGCCGAAGTGGCGTGCCGGTTGCCCGTGCCGAACGTGACGCATAAAGTAATGCTGATGCCGTCACGCCGGCGCTGCAGTCGCCGCCCGCCACGTCATGTCGATGCGCAGCGAAGTTCGCACAACGTCCGCACGAAGTCCCGCAAATAGCACCTCTTCGATTGGAGTCAGGCAATGCCCCACAACTTGAACGACACGCTCAAAGAATTCCAGATCGGCCCTTCCGCGAAGGGACAGTTCTACTCGCTGCCGCAGTTGGGCAAGACCCTGGGCGTCGCCATCGAGCGCCTGCCGGTGTCGATCCGCCTGGTGCTCGAATCGGTGCTGCGCAACTGCGACGGCAAGAAGGTGACCGAGGAACACGTGCGCCAGCTGGCCAACTGGGACCCGACCGGCGCGCGTGTCGACGAGATTCCCTTCGTGGTCGCGCGCGTGGTGCTGCAGGACTTCACCGGCGTGCCGCTGCTGGCCGACCTGGCCGCGATGCGCAACGTCGCCGAGAAGATGGGCCAGAACCCGAAGAAGATCGAGCCGCTGGTGCCGGTCGACCTGGTCGTCGACCACTCGGTGCAGGTCGACCACTTCCGCGAGAAGAAGGCGCTGGACCTGAACATGCAGCTCGAATTCCAGCGCAACAACGAGCGCTACCAGTTCATGAAGTGGGGCATGCAGGCGTTCGACACGTTCGGCGTGGTGCAGCCCGGCTTCGGCATCGTGCACCAGGTCAATCTCGAATACCTGGCGCGCGGCGTGCACCGCAAGGACGGCATCTACTACCCGGACACGCTGGTCGGCACCGACTCGCACACGACCATGATCAACGGCATCGGCGTGGTCGGCTGGGGCGTCGGCGGCATCGAGGCCGAGGCCGGCATGCTGGGCCAGCCGGTCTACTTCCTGACGCCCGACGTGGTCGGCGTGGAGCTGCAGGGCCGGCTGCGCGAAGGCGTCACCGCCACCGACCTGGTGCTGACGATCACCGAGATGCTGCGCCGCGAGAAGGTGGTCGGCAAGTTCGTCGAGTTCTTCGGCGAAGGCACCGCGAGCCTGTCGGTGCCTGACCGCGCCACCATCGGCAACATGTCGCCGGAGTACGGCGCGACCATGGGTTTCTTCCCGGTCGACGAGAAGACCATCGAATACTTCCGCGGCACCGGCCGCACGCCCGACGAGATCGCCGCGTTCGAGGCGTATTTCCGCGCCCAGGAGCTGTTCGGCATCCCGCGCGCCGGCGAGATCGACTACACCAAGGTGCTGACACTGGACCTGTCCACGGTGGCGCCGTCGCTGGCGGGCCCGAAGCGTCCGCAGGACCGGATCGAGATCGGCAACGTCAAGCGGACCTTCGCCGACCTGTTCAGCAAGCCGGTCGCCGAGAACGGCTTCAGCAAGGACCCGGAGGACCTGGAGCGCGTCTACAAGACCTCGGACGGCATTCCGGTGCGCAACGGCGACGTGCTGATCGCGGCGATCACCTCGTGCACCAACACCTCGAACCCGAGCGTGATGCTGGCCGCCGGCCTGCTGGCAAAGAAGGCCGTGCAGGCGGGGCTGCACGTGGCGCCGCACATCAAGACCTCGCTGGCCCCCGGCAGCCGCGTGGTGACCGAATACCTGAAGGCCGCGGGCCTGCTGCCGTACCTGGAGAAGCTCGGCTTCGGCGTCACCGCCTACGGCTGCACCACCTGCATCGGCAATGCCGGCGACCTGACGCCGTCGCTGAACGAGGCCATCGTGCAGAACGACCTGGTGGCCGCCGCGGTGCTGTCCGGCAACCGCAACTTCGAGGCGCGCATCCATCCGAACATCCGCGCCAACTTCCTGGCGTCGCCGCCGCTGGTGGTGGCCTACGCGATCGCCGGCAACATCCTGTGCGACCTGATGACCGAGCCGCTGGGCAAGGGCAAGAACGGCCGCGACATCTATATCGGCGACATCTGGCCGACCTCGGACGAGGTCAATGCGCTGATGCGCTTCGCGATGGACGAAGAGACCTTCAAGGACAACTACGAGAAGGTCAAGAAGCCGAGCACGCTGTGGGGCAAGATCAAGGGCACCTCGGGCCAGGTCTACGACTGGCCCAAGTCGACCTATATCGCGCAGCCGCCCTTCTTCGAGAACTTCACGATGGAGCCCGACAGCGGCGCGCGCAGCATCCGCGGCGCCCGCGCGCTCGGCATCTTCGGCGACTCGGTGACCACCGACCACATCTCGCCCGCGGGCTCGATCAAGGACACCTCGCCGGCCGGCAAGTACCTGCTCGAGAACGGCGTGCTCAAGGCCGACTTCAACAGCTACGGCTCGCGCCGCGGCAACCATGAGGTGATGATGCGCGGCACCTTCGCCAACGTGCGCATCAAGAACCTGATGATCCCGCCGCGGGAAGACGGCACGCGCGTCGAGGGCGGCTACACGCTGTTCCAGCCGTCCGGCGAGCAGCTGTCGATCTACGACGCGGCGATGAAGTACATCGCCGAGGGCACGCCGACGGTGGTATTCGGCGGCGAGGAATACGGCACGGGCTCGTCGCGCGACTGGGCCGCCAAGGGCACGCAGCTGCTGGGCGTCAAGGCGGTGATCGCGCGCAGCTTCGAGCGGATCCACCGTTCGAACCTGGTCGGCATGGGCGTGCTGCCGCTGCAGTTCAAGGGCGAGGACAGCGCGCAGTCGCTGGGACTGACCGGCACCGAAACCTTCGACATCGAAGGCATCGAGGGCGAGCTGCGGCCGCAACAGGACGTCACGCTGGTGATCCACCGCGACGGCGGCCAGACCCAGCGCGTGCCGCTGCTGCTGCGCATCGACACGCCGATCGAGGTCGACTACTTCAACCACGGCGGCATCCTGCCCTTCGTGCTGCGGCAGCTGCTGGTGGCGTAAACGCCGCGCCATGAAGGCCGCGCCATGGCCCCCGGTGGCATTCGCCGCCCGGGGCGATGGCGCGGTCATCGCCTTGTCATGACTCCGTCATCGCCGCTTCATGGCCGCTGCATGGCCGCTTCATGGCCGCTGCATGGCCACTTCATGGCCGCATGTAAGTTCCACGCAAGCCTGCGCTGCCACACTCGGTCTCATCCATAGAACAGCGCGGCCCCTCCCTGGCGGCCGCCAACGAGACCTAGGAGACAAGCATGGCCAAGATCCTGATCGCCTTTATCGTCATCGCCGGCGCCGCCCTGATGCTGCTGATGCAGGGAGGCGGCGACGTCTCGATGGGTGGCGAGCAACACGGCACCGAGACCCACGCGCCGGCCTCGGGCGAGGCCAAGCCCCAGAAGTGACCGGGCAGCCCTGACGGGCTTGTGGCAAGGCGGACACCGTTCCGATGCGTCGCCCGGCAGCACCGCGCCGGTCCGGCAGGCACCTGCCGTATCGCTTGCGGATGCGCACTAGATGCGGGCGATGCCGACACGCCGACGATGCGGCGCATGGCACATCCATCAGGGTTTGCCCATGTGTTGGCTGGGCCGTGTCAACGCAACGAGTAGAATACCGTTTTACCGAAAAACGGATGAACTCAGCATATGGCAGGTTTTCGCCCCAAGGCCTCTCAACGACTGTCGCCGGACGCCGAGCGTCTCGTCGCCGACGCGCTCGCACTCGATGCGTCGGGTAGCCGCATGGAGGACGCGTATTGGGAACGGCGCCTATCGCAACGCCTGGGCCGGCTGCTGAAAAACGGCAGCCAGTCGGCGCTGGACGCCGCGCTCGAGCATCTGTTCAAGCACAACGTCGACGCCTCCGACGTCCTCGCCGAGCAGGCCGAGACGCTGGCCGAGTCGGCCACCGTCGAGATCGACGGCGTGCGTTACGACGCGCTGCTGATCGCGGCGCCGATCCTGGCCCACACCCGCTACGCGATTCCGTCGGGCGCGCTCAAGCCCGAGCAGGCGCAGACGCTGGCCGTCCACCTGCAGGCCCATGTAGTGGCCTCGAATGCCCGCATGGCGCTGTCGCCGTATCTGTACAGCATCGACCAGTTGCCGCGCACCCATAGCGACACCTTCGCGCTGACCCACAAGCTGATCTCGGCCGCGCTGGCCGGCGTCGCGCCCAAGGTCGATCTGCGCGACCTGCCCGAGACCGCGCCCATCCTGGCCGATCCGCGCTATCTGCTGGCGGTGGTGGTCGCCGAGCACGAGCAGCCGCTGTTCCGCTGGCAGGAGGAATCGAAGGAGCACCATGCCGAGCGCTCGGTGTGCCTGGAGCAATGGCGCACCCAGGTCCAGCCCTCGCTGGCGCTGCTGCTGCCGGGCTGCGAGTTCGAGCTGCTGCTGCCCGACGCCTTCTTCCTGTCGTGCCGCGAGTCGGACAAGAGCATCCGTCCGCTGACCGTGCGCGCGGCGGTCAACTATCTGTGCGGCACGCTCGATATCACGGCCGGCCAGCTGGCGGCCGTCACCGCGGCCTTCGGCGAGGACGAGGTCGAGGAATACCGCGTCGCCTTCACGATGCGCGGCGAGAAGGACGTGATCTACGGCATCGTCTGGCCGGTCTATGGCCGCGAGTCGGGCGAGATCGACGACAGCGGGCAAGGCAATCCGCTCGAACAGATCTGCGAGGAACTGCGCAACGCCGGCGTCGACGACATCTTCCGCCACGCCTCGCTGTTCGATCCCGAGTACTGCGAGGACTGCGGCACGCCGCTGTACGCGGACCGTTCCGGCGAGATCGTGCACGCCGAGCTGCCCGAGGACGCGCCGACGCAGCAGCCGCTGTTCCACTGAGCCGCGCGAGGCGGCAACGGAACGACCCGACGGCCCGCAACCCTGCGGGCCGTTGTCATTGCGGCGTGGCTCGTTGAGACGCGGACCGTTGCCCTTGCGCCGGGCCCGTTGTCATTGCGGCGCCGGCCCCTCGCTGACGCAGCGCCACAGCGGGTGGCCCGAGGCCTGGTACTTGCGCTCGAACGGCGTCATCGGCTGCGCCGGATGCCAGAGCTCGGTACGGGCGGGCCGGCCCACCAGCGCCAGCGCCTGCGCGAATTCGTCGATATACACCGGCCAGTTGCTGCGGCACTCCAGATAGTCACCGCAGGCGGCCAGCGCGGGAAACACCGCATGGCCGTGCCAGCGCCGTCCGAGATGCCCGATCTTGGGCCAGGGATTGGGATACAGCACGTAGTGGCGCGACACCGCGATGCGGTCGCGCTGCAGCAGGCGCCAGACGTCCACCAGATCGGCGCGCGCCCAGACAAAGTTGTCGGGGAGCGCGCCCTGCCACCAGTCCTTGCCGGCGGTCAGCCGCTTCTCGGACTGATCGACGCCGATGACGAAATAGTCCGGAAAGGCCTGCGCCAGCCGCAGCGTGCTTTCGCCGACGCCGCAGCCGGCATCGAGGATCAGCGGCGCGCCGCCGGCGGCCTGCCAGCTGGCCAGCGCCGCGTCGAGCGCGCGCCGGCTGACCTCGCCGATCGGCTTGCGGAACGGTTCGGCGAGATGGCGGGCGACGCGGGTGGCAAGCTGGTGGTGGGCATCGGTCTGGGCCGACGCGATCGGGCGGGAGTTGGCGAACATGGGCGCGATTCTACCGGGCGGGCTCCGGCGGGCGCTCGTTGGTGGACGTGCTTCGGTGTTTCGGTGTTTCGGTGCTTCGGTGGATGGGCTTCGGTGGATGGGCTTCAGTGGACGGGCTTCGGTGGACGGGCTTCGGTGGATGGGCTTCGGTGGGACGCGCGTCGGTTCGGGCGCGCCGTGCCTGCGCGACCCGCGCCTGCGGTCGCCATAAGCATATGACGCACGCATCGCACGCCGGCCGCGATTTATCGGCACAATGCGCACGAAGCCATCCGCGAACCCGCCTGCCCGGCGTGGCCGCCGTCCTCCCCAATGCGTCGATGTGTCGATGCGGGGACCGGCAAGCCCGCCTCCCGCGCAGGCCCGTACCAGGAGCCAAGCAACGATGCCGCACCGCCACCGCCCCCTTCACAAGTCCCGCCAGACGACCCCCGCCCAACCGTCCCGCCGCGGCTGGCTGCGCACCAGCGCCGCGCTGCTGGCCACGCTGAGCGCCAGCGCGGCCCTCACGCTGCTGCCCGCGGGCGCCGCCCAGGCCGAGGACCTGCGCATTGGCCTGGCGGCCGACGTCACCTCGATGGACCCGCACTGGAACAACGCCGGGCCCAACAACGCGATCGCGCTGCATATCTTCGAGTCGCTGGTGTTCATGGACAAGAACGCCCGCTACATCCCGGGCCTGGCGCTGTCGTGGAAACCGATCGACGCCACCACCTGGGAAATCAAGCTGCGCCCCAACGTCAAATGGCACGACGGCTCGCCGTTCACCAGCGAGGACGTCAAGGCGTCGCTGCAGCGCCCCGAGAAGCTGACCAACGCGCCGGGCTCGTTCACCAGCTACACCAAGCCGATCGCGCGCATCGACACGCCGGACCCGCTGACGGTGCGGCTGACCATGAACGTGCGGAACTACGCCAACCTCGCCAACGACCTGAACAGCGTGCCGATCATGCCCAAGCGCATCGCGGCCACGCTGAACCAGACCGACTTCGACAGCGGCAAGGCGATGATCGGCACCGGGCCGTTCAAGTTCGTCCGCTTCGCGCGCGGCAGCGAGATCGTGATGGAGCGCAATCCGGACTACTGGGGTCCGAAGCCCGAGTGGGACCGCGCGGTGTTCCGCATCATCACCGACAGCGGCGCGCGCACCTCGGCGCTGCTCGCCGGCGACGTCGACGTGATCGAAAGCGTGCCGTCGGCCGACGTGGCCAAGCTGAAGAAGGATGCGCGCTTTCGCATCGAGCAGCAGGTCTCGTGGCGCACGATCTTCTGGCAGATGGACCAGTGGCGCGACGATCCGCCCTATGTGACCGACCGCGCCGGCAAGCCGCTCGGCAAGAACCCGTTCAAGGATGCGCGCGTGCGTGCCGCGATCAGCCATGCGCTGAACCGCGACGCGATCGTCTCGCGCATCATGGAAGGCTTGGCGGTGCCGGCCTCGTCGATCGTCTCGCCGCAGATCTTCGGCCATCCGGGCACCAAGCCGGACGCCTACGATCCGCAGCGCGCCAAGCAGTTGCTGGCGCAGGCGGGCTATCCGAACGGCTTCGGCCTGACGCTGCATGCGACCAACAACCGCTATCTGAACGATGCCGCGGTGGCGCAGGCCACCGCCAGCATGCTGACGCGCATCGGCATCCAGACCAAGGTCGAGACGATGCCGGTGGCGGCGTACTTCACGCGCGCGCGCCAGGGCGATTTTTCCTTCCAGATGCTGGGCTGGGGCTCGGCCGCGGCCGACGTCGCGCTGCGCTCGATCACGGGCACGCCCGATCCCAAGACGGGCTACGGCACGTGGAACTGGGGGCGCTACAGCAATCCGCAGCTGGACAAGCTGATCGAGACCTCGCTGACGACGATCAGCAGCGACAAGGCGCGCGAGGAGAACGCGCGCACCGCGGCCAGGTTCGCGCTGGCCGACCACGCCATCATCCCGTCGCACAGCCAGCTTGCAATGTGGGCGATGCGCAAGGGCGTACGCTACGAAGCCCGCACCGACGAATGGTCGCTGGCGCAGTTCTTCCACAAGGAATAACGGCGGGCGGGAGGAACCACCTCGCTCTCCCCGACTCTCCCACCCCTCTCCCCCCTGATCGGGAGAGGGAGAACCCCTGAGCAGAAATCCGGCGAGAGGCGCCCCTCTCCCGCGCGCGGGAGAGGGGCCGGGGGAGAGAGCCGCGGCTTAAATCCGCAGCCGCTCTTCCTGCCGCGCATTCGCGCGGCGCAAGCCCTTGACCCACTGCCGCGCCGGCAGCCCGGTCGCTTCCTGCACCACGCGCGCGCGCTGCTCCAGGGTCTCCCAGTCGATATCGATCGCCGGCCCGTTGAAGGCGAGCGCGATCACGTTGCCGTCGTGCACCTCCGGGAACACCAGCACGCGGTCCTCGAACGCCTCGCAGATCCGCACGATGTTCTTCGGGAAGCTGTCGTGGTCGCCGAACAGGTTGATCGTCATCACGCCAGGGGCCTTCAGCACGCGCCGGCAGGCCTTGTAGAAGGCCGTGGTGTCCAGCACCGGACCGCGCGCGGTGGCGTCGTACAGATCGACCTGCAGCACGTCGTGCGCGCCAGTGCTCGCGGGGTCCATCACATAGTCCCAGGCGTCCTGCTCGCGTACCGTCAGCCGCGCATCGTCCTCGCGCAGGCCGAACATGCTGCGCCCGGCGACGATCACGGCCGGATTCAGTTCGACCGCGGTCACGCGCGCCCTGGCGAAATGCCGATGGCAGAACTTCGTCAGCGAGGCCGCGCCCAGCCCAAGCTGCGCGATATGGAAATCGCGCTGCGACGGCGACAGGAACAGCAGCCAGGCCATCATCTGCTGCGCGTATTCGAGCTCGATCGCGTCGGGCTTGCGCAGCCGCATCGCGCCCTGCACCCACTCGGTACCGAAATGCAGGTAGCGCACGCCATTCCATTCGGAGAAAGTCACCGGCGCAAAGCGCGGCGTCATCCGTTTCTCGTCGCGGCGATCCTCCGCCGCACCGAGATCGGAGGCGGTGTCGCGATCGTGGCGGCGCGCATTGCGCTCCCGTTCGCCGCGCGCGGGACGGCGGGAAGCCACGGCTTCGATCGATTTTCGTTTCAACAGGGTCATCAGTCAGCAATGCGGCAGGCTACGGAAAGACAGCCCGGGTCCAAGGCGTCCAAGGAGTCCGACGGGCGGTCCGCGTCAAATCACGGCCGCGATTGTGACAGAAGCGCGCGCCACAGCTGCAGCTTCTGCTCGAAGGTGCGCGCCGCGTGGGCGGGGCTCGACGAGGGCAGCACCACGGTCTCGTAGCCGGCCGCGGCGAATTGCGGCGCAAAGCGGCCGGATGTGCCGCCGTTGAAGCCGACGCGGCGCAGCGCCGGTGCAAGCTGCCGCAGGCGCTCGAAATCGTTCGCCTGCGGATGGCGGATATTGGAATCGAGGCTGCCCGGGCGCACGCAGGCGCCCAGCACGTCCCAGATGCCGACGCGATGCGCCAGCACGCGCGTCAGCCGCTCGGCATAGGGCAGCTCGGGCAGCGGCTCGCCAAGCAGCGCCCCCAGCAGCGGCCAGAACTGGTTGCGCGGATGCGCGTAGTACTGGCGCGCCGCCAGCGAGGCGGCGCCCGGGAAGCTGCCGAGGATCAGCACGCGGGTATGGCGGTCGATCACCGGCGGCAGACCTTGCTGCAGGTCCGCCGGTACCTCCGGTGTTGCAACGGGCGTTGCACCGGGTAGTGCCCCCGCTGCCGCCTCCGGTCGCGCCGCCCGTGGCGCCCCACGCCGGGCCGGCATCAGGCCAGCAGCTTGTTGATCCGCTGCACGTAGGCCGCCGGATCCTCCAGCATGCCGCCTTCGGCCAGCAGCGCCTGGTCGAACAGCACGTGCACGCGGTCGGCGAAGGCATCGGCATCGCCCTCGGCCCCGGCGCCCGCGAGCTGGCGCAGCTTGCCGACCAGCGCATGCGACGGATTCAGTTCGAGGATCGGCTTGGTCTGCGGCGCCTTCTGGCCGGCCTGCTTCAGCAGCCGCTGCAGATAGCCGCTGATCTCGCCCTCGTCCGACACCAGGCACGAGGCCGAGTCGGTCAGGCGCAGCGTCACGCGCACGTCCTTGGCCTTGTCGGCCAGCACTTCCTTCGCGCGCGTCAGCACGTCCTTCCATTCGTCCTCGGCCTTCTGCTGCTCGGCCTTTTCTTCTTCGTCGGCCAGCGCGCCCAGGTCCAGGCCGCCGCGCGCGACCGACACCAGCTCCTTGCCGTCGAACTCGTTCAGGAAGGACAGCATCCACTCGTCGACGCGGTCGGTCAGCAGCAGCACCTCGATGCCCTTCTTGCGGAACACCTCCAGATGCGGGCTGGCCTTGGCGGCATTCCACGTGTCGGCGGTCACGTAATAGATCTTGTCCTGGCCTTCCTTCATGCGGCCGACATAGTCGGCCAGCGACACGGTCTGCTCGGCCGAGTCCTGGTGCGTGGAGGCAAAGCGCAGCAGCTTGGCCAGCCGCTGCTGGTTGGCCGTGTCTTCGCCCAGGCCCTCCTTGAGCACCTGGCCGAACTGCTGCCAGAAGCTCGCGTACTTGTCGCGCTCGGCCTGGTCCTCGCTGTCGGCCATCGCCTCGAGCATCGACAGCACGCGCTTGGTGCTGCCCTCGCGGATCGCCTTGACGTCGCGGCTTTCCTGCAGCAGCTCGCGCGAGACGTTCAGCGGCAGGTCGGACGAATCGATCACGCCCTTGACGAAGCGCAGGTAGTTCGGCAGCAGCTGCTCGGCGTCGTCCATGATGAAGACGCGCTTGACGTACAGCTTCAGGCCGCCGCGATGGTTGCGGTCCCACAGGTCGAACGGCGCGCGCGCCGGGATGTACAGCAGCTGCGTGTATTCGTTGCGGCCTTCGACGCGGTTGTGCGTCCACGCCAGCGGCTTCTCGTGGTCGTGCGCGATGTGCTGGTAGAAGGCGACGTACTGCTCGTCGGTGATGTCGCTCTTGGCGCGGGTCCACAGCGCGCTGGCCTGGTTGACGCTCTCCCACTCGCCGGTGCGCTTGTACGCGCTGGTGTCGGCGTCCCAGACCTCCTTGGGCATGCGGATCGGCAGCGAGATATGGTCCGAGTACTTGCGGATGATGTCCTTGAGCTTCCACGCCGACAGGAAGTCGTCCTCGCCCTCGCGCAGATGCAGCGTGATGGCGGTGCCGCGCTCGGCGCGCTCGATCGCATCGACGGTGAACTCGCCGTCGCCGCCGCTCTCCCAGCGCACCGCCTCGGAGGCGGGTACGCCGGCGCGGCGGGTCTCGACCGTGACGCGGTCGGCGACGATGAAGGCCGAGTAGAAACCGACGCCGAACTGGCCGATCAGCGCGGCGTCCTTCTGCTGGTCGCCCGACAGCTGCTCGAAGAATTCCTTGGTGCCGGAACGCGCGATCGTGCCCAGGTTGCGGATCGCCTCGTCGCGGCTCATGCCGATGCCATTGTCGGTGATCGTGATGGTGCGGGCCTTGCTGTCGGTCTCGATGCGGATCGCCAGGTCGGCGTCGTTCTCCAGCAGCGCGGGATTGGCGATCGCCTCGAAGCGCAGCTTGTCGGTGGCATCCGAGGCGTTCGAGATCAGCTCGCGCAGGAAGATCTCCTTGTTGCTGTACAGGCTGTGGATCATCAGATGCAGCAGCTGCTTGACTTCCGCCTGGAAGCTCATCGTCTCGTGCGTGGCGTTCATGGTTCTCCTCGTGAATGGATCCGGGCGCCGCCGCCGCGCAGGGCGGCAGCGCCATCGTGCAATTCGCGTCGCCGCGGCGGGCTTGGCATGGCGCTGGACCAAGGCCGGCATGGCCGCGCCGGTGGCGGCCAGATAGGGGCGCCCCGGCGGTTTTTCAAGTGGTGGCCGCGGCACGGCCCGGGGCGGCTCGGTGCCCCCTAAGCCAAGGGCGGGGCCCCGCCACGGCCATGGGGACGCGGCACGGCTCCGGCTCCGGCTCCGGCTCCGGCTCCGGCTCCGGCCCTGGCCCTGGCCCTGGCCCTGGCCCTGGCCCCGGCCCTGGCTACAACCGATCCAGCTGGCGCGCCAGGAAGTCCAGCATCTGCGGATCGTGGCCGCAGGCGACGTTGAAGCGCATCCAGCCCGACGGCAGCTGCGACGGCGAGAACAGGCTGCCGGGCGCGAACAGATAGCCCTCCTCGTGCCCCGCGGTGGCGATCGCATTGGTATCGCGGCCGGTATCGGCCCACAGGTACATGCCGGCATGCTGGCCCGGAAACAGCGTCAGGCCCAGCTTCTCCAGCGCGTGCCGGGTCTCGTCGCGCGCCCGCTCGAGCCGGTTGCGCACGCGCTCGACGTGCTTGCGGTAGTGCCCCTCGGTCAGCACCTTGTACAGCACGCGCTCGTTGATCTCCGGCGTGGCGAGCCCCGCCAGCAGCTTGGCGTCGGTCAGGCTCTGCACCAGTTCGGGACGGGCCGCGACGAAGCCGACCCGCAGATTGGCCGCCAGCGTCTTGGAGAAGCTGCCGAGGTAGAC
Organism: Cupriavidus cauae; assembly: GCF_008632125.1. Taxonomy (GTDB): domain Bacteria; phylum Pseudomonadota; class Gammaproteobacteria; order Burkholderiales; family Burkholderiaceae; genus Cupriavidus; species Cupriavidus cauae. The sequence continues at coordinate 13,717 of NZ_VWRN01000074.1, forward strand.
CACGCGCTTGAGCTGGTCCAGGCTCGCCAGCCGCGTGGCCGGATGGCCCGGCGGGCACAGGTCGCAGTAGACGTCGTCCTCGACCACCAGGAAGTCGTACTGCTCGGCCAGCCGCAGCAGCTGGAAGGCCTTGGCGGCCGACAGCGAGGTGCCGGTCGGGTTGTGCAACACCGAATTGAGGATCAGCAGCCTGGGACGGTGGGCCTGCACGATGCGCTCCAGCGCTTCGAGGTCCGGGCCTTCCCCCGTGTAGGGCACGCCGATCACCTGCGCGCCCTGGGCGGCGAAGCGGGCGAACATCACGAACCAGGCCGGATCGCCGACCAGCACCGGATCGCCGGGACGGACGTAGAGCCGCGCGATCAGGTCCAGCGCCTGCGTGATGCCCGAGGTCAGCAGGATCTGCTCGGGCGCCGCGCCGATCTCCAGTTCGGCCAGCCGCGTGCGCAGCTGCTGGCGCAGCGGCAGGAAGCCCTCGGGCGTGCCGCTGGCGAGGAAATGGCTGCCCGGCTGGCGCGCCAGGCCGCGCAGCGCGCTGCCGATCAGCTCGCCGTCGAGCCAGTCGTTGGGCAGGAAGCCCAGGCCCGGCGCCTTGCGCGGCTCGGCCCGGTGGAACATGTTGCGCAGCAGCCAGGGCACGTCGATATTGCGCGACCCATGCGGCGCCGGCGGGGCGGCCTCGCTCGGCAAGCCCGCGCCAAGGCCCGCACCGATGCCCGGCCCGCGCTCGCGCACGAAAAAGCCCGAGCCGCGCCGCGATTCCAGATAGCCGAGCGCGACCAGCCGATCGTAGGCCTCGACCACGGTAAAGCGCGAGATGCCCTTGTCCTGCGCGAGCTGGCGGATCGACGGCATGCGCATGCCGGGGCGGAACACCCGCTCCTCGATCCGCATCCGCGCCCATTCGGTCAGCTGCCCGACCAGCGTCATCTGCGCCGAGGGCACCGGATCGGGCAGGCTGCCGGCGGCCGACAGCTCGCCGGATGCCGTGGGGGCCGACGGCAACACCAGCCGCAGCGGACGGCGGCTGCCGGCACGCGCGGCCTTGCCGGCAGCCTCGGCCTTCCCTTCGCCCATCGCGTGCCCGGCTGGCGCCGCTGGTTCGGTCTCGCCGTGCGGCGATCCGGCTTGGTTTCCTGTTTCCATGGACGGCCCCCGAAAACTGTACTGAGGATCAGCAGAATAACTGTATCGGTACTGTACCGACAACCTTGTCTAACATCGACCCACGTTGAAAGCCTGCCGGGCATCACCTGACGGCCGGCGCGAGGCTGTCCGGGCGGCGCCGCCATGCCGGGACAGGCGGCCGCACCGGTACAGGCCCAGAGGCACCGCCGACCCAATAGCGATACCCGAGCCGATACCCGAGCCGATACCCGAGCCGATACCCGAGCCGATACCGGCGATACTCGCGATACCGCTGATATCCCGCGATATCCGCCGGTATCCGCCGATATCCGCGATTTCCCCGCAGAACAAAGGAGACTCCCGATGTCCGACACCCTGTTGCCGCCGACGCGCAAGCGCTTCGACGAGGACGCCTATCTCGACCGCTGCAGCGCCACCGTGCTGGCGGTACTGCCCGAAGGCATCGTGCTCGACGAAACGGTCTGCTACGCGCGCAGCGGCGGCCAGGCCGGCGACACCGGGACCCTCACGCTGGCCGACGGCAGCACGATCGCGCTGGCCGAGACCCTTTACGCGGCCGACCGCAGCGCGATCCTGCACGTGCCCGCGCCGGACCAGGCGCTGCCGGCGCTGGCCCCGGGCGACCGCGTCACCGTGGCGATCGACTGGGCGCGCCGCCATCGGCTGATGCGCCTGCACACCTGCCTGCATCTGCTCGGCTCGCTGATCCCGGTGCCGGTCACCGGCTGCAACATCAACCCGGACACCGCGCGCATCGACTTCGACCTGCCCGAATCGACGCTGGACAAGGCCGATCTGACCGAGCGCCTCAATGCGCTGATCGCCGCGGATACGCCGGTTCGCATCGACCGCATCACGCCGGAGCAGCTGGCGGCCGAGCCGGACCTGGTGCGCACCATCGGCGCGGCGCCGCCGGCGGGCACCAGCCAGATCCGCATCATCGAGATCCCCGGCATCGACCGCCAGCCCTGTGGCGGCACCCATGTCGCCGCGGTCGGCGAGATCGGCCCGGTGGTGGTGAGCAAGATCGAGAAGAAGAGCCGCACAAACCGGCGCGTGGTGGTGAACTTCGCCGAAGCGGCCGATCAGGCGATGATCTCCGACGCCGGTCCGGCGCGTGCCGCGGCATGAGCCCGATGCCGATCGATGCGTCCCTGTCCGCCTGGCTTGCGGGCCTGACCGCCACGCAGTTTGCCGCGCTGCTGTCGCTGATGACGGTCGGCCTGTTCACGCCCGGCCCCAACACCACCATCGCCGCGGTGACCGGCGCCAACTTCGGCCTGCGCGCGACGCTGCCGCACTGCATCGGCGTCGCGCTCGGCTTCGCCAGCATCCTCGCGCTGTGCGCGGCAGGGGTCGGCGCGCTGATCGTCGCCAGCCCCGTGCTGGCCACGATCGTCCATCTGGCGGGCGTCGCCTACCTGCTGTGGCTGGCCGCGAAGATCGGCCGCAGCGCCGCGCTCAGCGACCGGCAGGTACTGGCGCCGCTGTCGGTCTGGCAATCGGTGGCGCTGCAGTACGCCAACATCAAGGCCTGGATGCTGGCGCTGGCGATCGCCGCCTCCTACATGTCCGGGGCCGAGTCGCCGCTGCAGCGCGGCCTGCTGGTGTGCGCGGTGTTCGGCGTGTTCGGCTTCCTCAGCAATGGCGCCTACGGCGCGATGGGCGCGTCGCTGCGCCAGTGGCTGCAGGTCGGCCAGCGCATCCGCTGGTTCAATCGCGCGATGGGGCTGGCGCTGGCCGCGACCGCGCTGTGGATCGCCTTCGCGGGGCGGCCGGCGATGCCGTAGCGCACGCAAAAGCCGCCGCAAGAACAGCGCACAAGCACAGCCGCACAAGAACCGTCGCTCAAGAACGCCACCGAACACAGTCCCTGCCAGAACAGCCCCGCATGAACGCCCGCAAGACCACCCGCATGAACGCCACCAGGACCCTGCCATGACGCAACGCGACACCGCCGCGCCCTGTCCCTCGCGCGCGGCCATGCCCGCCGAGGCCCCCAGCGGCGGCATGCTGCTCGGCTTCATCGGCGTGGCGATCTTCAGCCAGACGCTGCCGTTCACGCGCATGGCGGTGGCCGAGCTCGACGCCACCTTCGTCGCGCTGGCCCGCGCGCTGGTGGCGACGCTGCTCGCGCTGGCGCTGCTGTGGCAGCGCGGCGCGCTGTCCGCGGCGCACCGTCCGCGCGGCGGTCAATGGTTCCGGCTGGCCGTGACCGCGCTCGGCGTGGTGATCGGCTTTCCGTTGTTCTCGTCGCTGGCGATGCGCGAGGTGCCGGCCAGCCACGGCGCCATCGTGATCGGGCTGCTGCCGCTGGCCACCGCGGTGTTCGCCGCCTGGTTCGGCCGCGAGCGGCCGTCGATCGCGTTCTGGGCCGCGGCGCTGGCCGGCAGCGCGCTGGTGGTCGGCTTCGCGCTGTGGCAAGGCGCCGGCGCGCTGCAGCACGCCGACTGGCTGCTGTTCGCCGCGATGGTGCTGGGCGCGCTGGGCTACGCCGAGGGCGGCAAGCTGTCGCGCGAGCTCGGCGGCCTCGAGACCATCAGCTGGGCGCTGGTCGTGTCGCTGCCGGTGGTGCTGCCGACGGTCGCCTGGATGGCCGCGCAGACGCTGCCGCAGATCGCCGCCGCGTCGGCGCGCGCATGGCTGGGCATGGCCTACGTCTCCCTCTTCTCGATGTTCATCGGCTTCGTCTTCTGGTACGCCGGACTGGCGAAAGGGGGCGTGGCCCGCGTCGGCCAGATACAATTGCTGCAGCCGTTCATGACGCTGGCCGGCGGCGCCTTGCTGCTGGCCGAGCCGCTCGACGCGCCGACCATCGGTTTCGCCGTCGCGGTGATCGCGGTGGTGGCGCTGGGGCGCCGGACCGCGGTGCGTGCCGCGCCCGGATCCGCCACGTCGGCCACGTCGGGCCCGTCCGCTGCGTCCGCGGGCCTGCCGCCCGCACGATCCCGCTGAACCCTCACGAACTCTCGCACAACAGGAGTCTGCATGTCCGTCTATGACACCCTCGCCCGCCTGGGCATCGAACTGCCGACCGCCGGCGCCCCCGCCGCCGCCTACGTGATGGCCGCGCAGACCGGCAACACGGTCTTCCTGTCGGGCCATATCGCCCGCAAGGACGGCAAGCCGTGGGTCGGCAAGCTCGGCGACCAGCTGGGCACCGAAGAGGGCAAGGCGGCGGCGCGCGCGATCGCGATCGACCTGCTGGCGACGCTGCACGCGCACGTCGGCGACCTGAACCGCGTGACGCGCATCGTCAAGGTGATGAGCCTGGTCAATTCGACGCCGGACTTCACCGAGCAGCACCTGGTCACCAACGGCTGCTCCGAGCTGCTGGCCGAAGTGTTCGGCGACAAGGGCAAGCATGCCCGCAGCGCGTTCGGCGTCGCGCAGATTCCGCTGGGCGCCTGCGTCGAGATCGAGATGATCGTCGAAGTCCAATAAAGCCAGCCCCAACTTTTCAGGCGTGCGCGCAGCGCGCATCGCCGCACCGATTTGACCGACATCGCGCGGCGCCGCCGCGCGAGAACCACACCAAGAGACCATCATGCATTGGGCCATCTCCCGCCGGGCGCAACAACTGACCAGCTCGGCCATCCGCGAAATCCTCAAGGTCACCGAGCGTCCGGAAGTCATTTCGTTCGCCGGCGGCTTGCCGTCGCCCGCGACCTTCCCGGTCGCCGCGATGGAACAGGCGGTGGCCCGTGTATTCGCCGACAATCCGCACGCCGCGCTGCAGTACACCGCCACCGAGGGCTATCTGCCGCTGCGCGAATTCATCGCGCGCCGCCATGGCGTCGATGTCGAGCGCGTGCTGATCACCACCGGCTCGCAGCAGGCGCTGGACCTGCTGGCCAAGGTGCTGATCGATCCGGGCAGCCCGGTGCTGGTCGAGACGCCGAGCTATCTCGGGGCGCTGCAGGCCTTCTCGCTGTTCGAGCCTGAGTTCGTCTCGCTGCCGAGCGACGACCAGGGCCTGCAGCCCGAGGCGCTGACCGCCGAGCTGACCGCCGGCGCGCGCTTCCTGTACGCGCTGCCGAACTTCCAGAACCCGACCGGCCGCCGCATGCCGCTGGAGCGCCGCCAAGCGCTGGTGCAGCGCGCGCGCGAACTGAACGTGCTGCTGATCGAGGACGATCCCTACGGCGAGCTGAGCTACACCGGCAACCAGCTGCCCACGCTGCTGTCGATGAACCCGGACGGCGTGATCTACATGGGCTCGTTCTCGAAGGTACTGGCGCCCGGCCTGCGGCTGGGCTACGTGATCGCCCCGCCCGAGCTGCATTTCAAGCTGTGCCAGGCCAAGCAGGCCTCCGACCTGCATACGCCGAGCTTCACGCAGCGCGTCGCCTACGAGACGATCCGCGACGGCCTGCTCGATACGCATATCCCGACCATCCGCGAGCTCTACGGCAACCAGTGCCGCTACATGCTCGATGCGCTGGCGCGCCATATGCCGGCCGGCGTCAAGTGGAACCAGCCCGAGGGCGGCATGTTCATCTGGATGTCGCTGCCGGAAGGGCTGGACAGCATGGCGATCCTGCAGGAAGCGGTCAAACGCAACGTCGCCTATGTGCCCGGTGCCCCGTTCTTCGCCACCAATCCGCGGCAGAATACGCTGCGGCTGGCCTTCGTCACGGTGCCGCCCGAGCGCATCGAGCAAGGCGTGGCGATCCTTGGCAAGCTGTTCGCGGAGGCCATCGCGGCGCAGGCCGGCCACGCCAAGGCGGCCTGATCCGGCGCTGACTGGCCACGGCACCGACCAGAACAAGGAAGACCAATATGTTGCGCATCTGGGGCCGGCTCTCTTCGATCAACGTCCAGAAGGTCGTCTGGTGCGCGCGCGAACTGCATCTCGATCACGAGCGGATCGATATCGGCGTCACGCGCGGCGACCTGGATACCGAGGCCTACGTCCGCCTGAACCCGAACCGGCTGATCCCGGTGATCGAGGACTTCCGCGGCACCGATATCGGCGGCGAGCCGTTCGTGCTGTGGGAATCGAATGCGATCGTGCGCTACCTGTGCGCGCAGTACGGCGAAGGCACGCTGTGGCCGGAGGACGTGCGCACCCGCGCCTCCGCCGACCGCTGGATGGACTGGCAGAACACCGCCTTCACGCCGGCCATGGTCGACGCCTTCGTGCAGACCGTGCGCACGCCGGCGGAGCGCCGCGACGCCGACGCGATCGCCCGTTCGATCGCGCGGGCCGAGCCGCTGGCCGCCCTGCTCGACAAGGCGCTGACCGGGCGCGAATTCATCTGCGACGACCGCTTCAGCATGGCCGACATCTCGCTGGCCTGCGCCGCGCATCGCTGGATGGGCATGCCGATCCAGCGCGAGCCGCGTCCCGAGCTGGAGCGCTGGCTGGCGAAGATGCGCGCGCGGCCAGCCGCGTCGGGCATCCTGGTGCTGCCGCTGGCTTGAACACCTCCGATGGTCCCGGCGCTGGCGCCGGGCCAGCCGCCGGAACACCATCTCCGCAGCGGTTCCCTCCCCCGCAGTTGTTCCTTCCCCCGCCCGCCGTGCCGGCAAGCAGACATTTCCGTTCCGCAACAATTGGAGTACGCTGCACACCGGACGCGCGCCCCGGGCAAACCCTGATTCCTGAATCCGGTTCACGCCCATCGTGACGCGATGTATCGCGGGTGACCTATAGCCGTCCTTAAAATCCTTCGCTTGCTCGTGCGCGAAGCTTGGGTCACCCCTGCGCGTCCCTGTCGTGCGCAGGCAAACCGGCGAGGATCGCCCGCAGAAGGATGGCTCGCCGGCCCATCACTGAGGAGGATTCAATCGTGTGGAGTCAAGTCTACGACCCGCTCGGCAGCATGGCCCTGTCCACGCTCGCCGCGGGCGTGCCGGTCGCGGTGCTGTTGGGCGCGCTGGCGTTCTTTCATTTGCAGGCCCATCTGGCCGCCGGCCTGGCGCTGGTGGTCGGCATCGTGGTCGCCTCGGCGATCTTCGGCATGCCCGCCGCGATGGCCGGCAAGGCCGCCGGCCTGGGCATCGCTTCCGGCCTGTTCCCGATCGGCTGGATCGTGCTGAACATCATCTTCCTGCACCGGCTGACCACGCTGAACGGCTCGTTCAAGGTGCTGCAGGGCTCGATCGCCGGCATCACCGAGGACAGGCGCCTGCAGCTGCTGCTGGTGGCGTTCAGCTTCGGCGCCTTCTTCGAGGGCGCGGCCGGTTTCGGCACGCCGGTGGCAGTGACCGGCGCCATCCTGATCGGCCTGGGCTTCTCGCCGCTGGCCGCGTCGGGCCTGGCGCTGATCGCCAATACCGCGCCGGTTGCCTACGGCGCGCTCGGCTCGCCGATCATCGCGCTGTCGGCCGTGACCGGCCTTGACCTGCTCGACCTGTCGGCGATGATCGGCCGCCAGCTGCCGCTGTTCTCGGTGCTGGTGCCGTTCTGGCTGATCTGGGCCTTTGCCGGCTTCCGCGGCATGCTGGAAGTCTGGCCCGCCATCCTGGTGGCCGGCGTCAGCTTCGCGATCCCCCAGTTCCTGGTGTCGAACTACCACGGCCCGTGGCTGGTGGACGTGATCGCCGCGCTGGTGTCGATGGGCTCGCTGGCGCTGTTCCTGAAGGTCTGGAAGCCGAAGAAGATCTGGACCACCACCAAGATCCTCGGTCGCCACGACGAGTCGAAGGTCGACGATCCCGAAGCGGTCGCCGCCGAGGCGCGCGCCAACGCCGCTGCCGCCGGCATCTCGACCGCCAAGGCGTGGATGCCCTGGGTCATCCTGACCGTGTTCGTCTTCATCTGGGGCGTGCCGCAGATCAAGAAGGCCTTCGACGCGATCTGGTCCTGGAAGTATGCGATCCCGGGCCTGGACAAGGCCGTGCTGAAGGTGCCGCCGGTGGTGCCGCAGCAGGTCGCCGAGGCCGCGGTGTTCAACTTCAACGTGCTGTCGATGGCCGGCACCGGCATCCTGGTCGCCGCCGTCGTCGGCGGGCTGCTGATGGGCTATTCGGTGCCGCGCCTGCTGCGCGAGTACTGGAACACCATCAAGCTGGTGCGCTACTCGCTGCTGACGATCTGCGCGATGTTCGGCGTCGGCTACCTGACCCGCTATTCGGGCCTGGACGCGACGCTGGGCCTGGCCTTTGCCCACACCGGCGTGTTCTACCCGCTGTTCGGCACCATGCTGGGCTGGCTGGGGGTCGCGCTGACCGGTTCGGACACCGCGTCGAACGTGCTGTTCGGCGGCCTGCAGAAGACCACCGCGGAGCAGCTTGGCCTGTCGCCGGTGCTGATGGCCTCGGCCAACAGCTCGGGCGGCGTGATGGGCAAGATGATCGACGCGCAGTCGATCGTGGTGGCCTCGACCGCGACCAAGTGGTACGGCCACGAGGGCGACATCCTGCGCTACGTGTTCTTCCACTCGGTCGTGCTGGCGATCCTGGTGGGCCTGTTCGTCACGCTGCAGGCCTATGTGGACCCGTTCACCCGCCTGGTGATCCACTGATCCACTGATCCACTGATCGACCGACGGCGATGCCGTTCTCGCGCAAGCGGGACGGCAAGTCCGGCAACGAAAAAAGCCCCGCTTCGGCGGGGCTTTTTCATGGCGGGACGATCCGCGTCGCCGGTGCTTCGCCGCTTCGTCGCCGGTTCTTCGGGGCGTTACGCACGCGAAGCGCCCACAGTGCTCAAAGCGCTGACAGCGCTCACAGCGCGCAGGTACGGAACCCCACGAAGGCCGCGTCTTCCTCGGGCGCCAGCGCCAGCCGCGCGCGCGCATGGCGCAGCCGCGTGGGCCCCACGAAGCAGGCGCCGCGCACGGCCTGGCAAAGGCCGAACCGCGCCTGCATCTCGCTGTCGCCGGGACCCGGGTGCGAGGGCACGTCGGCGAAGCCGGCATAGGGCTCGTACGGCGTCGCGGTCCATTCGCGCACCATGCCCCAGCGGAAGCCACCGCGATTCTGCACCGCGGCCATCTCCCATTCGGCCTCGTCCGGCAGGCGGCGGCCGGCCCAGGCGCACCAGGCCTGCGCCTCGTACAGCGTCACGTGGCGCACCGCCTCGTCGGGATTGAGCGTGCGCAGCGTGTCGAAGCGCTGCGCCATCCAGGCGCGCGTCTGCGCATGGCGCTCCCAGTAGCGCGGCGCCGAGCGCTCCTGCGTCATCAGCCACTGGCGGCCGGCGGGCGACCACCAGTTGGGCCGCTCGTAGCCGCCGTCGTCGACGAATTCCAGGTATTGCGCGTTGGTGACCGGCGCGGCGTCGATCTCGAAGGCCGGCACATAGGTCGGCTGCGCGGGCAGTTCGTCGGGCATCGCGAAGCCGTCCGGCTCGCCCCAGCCCTGTGTGAAGCGGCCGCCGGGAAACTGCAGCGTGCCGGCGTCGGGCACGCTGACCGGCGGGCGGGTCAGCGCGGGATCGTCAGGCGCCATCGCCAGCGCCTGCAGCAGCGCCGCGATGCGCTCGATCTGCGCGTCCTCGTGCTGCAGGGCCCGGCGGAAGGGATACAGCGTGTCGTCGCCATCGTCGGGCAGCAGCGCGATCCGGCGCAGCACCGCGTCGAGCACCGAGGCCGCGTAGTGCTTCAGCGCGGCGACGTCGGGCAAGGCCACTTCCCAGCGCGCATCGGGGCCGATGCGCTCGGGATCGAACCATTCGTCGGCGCCGTCGAGCAGCGCCGGCGCGGCCGGCACCGGCAGCAGCACGCCGGCGCGCTCCTGCCATTGGACGTCGCGCAGGCACCACCATTCGGCATGCCAGGCGAGATGGCCCAGCGTCCATAGCGGTGGATCGGCATCGTACTGGCGCGGCACGATCCAGCCGCGGCGGGCTGCGCCGAACGCGGACAGCCAGGCCAGCGTGCGGTTGCGGCTGTCGACCAGCGCCTGCGCCAGCCCCTCGCGCGGCAGGCGCCGCGCGTCGCTCCAGTCGTGCCGGCCGCCGGTGAAATACAGATCGGGAAGCATGGTGAAGCCGCTCATCGGATTGCCCGTCTCGTCAAACGCCGCTGGAAAAACCGCTCGCAGCGCGGGCGGCATGTCAGCGGACATTATGACACCGCGGCTTTTCCCTTCCCCGGGCACGCCTTTGGCGCCGGCCATTCGCCTCACCCTCAGGCCCGTCAAGCGCGTCGAGACCCTCAGGACCGTTGAGACCTCAAGCGCAGTGGGGCCATCGGGCCCGCTGAGACCATCAAGCCCGTCAAGCCGGCACCCGCGCGTGGAACACCGCGAACCATTGCCGCGCGTCGGTCCAGCAGACCGGATCGGCAAAGCCCGCTTCCTCGAGCAGCGCGGCGAAGCCCTCGACGCGGTACTTGTGCGAGTCCTCGGTATGGATGCGCTCGCCGGCATGGAAAGCGCGGCCGCCGCCGGTCCAGTGGACCTCGACGTCGCGCACCGCTTGCAGATGCATCTGGATACGCGAGCCCTGGCGGTCGAAGCTGGCGACATGGCGCCAGTCGGCCAGCGCGAAGTTGGCGTCGATCGCGCGATTGACGTTGCGCAGCACGTTGCGGTTGAACGCCGCGGTCACGCCGAGCGCATCGTCGTAGGCCGATACCAGCTGCGCCTCGTCCTTGAGCAGGTCGACGCCGATCAGCACGCCGTCGCCCTGGCGCGCCGCGGCGCGCAGCCGCTGCAGCAGCGCCAGCGCGGCGTCGGGCGCAAAGTTGCCGATGCTCGAGCCCGGATAGAAGAACAGCCGCCGGCCCTGCCGGATCGGCGCCGGCAGCGCGAGCGGCGCGCACAGGTCCGCGCCCAGTCCCATCATCGGAATCTGCGGATGCTGCTGTTGCAGGCCGGCCAGCGTGTCGCGCAGGAACTCGACCGAGATATCGAGCGCGACGTACTGGGCGGGGCGCAGCACGCCGAACAGCCGCGCAGCCTTCTGGCAGTTGCCGGCGCCCAGGTCGATCAGCACGCCGCCGCTGCCGCAGCGCGCGCCGATCGCGGTGGCATGCGCGGCGAAGATCTCGGCCTCGGTGCGGGTCGGGTAGTACTCGGGCAAGGCGGTGATGGCCTCGAACAGCCGCGAGCCCAGCACGTCGTAGAAGTGCTTGGGCTGGACGCTGGCATGCGGCGCCAGCAGGCCGTCGATCAGGTCGGCGCGCTCGGCCTCGTCGTCGTGGCGGTACTGCTGCACGAAGGCGAGCGGATCGCCGAAACGCGAGCGGGCTTTGGCGAGGGACGAAGCCGCGGCGGCGGCCCCGTTGGTGGTTGGAGAAGACGACGACGAAGAAGGGGCTGAAGAAGAGGACGAAGAAGGGGACGAAGAAGACGAGGACGATGAAGAAGCGGCGCGCGGTCCGGATCCATTGTCCTGGCGAAGGCGGCGCGATGGCATACCGATGGAATCAGCCGGCATGGAGTTCTTCCTTCTGGTCGGTTGATGTGGCTGGATGTGGCTGGATGTCACTGGGCACTGCACAACCCCGAACCCCCGGCACACCGCCGCGGCAAGCGGCCGGTGCGGGCAGAAGGACGCGCCGCCATCGCTGTCCGGCGGCGCATCGGCCACTGCCGATCCGGTAAGGATAGGCGCTATCGGGCCCCTCTGCCTGCCCGGCTGCCTCCGACACGCCGCGTGGCGGCCCTCGCCGCACCGCCGCCGTGGCCCCGCGCGATCGCCCCGGGGCCACGCGCCATGGCCCGCCGCGAGGGTAAACGCCATTTGCCGCAAAGGCGACAATCGCCATGGACCTCGTTTATAATCCGTGCCCAAGCAAGGCCGACCACGGCCAAGCCCCTTCAAAGGGGAGTAGCTCCAGGGCAGCCCGCCCTTAGCACAATCGTCATTACGAGCGCCGCGTCCCCATTGCGGCCTCCGGTTGTGCTGACCGTACCGGCGAATCGCCGGTCGGTCGAGCAAGACCTTTGCAACCTGGATTCATGGTTTGCAGAGGCTCCCGTCCGCGGCTGCATGACTCCAGGCGAACCTGTATTTCACGTTTCCAATAGGAGAGTTCATGGAGTGGCTTACCGATCTGTTCACGATGCAGTTTCTGACGGCACTGCTGTCGATCGTCGTCATCGACCTGGTGCTCGCTGGCGACAATGCCATCGTGATCGCGCTGGCGGCGCGTAATCTGCCGCCGCATCTGCAAAAGAAGGCCATCGTCTGGGGCACCATCGGCGCCGTGGTCGTGCGTTCGGCCATGACCATCGGCGTGGTCTGGCTGCTGAAGATCCCTGGCCTGATGCTGGTCGGTGGCCTCGCGCTGGTGTGGATCGCCTACAAGCTGCTGTCGGACGAAAACGGCGAGGACGAGCACGGCGCCCCGGCGACCACGCTGGCCGGCGCGATGAAGACCATCATCATCGCCGACGCCGTGATGGGCGTCGACAACGTGCTGGCCGTGGCCGGCGCCGCGCACGGCAGCTTCCTGCTGGTGGTGCTGGGCCTGCTGATCAGCATCCCGATCGTGGTCTGGGGCTCGCGCCTGGTGCTCAAGCTGATGTCGCGCTACCCGGTCATCATCTACCTGGGCGCCGGCGTGCTGGCCTTCACCGCGGCCAAGATGATCCTGGGCGAACCGCTGGTCAAGCCGTTCTTCGCCGCCAACCCGGCGCTGGCATGGCTGCTGTATGCCGTGATCATCGGCGGCGTGCTTGGCGCCGGCTATCTGGTGCAGAAGCGCCGCGCACCGGCGGTCGAAAGCCAGTAAGCAGCACGCTCGCTTCCCGCCCGCGCGGGAATGACGAGATCGGATCAAGGGGCGGCTCCACAGGGGCCGCCCCTTTTTTCATGCCGGCGCCCGTTCGAGGCGCATGGGCTAGAATGACGGCCTGGCCCGCAAGCCGCCGCGCTGCGGCCCTTTTTCCTTTCCGACGCCGATGAAACAGTATCTCGACTTCATGCGCCATGTGTACGAGCATGGCACCGTCAAGGCGGACCGCACCGGCACCGGCACGCGCTCGGTGTTCGGCTATCAGATGCGCTTCGACCTGCGCGAAGGCTTCCCGGTGGTCACCACCAAGAAGCTGCATCTGAAGTCGATCATCTATGAGCTGCTGTGGTTTCTGCAGGGCTCGACCAATGTGCGCTGGCTGCAGGAAAACGGCGTCACGATCTGGGACGAATGGGCCGACGAGAACGGCGAGCTCGGCCCGATCTACGGCTACCAATGGCGTTCGTGGCCCGCGCCCAACGGCGAGCACATCGACCAGATCGCCCAGCTGATCGAACAGATCCGCGGCAATCCGGATTCGCGCCGGCTGATCGTGTCGGCCTGGAACGTCGGCGACATCCCCCGCATGAAGCTGCCGCCCTGCCACGCGTTCTTCCAGTTCTACGTGGCCGACGGCCGGCTGTCGTGCCAGCTGTACCAGCGCAGCGCCGACATCTTCCTCGGCGTGCCGTTCAACATCGCCAGCTATGCGCTGCTGACGCACATGATCGCGCAGCAGACCGGCCTCGATGTCGGCGATTTCGTCTGGACCGGCGGCGACTGCCACATCTACAGCAACCACGAGGAGCAGGTGCGCACGCAGCTCGCGCGCGAGCCGATGGCGCTGCCGAAGCTGCAGATCCTGCGCAAGCCCGATTCGATCTTCGACTACCGCTACGAGGACTTCGCGCTGGTCGGCTACGAATCGCATCCGGCCATCAAGGCCCCGGTCGCGGTATGACGCTGCTGACGTTGATCGTCGCGCGCGCGCGCAACGGCGTGATCGGCCGCGACAACACGCTGCCGTGGCGGCTGCCCGAGGACCTCGCGCACTTCAAGCGCACCACGATGGGCGCGCCGGTGATCATGGGCCGCAAGACCTGGGAATCGATCGGCCGGCCGCTGCCGGGCCGCCGCAATATCGTGGTGAGCCGCAATGCGGGACTGCGGCTGGAAGGCGCGGAAACCGCGTCCTCGCTCGAGGATGCGCTGCGCCTGTGCGTCGGCGTCGAGCAGGTCTTCCTGATCGGCGGCGCGCAGCTCTATGCCGAGGCGCTGCCCAGCGCCGACCGGCTGATCGTCACCGAGATCGACGCCGATATCGAGGGCGATGCCCACTTCCCCGAGATCGATCCGCGGCGGTGGATCGCCACCGAGCGCGAGCGGCATCATTCGGAGTCGAACGGCTTCGACTATGCGTTCGTGACGTACGAACGGGCGCCGGAGTAAGCAGCAGCCAGAATCGGCCAGCGCTGAAGCGAGCGCACTGGCGATAACGGTACTCCCTCTCCCGCATGCGGGAGAGGGGAGAACACCGCCGGCTTCGCTTGAGCGAGCGAGCTTTCCGCTCAATTCCCCGCGATCGTCATCTGCTCGATCAGGATCGAGCCGGTCTCCTTGGTGCCGCGCACCAGCGTGTCGGCGCCGATCGCGACGATCTGGCGGAACATCTCCGCCATGTTGCCGGCGATCGTGATTTCCTCGACCGGATACTGAATCACGCCGTTCTCGACCCAGTAGCCCGACGCGCCGCGCGAATAGTCGCCCGTCACGTAGTTGACGCCCTGCCCCATCAGCTCCGTCACCAGCAGGCCGGTGCCCAGCTTGCGCAGCATCGCCGGGAAATCGTCGCCCGGCTGCGTCAGCTTGCTGGTCAGCGCCAGGTTGTGCGAACCGCCGGCATTGCCGGTGGTCTGCATGCCGAGCTTGCGCGCCGAATAGGTCGACAGGAAATAGCCTTCCACCACGCCGTCGCGCACCACGTCGCGGGCACGGGTCTTGACACCCTCCTCGTCGAACGGCGCGCTGCCCATCGCGCCCGGCACGTGGGGACGCTCATGGATGTCGATATGCGGGGCGAATACCGGCTTGCCCAGCGTGTCGTACAGGAAGGTCGACTTGCGATAGAGCGCGCCGCCCGATACCGCCTGCACGAAGGCGCCCAGCAGCCCCGCCGCCAGCGGCGCTTCGAACAGTACGGGGCAGCGGCGCGTCGACAGCTTGCGCGCATGCAGCCGCGCCAGCGCGCGTTCGGCGGCGTAGCGGCCGATCGCCTCGGGCTCGGCCAGCGCTTCGGGCGCGCGCTTGGACGAATACCAGTCGTCGCGCTGCATGCCGCTGCCGCTGCCGGCGATCGGCGCGCACGAGACGAAATGGCGCGAATACGGATAGCCGCCGACGAAGCCGCGCGTGGTGGCCAGCACGAACTGCGAATGCTGCGCCGACACGCTGGCACCATCGCTGTTGCGGATGCGCGGCGACACCGCGAAGGCCGCGGCCTCGGCGCGGCGCGCGATCTCGATGGCCTGCTCGGCATCGATGGCCCAGGGGTGGAACAGGTCCAGGTCGAGCGGATCGCGTTCGAGCAGTTCCTCTTCGGCCAGCCCCGCGCAGTCGTCCTCGGCGGTGAAGCGCGCGATGTTGTAGGCCGCCTCGGCGGTGGCGCGCAGCGCGGCCGGGGAGAAGTCCGAGGTGCTGGCATTGCCGCGCCGCTTGCCGATCATCACGGTCACGCCGACCACCTTGTCGCGGTTCTGCTCAATCGTCTCGACCTCGCCCTTGCGCACCGAGACCGACAGGCCGCTGCCCTCGGAAATCTCGGTGGCGGCATCGGTGGCGCCCAGTTCGCGGGCGACGCGCAGCACATCGGCTGCCATTTCGCTCAGTTGCGCCTGAGTGTAGGTGAAGTGGACGTTCTGGTCGGTCATGAGATCGGACATGCGTAAGTCTGGCGTAGGTCGGGCGTGGGAGGGGCGATTCCGGCGTCGGGCCGGAAGCCGGGGAGGCAAACGAAACCCAAACGGGAATCATAGCAAGATAAAATGCCGCCCATGACGCGACATCCCCGCCACTCCCCCGGCGCCGGCTTTCCCGGCGCCTTCGCCCCCGAGCCCGACGACGACTCGCCCAAGAGCAAATCGCAGCGCAAGCGCGACATGCATGCGCTGCAGGACCTGGGCAGCGAGCTCGAGGCGCTGCCCAAGGACCGGCTGGCGCGCGTGCCGATGCCCGAGGTGCTCGAGGACGCCATCCGCGAGGCCCGCCGCATCACCAGCCACGAAGGCAAGCGCCGCCAGATGCAGTATGTCGGCAAGGTGATGCGCGGCCTGAACGACGACGAGATCGACGCGATCCGGCGCGCGCTGGACGGCTTCAAGGGCACCAGCAAGGCCGAGACCGCACGGCTGCATCTGATCGAGCGCTGGCGCGAGCTGCTGCTCAAGGACGACGAGGCGCTGACGCGCTTCCTCGCCGAGCATCCGGCCGTCGACGTGCAGGCGCTGCGCAGCCTGATCCGCAACGCGCGCAAGGAGCAGCAGCTGTCCAAGCCGCCGCGGCACTTCCGCGAGCTGTTCCAGGCCATCAAGAGCGCGCTGGAGGCACGCGAGCAGCCCGGCGCGGCAGCGGCCGAGCCCTCACCCGGACAGGACCAGGAGCCAGCATGAGCGACCCCACCCAAACCCTCAGCCAAGCGAGCGGCCAATCGAGCAGTCAGGCGAACAGCCAGCCGATCAGCCAACCGATCGCCCGCCGCCATCCCGACGAGCTGCTGGTCGGCTTCGTGTCGATCTCGGACCGCGCCTCCGCGGGCACCTATCAGGACGAAGGCATCCCCGCGCTGCGCGACTGGTTCGGCCGCACGCTGACCTCGCCGTGGCAGGGCGTCGAGCGGCTGATTCCCGACGAGCAGGCGCAGATCTCGCGCACGCTGATCGAGCTGGTCGACGTGGCCGGCTGCGACCTGGTGCTGACCACCGGCGGCACCGGCCCGGCGCGCCGCGACGTGACGCCCGAAGCCACGCTGGCGGTCGCCACCAAGGAGATGCCGGGCTTCGGCGAACAGATGCGCCAGGTCAGCCTGCATTTCGTGCCGACCGCGATCCTGTCGCGCCAGGTGGCCGTGATCCGCGAGACGCCGAGCCATGCGGCGCTGATCATCAATCTGCCGGGCCAGCCGCGCGCGATTCGCGAGACCCTCGAAGGGCTGCGCGGCGACGACGGCAAGCCGCTGGTGCAAGGCATCTTCGCCGCGGTGCCGTACTGCATCGACCTGATCGGCGGGCCCTACATCGAGACCGACGAGGCCGTGCTCAAGGCCTGGCGGCCCAAGCACGCGATCCGTCCGTCCAGGTAAGCGAGCGCCGGGCCCCTCTCCCCGCGCCTCTGTCGCGCGTGGGAGGGAGAACACCAAGGGCGCTTGCTACCCGCTCCTTCCTTCCCCGCTTGCGACAGCGGGGTTGGCGGAGGGGGCCTGCAGGCCAACGCCCTCTACCGCAGTCCCAGATACAACCCCACCGGCACGAACACCACCGCCGCGATATTGCCCAGCAGCACGATCGAGGCCACCTGGTCCGGCTCCTGCCGGAAATGATCGGCCACCAGGAAGTTCAGCACCGCCGGCGGCAGCGCGGCAAAGACGAACAGCAGCCCGCGCTGCAGCTCGGTCAGGGGCACCACCGCCGCCAGCGCCAGCGCGCAGGCGATGCCGGTCAGCGGGCAGATCACCGCGCCGGCGAGCCCCATGCCCCAGTTGCGCAGATTGACGTCCTTCATCCGCACGCCGAGCGCGAACAGCATCAGCGGCACGGTGGCGTCGCCCAGCAGCTTGATCGACTGGTAGACCGGATCGGGCAGCGCAAACCACGGCCGCATCAACGACAAGGCCACGCCGGCGATCGTCGCCAGCACCATCGGGTTGCGCGAGATCTGCGCCAGCGAGGCATGGCGGTTGACGATCTTCAGCCCCAGCGTGAAGTGCATCAGGTTGGACGCCGCGAACAGCGCCACCGCGGGAGCCAGTCCGGCCGGCCCGAAGGCGAACACCGACAGCGGCAGCCCCATGTTCCCCGAGTTGTTGAACATCATCGGCGGCACGAAGGTGCGCGGGTCCGCGCCCATCAGCCGCGCCGCGCCCAGCGCGAGCAGGCCCGAGCCGAGCACCACGCCGACCGCGCAGGCCAGCAGCGCCAGCTGGTCGGCCAGCACGAACTCCTTGCTGACGAAGGCCGACACCACCAGCAGCGGCGCGATCACGTCCAGCGTGGCGCGATTGATGCCCGCCATGTCGGGGTGGGCCTTGCGCCCGTACAGCCAGCCGACCAGGATGATCAGGATGACGGGCGTGATGATCGAGACGATGCGCTCAAGCATGGCGGGATGGGTGTGGGTGGAACGAGTGCCGGTGGACGAGTGAGGGCAATGGCGAGCGGGACGAAACCGGCGGCGGCATCATCCGCCGTCCCCGCGCAGGCGGGGACCAGCGGCTCGCGGCAGGTCGCTGGGCCCCGCATCCAAGCGGACGACGAACCGGGAAGGATCAGGCGCCGCCGGTAGAGGCGGCCGTGCCGCCCGCGTCCGCCGCGCCCTGCTCCGCCTGCTGGCTGCTGCGAATGAAATGCGTGCGGTAGTAGCGCAGCTCCTCGATCGACTCGAGGATGTCGGCCAGCGCGGTATGCAGCTGCCGCTTGATGAAGCCCTTGTGGATCGCCGGCTCCCAGCGCTTGCACAGCTCCTTCAGCGTCGACACGTCGAGGTTGCGATAGTGGAAGAAGGCCTCGAGCTTGGGCATGTAGCGCGCCATGAAGCGGCGGTCCTGGCAGATCGAGTTGCCGCACATCGGCGACTTGCCGGCCGGCACCCAGCGCTTGAGGAAGGCGAGCAGCTCGGCCTCGGCCTGGGCCTCGGTCAGCGTCGAGGCCTTGACCTTGTCGATCAGGCCCGAGCGGCCATGGGTGCCCTTGTTCCAGTTGTCCATCGCGTCGAGCACGGCGTCGTCCTGATGGATCACCAGCACCGGGCCCTCGGCGAGGATATGCAGCTCGGAGTCGGTGACCACCACCGCGACCTCGATGATGCGGTCGTTCTCGGGCGACAGCCCGGTCATCTCCATATCGAGCCAGACCAGATTGTTTTCGCTCTTGACCGACTTGACGGCGGGCGTGGCGGAAGCCGGGGCCGGGACGGAGGCGGGAGCGGGTACGGAGGCGGCGGTGCTGGAGCTTGTCATCGGACTGCGTGAGGATCGGGAAGCGGGAGGGATCGAAAGAACCGGACTCATCGGATGATCGGAATCATCGGAATCTTCGGAACATCCGGTACGGACGATCGCGACCGGACGGCGGCACGAATGGGCTGCACGAATGGACAGCACGGACGGCGGCCCGGCGCGAAGTCATATAATTCTCGCATATCGATGGCACTAGACCGCCCCACAAGGCAAGGATCCGATGTTCACGCTGCTTTTTCTCGTCGCCCTGGTGGTGATGGTGCTCACCAAACTCTGGCTGGCCGCGCGCCAGGTTCGCCATGTCGGCCTGCATCGCGACACCGTGCCGCCCCGCTTCGCCGACACCATCTCGCTGGCCGCGCACCGCAAGGCCGCCGACTACACGATCGCCCGCACGCGGCTGTCGATGCTCGAAGTGCTGGCCGGCGCCGCCGTGCTGATCGGCTTCACGCTGCTCGGCGGCCTGCACTGGCTGAACCAGTTCTGGTACGGCACCTTCGGTCCCGGCTATGCCTATGGCGTCGCGCTGATCGCCAGCGTCGCGCTGATCGGCGGGCTGGCCGAGCTGCCCTTCACGCTGTACGCGCAGTTCGGCATCGAGCAGCGCTTCGGCTTCAACCGGATGACGTGGCGGCTGTGGCTGCTCGACACCATCAAGATGCTGGTGGTGGCCGCGGTGCTGGGCCTGCCGCTGCTGCTCGCGGTGCTGTGGCTGATGGACCGGACCGGACCGTGGTGGTGGCTGTGGACCTGGGTGGTGTGGATGGCCTTCAACCTGGTGCTGCTGGTGATCTTCCCGACCTGGATCGCGCCGCTGTTCAACAAGTTCGAGCCGCTGACCGACGAGACGCTGAAGCAGCGCATCGAGGCGCTGATGCGCCGCTGCGGCTTCGCCAGCAAGGGCCTGTTCGTGATGGACGGCTCGCGCCGCAGCGCGCACGGCAACGCCTATTTCACCGGCTTCGGCGCGGCCAAGCGCATCGTCTTCTTCGACACGCTGCTGTCGCGGCTGAACGCCGACGAGATCGAGGCCGTGCTCGCGCACGAGCTCGGCCACTTCAAGCGGCGCCATATCGTCAAGCGCATCGTCGTGACGTTCGCGCTGAGCCTGGCCTTCCTCGCGCTGCTGGGCTGGCTGTCGACGCAGGCGTGGTTCTACACGGGCCTGGGCGTGCTGCCGAACCTGATGTCGGACAGCCATGCGCTGGCGCTGGTGCTGTTCTTCCTGACGCTGCCGGTATTCACCTTCCTGCTCGGACCGCTGTCGAGCCTGACCTCGCGCCGGCACGAGTTCGAGGCCGATGCGTTCGCCGCCGAGCACGCCGACGCCGGCCATCTGGTATCGGCGCTGGTCAAGCTGTACAAGGACAATGCCTCGACGTTGACGCCCGATCCGCTCTACAGCGCGTTCTACTACTCGCACCCGCCCGCGGCGCAGCGCATCGACCGGCTGCTGGCGCACGCATGAACCGCCCCGCCCGACAACGAGGCGGCGCCGCCGCCGGCCGCGGCGTGCCTGGCGCATCGCCAGGCGCATCGACGCGCGAGTCGAAACGAGACACCGCGCTGATCGTCGCCGCGCATGGCCGCCACTATGTGATCGAGCTCGACGATGGCGAGCGCACGCGCATGCATGCGTTTCCGCGCGGCAAGAAGAGCGAATGCGCGGTCGGCGATCGCGTGCGCGTCGAGCGTGCCGCGGCGGACCAGTGCGTGATCGTCGAGGTCGAGCCGCGCCGCAATCTGCTGCATCGCTCCGACCAGTTCAAGTCCAAGCTGCTGGCCGCCAATATCGACCAGGTGGCGATCGTGCTGGCGACCGAGCCCAGCTTCTCCGAGGACCTGCTGGGCCGCGCGCTGGTTTCCGCCGAGGCGCTGGAGATCGCGCCGCTGATCCTGCTGAACAAGACGGACCTGACCGAGCGGCTGGAGGAGGCGCGGCGCCGGCTGACGCTGTACCGCCAGCTCGGCTATCGCACCGTGGAGCTGTCGGTGCACGGCAACCCCGAGGACGCGCTGGCGCAACTGCGCCCGCTGACCGCCGGGCGCGCGACCATCCTGATCGGCCAGTCCGGCATGGGCAAGTCGTCGCTGCTGAATCTGCTGATTCCCGGCGTGGAGGCGCAAACCCGCGAGATCTCGGCCAAGCTCGATTCGGGCAAGCACACCACGACGTTCACGCGGCTCTACCACCTGCCCGACGACTGGGGCCAGGGCGGCAGCCTGATCGATTCGCCCGGCTTCCAGGAGTTCGGCCTGCACCATCTGTCCGAAGGGATGCTCGAGCGCGCCTTCCCCGAATTCCGCCCGCGGCTGACCGAATGCCGCTTCTACAACTGCCACCACATCAACGAACCGGGGTGCGGGGTGCTGGCCTCGGTGGACGCCGGCGGCATCGCGCCGCGGCGGCATCAGCTGTATCTGCAGCTGCTGCACGAGTCGCGGCAGCAGAAGCCGTGGTAGGCAAGCCGTAGGGGTCTCTCCCCTCTCCCCAACCCCGTGCTAAGGTGTCCCGCATCCCCACTGCCGGTGACGCCGATGAAACTGCTGCTGTCGACGCCCTCGCTGGTGCATGCGGCCCACTGCCGCAATCTGCTGCTGGCGGCGGGCATTCGCGCGCAACTGCGCAATACCTGGCTGGCCGGGGCGACCGGCGATATTCCGTTTGAGGAGAGCGCGCCGCAGGTGTGGCTGCTCGACGATGCGCGCGAGGAGGAAGCGTGGGCGGTGCTCGATGCCGCCGCCAATCCGGCGCCGGGGCCGCGCTGGCGCTGCACGCGCTGCGGCGAATGGCACGAGGCGCAGTTCGGCGCCTGCTGGCAGTGCGGCAGTCCGCGGCCGTGAATCGGCGGCCGTGAGCCTCAGCCCTGAACCGCAGCACTGAGCCGGGGCACTGAGCCAAAGCGCCGAGCCGGGGCACTGTATCCGCAGCCATGAACCGGGACACTGAACCGCGGCCCGGGCATGGGCCGACTGCTCTGGCTGCCGACCCTCAGCCGACCCAGCTCGCCAGCGACAGCATCGCCAGCAGCAGCATCCACAGCACCACCGCGCGCCAGACCAGGCCGACCGCCGACTGCAGCGCGCGCACGCCGGGATCGGCGCCAAGTTCGGGCGCGGCCGGCTCGGGCACGCCGTCGTCCTCCATGCCGGGCGCATAGTCGAACGCGGCGCCGGTGCCGGGGCTGGCCAGCACCACGCTGGTGTCGTCCTCGGGCAGCGGCGTGCCGAGCCGCACGCCGAGCGCGCCGCCCCCGCTGGCCAGCAGGATGCCGTTGGTCTCGTCGCGCCACTTGCGCGCATGGTTGCGCCAGGCGTAGACGGCGTCCTCGAAGTTGCCGACGATCGCAAAGCCGATCGCCGTCAGCCGCGACGGGATCCAGTCCATCAGATGGAAGGCGCGCGCCGCGAAGCGGCCGAAGGCCGGGCTGCGCTCGGACGACGGCAGGTTCCACTGCCGCGACAGATATTCGGCGACGCGGTACAGCACCACGCCGGCGGGGCCGATCGGCAGCAGGAACCAGAAGAACACCCCGAACACATGCCGGTGCACGGCGACGATGGCCGCCTCGAGCGTGTGGCGCACGATCTCGCTGATCGGCATGTCGACGGTATCGAGCCCGGTCCACTCGTGCAGCAGCGCGCGGGCGGTGGCCGGATCGTCGCGATTGAGCGCGTCGTGGATATCGGTGAAGTAGTGGCTGAACTGGCGGAAGCCCAGCGTCAGGTACAGCAGCAGGACGTTCCAGGCGAGCGTCAGCGCCACGCTGATGGTGGCCAGCAAGTGATGGACTACGAGCGCCGCCAGGGTCAGCGGCAGCGCCACCGTCATCCACGCCAGCGCCGCGTCGCGCGGCCGGCCGGTGTCGAAGGCGCGCTCGGCCCGTTCGGCGAGCGCGCGCACCATTTCGTGAATGGGATTGTTGCGGCCCAGGGCGCGGAACTGCTCGGCGATCAGCGCAAGAAGGACGGAAACGAAGGTCATCTCGGGTCGAAAATAGGCGGCGAGGCGAGCTGCCGGGGCGTCCCGGACCATGTGCCGGTCCGGGCGCTTATCTATAGCGAGAAGATAGCACAGCGCTTCCGCCTGCCCTGCCGGGCGGGACTTGCGTTACATCTGCCTGCCGTCATCCCGCCGCCCTCGCGCATGCGGGCGTGCGGCGGCCTGACGGCACAGGGATGAGTCAGCGGGTCCCCGCTTTCGCGGGGACGACCCCTTGCATGTCACGGCAGGTCGAACACCAGCACCTCGGCGCCATCGCCCTGCGCCAGGCTGAGCGCATCGACGCCTTCGAGCTTCGCGGCATCGCCGGCCTCCAGCGCCTGGCCGTTGACCGTGATGGCGCCGCGGGCGACATGCACATAGGCGCGCCGTCCCGGGGCCAGCGCCAGCGTGGCGGCCTCGTCGCCATCGAACAGGCCGGCGTAGAGACGCACGTCCTGATGGATCCGCACCGAGCCGTCGGCCCCGTCGCGGCTGCCGACCAGGCGCAGCCGGCCGCGCTTGTCGGCAGCGTCGAAATGCTTCTCCTCGTAGCCCGGCTCGATGCCGTTGCGGTCCGGCACGATCCAGATCTGCAGGAAATGCGTGGTGTCGTGCGCCGCGTGGTTGTACTCGGAGTGCCGCACGCCGGTGCCGGCGCTCATCCGCTGCACGTCGCCGGGGCGGATCACGCTGCCGTTGCCGATGCTGTCCTTGTGCGCCAGCTCGCCCGACAGCACATAGCTGATGATCTCCATGTCGCGGTGGCCGTGCGTGCCGAAGCCCATGCCGGGCGCGACGCGGTCTTCGTTGATGACCCGCAGCGGCCCGAACTGCACATGGCGCGGATCGAAGTAATCGGCGAACGAGAAGCTGTGATACGACTGGAGCCAACCATGGTCGGCATAACCACGTTCTGCGGACTTGCGAATTTCAATCATTTTGATGTCCTTCCTGGCTAGTGGTCCTCGGCTTCATCCTCCCGGACTTGCATATGGACCGTCTGTTCTGCAACGATGCTAGGAAGTTTAGGACGCCTGCGCTATATTGGCGGCGGGCCATTTGCAAGCACTCATTCAGAATTTCTGAATATGCCACTCTCTCTCGAATCCCTGGAAGTTCTCGACGCGATCGAACGCAAGGGCAGCTTCGCGGCCGCCGCGCATGAAATGGGCAAGGTGCCGTCGGCGCTCACCTATGTGGTGCGCCGGCTGGAGGAAGACCTCGACGTGCTGCTGTTCGATCGGCGCCGCCACCGTGCCGAGCTGACCCCGGCCGGCCGCGCGCTGCTCGACGAGGGCCGCCACCTGCTGCACGCGGCCGACGACCTGGCGCGCCGGGTCAAGCGCCTGGCCACCGGCTGGGAGGCCAGCCTCAATATCGTGGTCGACGACCTGATCAATTTCCGCGCGCTGCTGCCGGTGATCCAGGACTTCTACGCGGAGAACAGCGCCACGCGGCTGCGCTTCGCCAAGGAGGTGCTGGGCGGCTCCTGGGACGCGCTGGTCAGCAACCGCGCCGACCTGGTGATCGGCGGCGCCTACGACGCGCCCAGCACCCAGGGCTTCCAGATCCGCTCGCTCGGCGCGATGCCGTTCGTGTTCGCGGTCGCCGCTCACCATCCGCTCGCCACCGAGCCCGGCCCGCTGACCAGCACGCAGATCGCCCGCCACCGCATCGTCGCGGTCGGCGACACCTCGCGCAATCTGCCGGCGCGCACGCATGGCGTGCTGGCCGGGCAGGACATGCTGGTGGTGCCGACCATGCGCGACAAGCTCGATGCGCAGATCCGCGGCCTGGGCTGCGGCTGGCTGCCGGCGCCGATGGCGCAGCCGCATATCGAGAGCGGCGTGCTGCAGGTGCGCGAGACCGTCGAGGTGCGCGCGCCCGGCACCTTCACCATCGCCTGGCGCACCAGCCATCGCGGCAAGGCGCTGCAATGGTGGACCGACAAGCTGCAAAATCCCCGGCTGGCGCAGGCGCTGCTGTCGCAACAACCGGGCGCGCCGGAGTAGCCGGACATGACAGCAGTACCGGGGCAGACCGATCAGCCATCGGATCGTCGGCCGTCAGAACCCCGGCCCGCCGGCCGTCGGTCGTCCGATCTTCAGCCGTCCGATCTTCCGCCGTCCGACCGTCAGTTGCCGGATAGCCGGCCGCGAGATGGCCGGCCGTCAGATCCACCCTACCGCGGCCGCTTCGCCCCCTCCCCCACCGGGCCGCTGCATCTGGGCTCGTTGGTCACCGCGCTGGCAAGCTGGCTCGACGCGCGCGCCCATCGCGGCCAGTGGCTGGTGCGCATCGAGGACATCGACTATCCCCGCTGCGTGCGCGACGCCGACCGCCAGATCCTGCAGACGCTCGACCGCCTGGGCCTGCATCGGGACGAGGAGCCGGTCTGGCAGAGCCGGCGGGAGGCGCTGTACGCCGACGCGCTGCACCGGCTCGAGGCGGCCGGGCTGGTCTATCCCTGCGGCTGCTCGCGCAAGGAGATCGCCGACTCGCTGCGGCACGTGCGCGAGCGCCATCAGACCCTGGCCTATCCCGGCACCTGCCGCAACGGCCTGCACGGCAAGCTGCCGCGCGCCTGGCGCGTGCGCGTGCCGGACGGCGAGGCGGCGCTGCTGTGTTTCGACGATCGCTGGCAGGGCCGGCAATGCCAGGACCTGGCCACCGAGCTGGGCGACTTCGTGCTGCGCCGGGCCGATGGCCTATGGGCGTATCAACTGGCGGTGGTGGTCGACGACGGGCTGCAGGGCATCACGCATATCGTGCGCGGCGCCGACCTGCTGGATTCGACGCCGCGGCAGATTCATCTGCAGCGGCTGCTGGGGTTGCCGACGCCGGCCTATCTGCATGTGCCGGTGGTGGTCAACGAGATCGGGGAGAAACTGAGCAAGCAGACCGGCGCCGAAGCGGTCGACGCGCTCGCGCCGCTGGACGCGCTGCGCGCGGCCGGCGCGCATCTGGACTTGCGCAGCGGCCGCACCGATGTGGAGGGCTGGCTGGCCGAGGCGACGGCGCAGTGGGCCGCGAGGTGGGTGACACCGGCGGCCAGTTAGGGAACCGCGCCGTCGTCAGGCGGCGCGTCGTGACGAAACGCTTCGCCGGGAAGCGCCCGGAAGGCGAGCAGGATTCAGGACTTGCGCGGCACGCCGCCGAGCAGCGCGGCGACGGGGCGCTTCGGCCGGGCGCGTGCCAGGCCGACCTGGCGCGGATCGAGCGTCGGCTCTGCAGGCGCCGACGATGCGCTCGGGCTCGGCTCGTAGGGCCGCGAGAAGAAGGGATCGTCGGCCGGCCGGAAGGCGTTGCGCGCATTGCCGTGATCGGTCTTGCGCGGACGGTCCTCGCTGTCGGCGCGCGGGCGGCGCGGTTCGCTCGAGCGGCCGCGGCGGCGGTCGTCGTCGGCGGCACGGAAGCGCGCAGCCGCCGGATCGAAGCCCTCGAGCTGCGCCCGCGGAATCTGCCGCTTCAGCATCTTCTCGATATCGGCCAGCAGGCGCTCGTCGCCCGGCACGAAGATCGACAGCGCGTCGCCGGTGGCACCCGCACGGCCGGTACGGCCGATCCGGTGCACATAGTCCTCGGCGTTGAACGGCAGATCGAAGTTGATCACGCAGGGCATGTCGGCGATGTCGAGGCCGCGCGCGGCGACGTCGGTCGCAACGAGCGCGTCGATGTTGCCCTGCTTGAAGCCTTCCAGCGTCTGCATCCGCTCGGTCTGGGTCTTGTCGCCGTGGATCGCGGCGGCATTGATGCCCTCGCGCTCCAGATGGCGCGCCAGGCGCGAGCAGCCGATCTTGCTGTTGACGAAGACGATGCACTGGCGCGACAGGCCCTGTTCGGCGCGCTGCTTCAGCAGATGCACCACGGCCTCCTGCTTCTGGCCGTCCTGCACCTGGTACACGGTCTGGCGCACGTTCTCGTTGGCCGAATTGCTGCGCGCCACTTCGATCGTCACCGGCTGGTGCAGATAGCTGGCCGCCAGCTTCTTGATCTCGGGCGAGAAGGTCGCGGAGAACAGCAGCGTCTGGCGCTTGGCCGGCAGCAGGTTGATGATGCGCTGCAGGTCTGGCAGGAAGCCCATGTCGAGCATGCGGTCGGCTTCGTCCAGCACCAGCATCTGCACCTGCGACAGGTTGACCGACTTCTGCTGCATGTGGTCGAGCAGGCGGCCCGGGGTCGCGACCAGGATCTCGACGCCGCGCCGCAGCGCGTCGGTCTGCGGATTCATGTCGACGCCGCCGAACACCACGGTGCTGCGCAGGTCGGTGTGGCGCGCATAGCGGGCCACGTTGTCGTAGACCTGGTCGGCCAGTTCGCGCGTCGGCGTCAGCATCAGCGCGCGCACCGGGTGCCGCGCCGGCGAGGCGCTGGCGTTGGCCAGCGGCAGCAGGCGCTGGATGATCGGCAGCGCGAAGCCCGCGGTCTTGCCGGTGCCGGTCTGCGCCGCGCCCATCACGTCCTTGCCCAGCAGCACCACCGGGATCGCCTGCGCCTGGATCGGCGTCGGCTTGGTATAGCCCTGCTCGGTCAGCGCCCGCAGCACGCGCGGGTCGAGCCCGAAGCTGTCGAAGGTGATGTCGTCGGTGGAAGTCGGTACAGCAGTGGTGTTCGTGTTCGTGGTGGTGGTCATGGTATGGGTGTCTGGCGAAGGCGAACCCGGCGCCAGCGGACACGCATCGATCGAACGCAATGGAACTGGCGGAAGCCGCGCAGCACTTGGCCTGGGCGGCAAGGGCGGAGTGGGGCTGTGGGGTCGGCACCGCATTCCGGCGCCGATTTCGAGGCCCCTGCCGCGTCGAGATCGGCAACATCTGGCAAGCCGATCAATAGCGCTACAGAATCAAAGACTTAGATTCTACAACAGCGGGCAGGTGCGGGGTAGTGCGGCGCTCGGGAGTGTGGTACGGGCGCTCCCTGGCCTCGGCAAGCTATCGGGGGCGCCGCGGCGGTGGCCGGCGCCTCTTGCCCGGCGCGGCGGCCCGCGTCAGCCACAGCGTCCGTGCCGCGCGAAAGCGCGCCCCCTCGGCCTCCAGCCAGCTTTCGATGGCAGCCACCTCCGGGCTCTGGCCGTGAGCCGAGACGAAGTAGTAGGCGGCCTGGCTGGGCAGATGCAGGCCGAACAGGTCGACCAGCCGGCCGGCCTGCAGGTCTTCCAGCACCAGCGCGGTCCGCCCCATCGCGACGCCCTGCCCCGCCAGCGCCGCGCCGATCGCCAGCTGCGACAGGTTGAAGCGCTGGCCCTGCGCCAGGTCCGGCACCGTGACGCCGGCCTGCGCCAGCCACGCGCCCCATTCGTCGAACTCTCCGGCGCCGTCCCAGGGGCTGGCGTCGTGCAGCAGCAGCTCGCCGCGCAGGTCGGCCGGCGAACGCAGCTCCGGATGCGCGGCGACGAAGGCGGGGCTGGCCACCGGCAGCAGCCATTCGTCGAGGAAGCGCCGCGCGTGCACGTCGCGGTAGGCACCCGGATCGAAGCGCACCGCCGCGTCGATGCCCTCGCGCAGCATCCGGCCGCGGTCCAGCGCCTGGAATTCGCCCTGCACGCGCAGGCCGATATCGGCATGGTCGCGGAAGAAGCTGCCCAGCCGCGGCGTCAGCCAGCGCATCGCGAACGAGGGGGAACAGGACAGTGACACCGGCCCCATCTCGCCGCGGCGGCGCAACTGGCCCAGCGCGCCTTCGATCGCTTGGAAGGAATCGCGCAGCACCACGCGCAGCCGCTCGCCCTCGGGCGTCGGCACCAGCGCGCGCGGCGTGCGCACGAACAGCGGGCGTCCCAGCCATTGCTCCAGGTGCTTGACCTGCTGACTGACCGCGCCCTGGGTCACGCACAGCTCGCCGGCGGCACGGGTGAAGCTGTGGTGGCGCGCCGCCGCCTCGAAGCAGCGCAGCCAGGCAAGGAGGGAGGCGGAGAGCGTCGTGGTCATCGATATCGTTATCGACATTAGCTTTACTAATGCATGGCGGAGCACGAATGGTTTGCCGGAATCGGGGGTTGGACGAACAATGCGGGAAAAGCGCCGGCCCAAGGTCGAGCTGCCTCACACCGAAGAACAACGCAACTGTTGTACAACCACACTGCAGCCGCGCTCCCGCACTGATGACCGAAGTGAACGACTCCAGCCCCAACTCGACGTTTTCCCCGCCCGAAAACACCGGTTCCGCCCCGGCGGCAAGCGCGGCGGCTCCCGCGGCCGATGCCGCGCTGCTGGCGGCGCTCGGCGCGGCCCGGCCCTGCCTGTGGACCAACCCGCTGCTGGCGCCGCAAACCCCGGCGGCAGTCCGCACGGGCGAGAAGGACATTAGTCTAGCTGATGTCCATGCAGCCCACGCCCGCTTCGCGCGTTTCGCCCCGCTGCTGCAGCGGCTGTTTCCGGAGCTGGCGGACAGCGCCGGCGCCATCGAATCGCCGGTGCTGCCGGCCGCCGCGCTGGCGCCCGCCATTGGCTTGCCTTCCGGCAGCGGCGCGCTGTGGATCAAGGCCGATCACAGCCTGCCGGTGGCCGGTTCGATCAAGGCCCGCGGCGGCATCCACGAGGTGCTGGAATTCGCCGAAGGACTGGCGCTGCAACACGGACTGGTCACCAAGGATGCGAGCCCCGACGACTATCGCCGGCTGGCCGAACCGACGGCGCGCGCGGTCTTCTCTCGCTACCAGGTCGCGGTGGGCTCGACCGGCAATCTGGGCCTGAGCATCGGCGTGATGGCGTCCGCGCTGGGCTTTCGCGCGGTGGTGCACATGTCGGCCGACGCCAAGGCGTGGAAGAAGGACCGGCTGCGCTCGCGCGGCGTCGAGGTGATCGAGCACGCGGGCGACTACCAGCAGGCGGTGGCCGCCGGCCGTGCCCAAGCGCAGCAGGACCCCTTCTGCCATTTCGTCGACGACGAGCGGTCGCTGTCGCTGCTGCTCGGCTACAGCGCCGCGGTGTTGCGGCTCGACGCGCAGTTGCGCGAGCACGGCATCGCGCCCGACGCGAAGCGTCCGTTGTTCGTCTATCTGCCTTGCGGGGTCGGCGGCGCGCCGGCCGGCATCGCCTTCGGCCTGAAGCAGCTGTACGGGCCGCACGCGCATTGCTTCTTCGCCGAGCCGACGCAGTCGCCCTGCTTCCTGGTGCAGATGATCGGCGCCGAGGTCAACGGCGCCGGCGGCAATCCTTCGGTCTACGACTACGGGCTCAGCAATCGCACCGAGGCCGACGGCCTGGCTGTGCCGCGCGCCTCCGAGCTGGCCGCGGCGGCGATGCGCGAACTGCTGTCGGGGGTCTATACCGTGGCGGACGAACAGCTGTTCCGCGACCTGTATCTGGCCAAGCGGGATGCCGGCATCGAGATCGAACCGTCGGCGGCCGCCGGCTTCAGCGGCCCCGCGATGCTGACGGGCACCGAGGCCGGGCAGGCCTATCTGGCCCGCCATGGCTTGACGGAGGCGATGCCCACCGCCACGCATCTGGTCTGGACCACCGGCGGGCTGTTCGTTCCCCCCGAGGAATACCGGCGCTTTCTCGCGCGCGGCGAGGCGCTGGCGACTTCGCCGGCACGGCAGTAGGCGCACCCGAGCGGGCCGCGTTCGACGGCGGCCATCGAGCGGAGCCACCGACCGCAGTCATCCAGCGCAGTCGTCGAGCGCCGACATCTACGGCAGCCACCGACGCCCGCCACAAAGAGCGAGGGCCGGCGACCATACGATCGCCAGCCCTCACCCTACCCCGCTAAGAAGGCAAGCCACGGTGCGCCCATGACGGGCGCGGGCGTATCAGTCGCCCTTGATGCCGTTGTCCTGGATGACCTTGCCCCACTTCTTGTCGTCGGCGCGCATACGTGCGGCCAACTGTTCCGGCGGCATATAGGCCGCCACCGTGCCCGCGCCCAGCATCTTCTGCTGGACGGTCGGATCGGCCAGCGCGGCCTTCAGCTCGGCCGACAGCTTCGCGATGATGTCCTTCGGCGTGCCGGCCGGCGCCAGCAGGCCGCCCCAGGCGGTCGCCTCGAAGCCCGGGAAGCCCTGCTCGGCCACGGTCTTGACCTCGGGCGTGAAGCTGACGCGCTTGGCCGAGCCCACCGCGATCGGACGCAGCTTGCCGGCCTTGATGTGCGGCAGCGCGGCGATCATGTCGGAGAACATCATCGGCACCTGGCCGGCGAGCAGATCCGAGATCGCCGGCGCGCTGCCCTTGTACGGCACGTGCTGCACGTCGAAGCTGCCCAGGTTCTGCAGCAGCTCGGTCGACAGATGGCCGAAGCTGCCGTTGCCGGCGCTGGTGTAGTTCATCTCGCCCGGCTTGGCCTTGGCCTTGGCGATGTACTGCTGCAGCGTGGTCACGTCGGGCAGCGCGTTCGGATTGACCACCATCACGATCGGCAGATCGTAGGCGGCGCCGATCGGCGCGAAGTCCTTGAACAGGTCGTAGCCCTTGCGGTTGATCAGATGCGGCGCGATCAGCGTGGGCGTGGCCAGCACCAGCAGCGTGTAGCCGTCCGGCGCGCTCTTGGCCACGGTCTCGGCGCCGATGGTGCCGGAGGCGCCGGGGCGGTTGTCGACCACCACGGGCTGCTTCAGCGAATCGCTGAGCTTCTGCCCGATGATGCGCGCGGCGGTATCGGTCGGGCCGCCCGGCGGGAACGGCACCACCAGCCGGATCGGCTTGGAGGGATAGCTGTCGGCGAACGCCTGGGTGGCGCACAGCGGCAGGGAAAGGGTCAGCATGGCGGCGCCGAGGCGGCGCGCGAAGGTACGGCGGCTTGTGTTCTGCATGGCAACAAGAGAAACGTCATCCGAAATCGGCGCGGTCCGCGTCGGGCGCGCCGGCGAAACAGGCAACTCTCGGCGACTCGCGGGGCAGTCCATGGCCCGTGGAGCGCAAATCGATCCCGTCATTTCCAGTCGAAACAAGGCGTGGTTGGTCTCCTTGGCGTACTGCGTGGCCGGTGGTCCGGCCTTGTCGTTGTTGTGGAGGAAGGGCGGGCGGTGCTCCGCCCCGCGAAATCTTCGGGCTCCCGGCGAGCATCGGGCGTCGGCGGGTGTCTCCTCGCCTCGGCCCGCGTCGGCCGCGCCGGCCCGCCGGCGCGCGTCAGCCCGCCGTGGCGATCGAGAACGGCCCCGGCCGGAACAGGCAGGCATCCATCGTGCGCAGATCCGGCGCGACCGCGATCGGCGTCGCGCACTGCGCCAGCACATCGCGCTGCAGGTCCACGCCGGGCGCGATCTCGATCAGCGTCAGGCGCGCTTCGCCATTCGCATCGGCTCGCATCTCGAACACCGCTCGCTCGGTGATGTACAGCACCGGCACGCCCAGCGAGGCCACGTACGGCCCGTTGAAGCTCAGGTGCGAGACCTCGGGCACGATCTTCTTCACGCGGCCCTCGCGCGCGATCTGCAGCTGGCCGCCTTCGGCGCGGACCTCGAGCCCGCCCGCCGTCAGCGTGCCCATGAAGACCACCGCCTTGGCGCTCTGCGTGATGTTGATGAAGCCGCCGACGCCGGCGATCAGCGCCTGCGTGCCCTCGCCGAACTTGCTGACGTTGACGTTGCCGTGGCCGTCGAGCTCGGCGAGACCAAGGAGGCCAGGTCGATGCCACCGCCCTCGTAGAAATCGAATTGCGCGGGCTGGTCGATCACCGCCTCGGGATAGGCCGACGCGCCGAAGCTCAGGCCGTCGGCCGGCGTGCCGCCGATCGGGCCGGCCTCGACCGTCAGCGTGAAGCCGTCCAGCCCCGCCTGCTCGGCCAGCATGCCGACCGCCGCCGGCATGCCGACGCCCAGATTGACCACGCGCGGCCGGCGCCTGGCCAGCTCCAGCACCGCACGGCGCTGCGCGATGGTGCGGGCGTCGAGTGTTGGGGGCGCGGGATCGATGTCGGGCACAACATCGGCATCGGGCGCGACGCCGGCTTTGGCAACCGCACCGGCCTCGGCAGTCGCCGCCTGCTGCGCCGCCGCCTCGCCGCGCCACGGCGTCACGTAGGCCGGATTGAAGCGCTCGGCGAAGGTCATCTGATGATGGGCCGGATCCTCGCTGACCACCACGTAGTCGACCAGGATGCCCGGCACATGGATGGCCTGCAGATTGTCGTGATGGTCGACCAGCTGCTCGACCTGCGCGATCACGATGCCGCCGGAGTTGTGCGCGGCCTGCGCCATCGCCAGCAGCTCGTGGTGGAAGGCTTCGCGATGCGTGCTCAGGTTGCCGCGCGGATCGGCCGCGGTGCAGCGGATCAGCGCGCAATGGATCGGGAAGCTTGGATAGAACAGGTAGTCGTCGCCGCGGAAGGACACCGCCTCGACCCAGTTGGCGCGGCCCTCGGCGATCGCCTCGCGGGCGCGCCGGTTGACGGCGCCGCCGTGGTAGCGCGGATCGCGCTCGCTGCGCGGATCGACGAAGGTGTGCAGGCCGATTTTTGTCATCACGCCGGGCTTGCCGCCGGCGATCGCGCGGTACAGGTGCGTCAGCACGCCCTGCGGCAGGTTGTAGCCCTCGCACTGCTCGGCCATTGCCAGATCCGCCAGCCGCGTCGCGGAGCGCCAGTGGCCGCCGACGATCGACGCGGTCATGCCGGCATTGCCGAAATGATTGACGCCGCGTGCGCCGCGATCGCCCTGCCCGGCCGAGTAGACCAGCGTCAGGTCGCGCGGCAGGCCGCTCTGCAGGAAGCGCCGCTCCAGCGCCTCGGTCACCGCCTCGGCATGGCCGGCCCCGACGAAGCCGGCGCTTGCCACCGTCCATCGGTCCTGTACCAGGGCCGCCGCCTGGTCTGCGGTGATCACCTTCATGCTGTCTCCTGATGCTGCGGCGCGCGGGGCGTCGCTGTCGCCGTCGGCGCCCGGCATCGGAGCGCGCTTGTCGGCGGAATATTGCGGTTCGCGTTTTGCGAACATTTGTTCGCGGATCGCCGTATCATACGGACGACTGGCCGATTCGCGCAAGCCCGAAGTCGGCACTAGAATCGCCGCAATTCCATTTCGACGTATATTCCACGTCACTTCAACGCTCGATCCAGGACGCTCTCCATGCCCGAAGCCGAGGCCCCGACGCAGAAAAAGGATGAGTTGCTCGACTCCCTGAACAAGGGGCTGGCGCTGCTGCGGCTGTTCGCCAGCGGCGTCGAGAGCCTGTCGATGCAGGACGTGGCCGACCGCCTCGATGTCACGCGGGCAGCGGCGCGCCGGCTGCTGTTGACGCTTCACCACAACGGTTATCTGGCGCAGAACGGCCGGCAGTTCTCGTTGACCCCTCGGGTGATGGAGCTCGGCTACGCCTATTTCGCCTCGATGAGCCTGCCGCGGCTGGCGCAGCCGCATCTGCGCGCGCTCGCGAGCCGCTGCGGCGAGACCTGTTCGATCGGCATGCTGGACGACGACGCCGTCGTGCTGGTCGCGCGGGAAGAGCCGCGCCAGATCCTGCGCGTGGACATGGCGATCGGGCGGCGCATGCCGGCCTACGCGCATTCGTTGGGACGCGTGCTGCTGGCGGGCCTCGATGACGCGGCGCTGGAGCGCTACCTGGCGCACGCCGAGCTGCGCAAGCTGACGCCGTTCACCATCGATTCGCGCGAGGCGCTGCGCGCCACGCTGGCGCAGGTGCGCGAGGACGGCCATTGCGTGCTGGTCAGCGAGCTGGTCGACGGCTTCGCCGGCATCTCGGTGCCGCTGCGCGACCAGACCGGCAAGGTGGTCGCCGGTCTGGGCTTCAGCATGGTGCTCGGCAGCCGCAGTGCCGCCACGCTGGTCGAGCGCTATCTGTCGCCGCTGCGCGAGGTCGCCGCGGCGATCGAGGCGGTACTGCGCGCCCGCTGAGCCCAAACCCCGCCCCGTTCGGGCAGGCCCAGGGCGCAAACAAAAAAAGCCCCGCAAGCCGGGGAGCTGCGGGGCATCAGTGGTAGCGGGGTCGAATTGCATTCGCACCCACGGGCGCTATCTTGCTCAAGGATTGTCCGAAGCACATCACCCGAACGTAGGGCGCGATGGCGTTGCCGCTCACGAGAGGCGGCATTCGGCGTGTGCGCGGCCGACAAAACGCACACCGGCCAGACACCGGGCGCGCGACACAGCCGAGGAGCGCAAAGCCATCTTCGCTACCATGCAGCCTTCGAACACGACAAGAACAGGCAAGGGACCGCGCCATGGAACTCAGACAACTGCGCTACTTCGTCACCGTGGTGCAGCACGGGAGCATGGGCAAGGCGGCGCTCGAACTGGGCGTCGTCACCTCGGCCCTGAGCCAGCAGATCAGCCGCCTCGAGAGCGAGCTGTCGACGCGGCTGCTGCAGCGGACCTCCAGCGGCGTGGTGCCCACCGATGCCGGCCTCGCGTTCTGGCGGCAGGCTCAGCTGGCGCTGCGGCATATCGACGATGCCGCCGAGGCGGCCAGGCATGCGCGGCTGTCCGGCCATGTCAGCGTCGGCCTGGCGCCGACCACGGCAAGCGTGCTGGGCCTGCCCTTCATGCGCGCGATGGCCGAGCGCTACCCCGACGTGCGGCTGCGCATGGTCGAAAGCCTGTCGGGCTATCTCGCCTCGATGCTGAACGCACGCCAGATCGATCTGGCGATGCTGTTCAACGACGAGCCGGCGCAGCGCTGGACGGTGCAGCCGCTGCTCGACGAACGGCTGTTCGTGATCGGCGTGCGCTCGCTCGCCGGCATGCCCGACGGCGAAGGCGTCGCCATGGCATCGCTGGCGGGGCTGCCGCTGGTGCTGCCAAGCGGCACGCACGGCCTGCGCGCGCTGGTGACGAGCTGCTTCCACGATGCCAAGGCGCAGCCGCGCATCGTCGCCGAGGTCGATGGACTCGCGGTGCTGATGGACGCGGTGCAAGGGGGCCTGGGCGCGACGATCCAGCCCGGCGCGGCGCTGGCCCGCACCCACAGCGACCAGCTCGCCAGCGTGCCGCTGCTCGACGAGCGCGCGAGCCGGCCAAACCTGCTGGTCAGCCTGAACGACGACGAGCTGTCGCCCGCCGCGCTGGCCGCGCGCGTGGTGCTGACCGATGTCGCACGCACGCTGGTGCGCGAGGGGAAATGGCCGGGGGCGACGCTGCGGGTGGAGACGGCCGACGATGCCGACGGCGACGCCGACGGGGCGGCGAGCTGAAAAATGACCGTTCCTCGTAAATTCAAAATTATTGAATAACTATTTCGCAAAGAGCCTGGCTCGTCGAATCCTTTGGTCCGTATAGTTCACCCATCGCAGCAACACATCGGCACCACGGCGCGGCACCACAGCGCCAACAAACTGCAACAAGGCGCGCGCTGCGACGAATTCAATCAATTTCACCAAAGGAACCATCATGTCGAACCCGAAGCTCGAAGTCCTGACCCCGCAAAACAGCCAGCTGATCATCATCGACCACCAGCCGCAGATGGCCTTCGGCGTGCAGTCGATGGACCGCCAGTTGATGAAGAACAATGTGGTGGGCCTGGCCAAGGCCGCCAAGATCTTCGAGATTCCGACCATCATCACCACGGTCGAGAGCGAATCGTTTTCGGGCTACACCTATCCCGAGCTGCTCGATGTGTTCCCGAACCAGAAGACGCTCGAACGCACCTCGATGAATTCGTGGGACGACCAGAAGGTGCGCGACGCGCTGAAGGCCAACGGGCGCAGGAAGGTGGTCGTGGCCGGCCTGTGGACCGAGGTCTGCAATACCACGTTTGCGCTGAGCGCGATGCTCGAGGGCGACTACGAGATCTACATGGTCGCCGACGCCTCGGGCGGCACCACCAAGGAAGCGCACGACTACGCGATGCAGCGCATGATCCAGGCCGGCGTGGTGCCGGTGACCTGGCAGCAGGTCGCGCTGGAATGGCAACGCGACTGGGCGCGCCGCGACACCTACGACGCCGTGATCGGCCTGGCGCAGGAACATTCGGGCGCCTACGGCATGGGCATCGACTACGCCTACACGATGGTCCACAAGGCCGCGCAGCGCACCGCCACGCCGCACGAGTCGATCGCTCCGGTGGCGGCGAACTGAACGCCCGCCTGAACGCGACACGCAACGCGACACGGAACGCGATCCATGGACGCGCCGGCGGCTAGAACAGTCCCAGCTGCCGGCTGACCACGTTGTCGAAGGCGTCGCCGACGAAGGGCAGGATCGCGTCGGCGACCGGCTGCAGCTGCCGGCTCAGGTAGTGGTCGTAGTCGATCGGGGCCCGGCGGACCTCCAGCGGTTCCGGCCCCGCGATCGTCATCACGTACTGGATCCACGCGCCCTGCCGGTATTGCAGCGGCCGGCCACGCTCGCGATTGAAGTCGTCGGCCACGCGCGCCGCCCGCACATGCGGCGGCACATTGCGCTGGTAGTCGTCGAGCTGCCGGCGCAGGCGCTTGCGATAGACCAGCAGCGCATCGAGCTCGCCGCGCAGCAGCCTGGCGACGTACTCGCGCACATAGTCCGCATACGGCTCGCCCTGGAAGACGCGCCGATACAGCTCCTGCTGGAAGGCCTGCGCCAGCGGCGACCAGTCCGTGCGCACCGCCTCCAGCCCCTTGAACACCATCTGCTCGCTGCCGTCCGCGCCGCGCACCAGGCCCGCATAGCGCTTCTTGCTGCCGTCCTCGGCGCCGCGCACGGTGGGCATCAGGAAACGCCGGTAGTGGGTCTCGTACTGGATCTCCAGCGCGCTGTCCAGCCCGTAGGCCTCGCGCAGGTGCTCGCGCCACCAGTCGTTGATGTGCGCGACCAGCTCGCGCCCGATGCGGTCCGCCTCCTCGTCGGCGTGGTGGCGGCCCAGCGCGACGAAAGTCGAATCGGTATCGCCGTAGATCACCGTATAGCCGCGCCCCTCGACCAGCTCGCGCGTCCTGCGCATGATCTCGTGGCCGCGCATCGTGATCGACGAGGCCAGCCGCGCATCGAAGAAACGGCAGCCGGTCGAGCCCAGCACCCCGTAGAACGCGTTCATGATGATCTTCAGCGCCTGCGACAGCGGCTTGTTGCCGTCGCGCTTGGCGGCGTCGCGCCCCTGCCAGATCTCGGCGACGATGGCCGGCAGCGCGTGGCTGTCGCGCGAGAAGCGCGCGCCGCGAAAGCCCGGCACGGTCTGCGCCGGATCGGCGCTGTGCATGCCCTCCACCAGTCCGACCGGATCGATCAGGAAGGTGCGGATGATCGACGGATACAGGCTCTTGTAGTCGAGCACCAGCACCGAGTCGTACAGCCCCGGGCGCGAATCCATCACGAAGCCGCCGGGACTGGCCTCTTCCGGCTGGTCGCCCAGGTTCGGCGCCACATAGCCGAGCCGATGCATGCGCGGCAGATACAGATGCGTGAAGGCCGCCACCGAGCCGCCACTGCGATCGGCCTCGAGGCCGGTGACGGTGGCGCGGTCCAGCAGGAACTGCAGCAGCTCGGCCTTGTGGAAGATGCGCGTGACCAGCTCGCAATCCTTCAGGTTGTAGCGGGCCAGCGCCGCCTTGTCCGTGGCGAACATGCGGTCGATCGCATCCATCCGGTCGTACGGATCGTCGATGTCCTTGCCCTCGCCGAGCAGCGAACGCGCGACGAATTCGAGGCTGAACGAGGCGAAGCTCCAGGTCGCCGAGCGCATCGCCTCGATGCCGTCGATGATCAGGCGTCCGGGCAGCGCGGCGAAGTAGTGATGCTCGCGCGTGCCGTGCTGGCGCCATTCGAGCGGCGCGCCGCCGCGGCCCAGGCGCAGCGGCACCTTCAACTGCTCGGCATGCTGGCGCAGCACGCGCAGGTCGAACTGCACCAGGTTCCAGCCGATGATCGCGTCGGGGTCGTGGCGGTCGAACCAGGCGATCAGCCGATGCAGCATGTCGGCCGGGTTGTCGCAGTATTCGAGGTGGAAATCGACGCCGGGATCGAGGCGGGGATCGACGCGGGAATCCTGCGTGCCGGCATCGCTGCCGGTCGGCGGACCGAGCATCAGCACCGTGCGATCGCCGCAGCCTTCCAGCGCGATCGAATAGAGATCGCCCTGCATGCTGGTCTCGATATCCAGCGACACGCAGCGCAGCTGGGGGCGATAGCTGGCGGCGGGCCGGATCTGCACGTCGACCAGCGCGCCGTCCGCATCGGGCCGCCCGGAAAACTGCACCGGCGCGGTGATGAAGCGCTCCATCAGGTAGCGCTCGGGCGGACGGATGTCGGCCTCGTAGACATCGATGCCGGCCTGCCGCAGCGTCTTCTCGATGCGCAGAAGGTGCCGGTAGTGGCGGCAATAGACGCCGGTGACCGGACGCAGCCGGAAGTCCTTCAGCGCCAGCGGCTTGAGGTCAACCTGGGGCTCGCCGCGCAGCAAGGCATCGGCGCGCGGCTGCTGTTCCTCGGGAATGAAGGCGACGCACGGCTGCGGCGGCAGGCGCAGGCGCCGCGGACCGTCATCGGTGGCCAACCAGATTTCGATCTCGGTGCCGGCCGGCGTGTCGTGCCAATGGCGGGTCAGGATGAAGCCGTGCTGCGGCGGGACCACGGTGGGGTGTCGGGGAATGGTCGGAATCTGGACGTCGCCGGCGCATGCGGCCGGGGATCGGCGGCGAGTCTAACATGCGGCCTCGCCGGTCGAGGGACGCTGACCTGCCGCTCACCTGCCGCTCACCTGCCGCTCACCCCCCGCTCACCCCCCGCTCACCCCCCGCTCACCCCCCGCTCACCCGCCGCTCACCCGCCGCTCGCCTGCCGCTCACCCCCCGCTCACCCGCCGCTCGCCCGCCGCTTACCTGCCTCTTACCTGCCTCTTACCTGCCGCTTACCTGCCGCTTACCCGCCGACCATCGCGGCCAGCGTCAGGTGCGCCACGACATGGGCGACGATCGCCGCTTCCAGGCCGTAGCGCCAGAACAGGAAGCCCGCGATCACGCCGAAGGCCGCGTTGGCCCCGGTCAGATGCAGCACCACCGGCCACGCCAGCGGTCCGGCCAAGCCTGCCGCGGCGGGCAGATGCGCGAGCCCGAACACCACGGCGCTGAGCGCGATCGCGATCCAGAACAGCCCCGCGCCGGGGTTGGCGGCACCGCGTCGGAATACGCGCCACAGCGCCCACACCAGCAGGCTCATCAGTCCCCATCGGACCAGGACTTCCTCGGTCACGCCGCCGTACAGCAGCCGCACGGCCAGTGGCATCGTCGCGCCGTGAATCGGCGCCGCCGCTTGCGGCGCGGTCGCGATCAAACCCCACAGCAATACGCCGGCAAGCAGGCCTCCTATCAAGCCCGGCAAGCACTGCGGACG
This sequence comes from Cupriavidus cauae, assembly GCF_008632125.1. Taxonomy (GTDB): domain Bacteria; phylum Pseudomonadota; class Gammaproteobacteria; order Burkholderiales; family Burkholderiaceae; genus Cupriavidus; species Cupriavidus cauae. The sequence goes on from NZ_VWRN01000074.1 coordinate 53,907, forward strand.
CAACGCGCCCCACGGCGCCCGGCCCGCCGCCAGCTCGGCCATGGCCGGCGCCTGCAGCCCGGCCTTGCCGGCGAGCCGGGCACCGGCGAAGGCCGCCAGCGCGAGCAACAGCGCGCTCTGCACGCCGCTGGCCACGCCCACCACCCACATCGGCACGGGAAGGACCTGGTGCTGCAGCAGCACCGGCACGCCCAGCCAGGCCATGACGATCACGCCGGGAAGGCCGGCACACCAGGTCAGCAGAAATAGGCGGCGGTTCAGGGTTCGCTGAGCGGTCCGCTCGGGGATTGGCTTCGTGTCGATCGCTTGGGTCTGCATCATGGTTCGTGGATGGACTCGTATTCGTAGGCGCCCAGGATGTAGTCGTTGAAGTATCCGCCCTTGGAGTCGGCGTCCATGAAATCGCGGTACACGCTGGCCGGGACGTCGAGATAGTGGTAGAGCTTGCCGCTGACGAACTCGATGCCGAGCACGCGCTTGCGGTAGTCGTAGCCGATGGCGGCCACGACGGACGATTCGACGGGATCGAAGTGCATGGCTGTCGTTCTCATCCGGTGCCGAAGGCAGTGCTCAAGCCGGTGCTCAGGCCAGTGCTGAAGCCAATGACGGAGCCGATGCCGGAGCACCAACAAAAAGGGGTTACGCTTGCACGTAACCCCTTTTTACTACAGTGGTGGGCCTCCCGTGAGTCGAACACGGCACCAATGGATTATGAGTCCACTGCTCTAACCAGGCATGAGCTAGAGGCCCCAAAAACCGATCCCAATAGCCGCCGCACCATGGATGCTTGCCGGCCATCAGGGCAGTTCTATCAGCTGCCTTCCAGGAAGCTCTTCAGCTTGTCGGAGCGGCTCGGGTGGCGCAGCTTGCGCAGTGCCTTGGCCTCGATCTGACGGATCCGTTCACGCGTGACGTCGAACTGCTTGCCGACCTCTTCCAGCGTGTGGTCGGTGCTCATTTCGATGCCGAAGCGCATGCGCAGCACCTTGGCTTCGCGCGGCGTCAGCGAATCGAGCACGTCCTTGACCACGTCGCGCATCGAGCCGTGCAGCGCGGCCTCGGCGGGCGCCAGCGTGTTGGTGTCCTCGATGAAGTCGCCCAGATGGGAATCGTCGTCGTCGCCGATCGGCGTTTCCATGGAGATCGGCTCCTTGGCGATCTTCATGATCTTGCGGATCTTGTCCTCGGGCATCTCCATCTTCTCGGCCAGCGTCGCCGGATCCGGCTCGTTGCCGGTTTCCTGCAGGATCTGGCGCGAGATGCGGTTCATCTTGTTGATCGTTTCGATCATGTGCACCGGGATACGGATGGTGCGCGCCTGATCGGCGATCGAACGCGTGATGGCCTGACGGATCCACCAGGTCGCGTAGGTCGAGAACTTGTAGCCGCGGCGATATTCGAACTTGTCCACCGCCTTCATCAGGCCGATGTTGCCTTCCTGGATCAGGTCCAGGAACTGCAGGCCGCGGTTGGTGTACTTCTTGGCGATCGAGATCACCAGACGCAGGTTGGCCTCGGTCATCTCGCGCTTGGCCTCGCGGGCGCGCTTCTCGCCCTCGGACATCTTGCGGTTGACTTCCTTGAGTTCCTTCAGCGGCAGCACCACGCGCGCCTGCAGGTCGATCAGCTTCTGCTGCAGCTCGTGCACGGCCGGCACGTTGCGCTCGACGATCGTGCTGTACGGCTTGTTGTCGGCGACGACCGTGTGGATCCAGTCCAGGTTGGTCTCGTTGCCCGGGAAGCGGGCCACGAAGTCGGCGCGCGGCATGCCGCACTTGTCGACCACGATGTTCAGGATCGCGCGTTCGAGCTTGCGCACTTCGTCGACCTGGCCGCGCAGCGTGTCGCACAGGCGCTCGACGTTGCGGGCGGTGAAGCGGATGCCCATCAGTTCGTTCTGGATGGCTTCCTGCGCCTTGATGTAAGGCTTGGACTTGTAGCCCTCCTTCTCGAAGGCGCGGCGCATCTTGTCGAACTGGTCGGCGATCACGCGGAATTTTTCCAGCGCGGCCACCTTGAGCTCTTCCAGCTGGCGTGCCGAGGCACCGCCGCCGGCGGCGTCGTCGTCCTCGTCCTCGTCGGCTTCCTCGTCGTCCGATTCGAGTTCCTCGTCGTCGGAGGCCGCGGCGGCCGCCGGCGTCACGCCGACTTCCTCGACCGCCTCTTCGGCGTTCGGATCGATCAGGCCGTCGACGAACTCGTCGATCTTGATCTCGTCATTGGCGACGCGCTCGGCATGCGCCAGGATTTCCGAGATCGTGACCGGGCAGGCCGAGATGGCCATCACCATGTCCTTCAGGCCGGCCTCGATGCGCTTGGCGATCTCGATTTCGCCTTCGCGGGTCAGCAGCTCGACGGTACCCATCTCGCGCATGTACATGCGGACCGGGTCGGTGGTGCGGCCGAATTCGGAGTCGACCGTCGACAGCGCGGCTTCGGCCTCTTCCTCGGCTTCTTCCTCGCTGGTGGCGGACGGGGCATTGTCGTTGAGCAGCAGCGTCTCGGCGTCGGGCGCCTGCTCGTAGACGGCGATGCCGATGTCATTCAGCGTCGCGACCAGGGTGTCGATCGTTTCCGAATCGACCATGTCGTCCGGCAGGTGATCGTTGATCTCGGCGTAGGTCAGGTAGCCGCGCGACTTGCCCAGCTTGATCAGCGCCTTGAGCTTCTGGCGGCGCGCCTCGAGCTCTTCCTCGGTGCCCTGCTGGGCCGAGGCGAACTCCTTGAGCAGCGCCTTTTCCTTGGCCTTGCGGTCCTTGGCTTTCTGCTTCTCGGTCTTCGGAGCGGCCGCCGGCGCGGCGGCACGCGTGTCGTCTTCGTAAAGCTCGTCGTTCACGTCGTCAGTATGGCTTTCGTCTTGCAGCATCTCGGCCTTGGGCTTGCGGCCGCGCTTCTTGGGCTCCGGCGCGACGGCCGCAGCGGGACGCTGGGATGCTACGGGTGCGGAGGTGGCGGCGCGCGCCTTGGACGCCGCCGCGGTCGCGCCGGACTTGGCGCTGGCGGTCTTGGCGCCGGCGGCTGCCGTTCGCTTGCTCTCGACTTCGGTGTTCTGCTGTTTCGCCACGGGGATACTCTTGCCTTTAACAGGTTCGGACGCGGCACGTTTGCCGCCCGCTGTTGCCGTATGCGCGCTTGCGCTCGCGCTTGCATTGGCGTTCTTGCCGCTCTCGCGTGCCGAAGTCGAGGGCTGTTTCTCGGATGCGCGGGTTCTGGTGGGTGTCGTCGTTGCGGCCGCCTTGGCGGGACGCGCGGACTTGGCTGGCGCAGACCTGGCTTGCGTCGCAGATCGCGTGGCGGGCTTTTCCGCCGCGGTCGCTTGTACCGACGCCTTGCCGCTCCCCGCTCGGGGAGCCTTAGTGGAAACCTTTTCGGTTGCTTTGGCCTTTGCCATTGGCACGCTCACTTTCACCAGAACTGGAGAGAAAGATTTCGCAATCCAAACCGGCTATTGTAGCACGTCGCCACTAGCCGGCCTTCCCGACAGGTGAGGTTTTCACCTGAAAAATCAAGGCTTAAGCCCAAAACCGACGGACTTTTGCCCAGTTTGTTGCCACTTGGCCGCGTACCTGTCTCCGGTATGGCGGCCGAATTCCGTTTTTCAACCAAGGCGCTTGCGCCGGTGGATCTCCGCGATCAGCCAGCGCATGCGCGTCTTGCCCGCCTCGTCCGCGGTGCCGTTCTCGATCGCGGACTGCAGCTGCGTCAACTCGCGCTGCAGCGGCTCGACCAGCAGCTTGGCGATCGCCGCGTCGAACTCCAGCGTCGCCGGCTCCTCGTCGATGTCCTCGCGCAGCACGCCCGCGCGCACATTGGCATAGACGTCGGCAAACGGCGACTGCGCCAGCTGCTCGCTGAAGGCGGCGAAGTTGACCTCGCCCTGCAGGGCGTCGCAGCTCGCCACCAGATGGGCCAGCACTTCGGAGCCGCCGGTATCGGCATCGAGCAGCAACGCACGCGCGTCGTCGTCGAGCCGCGCCGACAGCGCCGGATAGCGCATCAGCAGCTGCAGCACACGCTGTTCCAGTCCCGCCGGTGCCTGCCGGCGTGCCCGCGCACGCGGCTGGGCGAAGCGGCCGACCCGCGCGGCGTCGCTGCCCAGACCGCACACCGCCTCGATCTCGGCCGGCGTGGTACCGGTGGCCTCGGCGAGCTCGCGCACGATCTGCAGGCGCAGGCCGCCAGGCGGCATCGCCTTGAGCAGCGGCTTGGCCTCGTACTGCGCACGCGCCCGGCCTTCCGGCTGCCGCAGGTCCTGCTCCTCGGTCACGCATTGCAGCAGGAAGCGCGACAGCGGCATCGCATCGCGCACCTGGGCGGCGAAGGCCTCGGTGCCTTCTTCGCGGACGTAGCTGTCGGGGTCGTGCTCGGCGGGCAGGAACAGGAAGCGGATGGTCTTGTTGTCGGCGACGTAGGGCAGGCACGCCTCCAGCGCACGGCGCGCGGCGCGGCGCCCGGCGGCATCGCCGTCGAACGAGAACACCACCGCGTCGGTCTGGCGCAGCAGCTTCTGCACATGCACGGGGGTACAGGCGGTGCCCAGCGTGGCCACCGCATTGGCGAAACCCAGTTGAGCCAGCGCCACCACATCCATATAGCCTTCGACCACCAGCACATAGCCGGTTTCCCGGATCGCATGCCGCGCCTCGAACAGCCCGTACAGCTCGGTGCCCTTGCTGAACAGCGGCGTTTCGGGCGAATTCAGATACTTGGGCTCGCCCTGCCCCATCACGCGGCCGCCGAAGCCGATCACCTGTCCCTTGGTATTGCGGATCGGGAACATGATGCGATCGCGGAAGCGGTCGTAGCGGCGCGGCTTGCCGTCGGCGTCGCGCTTTTCGCTCTCGATCAGCAGCCCCGCCTCGATCAGCGGGCCCGCAATCGCATCGTCGCGATAGCTGCCGAACACCGACTCCAGGCCCTGCCAATCGTCCGGCGCATAGCCCAGGCCGAACTGGGCGGCGATCTCGCCCGTCAGGCCGCGGCCCTTCAGGTACTGGATCGCCGTCGGCGCCCCGCGCAACTGGCGGCGATAGAACTCGCCGGCCCGCGTCATCGCGTCGGACAGCGCCAGCGACTTCGCCTGCTGCTCGGCACGCTGGGCCGGCGGCAACCGGTCGCGCTCCTCGGGCACGCTGAGGCCGACCGACTGCGCCAGTTCGCGCACCGCATCGGGATAGCTCTGCCCGGAGTACTCCATCAGGAAGCCGATGGCCGACCCATGCGCGCCGCAGCCGAAGCAATGGTAGAACTGCTTGGCCGGCGATACTGTGAACGATGGTGACTTCTCGTTATGGAAGGGGCACAGCCCCATGAAGTTCGCGCCTCCCTTCTTCAGCTGGACATACTTGCCCACCACATCGACGATATCGACGCGGTTCAGCAGGTCCTGAATGAAGGATTGCGGAATCACCCGGTTGGCCGTCCTGACGACGCGGCCGCCGCAAACCTCGGGCAGCCCTTGTAGAAATGCAAGCCGGGCGGTGTTCCACCCGGCGAAGTGTGAAATTATTGTAGTGCGTCGATCGCAGCTTGCCAGAAATTTGTGACTATATTGCCACTATGCTGTGCCGCGGCATGCGATCGCACCGGCGCCGCGCCCGACTTGCCAGCGCTGTTTGCCGCACTACCTGCCGGCGCTACTTGCCGGTCAACGCGGCCTTGACCTGGGCCGACACGGCGCTCATATCGGCGCGGCCCGCCAGCCGGCCTTTCAGCAGGGCCATGACCCTGCCCATGTCCTGCGGGCCCGCGGCGCCGCTCTCGGCGACCGCCTTGGCGACTTCGGCCGCCACCTCATCCCCGGACAGCGCGGCCGGCATGTAGACCTGCAGCACTTCGACCTCGGCGCTCTCCTTGTCGACCAGATCGGTGCGGCCGGCCTGCTGGAACTGCGAGATCGAATCCTTGCGCTGCTTGATCAGCTTTTCGACCACCGCCAGCACGGCGGCATCGTCCAGCTCCGTCCGCTCGTCGACCTCGCGCTGCTTGATCGCCGCCAGCAGCAGCCGGATCGTGCCGAGCCGCTCGGACTCGCGCGCCCGCATGGCGGCCTTCATGTCATCGCTGATTCGTTGCTTGAGGGACATGGCAATCTTTCCAGGTGAACTCGTCAGCACAAAACCGCGACGAGCGAGGGCGGACAGGGAAGCGCAGCACCAACACAAAAACCCGCCGGAGCAAGGCCCACAGCGGGTCGGGATGCTGACGCGGAAAGGCGATCAGCCGATCGACTGGTCGATCAGTACAGCTTCTTCGGCAGCATCTGGCTGCGAATGCGCTTGTAGTGGCGCTTCACCGCCGCTGCCTTCTTGCGCTTCCGCTCTGCCGTCGGCTTTTCATAAAACTCGCGCGCCCGCAGTTCAGTAATCAAACCGTTCTTTTCAATGGTGCGCTTGAAACGACGCATTGCAACTTCAAACGGCTCGTTTTCTTTGAGGCGAATCGTGGTCATGTGCCAAAAAAGGAGTTAGCGGTTTTACGAAGACTTGGAGTCTAGCACGAAATCCGTCAAGCGTACCAGTTTACTTCGCGGCCGGGTTGCTTTTCGGCGGGTTTAGTTCGCGGCGGGTTTAGTTCGCGGCGGGTTTAGTTCGCGGCGGGCTCAGTTCGGGGCGGGTTCAGTTGGCGGCGGGTTCAGTTGGCGGCGGGTTCAGTTGGCGGCGGGTCTGGTCCGCAATTACGTCGAAGACGCGACCCCATCGCCGGATGCCTGGGCCACGGCCCGTACGTTCTCGGCCACCGCCTTGCCGGCCGCGACACCGGACGCCCAGGCCCACTGGAAATTGTAGCCACCGAGCCACCCGGTGACGTCAACCACCTCGCCGATGAAGTACAGGTTCGGCACCGAGCGCGCCATCATCGTGCTGGACGACAGCGCGCGCGTATCGACCCCGCCGCGCGTGACCTCGGCCTTGCGGTAGCCCTCGGTGCCGGACGGCACCAGCTGCCAGCGGTTCAGCGCCTCGCCCAGCTTGCGCAGCGCCTTGTCGGGCAGATCGTGCGGCAGCCTGGCGGCGTCCAGCCCTGCCGCCTGGCACCAGGCGTCGGCCAGCCGTGCCGGCATGCGCGCGGCCAGCAGATTGCCAAGATGCTTGCGGGTGCCGTTCTTGGCCTCCAGCAGCCAGGCCGCCGCGTCCTCGCCCTCGAACAGGTCGATGGTGATCGGCGTGCCGGGGCGCCAGTAGCTGGAGATCTGCAGCACCGCCGGGCCGGACAGCCCGCGGTGGGTCCACAGCAGATCCTCGCGGAATGCGCCGGCCTCCTTGCCCTTGCCGGTGGCGATATCGACTTCCTTGGACAAACCTGCCAGCGGCGCGAACGGCTGCCAGGCGGCCCCATCGAAGGTCAACGGCACCAGCGCCGGCCGGGTTTCCACGATCGGCAAGCCGAACTGGCGAGCGATCCGGTAGCCGAAGTCGGTGGCGCCGATCTTCGGGATCGACAGCCCGCCGGTCGCGACGACCAGGGCGCCCGCGCGCAACGGGCCGTCGGGCGTCAGCAGCAGGAAATCGTCGCCTTCGCGCCGGACCTCGGCGACCGTGCAGCCGGTGCGCCAGTGCACCTGCCCCGCGCCGCACTCGGCGCGCAGCATCTCGATGACCTGCTCGGCGCTGTCGTTGCAGAACAGCTGGCCGCGGTGCTTCTCGTGCCAGTCGATCTGATGGCGCCGCATCAGCGCGAGAAAGTCCTGCGGCGTATAGCGCGCCAGCGCCGAGCGGCAGAAATGCGGGTTGTTGGACAGGTAGTTCGCGGGACCGGCATGCAGATTGGTGAAATTGCAGCGCCCGCCGCCGGAGATGCGGATCTTCTCGGCGAGCCGCGTGGCATGGTCGATCAGCACCACGCGGGCGCCCTGCTGGCCGGCGACCGCGGCGCACATCATTCCCGCCGCCCCGGCGCCGAGCACGGCGACGTCGTAGCGCCCGGCCCGGGACGATGACGACGGCTGGCGCGATAATGGGCGCGCCGATGGGGGCACTGCTGGGTGCGACTGTGGCATGACTGTCCTGCTGGAGAATCGGCGATTGTAGCGAAAAGCGGGCAATGGCCTGCTGTGCTACCCTCACAGGCTTTGCCCCGCAGCAACCTCGGGACTCCTGGACCCCGCCTTACACCATGCTCGTTCTCGGCATCGAATCCTCCTGTGACGAAACCGGCCTGGCCCTCTACGACACCGAGGCCGGCCTGCTCGCGCACGCGCTGCATTCGCAGATCGCGATGCACCGCGACTACGGCGGCGTGGTGCCGGAGCTGGCCTCGCGCGACCATATCCGCCGCGTGCTGCCGCTGCTGCAGCAGGTGCTGGACGAGGCCGGCCGCAAGCGCGGCGATATCGACGCGATCGCCTTCACGCAGGGCCCGGGCCTCGCCGGCGCGCTGCTGGTCGGCGCCTCGGTGGCCAACGCGCTGGGATTCGCCCTCGATGTGCCGATGCTCGGCGTTCATCATCTGGAAGGCCATCTGCTGTCGCCGCTGCTGACGCCGAATCCGCCCGCCTTCCCCTTCGTCGCGCTGCTGGTATCGGGCGGCCATACGCAGCTGATGGAAGTGCGCGGCATCGGCGACTACGCGCTGCTCGGCGAGACGCTGGACGACGCCGCGGGCGAGGCCTTCGACAAGACCGCCAAGCTGCTCGGCCTGGGCTACCCCGGCGGGCCGGAAGTGTCGCGGCTGGCCGAGTTCGGCCTGCCGGGCGCCTACGAACTGCCGCGGCCGATGCTGCATTCGGGCAATCTGGATTTCTCGTTCGCCGGCCTGAAGACCGCCGTGCTGACGCAGGCGCGCAAGCTCGGCAATATCTGCGAGCAGGATCGCGCCAACCTGGCGCGCGCCTTCGTCGACGCGATCGTCGATGTGCTCGCCGCCAAGTCGATGGCGGCGCTGAAGGTGACCGGCCACAAGCGGCTGGTGGTCGCCGGCGGCGTCGGCGCCAACCGCCAGTTGCGCGAACGGCTCGACGAGCTGGCGGCGAAGCGCCGCGCGCAGGTGTTCTATCCCGACCTCGCCTTCTGCACCGACAACGGCGCGATGATCGCCTTCGCCGGCGCGATGCGGCTGCAGGCCGCGCCGCAACTGGCGCAGCGCGAGTACGGCTACGGCGTCACGCCGCGCTGGGATCTGTCGGATCTGCGGCTGCCTGCGGTGCAATGAGCGGCGCCATGTGCCAGGCCGTGCCATGAGCCGCGCCCTGACCTGCCCCGTGGCCCGCCCCATGACCCGCCCCATGACCCGCCCCATGACCCCCGCCTGAACCGCAGGGCGCATCAGCGAAAAAAAACGCCACCCGGCCGGGTGGCGTTTTTCTTGGTGGGTGGCGACGAAAAGATCGCTCAGCCGGCCAGCTGGCTCACCCGCTTGTCGCGCTCGATCACCGCATACGCGCTGTGGTTGTGGATCGACTCGAAGTTCTCGGCTTCCAGCACATAGGCGACGATGCGCTCGTCGGCATTGAGCCGCATCGCGATGTCGCGCACCAGGTCCTCGACGAACTTCGGGTTCTCGTAGGCGCGCTCGGTCACGTACTTCTCGTCCGGGCGCTTGAGCAAACCCCACAGCTCGCAGGAGGCCTCTTCCTCGGCCATGCGGACCAGCGCCTCGATCGGCAGATCAGCCGCCAGCTCGACGCTCATCGTGATGTGCGAGCGCTGGTTGTGCGCGCCGTACTGCGAGATCTTCTTCGAGCACGGGCACAGGCTGGTGACCGGCACCAGCGCCTTCAGCCACACCCGGGTGACGCCGTCGCGCGCTTCGCCGATCAGCGTGACTTCGTAGTCCATCAGCGAAGCGACGCCCGACACCGGCGCGATCTTGTTGATGAAATACGGGAAGGTGACTTCGATACGGCCGGCCTGCGCTTCAAGGCGCTGCAGCATCTTGTCGAGCAGCGCGCGGAACGAGGCCAGGTCGAGCGGCTCGCGCTCGTCCTCGAGCAGCGCGACGAAGCGCGACATGTGCGTGCCCTTCTGGTCGGCGGGCAGATGCACGTCGAGGTTGAAGGTGCCGACGGTCGGATGCACGCCCTGCGCGGTACGCGTCGTGAGCGGATAGCGCACGCCGCGCACACCCACGCGCTGGATCGGGATCTGGCGCGTGTCCAGGCTCGATTGCACATCGGGCATCACGAAGGCCGGATTGATGTCATTCATGACGGATTTCCTCGGTTTCCTTTACGGTCGCGGCATCTTCGCAGTCCACCTTGCCGCGCAACGAGTGTGAAACCACGGGCGCGCCGGAAAACACGGCGGCGCCAGCCCGCAGCTGCGAACACGAAACCCGCGATTCTAAGGGAATTCGGGTGATGCCGCCCGCACCGGGCCGACAGCGGCCGGTGCGGGTGCGTGGGAAGAACCCGCTCAGGCGGCCTTGGTTGCCGCGGCAGAGGCGGCGGTGGCGGCCGTGGCAGCGGGCGCCGCCAGGCCGAAACGTTCGCGCACCGAGCGTTCGATGCCGCCCGCGTCCAGGCCGCATTGCGACAGCAGGAAGGCGGGATCGCCGTGGTCGATGAAGTGGTCCGGCAGGCCGAGCTGCAGCACCGGAATCTCGATGCCGGCCGCGGCCAGCGCCTCGAGCACCGCGCTGCCGGCGCCGCCCATCACCACGCCCTCTTCCACCGTGACGAGGTAGTCGTGCTCGCGCGCCAGCGTCTTGACCAGCTCCACATCGAGCGGCTTGACGAAGCGCATGTTGGCCACCGCGGCGTCAAGCTTGTCGGCCGCGCCGAGCGCGGGATGCAGCATCGAGCCGAACGCCAGCACGGCGACCCGCTGGCCGGCACGCGCGCCGCAGCTGCGCCGCATCTCGCCCTTGCCGACCGGCAGCGTCTCCAGGGTGGCCGCGGTCGCCACGCCCGGACCGGCGCCGCGCGGATAGCGCACCGCGGTCGGGCAGTCCTGCGCAAAGGCGGTGCTCAGCAGCTGGCGGCATTCGTTCTCGTCCGCCGGCGTCATCACCATCATGTTGGGGATGCAGCGCAGGTAGGCGATATCGTAGGCGCCCGCGTGGGTCGCGCCATCGGCGCCGACCAGGCCGGCGCGGTCCAGCGCGAACACCACCGGCAGGTTCTGCAGCGCGACGTCGTGGATCAGCTGGTCGTAGCCGCGCTGCAGGAAGGTCGAGTAGATCGCGACCACCGGCTTCAGGCCCTCGCAGGCCATGCCGCCGGCGAAGGTCACCGCATGCTGCTCGGCGATGCCCACGTCGTAGTAGCGGTCCGGGAAACGCTGTTCGAACTCGACCAGCCCCGAGCCCTCGCGCATCGCCGGCGTGATGCCGATCAGGCGCGGATCGGCCGCGGCCTGGTCGCACAGCCATTCGCCGAACACCTGCGTATAGGTCTTGCGCGCCGGCTTGGCGGCCGGGCGGATGCCCTCGGCCGGATTGAACTTGCCGGGGCCGTGATACAGGATCGGGTCGGCCTCGGCCAGCTTGTAGCCCTGGCCCTTCTTGGTGACGACATGCAGGAACTGCGGGCCGGCGCCCTCGAGCGCGCGGCGGCGGATGTTCTGCAGCGTCGGCACCAGCGAATCGAGATCGTGGCCGTCGATCGGCCCGATGTAGTTGAAGCCGAATTCCTCGAACAGCGTGGCCGGCACCACCATGCCCTTCGCATGTTCCTCGAAGCGCTTGGCGAATTCGAGTACCGGCGGCGCGACCGACAGCACGCGCTCGATGCCCTTCTTGGTCGCGGCATAGAACTGCCCGCTCAGCAGGCGCGCCAGGTGCCGGTTCAGCGCGCCGACCGGCGGCGAGATCGACATGTCGTTGTCGTTGAGCACCACCACCAGCGGCAGGTCCTTGTAGACGCCGGCGTTGTTCATCGCCTCGAAGGCCATGCCGGCGGTCATCGCGCCGTCGCCGATCACCGCGATCGACACGCGCTGCTCGCCGAGCGTGCGCGCGCCGAGCGCCATGCCCAGCGCGGCCGAGATCGACGTCGACGAGTGCGCGGTGCCGAAGGTGTCGTACTCGCTTTCGCTGCGGCGGGGAAAGCCCGAGATGCCGTTCCACTGGCGCAGCGTGTTCATGCGCTCGCGCCGCCCGGTCAGGATCTTGTGCGGATAGCTCTGATGGCCGACGTCCCACACCAGGCGGTCCACCGGGGTGTCGAACACGTAGTGCAGCGCGATCGTCAGCTCGACCGTGCCGAGATTGGACGACAGATGGCCGCCGGTCTGCGAGACCGACTCCAGCACGAAGGCGCGCAGTTCGTCGGCCAGCGTGGTCAGCTGGCGGCGGTCGAGCTTGCGCAGGTCCGCGGGGTCGTCGATGGTATTGAGCAATGCGTAAGTCATGGTATCCGTCCTGCCGCCGGATTCTCCCGTCCGGCTCGTCGTTTTACGGCGATCGGTCGCGCGGCGCGCAGTCAATGCGTGCGCAGCACGATCAGGTCGGCCAGGTCCGCCAGTCTTGCCGCGGGGGCGCCGAAATCGCCCAGCGCCTTGCGCGCGTCGTCGCGCAGCCGGGCGGCCAGTTCGCGAGCCGCATCCAGGCCCAGCAGCGACACATAGGTGGGCTTGTGCTGCTCGGCATCCTTGCCGGCGGTCTTGCCCAGTGTGGCGGTATCGGCGGTAACGTCCAGAATATCGTCTACCACCTGGAACGCCAAACCGATCGCGGCGGCGTAGCGGTCCAGCGCCGCCAGTCCGGCCTCGTCGATGCGGCCGCACAGCGCGCCCATGCGGATGCTCGCGCGCAGCAACGCGCCGGTCTTCATCCGGTGCATCGTTTCGAGCTGGTCCAGCGACATCGCCTGGCCGACATGCTGCAGGTCGATCGCCTGGCCACCGGCCATGCCGATCGAGCCCGAGGCGCGCGCCAGTTCGCCGACCAGCCGCAGCCGCGCGGCGGGTTCGAGCGCGTCGGTCTCGGCCAGCACGATGAAGGCCTGGGTCTGCAGCGCATCGCCGACCAGCAGCGCGGTGGCCTCGTCATAGGCCTTGTGCACGGTCGGCCGGCCACGGCGCAGGTCGTCGTCGTCCATGCACGGCATGTCGTCGTGCACGAGGGAATACGCGTGGATCATCTCGACGGCGCAGGCCGCGGCATCGCAGGCCCGCGGGTCGGCGCCGCCAACCTCGCCCGCCGCATGGACCAGCAGCGGGCGCACCCGCTTGCCGCCGCCCATCGCCGCGTAGCGCATCGCCTCGTGCAGCCTTGCCGGCAGGCGGTCCGCCGCCGGCAGCGCGGCCGCCAGCGCCGCCTCGGTACGGGCGGCGCGGTCCTGCATCCATTGCGCGAAGGCGGTCATTCGGTCTCTGCCTGGCTGCCCGGCTCGGCCAGGGGCTTGAGGGTATCGCCCTCGAGCACCTTGACCTGCTGCTCGATGCGCTCGAGCATCTGCTGGCAATACTTGACCAGTTCGGCACCGCGCCGGTAGGCCGCCAGCGATTCCTCCAGCGGCAGGGCCCCGCTTTCCATGCTGGTGACCAGCGCTTCGAGCTCGGCCATGGCGGCCTCGTACGAGGCCGGCGGCGCGCTGGTGGGGACCTGGTCGCCGTCGCCGGCAGGCACGGTGTTTGTCTTTGGCATAAAGGGGATTCGATCCAGAAACCGCGATTTTACGGCAAATCGCCGCGGCCAAGCCCGATCCGATGGAGGGGGCCGGCGCGGCCCGGCCGGCACGCCCATAGCCGGCATGTCGCTGTGAGCATAAATCGCCACATTATGGCCGCCCAATGTTCGCGGTCGCGCCAAAAAGGCAAAAAAATCAGGCCCTTATCCCGGGGGTGGGGTACAATCCCCGGTTCGTCAGCGAAAACCGCGGCACCACGCCCCGGGGCTCAGGGTCTGACTGTCTTTCCCATATCGATTTCAATTTCGATGGTTGGGTTGTTCACTGCTTTCGCCTGTTTATTAGGGAGTGGGGATAATGTCCAATCTCAGCACCGCGCTGAAGCTTGCGCCGGCTGATACACAGCTGCCCGTCCGTGCGTACTTCGACGAGGCCTTGCATCAACAGGAACTGGATCTGCTGTTCAAGAAGGGCCCCGGTTATGTCGGCCACGCGCTGATGGTGCCCGAAGTCGGCGACTACCATACGCTGGCCGCCGAGGAAGAGGGCCGCATGCTGGTGCGCAATCCGGAGGGCATCGAACTGATGTCCAACGTCTGCCGCCACCGCCAGGCCATCATGCTGAACGGCCGCGGCAACGCCTCCAACATCGTCTGCCCGCTGCACCGCTGGACCTACGATCTGAAGGGCGAGCTGCTCGGCGCGCCGCATTTCGCCCAGCAGCCCTGCCTGCATCTGAAACGTTCGCCGCTGCAGAACTGGAACGGCCTGCTGTTCGAAGGCGAGCGCGATGTGCGCGCCGATCTCGCGCGCCTGGGCGTCTCGCAGGACCTGAACTTCGACGGCTACATGCTCGACCATGTCGAGGTCCACGACTGCGACTACAACTGGAAGACCTTCATCGAGGTCTATCTCGAGGACTACCACGTCGTGCCCTTCCACCCGGGCCTGGGCAGCTTCGTGTCCTGCGACGACCTGAAGTGGGAGTTCGGCGAGTGGTACAGCGTGCAGACCGTGGGCCTGCACGCCGGCCTGAAGCGCCCCGGCAGCGCGACCTACCAGAAGTGGCACGACGCCGTGCTGCGCTTCAACAACGGCGAGCTGCCCAAGCATGGCGCGATCTGGCTGACCTACTACCCGAACGTGATGGTCGAGTGGTACCCCAACGTGCTGGTCATCTCGACGCTGCACCCGATGGGCCCGCGCAAGACCCGCAACGTGGTCGAGTTCTACTACCCCGAGGAAATCGTGCTGTTCGAGCGCGAGTTCGTCGAGGCCGAGCGGGCCGCCTATATGGAGACCTGCGTCGAGGACGACGAGATCGCCGAGCGCATGGATGCCGGCCGGCTGGCGCTGATGAAGCGCGGCGACAACGAGGTCGGCCCGTACCAGTCGCCGATGGAAGACGGCATGCAGCACTTCCACGAGTGGTATCGGCGCGCGATGGGACCGGCGGCCTGAGCGCCGGCCCCGGCCCTGCCTGAGACGGACCGCCACGGCGGTCCGTTTTTCATTGGCGCGGACGCGGGCGTCGCTGCGTCGTACACTGCCTCGCACGCCACACATCGCCTCAACCGCCGCCTCGCACGCCCCCTGGTGCGCCGCCCGGCACGCCGCTTCGCACACTCCTGGGCGATGACCGCGCATCCGCTTTGGTGCATTGCATCAGCACTGCTACAATCGGCTCGCCCAAGCGGCTGTCACCTCACTTGCCGCCCGGCACGCTGCCGCGCCGATTGGCGCCGCGCCGCGGTTCCCGACCTTCCCCGCTGTCCTCGCCTTTCCTCGCCATGCAATCGCTCTGGATGCTGTTCGCCGCCTTCTCGTTCTCGTTGATGGGGGTGGGCGTCAAGCTGGCTTCCGAGATGTACACCACCGGCGAGATCGTGTTCTACCGCAGCATGATCAGCATGCTGATCATCTGGGCGATCCTTGCCTCCAGCGGCATCTCGGTGCGCACGCCCCATATGACCACGCATATCAAGCGCAGCCTGTTCGGCGTGACCGCGCTGATGCTGTGGTTCACCTCGATCAGCCTGCTGCCGCTGGCCACCGCGATGACGCTGAACTACATGTCGCCGGTCTGGATCGCGCTGATCGTCGGCGCCGGCGCGGCGCTGGCCGGCACCGCTGGCGGTGCGGACCGCAAGCTGATCGGCGCGATCGTGATGTCGTTCGCCGGCGTGATCTGCCTGCTGCAGCCTTCCGTCGGCAAGGACCAGCTGACCGGCGGCCTGGTCGGGCTGATCTCGGGCATGTTCACGGCGCTGGCCTATGTCGAGGTGCGGCAGCTCGGCCAGCTGGGCGAGCCCGAAGGCCGCATCGTGTTCTATTTCTCGCTGGTCGGCACGCTGGCGGGGGTGGTCTGGATGATGTTCTCGGGCGTCAGCAGCCACACCTGGCACGGCGCCGGCCTGCTGCTGGGCATCGGCATCCTGGCCACCCTGGGCCAGACCGCGATGACGCGGGCCTACAAGCGCGGCAACACGCTGCTGACCGCCAACCTGCAGTACGCCGGCATCGTGTTCTCCAGCCTGTGGGGCATGATGATCTGGAACGACGCGCTGAACTGGCTGTCGTGGCTCGGCATGGGCCTGATCATCGCCAGCGGCATCGCCACCACGCTGACCCGCGCGCGCGAGAGCACCAGCCAGCCGACGGCGGCGACGCCGGTCAAGTCGGCCGAGGCGGAGGTGCATCCCGAGGTGTAGGCCCCTCGGCGTGGCACTCCCCTCGGGGAAGTCGCGGTCGTTCCGGGACGGCGAACGCCGCCCCCCTCTCCCCGGCCCTCTCCCGCAAGCGGGAGAACGCCCCGCGCAAGCCGGCATGGCGCGCGCGCAGGCTGGCCCGCTCCGCGTCAGCCTCGGCCCGATAGCGGCAGACGC
This sequence comes from Cupriavidus cauae, assembly GCF_008632125.1. Taxonomy (GTDB): domain Bacteria; phylum Pseudomonadota; class Gammaproteobacteria; order Burkholderiales; family Burkholderiaceae; genus Cupriavidus; species Cupriavidus cauae. Next base: position 70,302 of record NZ_VWRN01000074.1, read on the forward strand.
CACTTTCGGCGATCATCGGAATTCCTCGACGATCCGTCGCCACTAGACAGGTTTTACGATGCCCCAAGCCGTTTGGACCACGCTGATCTCCTGCGCCGACCTGCATGCGCTGCGCCAGGATCCGGGCCGGCACAGCGTGCTGATCGATTGCTCCTTCGACCTGACCGATCCCGCCGCCGGCCGCGAGGCCTACCACCAGAGCCATCTGCCCGGCGCCTTCTACCTGCATCTGGACAACGAGCTGTCGGGCGAGAAGACCGGCAGCAACGGCCGCCATCCGCTGCCCGATGCCGATGCGCTGACGGCGCGCCTGCGCGCGCTCGGCGTCAACGACGACACCCAGGTGGTGGTCTACGACGCCCAGGGCGGCATGTACGCCGCGCGGGCCTGGTGGCTGCTGCGCTGGATCGGCCATCAGGCGGTGGCCGTGCTCGACGGCGGCAAGCAGGCCTGGGTCGCCGCCGGCCTGCCGCTGGAGAGCGGCACCACGCCGGAGCCGGAGGCATTGGCAGGCGGCAACCTGACCCGCCGCCCTTCGCTGGTCGGCACGGTCGACGCCGATACCCTGATGGCCAATCTGCAGTCGCCGACGCGGCTGGTGGTCGATGCCCGCGCGCCCGATCGCTTCCGCGGCGAGAACGAGACGCTGGACCCGGTCGGCGGCCATATTCCCGGCGCGGTCAACCGCTGCTTCAAGGACAATCTGCAGCCCGACGGCCGCTTCAAGCCCGCCGAGGCGCTGCGCGGCGAATTCGGCGGCGTGCTGGGCGCGACGCCAGCGGAGCGCGCGGTGATGCAGTGCGGCTCCGGTGTCACCGCCTGCCACAATCTGCTGGCGCTGGAAGTGGCGGGACTGCCGGGCGCGGCGCTCTACCCCGGTTCGTGGAGCGAGTGGTGCGCCGATCCGGCGCGGCCGGTCGCCACCGGGGACCGGTAGGCCGGCGTCGGTCAAGCCAGCCGCCCTCGGGACTGGCAAGCCGGCGTCAGTCGAGTCAACCGCCCTCGGGGAGCGGTAGCCGGCGCCAGTCGAGTCGATCGCCCTCGGCGAGCGGTAGCCGGCGCCAGTCAAGTCAACCGCCCTCGGGGAGCGGTAGCCGGCGCCAGTCGAGTCAACCGCCCTCGGAGAGCGGTAGCCGCCGCCAGTCGACTCAACCGCCCTCGGGGCGCGGTAGCGGGCGCCGGTCCGGCGCTAGTCCAGCCAGCCGCCCGGGGAGAGCGGCGGCTGGACGAACTCAATGGTCGGTGTGCGCGTGCGCATGGTCGGCTGCGCCATGGCCGGCCTCGCCGTGGCCGTGGTGATCGTGGACCCCGTCGGTCACCCAGACGATCGCCGCGATGCCGGCCGCCACCAGCACCACCTGCACGATCGATTCGCGCCAGCGCGGCTTGCGCTGCATCTGCGGCATCAGATCGCTGACCGCGATATAGAGGAAGCTGCTGGCGGCGATCACCAGCACATACGGCACCCAGCTGCTCATCTCGTCGAGCAGGAAGTACCCCACCAACCCGCCGACCACCGCGGCCAGGCTCGACAGCAGATTGAAGGCAAACGCGCGCGCCTTCGAAAACCCGGCATTGAGCAGCACGATGAAGTCGCCCACTTCCTGCGGGATCTCGTGCGCGGCGATCGCCAGCGCGGTGACGATGCCGATCTTCGGGTCGGCCAGGAAGGCCGCGGCGATCACGATGCCGTCCGCGAAATTGTGGAAGGTGTCGCCAACCAGGATGGTCAGGCCGCTGCGGCCCGCCTCTTCGCGGTCATGCCCGTGATGGTGATGATGACCGTCGCCCTCGTGATGGTGCGAATGGCGCAGCAGCGAGATCTTTTCCAGCAGGAAGAAGCCCAGCAGGCCGGCCAGCAGCGTGCCGAACAGCGCGCGCGGGTCGGCGCCCGAGGCGAACGCCTCCGGCAGCGAATGCAGCAAGGCGGTGGCCAGCAGCACGCCGACCGAAAAACTGACCATGCGCTCCACCGCGCGCGATGCCGCGGTCAGAGACAGCAGGGCGGCACCGAGAATGCTGCCCACGCCGGAAATCGTGGTGGCCAGCAGGATCAAGACGAGCGTGGAAAAGATGATGGGCTCCCGGAGGGTTCGCCCCTGCCCGTGTCGCGGGCCGCGCGGCCTGGCCGCGTCGATCCGTATAAACGCAACACTGTTGCAAGAGGCGCAAAGCCCGCATTGTACGGAGGTCGGGGGCGGTTTTGCAATGGGCCGAGCCTCCGTTGCAGCGGTCGTCGTCTCATTGCCGCCTCATCGTCCGCCCATCGTCCCCTCATCGTCCGCCCATCGCTCGCCCGGCGCCGGCTCAGCGCGGCGTGCCTGCTCGTGCCCGAGATTCCCAGAAAGGGGACGAACGTACCCAACCTGGAAATATGCCGGCGCCCGCCTACCCCCCAACGCCGCCTTACGCCACCCCATGCTCCTTGAACCACGCCAGGCACTTCTGCCAGCCGTCCTTCGCGTCCGCCTCGCGGTAGCTCGGCCGGTAGTCGGCATGGAAGGCGTGGCCGGACTCGGGGTAGACGATGAACTTGGAGGCCTTGGCCGCCGGGTTGTTGGCCGCCGCCAGCGCGGCCTTCATCCGGTCGACCGCCTCCAGCGGGATGCCGGTGTCCTTGCCGCCGTACAGCCCAAGCACCGGCGCCTTCAGCTGCGCGGCGAGATCGATCGGATGGCGGGGCTGCAGCGGCGTGGTGTCGCCGTTCAGCCGGCCGTACCACGCGACGCCGGCTTTCAGCTGCCTGCTGTGCGCGGCGTACAGCCAGACCACGCGGCCGCCCCAGCAGAAGCCGGTGATGCCGACCTTGCCGAGATTGCCGCCGTTGGCGCCGGCCCAGGCCACCGCCGCATCGAGGTCGCCCAGCACCTCGTTGTCCGGCGTCTTAGCGATGATCTCGCGCTGCAGTTCCTGGATCGTGCCGAAGCTGGTCGGATCGCCCTGGCGCGCAAACAGCTCGGGCGCGATCGCCAGATAGCCCTGCTTGGCGAAGCGTCGGCAGGTATCGGCGATGTATTCGTGCACGCCGAAGATCTCGCTGATCACCAGCACCACCGGCAGGTCGCGCTTGCCCTGCGGCATCGCGCGGTAGATCGGCATCCTGAAGTCGCCGGAGGGGATGGTGACCTCGCCGGCCGTCAGCCCTTCGAAGTCGGTCTTGATCGCTTGCGCGGTGACCGGCAGCGCTGCGGCGGCGAAGGCCGAGCCGAGGGCGGTCTTGACGAAGCTGCGCCGGTCGAACGTCTGGCCGGGTACGAGGCTTTCGACTTCGGGCTTGAGCATGCGGGTCTCCTGATGTTGGCGAACGGGGGACGCTGCGCCAGCAGACGAGCCGGGGCATCAGGAAGGCGATTCTAAGCAAACATGGTGTCCAGCGCACGCTGCAGGCCGGCGGGCGGCGCGCGCAGTGCCCGCGCCCTTGCCGAGCGCATGTCGAGCTTCTACCGAGGCCCTACCAAGACCGTGCGGAGCCGCTGCGAAGCCCCTGCCGAGCCCTGCCGAGCCTCCGCCGAGCCCCCTCCGAGCCCCTGACGTGCCTTTGCGGCGCCCCTCCGAGCCCGGCCCTTGCCGCGCCCGCCTCGCCCGGGGCGGCCAACCGCTCAGTGCAGCTTCACCCGCGGATTGGTCTTGCTGCGCAGCCAGTGCGCGACCGTATCGAGCGCCATCCGCACCGCGCCGTGCAGCGCCATCACGTGCATCCGGTACAGCGACGAGTACATCAGCCGGGCCATCAGCCCCTCGATGAACATCGAGCCGCCGATCAACCCACCCATCAGGTTGCCGACCGCGGTGAAACGGCCCAGCGAGACCAGCGAGCCGAGATCCTTGAACTGGAATTCCGGCAGCGGCCGGCCCTCCAGCCGCGCCCGCAACGCGTCGTACAGAAAGCTGGCCTGCTGGTGCGCGGCCTGCGCGCGCGGCGGCACCGTGGTCTGCTTGGCCGGCCACGCGCAGCTGGCGCAATCACCGAACGCGAAGATGTCCGGGTCGTCTTCGCTCTGCAGCGTCTGCCTGACCACGATCTGGCCCTGCCGGCTCAACGTCAGGCCGAGCGTCTTCAGCACCGGCGGTGCGGTGATGCCCGCCGCCCACACCGTCAGTTCGGCGGGAATCCGTTTGCCGCTGGCGGTCAGCACCGCATCGGGCCCGATCTCGGTGACGCGCTCGCCGACCAGCATGCGCACGTCCAGCTTGCGCAGCAGTTCGGCGGTTTCACTCGACACGCGCTCGGACAGCGCCGGCAGGATGCGCGGGCCGCCTTCGATCAGCGTGATATGGATGTCGCGGCGGGGGTCCAGGCGGTGCAGCCCGTAGGCATTGAGCACCTGCGCGGTATTGCGCAGCTCGGCCGACAGCTCGACGCCGGTCGCGCCGGCGCCGACGATCACGACATCGACGTCCGGCCGGCCGTCGCCATCGTCGTCGTTTCGGCTGAGCCCGTTCTGCGCGCGGACACAGGCCGAGATCAGCCGGCGGCGGAAGCGTTCGGCCTGCTCGACGGTATCGAGCGCGATCGCATGTTCGGCCGCGCCGGGCGTGCCGAAGAAATGCGTGACCGAGCCGATCGCCAGCACCAGCGTGTCATAGGGAATGTCGCGCGCGGGCAGCAGTTCCAGCCCGTCCTGGTCGACACAGGCCGCGACCGAGATCGTCTTGCGCGTGCGGTCGAGGCCGGTCAGCTCGCCCTGCTGGAACTCGAAATGGTGCCAGAGCGCCTGCGCCGCATATTCGAGCTGATGGGTGTTCTGGTCCATGCTGCCCGCGGCGACCTCGTGCAGCAGCGGCTTCCAGATATGCGTGGGCGAACGGTCGACCAGCGTGATATGCGCGGCGCCGCGCTTGCCCAGCTTGTCGCCGAGACGCGTCACCAGTTCCAGCCCACCTGCCCCACCGCCGACTACGACAATCCGATGCGCGCTTGTTTGCATTGTTCTACCCGTTCTGGATGGTCGGACCGCCGGCATGCCGGCGGCGACTGCTGCCTGCTTCTGTCAGTTCTGTCAGTTCTGTCAGTTCTGTCAGTTCTGTCAGTTCTGTCAGTTCTGTCAGTTCTGTCAGTTCTGTCAGTTCTGTCGGCACCAGTTTGCTGCAATGCAGCAAACTTGGCAAGACGGCACCGGGCGAACACCTCAGTGCGCTTCTTCCCAGTTCGCACCGACCCCGGTTTCGGCGACCAGCGGCACCCGCAGCGCCGCCACGCCGCACATCAGTTCCGGCAGGCGCGTGCGCACCAGTTCCAGTTCGGCGGTCGGCACCTCCAGCACCAGTTCGTCGTGCACCTGCATGATCTGCCGCGTGCCGAGCGACTCGCGCTCGATCCAGTCCTGCACCGCGATCATCGACAGCTTGATCAGGTCGGCCGCGGTGCCCTGCATCGGCGCATTGATCGCGGCGCGCTCGGCGGCCTGGCGGCGCGGGCCGTTGCCGCCGTTGATGTCCGGCAGCCACAGCCGGCGGCCGAACACGGTCTCGACATAGCCCTGCTCCCGCGCGGTCTGGCGCGTCTCTTCCATGTAGCGCGCCACGCCGGGATAGCGCATGAAATAGCGGTCGATATAGTGCTTGGCCGCGTCGCGCTCGATGCCGAGGTTGCTGGCCAGGCCAAACGCGCTCATGCCGTAGATCAGGCCGAAGTTGATGACCTTGGCATAGCGGCGCTGCTCGCTGCTGACCGCATCCGCCGCCACGCCGAAGATCTCGGCCGCGGTCGCGCGGTGGATGTCGTCGCCGCGCGCAAAGGCGCCGAGCAGGTTCTCGTCGCCCGAGATATGGGCCATGATGCGCAGCTCGATCTGCGAATAGTCCGCCGACACGATCGCATGGCCCGGCGACGCGATGAAGGCCTCGCGGATGCGGCGGCCCTCCTCGGTCCGCACCGGGATGTTCTGCAGGTTCGGCTCGGTCGACGCCAGCCGGCCGGTCACCGCGGTGGCCTGGCCGTAGCTGGTATGCACGCGTCCGGTGGCGGGATTGACCATGCGCGGCAGCTTGTCCGTGTAGGTCGACTTCAGCTTGGACAGCGCGCGATAGTCGAGCAGCAGCCGCGGCAGCGGATAGTCCTCGGCCAGCTTCTGCAGCACCTCTTCGTCGGTCGACGGCGCGCCGCTGCTGGTCTTCTTGACCACCGGCAGCTGCATCCGCCCGAACAGGATCTCGCCGATCTGCTTGGGCGAGCCCAGGTTGAACGGCTGGCCGGCGGCCTCGTAGGCGCGCTGCTCCAGTTCCATCATGCGCTGACCCAATTCGGCGCTTTGCGCGGCCAGGCGCGGCGCATCGATCAGCACGCCGTTGCGCTCGATCTTCTGCAACACCACCGACACCGGCATCTCGATGCGCTCGTAGACGTAGCGCAGGCCCTCGGCCGCCTCGAGCTGCGGATACATCTTGCGATGCAGGCGCAGCGTCACGTCGGCGTCCTCGGCCGCGTATTCGGTGGCGCGCGCCAGGTCGATCTGGTCGAAGCACAGCTGGTTGACGCCCTTGCCGCAGACCTCCTCGTAGGTCAGCGTCTTCAGGTTCAGCAGCCGTTCGGCGAGGCTGTCCATGCCGTGATTGCGGTGCGAGGCCAGCACGTAGCTCTGCAGCATAGTGTCATGGCGAATGCCGCGCAGCGCGATGCCGTGGTTGGCGAACACATGGACGTCGTATTTCAGATGCTGGCCGACCTTGTGCCGGTCCGGGTCCTCCAGCCACGCACGCAGCCGCGCCAGCACGAAGTCGCGCGGCAGCTGGCCGCGGCCTTCCATGCCCGCCACATCGGGGCCCTGGTGCGCGACCGGGATATAGCAGGCGATGCCGGGCTCGACCGACAGCGAGATGCCGACCAGTTGCGCCTGCATCGGATCGATCGACGTGGTCTCGGTATCGATGCAGGTCAGCTCGGCGCGTTCGATCCGGCGCGCCCATTCCTCGAGCGCGGACTCGGTGACCACGGTCTCGTAGCGGATCTCGGCCGGCGGGGTCTCCGCCACGGGCTCATCGGTGGCGGCCGGACCGTCGAACAGGCTCGCCTGCGGACCGCGCGACGCCGCGGCGGCAGCGGCCTGCGCGCGCGCATCGGGCAGGCGTTCGCCGGTCAGCTCGCGCAGCCAGGTCTTGAAGCCGTAGCGCGAGAAGAACGCGACCAGCTTCTCCTTGTCCTCGCCCATGTCGCGCAGCGCGTGGAAGTCGGGGATCGGTCCGGACAGATCGCAGTCGATCTTCACCGTCACCAGCTCGCGCGCGCGCGGCAGCCAGTCGAGCGTGTTGCGCAGGTTCTCGCCGACCACGCCCTTGATCTTGTCGGCGTTGGCCATGATGCCGTCGAGCGTGCCGTATTCGGTCAGCCATTTGACCGCGGTCTTCGGACCGACCTTGGGCACGCCCGGCACGTTGTCGACCGCATCGCCGATCAGCGACAGATAGTCGACGATGCGTTCCGGCGGCACGCCGAACTTGGCCACCACGCCCGGCGGATCGAGGACCTCGCCGCTCATCGTATTGACCAGCGTGACGCTGTCGTTCACCAGCTGCGCCAGGTCCTTGTCGCCGGTCGACACCACGGTGCGGATGCCCTCCGCGGTAGCCTGGCAGGCCAGCGAGCCGATCACGTCGTCGGCCTCGACGCCATCGACGACGACGATCGGCCAGCCCAGCGCGCGCACCGCCTCATGGATCGGCTCGATCTGCCGCGCGAGATCCTCGGGCATCGACGGGCGGTGTTCCTTGTATGCGGGGTACAGCGCATCGCGGAAGGTCTTGCCCTTGGCGTCAAACACGCAGGCGCTATACTCTGCCGGGTAATCGTTGCGCAGCTTGCGCAGCATGTTGATCATGCCGTAGATGGCCCCTGTGGGCAGGCCTTCGCCGTTGCGCAGATCCGGCAGCGCGTGATACGCGCGATATAGATAGCTCGACCCATCGACGAGCAGCAGTGTTTTAGGACTATCCGACATTCCCATGGACTCGAAATTGACTGGTGCCGCGGCAAGCGGTGAACCCACCGCCCCCGACCACGCCAACGGCGTGGCCGGCAGCCGCAGCAACCCCGTGACCGCGGCGGTCCGTGCCAACGAAGGCAAGATCACCACGGCTGCGGATATGGATGTGAACGTCACCGTCGGCCCCGCCGACGATGGCCCGGGCGATACCGCCTCGCCCGCCGAAGCGCCGGCGTCCGCCAAGGCGGCGCGGACCAACCCGCGCAAGATGATTCCCAGCCTGCGTGCGCTGGCCGACGAAGATCGCGCGACTGCAAAGAAGGCGCGCGCCTCGTGGCAAATGTTCACGATTATGGCAGAGTTCATCGAGGCGACCGAGTACCTGTCCGAGGTCCGGCCGGCCGTCTCGATCTACGGCAGCGCGCGCCTGCGCGAGGATTCGCCGTACTACCAGCAGACCATCGACATCGCGCGGCTGTTCTCCGACGCGGGCTTCGCCGTGATCTCCGGCGGCGGCCCCGGCATCATGGAAGCGGCCAACAAGGGCGCGCACGCAGGCAAGTCCGCGAGCGTCGGCCTCAATATCGAACTGCCGCACGAACAGCAGGGCAATCCGTACCAGGACATCGCCATGCGCTTCCGCCATTTCTTCACGCGCAAGGTGACCTTCGTCAAGAACTCGGACGCCTTCATCGTGATGCCGGGCGGCTTCGGCACGCTCGACGAACTGGCCGAGGTGCTGACGCTGGTGCAGACCGGCAAGTCGCGCGCGGTACCGGTGGTGATGGTGGGCAGCCGCTTCTGGAAGGGCCTGCTCGACTGGTTCCGCTTCACGCTGCTGCCGATGGGCCTGATCGCCGAGCACGACCTCGATCTGATGCAGATCGTCGACGAGCCGCACGAGGTGCTGGAGGCGGTCTACGACTACTACGAGCGCCGCGGCGGCGAAAACCCGATCCCGCCGAAGGAAGAGATGTTCTATCTGTGAGTGGCGTGGGCGGGCGGTGCCCGAGTGCCCGAACCGCCTCGCCACGGGCCCGCGGGCGGCAGGAATTGCTAGAATGCAAGCCTGATGCCCGAGTCGCGCCCGGCCCTGCCGCGCGCGGCGCCCATTCGGATGCGCCGGCACCCCGCGCGCATCGCACAGGAGCCCGAGATGACCTCCCTTTCCTTTCCGGCCGCCAGCGCGGACGAGCCGGAGCCCCTGCCGGGGGTTGCGCGACGCGGCCTGACGCTGGCCGCGACGGTACTCGCGCTGATCGCCGCGCCGGCCGCGCTGGCCCAGCAGTCCGCACAGCAGGCCGCCGACGACAACGGCGCGCTGTCCCAGCAGGAACTGAACGAGATCAACAACCAGCCCATCGCCCCGTCGGCGAAGACCCAGCTCAATCATCCGCGCGAGCCGAGCTTCCAGCTGAACGAGGCCGATGGCACGCAGGTGCGCGAATACCGCGACCGCCGCGGCCAGCAGGTCGATATCGAAGTGAAGTCCGGCGCGGGCACGCAATACCAGATGAGCCGTCCCGAGGACAGCTCGCCGCGCATCCGCGAACGGGAAGTCAATCGCGTGCCTTCGGTGCGCGTGCTGCAGTTCTGAGCCTGCCGCGGACGGGGCCGACCCGTCCGCGCGCGCCATCCGACGTTTCACCGCTCCCGGCCCGGGGGTTCGCTTCCGGGCCGCGCCGGACGCCGCTGTCCGCGGCGCCACGGCATGCCGCGGGCCTTGCCCGCCGGCGCCATCCGGCTTTACATCCGGTTCCAACCAGACAAGACAGTATGGCTGTATTCACCACGGTCTCGCACGACGAGATCGCGCAATGGCTGCTCGACTACGACCTCGGTACGCTGCGCGCGCTGCGCGGCATTCCCTCGGGCATCGAGAACAGCAATTTCTTCGTGACGATGGAGCGGGACGGCCAGACGCGCGACTACGTGCTGACCATCTTCGAGCGGCTGCGCTTCGACCAGTTGCCGTACTACCTGCATCTGATGGCGCATCTGGCCGAACGCGGCATCCGCGTGCCCGCGCCGATGCCGGGCAAGGACGGCGAGATCCTGCGCACGCTCAAGGGCAAGCCCGCCACCATCGTCACGCGGCTGCCGGGCAGCTCGCAGCTGGCACCGAACGCGCAGCAATGCGCCGAGGTCGGCGACATGCTGGCGCGCATGCACCTGGCCGGCCGCGGCTATCCGCGCCAGCAGCCGAACCTGCGCAGCCTGGCGTGGTGGCGCGAGACGGAAGGGCAGATCCTGCCCTTCCTCGACGACAGCCAGCGCGCGCTGCTGCAGGACGAGCTCGCGTTCCAGAGCGCGTTCTTTGGCGGCGCAGCCTATGCCGCACTGCCGGGCGGCCCCTGCCATTGCGACCTGTTCCGCGACAACGTGCTGTTCGAGGACGCCGGCAACGGCCAGTCGCGGCTGGGCGGCTTCTTCGATTTCTACTTCGCCGGCGACGACAAGTGGCTGTTCGATCTGGCCGTGACCGTCAACGACTGGTGCATCGACCTGGCCAGCGGCGAGCTGGACGCCCCGCGCGCGACCGCGCTGCTGCGGGCTTATCATGCGGTCAGACCCCTGGACGCGATCGAGGCCGCGCACTGGCAGCACATGCTGCGGGCCGGAGCGCTGCGCTTCTGGGTCTCGCGGCTGTGGGACTACCATCTGCCGCGCGAGGCCGACATGCTCGAGCCGCACGACCCGACTCACTTCGAACGCATCCTGCGCCGGCGCATCGCCACCACCGCGCTCCCCTGGACCTGATGGGCGCCGCCGATGGCAGCCCCTGATCGCCGCACCTGATTCGGACCCGATTCGTCATGCAACTACTGGAAGTCCCCGCCAAGGAAGGCTACGTCTGGTTCCGCCAGGGTCTGTGGCTGTTCCGCAAGAACCCGCTGACCTTCCTGATGCTGCTGTTCATCTATCTGATCGCCGCGCAGATCGCCATCTTCATTCCGCTGATCGGCATCGTTGCGCTGCTGGTGGTGACGCCGGGCCTGTCGGTCGGCATCATGACCGCGTGCCGCGAGGTGATCCAGAACCGCAAGGTGATGCCCACCGTGCTGCTGGCGGGATATCGCAGCAACGGCAAGGTGGCCGCGCGCCATCTGCTGATCCTGGGCGCCATCTATGCGGGACTTGTGTTCCTGCTCAGCCTGATCGCCGGCACGCTGGTCGACATGCGCGCGCTGCTGCCGGTGCTGCTCAAGGAAGAGCCGCCGACCCCGGAGGCGATCCGCCAGCTGTATTACGCGCTGCTGGTAGGGGCGGCGCTGTACACGCCGATCGCGATGCTGTTCTGGTTCGCGCCGCTGCTGGCCGCCTGGCACAACGTGCCGCCGGTCAAGGCGCTGTTCTTCAGCTGGACCGCGTGCTGGCGCAACCGCGGGGCCTTCTTCACCTATGCGATGCTGTTCGTGCTGCTGCTGGTGGCGGTGCCCTTCTTCCTGGAGGCGATCTTCAGCGCCTTCGGCGCCGAAGGCGTGCTGTCCTTCCTGGTGACGCCGTATTCGCTGCTGATGCTGGCGATCCTGTACTGCTCGTTCTACGCGACCTATCGCGGCTGCTTCAACATCGCGCCGCCGAATGGGGACAGCGCGGCAGCCTGACACCACCCACCAGGCTCAATCGATCGCGTCCAGCTTCGCCACCGACAGCGCCAGCCACTTGGCGCCGTGGCGCTTGAACTCGATATTGGCGCGGGCATCCGCGCCCTCGCCTTCGAGCGCCTTGATCACGCCCTCGCCGAACTTGTTGTGGAAGACCTGCTGGCCGATGCGCCAGCCGGATTCGGCCTGCCGCTTCTGGTCGGCGTAGCCGTTGCCGGTGTCCATGCCGCCGGTCGCGCGGCTGCCGGTATAGGGCACGTCCTCGGCCCGCTTGTACCAGTCGCGGCCCCACGCGCTTTCCGATGACTGGCGCCGCTGCGCGCCGTAGTTCTGCGCCGGCGGGGTCAGCCACTTCAGCGCGCCCTCGGGCAGCTCGTCGAAGAAGCGGGAGCGGATGTGGTAGCGCACCTGGCCATGCAGCACGCGGCTCTGCGCGAACGACAGGTACAGCCGCTCGCGCGCCCGCGTGATCGCCACATACATCAGCCGGCGCTCTTCCTCGAGCCCGTCGGCGTCGAGCATGCTGTTCTCGTGCGGGAACAGCCCTTCCTCCAGCCCGCTGATGAACACCACATTGAATTCGAGGCCCTTGGCCGCGTGCACCGTCATCATCTGCACCGCGTCCTGCCCGGCCTGGGCCTGGTTGTCGCCGGCCTCCAGCGAGGCATGGGTCAGGAAGGCGACCAGCGGCGTCATCACCTCGGGCAACGCTTCGGGGTCCAGCACCTGCTGCGCCTGGTCGCCCTCGGCCAGGGCCGGCAGCGGCCGATCCAGGCTCTGCCGGCGGCTCACCGGAATCGCGTTGGCGGGCGCGTCGAGGCCGTAGCCCTCTTCCACCACGAAGGCCTGCGCCGCGGTCACCAGTTCGCGCAGGTTCTCGATGCGGTCCTGGCCTTCCTTCTCAGCCTGGTAATGCGTGATCAGCCCGCTGGTATTGATCACGTATTCGACCGTCTCCGGCAGCGTCATCTGCCGGGTCTCGAAGCGCATCTGGTCGATCAGCCGCACGAACGACGCCAGCTTGCCGCCGGCCGCGCCGGCGACATAGGCCACCGCCTCGGACAGCGCGCAGTTGTACTGCCGCGCGGCGTCCTGCAGCGACTCGATCGAACGCGCGCCGATGCCGCGGGTCGGGAAGTTGACCACGCGGGCGAAGGCGGCGTCGTTGCGCGGATTTTCCAGCAGCTGCAGATAGGCCAGCGCGTGCTTGACCTCGGCCCGCTCGAAGAAGCGCAGGCCGCCGTAGACGCGGTACGGAATGCCGGACGAGAACAGCGCGTGCTCGATCACGCGCGACTGCGCGTTGCTGCGATACAGGATCGCGATCTCCGCGCGGCTGGTGCCCTGGGCGATCTGGTCGCGGATCTCCTCGACGATCCACCCGGCCTCCTGCCCGTCGGTGCCGGCCTGGTAGACCCGCACCGGCTCGCCGTGGCCCGCGTCGGTGCGCAGGTTCTTGCCGAGCCGGCGCGCGTTGTGGGCGATCAGGTGATTGGCCGAGTCGAGGATATGGCCGTGCGAGCGATAGTTCTGCTCCAGCTTGATCAGATGGCGCACGCGGAATTCGTGCTCGAAGTCGCGCATGTTGCCGACATTGGCGCCCCGGAACGCGTAGATGCTCTGGTCGTCGTCGCCGACCGCGAACACCGCCGCGGCATTGCCGGTGCCGAAGCCCGCCAGCAGCTTCAGCCACTGATACTGCAGCACGTTGGTGTCCTGGAACTCGTCGACCAGCACATGGCGGAAGCGGTGCTGATAGTGCTGGCGGATCGCGTCGTTGTAGCGCAGCAGCTCGTAGCAGCGCAGCAGCAGCTCGGCGAAATCGACCACGCCCTCGCGCTGGCACTGCTCGTCGTAGGCGGCATACAGGTCGACGAAGCGGCGGTTGAAGTCGTCGTTGGCCTCGACGTCGGCCGCGCGCAGGCCCTGCTCCTTCGCGCTGTTGATGAAGTACTGCAGGTTCTTCGCCGGATATTTCTCGTCGTCGACGTTCAGCGACTTCAGCAGGCGCTTGAGCGCCGACAGCTGGTCCTGGCTGTCGAGGATCGAGAAGGTCTGCGGCAGCCCGGCATCGCGGAAATGCGCGCGCAGCATGCGGTTGCACAGGCCGTGGAAGGTGCCGATCCACATGCCGCGGGTATTGATCGGCAGCATCGACGACAGCCGCGTCTGCATCTCCTTGGCGGCCTTGTTGGTGAAGGTCACCGCCAGGATGCCGGCCGGCGACACGCGGCCGTTCTGGATCAGCCACGCGATGCGCGTGGTCAGCACCCGCGTCTTGCCGCTGCCCGCGCCCGCCAGGATCAGCGCCGGTTCGTCCGGCAGCGTGACGGCGGCAAGTTGTTCGGCGTTCAGATTGGCAAGCAGGTCGGACATCGGGAGGGGCCTTGAGGAATCGGGCCATTATAACGGCGCGCCTTTCCACGGCCTCGCCGGACGGCTCAGCCGGGGGCCTGCCTCAGCCTCCCTCAGCCTCCCTCAGCCTCCCTCAGCCTCCCTCAGCCTTCCTCAGCCTTCCTCAACCTCCCTCAGCCTCAGCCTCAGCCCGGCCTCGCCCGGCCTCCCGCGCTACGGCAGCGCCGCGTCGTCCAGCCGCTGCGGCTCGAAGCACGGCGCCAGGCAGGCCTTCAGCAGGCGCCGGGCCTCGGCGTGGATGCGCTCGCGCACCGCCTCGTCCTCGCCCTCGGCCAGGTCCATCAGCGCGGTCAGCACCTCGATCGCGCAGCGCGCAGTCAGGCGGGCATCGTCCTCGGCCACCTGCTGGTGCTGCATCAGCCAGCGCGCCAGCAGTTCGGCGACCTCGCGGCTGGTGGCATCGTGGATGCGGCGCAGCTCCGGCGACGACTGCATCGCCCGGCGCAGCGCGATGCTGCCCGGCTGGCGGCTGCGCGCGGTGCGGACCTGGTCGAACACCGCGTCGACCACCGCGCGCCAGTCCTCCACCGCCCCGGCCGAGGGCAGCACCGCCAGCGAATCGGCCGCGCGCTGGCGCATCTGGTGCTCGAACAGCGCATTGATGACCGACAGCTTGTTGGGAAAGTACTTGTACAGCGTGGCGATATTGATCCCCGCGCGGCTGGCGATCAGGTTGGTGGTGATCCGCTCGACCCCGACCTCGTCGAGCAGCAACGCGGTGGTATCGAGGATCCGTTCGAAGGTGACCCGGCCGCGCGCCCGCACCGGGGCCCGGCGCAGGCGCAGCAGCAGCGGCGCCAGGCTGTGGCCTGGGGCGCCGCCCTGATTGTGTTCGTTCTCGTTCTGGTTCATGTCCATGACCCGGCCGTCGGCCGACTGCACGCCGGGGGCCCGCCCGCGCCCCGGCAACCCGCCCGGACCGCCATGCGGCGTCCCCTGCCCGAGCCCCCAACGCAGACGATAGGCCCGGCGGCCTGCCGCGACCGTGCTCTAGCGAACGCATCGGCGTCCACGGAGCGGCGATACTGCGGTTTGTCCTGCGGTGGATGTGGAGGCGGCGCGCGGCGGGCAGGCGCGCCCCGCAAGGGCATTTTGGGCGTCACCGAGCGGGCTCCCCTATAATTTAGGGCTTGTCTCCCTTTGGCCGCGCCCTGCAGGCGCGCACCAGACCGCGAGAGCCGCACCGGCTCGCCGGCCTTCACGCATCGATCGACATCCCAAGCATGACCGCCCAAGACCAGTCCCTAGCCAAGAGCTTCGAACCCGCCGCCATCGAGGCCAAATGGGGCCCCGAGTGGGAAAAACGGGGCATCGCCAGGCCCACCCTCGACCCGGACCGGCCCGATTTCGCCATCCAGCTGCCGCCGCCCAACGTCACCGGCACGCTGCACATGGGACACGCGTTCAACCAGACCATCATGGACGGCCTGGCACGGCACGCGCGCATGCGGGGCGCCAACACGCTGTGGGTGCCCGGGACCGACCACGCCGGCATCGCCACGCAGATCGTGGTCGAGCGCCAGCTCGATGCGCAGGGCGTCTCGCGCCACGACCTCGGCCGCGAGGCTTTCGTGCAGAAGGTCTGGGCCTGGAAGGAGGAATCGGGCTCGACCATCACGCGGCAGGTGCGGCGCATGGGCGCGTCGATCGACTGGAGCCGCGAATATTTCACGATGGACCCGAAGATGTCGCGCGTGGTCACCGAGGTATTCGTGCGCCTGCACGAGCAGGGGCTGATCTACCGGGGCAAGCGGCTGGTCAACTGGGACCCGGTGCTGGGCACCGCCGTGTCCGATCTGGAAGTCGAGAGCGTCGAGGAGGAAGGCTCGCTCTGGCATATCCGCTATCCGCTGGTCGAGCCGGATACGCGCACGGGGCTGACCCATCTGACGGTGGCCACCACCCGCCCGGAAACGATGCTGGGCGACGTCGCGCTGATGGTCCATCCCGAGGACGAGCGCTACGCGCACCTGATCGGCAAGATGGCGAAGCTGCCGCTGACCGATCGCGAGATCCCGGTGATTGCCGACGACTACGTCGACCGCGAATTCGGCACCGGCGTGGTCAAGGTCACGCCGGGCCATGACTTCAACGACTATGCGGTGGGCCAGCGCCACAACCTGCCGCAGCTGTCGGTGCTGACCCTCGACGCGAAGATCGCCGATGGCGCGCCCGCGCAATACGTCGGCCTGGACCGCTTCGAGGCGCGCCGCCGCATCGTCGCCGACCTCGACGCGCAGGGCCTGCTGGTCGAGGTCAAGAAGCACAAGCTGATGACGCCGAAGAGCGAGCGCACCGGCAGCGTGATCGAGCCGATGCTGACCGACCAGTGGTTCGTCGCGATGAGCAAGCCGGCGCCGGAAGGCACCTTCTACCCCGGCCGCTCGATCGCCGAGGTCGCGCTCGACGCCGTGCAGAGCGGCGAGATCCGCCTGATCCCCGAGAACTGGGTCAGCACCTACAACCAGTGGCTGGCCAATATCCAGGACTGGTGCATCTCGCGCCAGCTGTGGTGGGGCCACCAGATCCCGGCCTGGTACGACGAGGCCGGCAACTGCTACGTCGCGCGCACCGAAGAGGAAGCGCGCGCGCAGGCGCAGGCCGCCGGCTTCGCCGGGCCGCTGCGCCGCGACGAGGACGTGCTCGACACCTGGTTCTCCTCGGCGCTGGTGCCGTTCTCCTCGCTGGGCTGGCCCGAGCAGACGCCCGAACTGCAGCACTTCCTGCCGTCGTCGGTGCTGGTTACCGGGTACGACATCATCTTCTTCTGGGTCGCGCGCATGGTCATGATGACCAAGCACTTCACCGGCCAGGTCCCGTTCAAGGACGTGTACGTGCACGGCCTGGTGCGCGACTTCGAAGGCAAGAAGATGAGCAAGTCCGAGGGCAACACGCTCGACCCGGTCGACCTGATCGACGGCATCGAGCTGCCCGAACTGCTGAAGAAGCGCACCACCGGCCTGCGCCGGCCCAAGGATGCGCCGAAGATCGAAGCGAAGACGAAGAAGGAATTCCCCAACGGCATTCCGGCCTTCGGCGCCGACGCGCTGCGCTTCACCTTCGCCTCGCTGGCCACGCTGGGCCGCAACATCAACTTCGACACCGGCCGCTGCGAAGGCTACCGCAACTTCTGCAACAAGCTGTGGAACGCGACCC
Source organism: Cupriavidus cauae (assembly GCF_008632125.1). Taxonomy (GTDB): domain Bacteria; phylum Pseudomonadota; class Gammaproteobacteria; order Burkholderiales; family Burkholderiaceae; genus Cupriavidus; species Cupriavidus cauae. Next base: position 87,400 of record NZ_VWRN01000074.1, read on the forward strand.
GCTTCGTGCTGATGAACACCGAGGGGCACGACTGCGGCATGGGGCCGTGCAACCAGGACTGCGGTCCGGACGGCTACCTCGACTTCTCGCAGGCCGACCGCTGGATCGTGTCGTTGCTGCAGCGGGTCGAGGCCGAGGTCGAGAAGGGCTTCGGCGAATACCGATTCGACAATATCGCCAACGCGATCTACAAGTTCGTCTGGGACGAGTACTGCGACTGGTACCTGGAACTGGCCAAGGTGCAGATCCAGAACGGCACGCCGGCGCAGCAGCGCGCCACGCGCCGCACGCTGCTGCGCGTGCTCGAGACCGTGCTGCGGCTCGCGCATCCGATCATCCCGTTCATCACCGAGGAACTGTGGCAGAAGGTCGGCCCGCTGGCCGGTCGCGGCAAGGGCGACGGCAGCGAATCGATCGCGTTGCAGCCCTACCCGCTCGCCGCCGCCGCGAAGATCGACGAAACGGCCGAGGCCTGGGTCGCGCAACTGAAGGCGATGGTCGATGCCTGCCGCAATTTGCGCGGCGAAATGAACATCTCGCCGGCGCAGCGGATCCCGCTGTACGCGCATGGCGACAACGCCTTCCTGCACGCGGCAAAGAACTATATCCAGGCGCTGGCGAAACTTTCCGAGGTTCGCGTCTTCGAAGACGAGCAGACCCTGATGGCCGAAGGCGCCGGTGCGCCGGTCGCCATCGTCGGCGGCAGTCACCTGCTGCTGAAGATCGAGATCGACGTCGCCGCCGAACGCGTGCGCCTCGGCAAGGAGATCCAGCGCATCGGCGGCGAGATCGCCAAGGCCCGCGGCAAGCTGGCCAACGAGAGCTTCGTGGCCAAGGCGCCGGCCGCGGTGGTCGAACAGGAAAACCAGCGGCTGGCCGATTTCGAGCAGACGCTGGCCAAGCTGCAGGACCAGTTGCAACGGCTGCCGGCATGAGGTCGACACCCACCGCGTTCGCGTCGGTGGCGGCCTCGATGTCGGTGTCCGTGCCGGCGGCAGTGCCGGCAGCGCGGTCCAGGGCATGCGCCTTGCTTTAACGCAAGGCTGACGACATCAAAAACTGAGAAGGAGCCTCTTTTATGGAAACCCGCGTCACCAAGGCCGTATTCCCGGTAGCCGGGCTCGGCACCCGTTTCCTGCCCGCTACCAAGGCGAGCCCCAAGGAAATGCTGCCCGTGGTGGACAAGCCGCTGATCCAGTATGCGGTCGAAGAGGCGATGGCCGCCGGCATCACGGAGATGATCTTTGTGACGGGCCGCTCCAAGCGTGCGATCGAGGACCATTTCGACAAGGCCTACGAGCTCGAGGTCGAGCTGGAGGCGAAGAACAAGCAGGCGCTGCTCGAGGTGGTCCGCTCGATCAAGCCGTCGCATGTGGAATGCTTCTACGTGCGCCAGCCCGAGGCGCTCGGCCTGGGCCATGCGGTGCTGTGCGCCGAGAAGCTGGTCGGCGACGCGCCCTTCGCCGTGATGCTGGCGGACGACCTGCTCGACGGCCAGCCGCCGGTGATGAAGCAGATGGTCGACCTCTACAATCATTACAACTGCTCCATCCTGGGTGTGGAAGAAATTGCACCCGAGCAGAGTAAATCTTACGGCGTGGTCGATGGCCGCGAGTGGGACGAAGGCGTGATCAAGGTCGCCGGCATCGTCGAGAAGCCGGACCCGGAAGTGGCACCGTCGAACCTGGGCGTGGTCGGCCGCTATATCCTGACCCCGCGCATCTTCGAACATATCCGCAACCTGAAGCCGGGCGCCGGCGGCGAATTCCAGCTGACCGACGCGATCCAGTCGCTGCTCGGCCAGGAACAGGTGCTGGCCTACCGCTACCAGGGCGTGCGCTACGACTGCGGCAGCAAGCTCGGCTATCTGAAGGCGATGGTCGAGTTCGCGCTGAAGCATCCCGAGGTGCGCGACGAGTTCGGCAGCTATCTGCGCGAGCGGATCTGAGGCGTTTGGGCGGACGATTGTCCGGACAAGGGCGCCTGCGTTGGCGGGCGCCCTCGCCCAGCCCTCGCCCGCCCTCTCCCAACCTCCAAAACAAAAGCCGCCCGAGGGCGGCTTTGTCGTCTGCGGCCCGAACTGCGGGACCGCTCGGTTGCTGGCCTGCTCGCCCGCTTACCGGCGCTTCATGTAGAACACGAACACCTTGTCGACCTCCTGGTGCGACAGCAGCTCGTTGCCGGTCTGCTTGGCGAAGGCCTGGAAGTCGCGGGTCGCGCCCGGGTCGGTGGCCAGCACCTTCAGCACTTCTCCGCTCGCCATATCGGCCAGCGCCTTCTTGGTCCGCAAAATCGGCAGCGGGCAGTTCAGCCCGCGCGCGTCCACTTCCTTCTGGAACTCCATGGTCTCTTCCTTGTTTCCCTGGTATGGGCGATGTCGGCAAGCCTTCCCTGAGGCTTCATGGCCGGTATTGTAGCGTCGCGCCGGCGCCCTCCGCCCGCGCGGCCTGGCGCGGGTCGGGAATGTCCTCGCCGGTCTGGCGGTCGAAGAAGCGCACCGGATAGCCGCGCGCGGCCAGCCAGTCGGCCACCGCGAAGCCGGTGCCCGCATTCCAGATCCGCATCTTTTCCGGCGCCACCAGCTTGTAGTCGGCCAGCTCCTCCGACAGCGCGATGGTGCCGGTCGCGCGCACGTGGTAGGCGATGATCAGCTCGTTCTTGCGCATGAATTCGTAGACGCCGATCAGCGAAACCGATTGCGCATCGAGATTGGTCTCTTCCTTCAGCTCGCGCGCCACGCCCGCCTCCGGCGTTTCGTCGCGCTCCAGAAAGCCGGTGACCAGCGCGTACATCGACGGCGGCCACGCGGCATTGCGCGCCAGCAGCAGCTTGCCCTCGTACTCGACCACCGCGGCCAGCACCGGCAGCGGGTTGTCCCACTGCACGAACTGGCAGCCGTCCTGCACGCAGGCCATGCGTTCGCGCCCGGACATCGGCAGCGCCATCAGCGGCGTGCCGCAGTGGGGACAGTAGCGATAGGAGGGCATGGCTCGATTTCCTGTTCGATGGCGCAAGGCGCCGGGGTCAGACAACGGTCCATATGGACATGCCGACAATCACGTGCCGGCAAGCGGGCGCCGGCATCCACACGCCGGCATCCACACGCCCGCAATCACGCGGCGCAGACCTCGCGCATGTCGGCCGCCAGCGCTTCGACCGTCTCGGGCCGCAGGTCCCACGAGCACATGAAGCGGCAGCCGCCGGCGCCGATGAAGGTATAGAAGCGCCAGCCGCGCCCGCGCAGCGCCTCGATCGCCGGCAGCGGCAGCTCGGCGAACACGGCGTTGGCCTGCGTCGGGAACATGATGCGCACGCCGGGAATGCCGGCGATGCAATCGTGCAGCAGCTGCGCCATCGCATTGGCATGGCGGGCGTTGGCCAGCCACACGTCGTTCTCCAGCAGCCCCAGCCACGGCGCGGAGATGAAGCGCATCTTCGAGGCCAGCTGCCCGGCCTGCTTGACGCGATAGGCAAAGTCCTCGGCCAGCTTGCGGTCGAAGAACACCACCGCCTCCCCGACCGGCAGGCCGTTCTTGGTGCCGCCGAAGCACAGCACGTCGACGCCCGCGCGCCAGGTGATCTCGGACGGATGCACGCCCAGCGACGCCACCGCGTTGGCAAAGCGCGCCCCGTCCATATGGACCCGCAGCTGCCGCCGCTTGGCGATGGCCGAGATCGCGCGCACTTCCTCGACCGTATAGACGGTGCCGACCTCGGTCGACTGCGTCAGCGACACGACCTTGGGCTTCGGATAGTGGATGTCGCTGCGGCGCGTGACCAGCGCCTCGACCGCATCCGGCGTCAGCTTGCCGTGGGCGCCCGGCGCGGTCAGCAGCTTCGAGCCGTTGGAGAAGAACTCCGGCCCGCCGCACTCGTCGGTCTCGATATGCGCCAGCTCGTGACAGATCACGGAGTGATACGACTGGCACAGCGCCGACAGCGCCAGCGAATTGGCCGCCGTGCCGTTGAATACGAAGAACACCTCGCAATCGGTCTGGAACAGGTCGCGGATGCGATCGCAGACCTTCTGCGTCCACGAATCGTCGCCATAGGCCTGCTCGTGCCCGCTGCCGTTGGCTTCGAGGAAGTACTTCAGCGATTCCGGGCAGAAGCCGGCGTAGTTGTCCGAGGCGAAATGCTGCATGACGGTTCCGTACAGGGGCGCGAGGCGCCGGTTCGTGGATGCCCGGAGAAGGAACGATGACCAGGAACGATGGCGAGGACGATGTCGACGGGCGTTACTTCTTGTCGGCCCACAGCTCGCCGCCGGTGGCCCAGTTCTCGCGCTTGACGTCGGTGATGATGATGTCGACCGCGCCGGCCGAGCAGCCGAGGGTTTCGCAGGTGACACGGGTCACTTCCTCGACGAACTTGCGCTTCTGCTCGATGGTGCGGCCCTCGAACATCTCTACGTGGAAAGTCGGCATGGATGGCTCCTGTTGTTATGGATGAATGGTGCAAGGACTGAAGCGGGCGCTGCCCTGCGTTGCGCTTGCTCGCGCTGCGTGGCACCCGTCGCGCTCAGTCGCGATACGAGGGATCGATTTTATCGAGTTTGCGCAGCAGCGACGGCCATTCCAGCGCGCCCTCGATGGCGCCGCCGTCGTCGAGCTGGGCCGAGGTCCGCGTCGCCACCTCGACCGAGGGCAGCACCACGCGCGTGGCGGTCAGCGCGCCGAGCTGGATTTCGCAGGCCTTGATCAGCGTGGCCATCAGCACATGGGCCTCGGCCACGGTACGGCCGACCGTCAGCGTGCCGTGGTTGCGCAGCAGCATGGCGGGATGGCTGCCCAGCGAGGCGGTCAGCCGCGCGCCCTCGGCCGGCGTGAAGGCCAGGCCCTCGTAGTCGTGATAGGCGAGCCGGCCGTAAAAGCGCATCGCATGCTGCGACAGCGGCAGCAGCCCGTCGGCCTGGGCCGACACCGCGACGCCGGCGGTATTGTGCAGGTGCATCACGCAGACCGCGTCCGGACGCGCCGCGTGCACGGCCGCATGCAGCGCAAACCCGGTCACGTTGACCGGATGCGGGCTGTCGCCGACCACCTCGCCGCGGCCGTTGATCTTGACCAGGTCCGACGCGCGGATCTCGTCGAAGGCATGGCCGAACGGGTTGATCAGGAAGTGGTCCGGCTCGCCGGGCACCGTGGCCGAGATATGCGTGTAGATCAGGTCGTCCCAGCCGGCCAGCGCGCACAGCCGGTACGCCGCGGCGAGATCGACGCGCATGCGGCGCTCGGCTTCGGAAACGGTCGCCGAAGCGTTGGCGGAAGCGCCGGTGGCGCGGGCGGGTTGCAGGGCGAAGGACATCGATGGCTCCTTGCGCCGTCGGCGATGCCGGCCCGCGGGCCGGTTGCCGATGGCGGCGAAGGCGATACTGTAGCCGAAGCGCGCAGGGGCGTGGATTGGGCCGGCTCGCCGCGCCCAGCTGCTCGCCGGCCCAGCCCGCTCGGGTCAGCCCGCCCAACCCTGCCCGGCCTCCTCTACCCAACTCTGCCCCAGCTCTGCCCAGCTCTGCCCGGCCCAACTCTGCCCGGCCCAACTCTGCCCGGCCCGGCCCAGCTCGGCCCGGCCCAGCTCAGCCCGGCCCAACTCTGCCCGGCCCGGCCCAGCTCGGCCCGGCCCAGCTCAGCCCGGCTCAGGCATGCGGCGCCGCGGCGGACGGCAAGGGCGCGACCCGGCGCAGCCACAGGTAGATCAGCGCGCCGGCCAGCAGCGCCAGCGCGGCGCCGACCAGCGACGCGGCAAAGCCGCCGGTGCGGGCCACCAGCGCGGTGGCGAACGGCGGCCCGACAATCTGACCGAGCCCGTACGCGGCCGTCATCAGCCCGATCAGCCGCGGCGCCTGGCCGCCGGCCAGCCGGCGCGCCTCGTGCATGGCGAACAGCACCAGCGCGGTGAACGGCAGCCCCGCCAGCAGGCTGCTGAGCGCGAAACCGGCCAGCGTCGGCCACACCGCCGCGATCGCCACGCCCGCCGCCTGCATGCCATAGGCCAGCGCCAGCAGCACGCGGTTGTCGTGCCGCACGCCGATGCGCACGGCCGTCAGCGCGCCGAGCGCCACCGCGGCGCCGAACAGCGGCCAGAACAGGTCCGCCCACAACGAGCCCGGCATCGCCTGGCGCGCGATCACCGGCAGGAAGGTCGCGGTGATGATGTAGCCGAAACCGGCCAGCCCGTAGGCCACGGTCAGCGCCCAGGCCTCGCCGGACCACGCCGCCATGCGCGGCGGCGCCGCCGCGGCGGAAGCCGTGGCCGAGTGGGGAGCCGAGTCGGGCTGGAAGATGCGCCATACCGCCGCCACCAGCACCAGCGCCAGCACGCCGAACGCGATCCAGCCCCAGGCCGCGCTCCAGTCCATGCCGACCATGCCGAAGGCCGAAACCCCGGTGGCGACGATGCCGATGCCCGGTCCGCAGAAGATCAGGCCCCCGAGCGCCGGCTTGCCGGCCTCGGCCAGCCGCTGCATGCACCAGGCCGCGGTATAGACCAGCACGAAGGCGCTCGCGACACCGGCGGCGGCGCGCCACAGCGACCAGGACAGCATGCCCAGCGGCAACGCCATCGCCAGCGTCAGCGCGACGGTGGCCGCCAGGCCCCAGCGCACCATGCGCGCGGCATCGGGCCGGATCAGCAGGCAGGCCAGCGCGCCGACGAAATAGCCGATGTAGTTCCAGGTCGCGATCCACCCGCCCTGATGCAGCGTCACGCTGCCGTCGTGCAGCATCATCGGCAGCAAGGGCGTGAAGGCGAAGCGGCCGATGCCCATGGCGACGGCCAGCGAGACCAGGCCGCCGAGCGCGACCGCCCAGGCGCCCGGACGGCGGGCTTCGCTGCCGGCGAGCGTGCCGTGGACCAGCTCGGGATTGCGGGAGGGCGAGACTGACACGATGCGGATTCTCCGTTCTGGCGCGTCGGCGATCCCGCTATCGTACCCGCGGCGGGCAAAGCGCGACGGCGGCGCGCCAAGACCACGGCACCGTCCCGGGCAAGCCGTGTCGTGTCGCCTACACTGGAATGAGCGCCGCAAGGCGTTTCAGCGCCTCGACGAACTGGTCGTCCCCGCGCAGGCGGGGGACCCAGTGGCTGTCCAGGACGCCGCATTTCCGCTTTCGCGGGAACGACACGATGACCGTTGCAGCGCAATCGGCGGACGGCGCGCCACTGGGCGGCCACCGCGCAAGCAATGGTGCGAACGCTGGCGCGGCAGCCTTGGCCCCGCCGGCGCGAAGGACTTCACGAGCGCAGACCATGAACGCACAGGCAAGCTTCGCGCGGCGGCTCGCCGCCGTCATGCTGCTGATCGTCGGCATGACGCTGGCTCTGGCCCAGCCCGGCGGCCCGGCCGACCGCGCGCGTGCGCAGCCCGGAGGCGTTGCGCCGGTCTACCTGATTCCGCTCAAGGGCGCGGTCGGCCCGGCCAGCGCCAGCTTCGTGCGGCGCGGCTTCGAGCAGGCGCGCCAGGCCGGCGCCCAGCTGATCGTGCTGGAGATGGACACGCCCGGCGGGCTGGACCCATCGATGCGGCAGATCATCCAGGACATCCTCGCGAGCCCGGTCCCGGTGCTGAGCTACGTCTATCCGGGCGGGGCGCGCGCCGCCAGCGCCGGCACCTACATCCTCTACGCCAGCCATCTGGCCGCGATGGCGCCGGGCACCAATCTGGGCGCCGCCAGCCCGGTACGGCTCGGCATCGGCGGCCCGGAACGGCGGGAGCGAGCCGAGCGGGCCGAGCGGCCTGCGGATACCCGCCCGGCCTCGGAGGGCGCCGCCAGCGCGCCCGGCCGCGCCGCTCCGGACAGCAAGGACGACGGTCTCGACACCCTCGAGCGCAAGCAGCTGCACGATGCCGCCGCCTATATCCGCGGCCTCGCGCAGCTGCGCGGGCGCAATGCGGAATGGGCCGAGCGCGCGGTGCGCGAGGCGGTCAGCCTGTCGGCCGACGAGGCCGCGGCGCAGCGCGTGGTCGACCTGATCGCGCCGGACTTGCCGGCGCTGCTGCGCGCGGTCGACGGGCGCGCCGTGGTCGCGGCCGGCGCGTCGCGCACGCTGCGCACCGCGCAGGCCGGCGTGATCGAGCTGGAGCCCGACTGGCGCTATCGGCTGCTTGCCGTGCTGACCGAACCGAGCGTCGCGCTGATCCTGATGATGATCGGCATCTACGGGCTGATCTTCGAATTCTCGACACCCGGCATGGTGCTGCCCGGCGTGGCCGGCGCGATCTGCCTGCTGCTGGCGCTGTTCGCGCTGCAGATGCTGCCGATCAATTACGCCGGCCTGGCGCTGATCGCGCTGGGCATCGGCTGCATGGTGGCCGAGGCCTTCCTGCCGAGCTTTGGCGCGCTGGGCCTGGGCGGCATCGTGGCGTTCGCGCTGGGCGCCGTGATGCTCATCGACACCGACATCCCGGGTTTCGGCGTGCCGCTGTGGATGATCGGCACGCTGTCGCTGGCAGCCGCGGCGCTGAGCTTCGGCGTGTCCGCGGCCGCCGTGCGCGCACGCCGCCAGCCCGCGGTGATCGCCGACACCCGCGTGGTCGGCAATGCCGGCCGCATCATCGATGACGGCTGGGCCGAGGTGCAGGGCGAACGCTGGCGCGTGCGCAGCGCGGCGCCGCTGCAGACCGGCCAGGCCGTGCGCGTGACAGGCCGCCAGGGCCTGGTGCTCGACGTCGAGCCGGCCGACAGCCTGTCCACGGACGAATCCCCCGCGCGGCCGCCGCCCTCCCCCACGTCCCCCACGTCCCCCACCTCCCCACAAGGAGACCGACCATGATCTTCAGCCTCAGCGCCGGCACCCTCGTCATCCTGCTGGCCCTGCTGATCTTCTCCGCCTTCCGCGTGCTGCGCGAGTACGAACGCGGCGTGGTGTTCATGCTGGGCCGGTTCTGGCGCGTCAAGGGACCGGGTCTGGTGCTGGTGATCCCGGTGATACAGCAGATGGTGCGGGTCGACCTGCGCACCGTGGTGATGGACGTGCCGGCGCAGGACGTGATCTCGCGCGACAACGTCTCGGTCAAGGTCAACGCGGTGGTCTATTTCCGCGTGGTCGATCCGCAGAACGCGATCATCCAGGTGGCCAACTTCCTCGAGGCCACCAGCCAGCTGGCGCAGACCACGCTGCGCGCGGTGCTCGGCAAGCACGATCTCGACGAGATGCTGTCCGAGCGCGAGAAGCTGAACCTGGACATCCAGAAGGTGCTGGACGCGCAGACCGACGCCTGGGGCATCAAGGTGTCGAACGTCGAGATCAAGCATGTGGATCTGAACGAATCGATGGTGCGCGCGATTGCGCGGCAGGCCGAAGCGGAACGCGAGCGGCGCGCCAAGGTGATCCACGCCGAGGGCGAGCTGCAGGCGTCGGTGAAGCTGCTGGAAGCGGCGCAGATGCTGGCGCGGCAGCCGCAGGCGATGCAGCTGCGCTATCTGCAGACGCTGACGCAGGTGGCGGGCGATCGCAGCTCGACCATCGTGTTTCCGGTGCCGATCGAGATGATGGAGGTGTTGCGGCCGCACGTGCGCGGCGCCGCGGCGCAGGCCGCCGAGGCCGCCGCGGCCACCGGCGCGACGATGGGGACCGCCGCCAGTGCCGCGGACAGCAACGAGCCGCCGCATTGAGTGGGGCGCATTGCGTCGGGCGCTTTGAATTGGGTGCATTGAGTTGGGTGCATTGAGTTGGGTGCATTGAGTTGGATGCATTGACTTGGGTGCATTGAGCCGGTCGCAATGACTCGGGCGCAATGCGCCGAGTGCACCGGCCCCCCGCACCACTACCGCGACACCGCCCCATCGCGCTGCGCCCAGCGCGCGACATCCTCGCGCGAGGGGATCGCAATGAGGCCGCCGAGCGCGGCCGCCGCCGCGATGCGGCTCTCCTCGCTGCCGGACGACGACAGCGCCGGCACCAGCATGCCGATGCCCAGCGCCGGCTGCGAATCGGTGGCGTTGCCGATCAGCGTGGCGGCCGCCACGCCGGCCTCCCGCAGCGCCACGCTCTCGCGGCCCAGCAGCGCCGCCTCGGCGGCCTCGCGCAGGCGCCGCGGCGTGCCGGGGTCGCGGTAGAGCCGGTTCAGCGCCTGCACCGCCCGCTCACGCTCGCGCAGCCAATCGGTGATCTGCCGGATCACGTAGCGCGGCATGGGTCCGCAAGCGCTGCCGTCGGGCCCGGACAGCGACTGGCGCAGCCGCGCGATGCCGCCTTTGGTCCAGCCGTCCCACGGCCAGGCCAGCAGCCATGGATGGGCCTCGCACAGCGCGGCCTGGCGCAGCTGTCCGCAGCCCGCGAGCTGGACCTCGGCAAGCGCGGGATTGTCGCGCGCCAGCGATCGCAGCACCGGCTCGGGCAATGCGGTGCAGTGACGTGCGTCGAGCCGGCTCAGCTGCCGGGCGCCATCGAGCCGTAATTCGCGCAACGCCGCGCAGCCGTCCAGCCGCAGCACGCGCAGCGCCGGCGCCTCCAGCCGCACCGTCCGCAGCGCGCCGTTGTCGCGCAGATCGAGCTCCTCCAGTGCGCGCAGAACGAGCAGCGGCGATTGCGGCGGGCCCGGCTGCGCGACCAGCGGCGCGGCGGCGCGCTCGGCCAGCGTCGGGTCGCCCGGCATCCAGTCGCCCGGCATCCGCATCGCTCGCAGGAGCAGCGTCCGCAGCCCGGGCGCATACGCTTCCACATGGCGCAGCGCCTGCGGCGACAGCCGCGAGCAGCCGCTCAGATCGAGCCGCCTGAGCGACGCGCCCGTGCCGCGCAACAGCGTTTCGAGCAGCGCGTCGGTCAGCGCCGCGGCGAAGGGACTCAGATCCAGGCAGACGAGCGCCGTGCCGGCCAGCGCCGCCAGCAGCCGGCGTTGGTCCTCGACGGCGATGGCGCGCGCGTCGGCATGCAGTGCCATGGCGATCGCATCGAGCACGGCGGTGCGCTGGCCCGCGGGCAGCGCGGCGAAGGTGCGCGCGGCGCCGTCGCGCCCGCCCAGCACGCCGAGCACGATGGCCGCGAGATCGCGCGCCGGCGATCCGGCG
>NZ_VWRN01000008.1 GCF_008632125.1 Cupriavidus cauae
GCGCCGGCGTCGGCGCCGGGGCCGGCGTGGCCGCGCGCTTGCCGACGATCGCCGGCAGGCCGGCGGTCCGCGCGGGCGCGGGCTTGCGCTCGACCACCGAGTCGAGCGTCAGCGGAAACTTCGGACGGCGCGGGCTCGAACTCATGGCCTCAACGCGCCCAGGGTCCCTGCGGCCGGCACGCGGCTGGCCTCATGCGAGCCATTGCCGCAGCGCGTCGAGCTGGGCGCGGTGGGTCAGATCCAGCTGCAGCGGCGTCAGCGAAACGAAGCCCTCCGCGGTCGCGTGGAAATCGGTGCCTTCGCTGGCATCGAGCGCATCGCCGGCCGGGCCGATCCAGTAGTTGGTCTCGCCGCGCGGATTGACCTGCGAGATCACCGGCTGCGAAGGATGGCGCTTGCCCAGCCGCGTGGCGCGCAGCCCGCGGATATGTTCGTACGGCAGGTTGGGGATATTGACGTTGAGCAGGAACGGTTCGCGCGGCGGTGTCGCGATGGCGCGCTCGACGATGCTGCGCGCGATGCGGGCCGCGGCGTCCAGATGTTCCCAGCCCTTGTCGACCTGCGAGAAGGCGATCGACGGGATGCCGAGCAGAAAACCCTCGATCGCGGCGGCGACGGTGCCGGAGTACAGCACGTCCTCGCCCATGTTCTGGCCCTGGTTGATGCCCGACACCACCAGGTCCGGCTTTTCGTCGAGCAGGCCGGTCAGCGCGATATGTACGCAGTCGGTCGGGGTGCCATTGACGAAGCGAAATCCCTTCTGCACGCCCTCGCGCGCCTCGAACACCGTCAGCGGGCGCTGCAGCGTCAGCGAATTCGATGCGCCGCTATGATTCTGCTCGGGGGCGATCACGGTGATACGGCCCAGCGGCGCCAGCGCGGCATGCAGCATGGCAAGTCCCGGCGCGAGGTAACCGTCGTCGTTGGCGAGAAGGATGTGCATGGCCGCGATTGTACCCGAGGCGATTGCGATGGCGTCGCGTCGCGGGGCCGCTTCGCCGAGCGATTTGCACCTAAATCGGAGCCACAGCCCCCGCCAACGCCGAGGCCAATACCGCAGCCACCACCGTGATCACCACCGTGACCATCACTGCGACCGCCACCGGCCCCGCCGAACTGAACGACCGTACTATTTCTGCGCTACACTAGCCCGGGCCGCGTGGCCGCGCGGTCCAGATCGAGGCATCAAGACATTCAATGGAGACACGATGAAAGCCGTACTGTGCAAAGCCTGGGGCCCGCCCGATTCGCTGGTGCTCGAAACCCTGCCCGACCTGGTCGCCGGTCCCGGCGAAGTGGTGATCGACGTCAAGGCCGCCGGCGTCAATTTCCCGGACGTGCTGATCATCCAGAACAAGTACCAGGCCAAGCCGCAGCTGCCCTTCTCGCCGGGATCGGAACTGGCCGGCATCGTGAACTCGGTCGGCGAAGGCGTCAGCCACGTCAAGCCCGGCGACAAGGTGATCGCCTATCTGGGCAACGGCGCCTTCGCGACGCAGGCCAAGGCGCCCGCCGCCGCGGTCGTGCCGATGCCGCCCGGCATCGATTTCGAGACCGCCGCCGCCTTCACGCTGACCTATGGCACCTCGCACCACGCGGTGGTCGATCGTGGCGAACTGAAGGCGGGCGAGACCATGCTGGTGCTAGGCGCGGCCGGCGGCGTCGGCCTGGCCGCGATCGAGATCGGCAAGGCGATCGGCGCGCGCGTGATCGCGGCCGCGTCGACCGACGAGAAGCTGGCTGTCTGCAAGGAACATGGCGCCGACGCGCTGATCAACTACAGCACCGAGGACCTGCGCGAGCGCATCAAGGCGCTGACCGACGGCAAGGGTCCGGACGTCATCTATGACCCGGTCGGCGGCATCTATGCGGAACCCGCATTCCGCTCGATCGGCTGGCGCGGCCGCTATCTGGTGGTGGGCTTCGCCAACGGCGAGATTCCCAAGATGCCGCTGAACCTGGCGCTGCTCAAGGGCGCCTCGCTGGTCGGCGTGTTCTGGGGCGAATTCACGCGCCGCGAGCCGCGCGCGAACCAGGCCAACATGGCGCAGATGCTGGGCTGGATGAAGGAAGGCAAGATCCGCCCGCACATCTCGGCGCGCTATCCGCTGGAACAGGCCCCGCAGGCGCTCAAGGACATGGAGGCGCGCAAGGTCACCGGCAAGATCGTGATCACGCCCTAAGGTCCCGCCGAATCCCCAGGACCATCCCTCTCCCGCGCACGGGAGAGGGAAAAATCCCTCCTACAGCTTCTCCGTCTCCCCGCTCTTCGGCTGCCACTTCATCAGCCGGCGCTCCACCACCCCCACCATCCAGTCCAGCACCAGCGCGAACGCGGTCAGCACCACGATGCCCGCGAACACCGTGTTGATGTCGAAGGTCCCCTCCGCCTGCAGGATCAGGTAGCCGACGCCGCGCGCCGAGCCCAGGTATTCGCCGACGACCGCGCCGACGAAGGCCAGGCCCACCGAGGTATGCAGCGACGAGAACACCCAGCTGGTCGCGCTCGGCAGATAGACATGGCGCAGCAGCTGCTGCCGGTTCGCGCCCAGCATGCGCGCGTTGGCCAGCACCACGGGGCTGACTTCCTTGACGCCCTGGTAGACGTTGAAGAAGACGATGAAGAACACCAGCGTCACCGCCAGCGCGACCTTGGACCAGATCCCGAGCCCGAACCACACCGCGAAGATCGGCGCCAGGATCACGCGCGGCATCGAGTTCATCGCCTTGATATATGGGTCGAGAATGGCCGAGGCGACCGGGCTCAGCGCCAGCCACAGGCCCACGCCCAGGCCGGCGACGGTGCCGATGCCGAAGGCCAGCACCGTCTCGAGCAGCGTCACGCCCAGGTGCAGGTAGATGTCGCGCTCGACGAAGAACCAGCTCCAAACGCGCTGCGCCACCAGCCACGGCTCGCCGAAGAAGAACGCCACCTGTTGCGAGCGCGTGGCCAGGTGCCAGGCGCCGAGAATGACCACGAGGACGAGCAGCTGCCAGACGCGCAGCATGCTGGGGGAATCGGTACGGAATGCCATGGATCGTTTTTGCTTGTGAGTTCCAGGATCGTCGGTATCAGTGCGGACTGGTGCGGACTGGGTGCGGACTGGTGCGGGCCAGTGCGGGCTGGTGCGGGTTGGTGAGGTCCGCCTCAGGCAACCTTGCGCTGCTGCGCATAGCCCTTGAGCACTTCCTCGCGCAACACGTCCCAGATCGCCGCGTGCAGTTCGACGAAGCGCAGATGGTTGCGGATCTCGGCCACGTCGCGCGGCCGCGGCAGATCGATGTCGAATTCGCCGATCGGATGCGTGGCGGGTCCCGCCGACAGCACCACCACGCGATCGCTCATCGCGATCGCCTCGTCCAGGTCGTGCGTGATGAACAGCACCGCCTTGCGCTTGGCGGCCCACAGCTCCAGCACCTCGTTTTCCATCAGCTGGCGCGTCTGCACGTCCAGCGCGGAGAACGGTTCGTCCATCAGGATGATGTCCGGGTCGAGCACCAGCGTCTGCGCCAGCGCGACGCGCTTGCGCATGCCGCCCGACAGCTGATGCGGATAGCGGTCGCCGAAGCCGCCCAGGCCGACGCGGCGCAGCCATTCCTCCCCTTCCGCCACCGCCTGCGCGCGCGGCACGCCGCGAAATTCGAGGCCCGCGATCACGTTGTCCAGCGCACTGCGCCAGGGCATCAGCGCCTCGGTCTGGAACATGTAGCCGGCACGCGCATTGATGCCCGTCAGCGGCTCGCCGAACACGCGCACCTGGCCGGACGACGGCGCCAGCAGGCCCGCGCCGACATTGAGCAAGGTCGACTTGCCGCAACCGGTCGGCCCGACCACCGAGACGAACTCGCCGGGCGCGATCGCCAGCGAGACGTCCTTGACGGCGGTGTAGCGCTGGCTGCGGTCCTCGCGCGAGATGAAGGTACAGGTGACGTTGTCGAGGGAAAGGGCCGGAATGCTCATGCGTTTCGCTGTGCTTGCGCCGCGCGTCGGCCGGGCCGGCGGCGGCGTGGTGTTCGATGACGGATCGACGATGACCGGGCGTCGATGACGCGGCGGCGCCCTTTGTCTGATACAAGGCCGGCCCCGCGAAAGCAAAGGCCCGCTGCAGGCAGCGGGCCAGGCTTGCCGCGGCCGCCGATGCGCGCCGCGGTGCGGCTTACTTGTACTTGGCGTTGGCCTTCTGCACGAAGCTGTTGGTGAAGGTCTGGTCCAGCTTGATCGCCTTGCCCTTGAGCGCCGGATCGAACTGCTGCAGCGTCGCCAGCGCCGTGCGCGGGCCGTCGGCCGGCATCATGCCGTCCGGCGAGATCGCTTCCTTGACCTTTTCCCACGCCGACAGATACAGCGCGCGGTCGCCCAGCAGATAGCTCTCCGGCACCGTCTTGACGATGTCCGACGGGCCCGCCTTCTGCAGCCACTTCAGCGCGCGCACCATCGCATTGGTCAGCGCCTGCGTGGTGTTGGGGTTCTGCTCGATGAACGAGGCCGACGCATAGAGGCAGCCCGACGGCATGTTGCCGCCGAACACCGCCTGCGTGTCCTTCAGCGTGCGGGTATCGGCCACCACGCGCACCTCGTTCTTCTGCGTCAGCATCGAGATCACCGGGTCCAGGTTCGCCATCGCGTCGATCTGGCCCGAGCGCATCGCCGCCACGGCGCCGTTGCTGGCGCCCACGCCGATGAAGGACACGTCCGACGGCTTCAGCCCGGCCTTGGCCAGCACGAAGTTGGCCATCATGTTGGTCGACGAACCGGGCGCGGTGACGCCGATCTTCTTGCCCTTCAGGTCGGCGACCGACTTGAAGTCCGGCATCGTCTTGTTGGAAGTCACCAGCACGATTTGCGGCGCGCGGCCCTGCAGCACGAACTCGCGGTAGTTCTGGCCCTTGGCCTGCAGGTTGATGGTGTGCTCGTAGGCGCCCGAAACCACGTCGGCGCTGCCGCCGACCACGGCCTGCAGCGCCTTGGCGCCGCCGGCGAAGTCGACGATCTCGACGTCGAGCCCTTCGTCCTTGAAGTAGCCCTGGCGCTCTGCGATCGTCAGCGGCAGGTAGTAGAACAGGTTCTTGCCGCCGACCGCGATCGTGACCTTGGCCTTCTCCGGCTTGCCCTGCGCATGCGCGAAGCCGCCGAAGGTGAACCAGCCGGCCAGGAACAGCACCAGCGCGATCAGCACCTGTTTCCAGAATTTGCGGTTGTACATCTGTGTCTCCTGCTTATTGTGTTCCCGCGCGGTGTGATGACGCCACGCACGACGCCGAAGCGACCCGCCGGACGGCCTGACGGCATGCCGGGGCCGCCGCGCGGCTCCGTGCGATGCTATCCGAGGCCGGCGGGTCGCCCCAATCGGGAACACTACCTAGCGCGGGGAGGACCAGCGCATCATTCCGCCTGGATATTGGCCGACTGGATGACCTTGCCCCAGCGCGTCAGCTCGGCGCGCTGGTACTGGCCCAGCTGCGTCGGGTTCATGTACTTCGCCTCGGCGCCCAGCTCCTCGGCCTTCTTGCGGAAGGCCTCGGTCTTCATGATCTTGTCGATCTCGCCGGTCAGCTTGTCGACCACCGGCTTGGGCGTGCCGGCCGGCGCGTACATCGCGAACCACGACGACACGTCGAGATCGGCGTAGCCCGCCTCGGGCGCGGACGGCACGTCCTTCAGGCTGGGCAGGCGATTCTTGCTGGTGACCACCAGCGGGCGCAGCTTGCCCGCCTGGATATGCGGAATCAGCGGCGGCGGCGTGGTGATGGTCAGGTCGACCGAGCCGCCCAGCAGGTCGGTCATCGCCGGACCGGTGCCCTTGTACGGCACGTGCGTGATGCGGATGCCGGCCATTTGGTTCAGCAGCTCGGTGGACACATGCTGCAGCGAGCCGTTGCCCGACGAGGCGTAGTTCAGCTTGTTCGGATTGGCCTTGGCATAGGCCACCAGTTCCGCCAGCGACTTGACCGGCAGGCTCGGGCGCACCACCAGCACCTGCGGCGCGGACAGCAGGTTGGCGACCGGCGCGAAATCCTTGACCGGATCCCACGACAGGCCCTTCATCAGCAGCGGCGTGATCACGTGGAAGCCAGAGTACTGCACCAGCAGCGTGTAGCCGTCGGGCTTGGCGCGCGCCACCAGTTGCGCGGCGATGCCGCCGGCGCCGCCGGGGCGGTTCTCGACCACCACCGGCTGGCCGAGCGCCTTGGCCAGCGGCTCGGAAATCATGCGCGCGGCGAGGTCGGTGGTGCCGCCCGGCGCCGCGGACACGATCAGCGTGACCGGGCGGTTCGGATAGGCGCCATCCTGCGCCTGCGCGCCGGCGCTCAGGCAGGCCGCGGCGGCAGCGACGGCCGCGGCAAGCAGACGACGGCGGCCAGGCCTGGCCGCATCGAGGGAATGAAACGGTTGGGACGTACGGATCGACATGCTGTCTCCTCCAGGAATCGATGTTGTTGTTCGGGTTGTGGGTTGTGATTCGTAGGTGCGGACGAGGTCCGCGGGCTTGCTGATGGGGTTGTGCGTGTTGTGCGTGTTGTGCGTGTTGTGCGTGTTATGCGTGCTGTGCGTGCTGTGCGTGCTGTGCCCTGGGCTTGCCGTTATCGGGCCTTACTGCGCCGCGAAATGCTCGGCCAGCCAGGCCGGCGGCTGATGCGTGCGCAGCCGCGGACCGGCGCGCAGCAGCTGGCTGCAGACCTCGCGCTCGACCACGGTGGGCAGCTCGCCGATGATGCCGAGCAGGCGCTGCAGGTCGACGCCAGTGTCCACGCCCATCGACGCGAACATGTGCACGAGTTCCTCGGTGGCGACGTTGCCGCTGGCACCGGGCGCATAGGGGCAGCCGCCCAGCCCGCCGGCCGCCGCATCGAAGCGCGACACGCCGGTCTCCCAGGCAGCCAGCGCATTGGCCAGCCCCATGCCGCGGGTGTTGTGCAGATGGATGGTCAGGCCGGTCGCCGGCAGTTCGCGCCGGAAGGTCTCGCACACCGCGCGCACCTGGGTCGGATAGGCCATGCCGGTGGTATCGCACAGCGTGATGCCGTCCGCGCCGGCCTCGGCGAAGCTGCGCGCCAGCGCCATCACCGCGTCGATCGCGACCTCGCCCTCGAACGGGCAGCCGAATACCGTCGACAGCGAGATATTGACCGGCACGCCGGCCGCGCGCGCGACCTCGATCATCGCCAGCAGCTGCGCCTGCGATTGCGCGCGCGTCATGCGCAGATTGGCGCGGTTGTGCGTCTCGCTGGCCGACATCACCAGATTGACCTCGTCGGGCCGGCACGACAGCGCGCGCTCGAGCCCGCGCAGGTTCGGCACCAGCACCGTGTAGCGCACGCCCTCGGCACGGCGCATGCGGTGCATCACCGCCTCGGCGTCGGCCAGCGCGGGGATCGCCTTGGCGGAGGTGAACGAGGTCGCCTCGATGCGGGCGAAGCCGCAGGCCGACAGCGCCTCCAGCAGCGCGACCTTGGCATCGGTCGGCACCACCACCGGTTCGATCTGCAGGCCGTCGCGCGGCGCGACCTCGTTGATCTCGATGCGGGCCGGGCCGCGCAGCGGGAAGTTTGTCGTCGAATGCACGTTGGATGCGGTCGTGTTCATGCCACCACCCCGCGTGCGCGCAGGTCGGCGATGGTCGCGGCATCGAAGCCGGCCTGCGCCAGCACCGCGTCGGTGTGCTCGCCCAGCGTCGGCGCGCGATCGTGGATCGCGCCGGGACTGCCCGACAGCTTCGGCACGATGCCCGGCACCTCGACGGTCAGGCCGCTGGCCGCGGTGACCTGCTCGATCACGCCGCGAGCGCGGTAATGCGGATCCTCGGCGATATCCTTGACCGTGTAGATGCGGCCGGACGGCACCTGGGCCTCGCGCAGCACGGCCAGCGCGCTGTCGATATCCTGCGTGCGGGTCCACGCGGCGATCGCGGCGTCGAGTTCCTCCACTCGTGCCACGCGGCCGTCGTTGCGCGCCAGCGCCGGATCGTCGGCGAGGTCGGCGCGGCCGATCGCCTGCATCAGCCGCTTGAAGATGGCATCGCCGTTGGCGGCCACCAGCACGTATTCGCCGCTGGCGCACGGATAGGCGTTGGACGGCGCAATGCCGGGCAGCGCGCCGCCGGCCGGCTGGCGCACCGCGCCGAAGGCCGAATACTCGGGCAGCAGGCTCTCGCTCAGGTTGAACAGCGCCTCGTACAGCGCCACGTCGATGACCTGGCCGGTGCCGCCGCGCGCATCGCGCTCGTACAGCGCCAGCAGCACGCCCAGCGCGCCATGCAAGCCGGCGATGGTGTCGCCCAGCGACAGGCCCGCGCGCACCGGCGGGCGGCCCGGCTCGCCGGTCAGATGGCGCAGCCCGCTCATCGCCTCCGCGACCGCGGCAAAGCCGGGCTCGTCGCGCTTCGGCCCGGTCTGGCCGTAGCCCGATACACGCAGCATGATCAGCTTCGGATTGGCGGCGTGCAGTACGTCCCAGCCCAGGCCCCACTTCTCCATCGTGCCCGGGCGGAAGTTCTCGATCAGCACGTCGGCCTCGGCGGCCAGCTTGCGCACCAGCGCCTGCCCGTCAGCGCTGCGCAGGTCGATGCAGATCGATTCCTTGTTGCGCGACTGCGCCTCCCACCAGACCGAGGTGTCCTGATACAGCATGCGCCATTTGCGCAGCGGATCGCCCTGTCCGGGCGGTTCGACCTTGATCACGTGGGCGCCGAAATCGGCCAGCGTCTTGGCGGCGAAGGGGCCGGCGATCAGCTGCCCGAGTTCGAGCACGCGGATGCCATCCAGAATCTGTCGCGGCATGCGGATTGTCTCCGGGGATCGGTGTGTGGCGATCGCCGTCTGGCGGTCGGTCGGTGGCGCTCCCTTGCGGCGGACGCCGGACCGTGCGATCGAATTTGGCCGCAGTGTGCCGCAGCCCCGGCGGGCGCGGAAGGCGTCAATCGGTGAAGCGGGCTTTCACCGAACGCGAAAGCCGGAGGGAGATGACGCGGGAGATGACGCGGTAGATGACGCGGAGACGGTCGGCCGGAGCCCGGGGCTCAGAACGGCGCGCGATCGCCGCACAGATGGGTGATCAGGAGCCGGGCCGACACCGTCAGCGCGGCGGGGTCGCGCATGCCGATCAGCAGCGAGCGCTGCGCCCAGGCGTCCTGCAGCTTGACCAGCGACAGGCCCATCGACTTGACGTGCGGCTCGGCGGCGATGCGCGGCAGCACGCCGACGCCGAGGCCGGCCATCACCATGCGGCACATCGCATCGAAGCTGCGCACCTGGATGCGCAGCCGGAACGGCCGCTCCAGCCGGCTGCTCTCCTCGAGCAGGCGCGCGGCCAGCGAGGTCACCTGCGGCAGGCTGACGAAGTCGTATTCGAGGGTATCGGCGTAGCGCACCGGGCCGCGCTGCGACAGCGGATGCCCCGGCGGCGTGACCAGCACCAGTTCGTCCTGGCGGTATTCGACGGTGACCAGGCCCGCGCTGGGCGTGCGGTCGGCAAAGATGCCGACGTCGGCACGGTTCTCGACCAGCGCCGCGACGATATCGCCGCTGTTCTGCTCTTCCAGCTCGATGCGGATGGTCGGATGCAGCCGCATGAAGCCGGCCAGGTCGTCCGGCAGGAACTGCGTGATCGCCGAGGTGTTGGCGCAGACGCGCACCTGCCCGCGCACGCCCGACGCATAGTCGGACATCACGCCCGCCATGCGCTCGACGTCCTGCAGCACGGTCAGCGCGTGATGGAAGCACGCCTGCCCCGCCTCGGTCAGCTGCACGCCGGCCGCATGGCGGAAGAACAGCGGCGCGCCCACGGCGGCCTCGAGATCGGAGATCCGTTTGCTGGCCGCGGCGACGGCCAGATGCGACTGGCGCGCGCCGGCCGAGATGCTGCCCTGCCGCGCGACGGCGACGAACAGTCCCAGCGTGACCAGATCGAAGCGGGCCAGGTTCATCGGGCGATCAGACCATGCCGGTCGATGCGAAGCGATACGGCGCCGCGCTTCACAGCGTGCGGCGGTCCATCACCGCGCGCGCGATGGTGCCGGCGTCGACGTATTCGAGCTCGCCGCCGACCGGCACGCCGCGCGCCAGCCGCGAGACCTTGAGCCCGCGCGCCTTCAGCATCTCGCCGATATAGTGCGCGGTGGCCTCGCCCTCGCTGGTGAAATTGGTGGCCACGATGACCTCGGCCACCGGGCCGCCCAGCGCGGGATCGGTGGCGCGCGCCAGCAGCCGGTCCAGATGGATCTCGCGCGGACCGACGCCGTCCAGCGGCGACAGCCGGCCCATCAGCACGAAATACTGGCCGCGATAGGTCAGCGTCTGCTCGATCATCACCTGGTCGGCCGGCGTCTCGACCACGCACAGCAGCGAGGCATCGCGGCGCGGGTCCAGGCAGGTCTCGCAGACCTCGGCCTCGGTGAAGGTGTTGCAGCGCGCGCAGTGGCGCACGCCATCCGCTGCGCCGCGCAGCGCGTCGCCGAGCCGGCGCGCGCCCTCGCGGTCATGCTGCAGCAGGTGATAGGCGATCCGCTGCGCCGACTTCGGGCCGACGCCGGGCAGCACCTTCAGTGCCTCGACCAGCGCCTGCAGCGAGGTGGGAGTGGATGCCTTCATCGTGAGTCCGCGTTCGGCAAGCCGGCACTCAGAACGGCAGCTTGAAGCCCGGGGGCAGCGGCAGGCCCGAGGTCATCGAACCCATCTTCTCCTGCGTGGTGGCTTCGGCCTTGCGCACCGCGTCGTTGAAGGCCGCGGCGACCAGGTCTTCCAGCAGCTCCTTGTCCTCGCCTTCCGCGAGCAGGCTCGGATCGATGGTCACGCGCTTGACGTCGTTCTTGCAGGTCATCACCACCTTGACCAGGCCGGCGCCCGACTGGCCCTCGACCTCGATCAGGGCGAGCTGCTCCTGCATCTTCTTCATGTTTTCCTGCATCTGCTGGGCTTGCTTCATCAGCCCTGCGAGTTGGCCCTTCATCATGATGCTTCTCCTGATATCGATGGATTCGGTGGATTCGGGGGATTGCTTGGGTCGGTACGCCGCGCGGCTTCGATCGTGCGTATGGGCAGCGTGCCGTCGTCAGAGCGCGCGCGGCTGGATCGAGCCCGGCACGATCTGGCCGCCGAACTCCCGCAACAGGCCCTGCACGAAAGGATCGTTCTCGATCGCCGCCTCCGCCGCGCGCTGGCGCTCGGCGCGCGCCTGCGCATCGGCCGCCGCGGCGGTCTCGCTGACCGCGCCGACCTCGCAGTGCACGCGCACCGCTTCGCCGAAATGGTCCGACAGCGCCTGCGCCAGGCGCTCGACCGCGTTGCCTTCGGCGATCGCGGCGACGGGCGCGCGCAGCACGAAGGTGCGGCCCTGCACGCGCGCCAGTTCGCTCTGATAGGCGAGCTGCTGGGCCAGGCCCTTCAGCGGCAGGCTGGCGGCCAGCGCGGGCCAGTCGCCGCTGAAGATCGCGGGCGTGCCGTCGTCGGGCGGCAGCGGCGCGGCGGGCGGCGGGGTCTTGCTCGGGCTCGCGGCGAAGGCTTCGTCCGATGCGGCCGCATCGGACGCGGCGGGCACGGAGGACACGGGCATGGCCGTGCGCGGCGGCTCGGGGCGGCGCAGCGGCGCGGCACGCTGCGGCTCGGGTTCGCTGTCGTACGGGCCGATCAGCGGCAGGTCGGGCGGCAGCTCCTCCCACGGCGGTACGTCGCTGCCGCCGGCCAGTTCCCATGGCGGGGGCTCGGCGGACGCGCTCGCGGACGGTGCCGCCTGCGCCGGGGCTTGGGCTGGACCTTGCGATCGGGCTTGAGATTGAGCCGGAGCCTGCGGTGCAGCCGAGGGACGCGGCGGCTCCGGCCGGCGTTGCGGCGCGGCCGGGCGCAGCGATTGCGTCGGCGCGGCG
>NZ_VWRN01000009.1 GCF_008632125.1 Cupriavidus cauae
AGCCGCCGCACCAGCCGGACCAGCCGCGGGCGCGGCCGGCAGCATCGCCCCCAGCAGCGTCGCGGCGGCCGCGGCTGCGGCGTTGTCGTGGGTGCCGGTCTCGTCGTCGGCCAGATCGGTGCTGTCCTTCCGGCCTTCGGCGGCGCCCTCGGCCTTGCCGGTGCTCCCCTGCGTCTTGCCGGCATCGGCGCCGGCGTCGGCCGGGTCCACCTTCTTGCCGGTCTCGGCAGCGTTCTTGCCTGCGCTGTCGGCCGTTTTGCCGCTCTTGGCCGGCTGCTGCTGTTGGCTGGCCGCGCTCGCTTCGCCGGCCTGCGTCTGGCGTGCGCGCGCCAGGGCATCGCCGAACTCGCTCGCGCCCGAAGCGGGCTGCGGGTTGCGCGGAGCGTTGGCGGGTGCGGCGCCGCCGCTGACGATTTGGCTGATGTCGATCATCTGTACTTGCTGGCTTATTGGTTGTGTCCGCTGCCTACCTGCTGCCGGGACAGGCGCGCGGCGTACTCATCGGTGGCCCGCTGCTCGCGGCGCGCGGCAATCTGCTGCTCGCGCGACTCCGCACGCGCAATCAGCGTGTCGAACGAGTTCAGGCGCTGCTTCTGCTTCTGCCAGTTGGCGCGGCCGGCCAGCAGCTGCGATTCGGCCTTGGCGAGCGCCTCCGTCTGCTGGCGGATCGCGGCGTCGAGCGAATCGAGGAACTGGGAGAAGTCGTGGCAGCGCGCCGACGGCATGCCGTTCTGCATCAGGGCCTGCATGCGCGCGCGGTATTCCTGCCGGTACTGGGTCAGCGCGGCGAGCTGCTGCTCGGCCTGCGTGCGCTGGCCCTGCAGCCGTCCGAGTTCGCGCGCGGCGGTGTCGGTATCGTTCTGGGCCAGGTCGGCGAGCGTGTTCAGCGGAGAGGTCTTAGCCATTTGCGCTCCTGTCGAAGAGCAGATGCAGTTGATCGATCGATTCGCCGTACCCCGCGCGCTCGTGAATGTCCTGCTGCAGGAAGGCTTCCATGCGCGGATGCAGGCGGATCGCCAGATCGAGTTCGGGATCGGCGCCCGGTACGTAGGCGCCGACGCTGATCAGATCGCGGTTGCGCTGGTAGCGCGACATCAATTGCTTGAAGCGGCGCACCGAGCCGAATTGCTCCGGCGAGATCAATGCGGTCATCGCGCGGCTGATCGAGGCCTCGACGTCGATCGCCGGATAGTGGCCGGCCTCGGCCAGGCTGCGCGACAGCACGATATGGCCGTCGAGGATCGCGCGCGCCGAATCGGCGATCGGATCCTGCTGGTCGTCGCCCTCGGCCAGCACGGTATAGAAGGCGGTGATCGAGCCGCCGCCCTCGGCGCCGTTGCCGGCGCGCTCGACCAGCGTCGGAAGCTTGGCGAACACCGAAGGGGGGTAACCCTTGGTTGCCGGCGGCTCGCCGATGGCCAGCGCGATCTCCCGCTGGGCCATCGCATAGCGCGTCAGCGAATCCATGATCAGCAGCACATGGCGGCCCTGGTCGCGGAAATACTCGGCCAGGCGCGTCGCGTAGGCGGCGCCCTGCATGCGCAGCAGCGGCGAGGTGTCGGCCGGCGCGGCGACCACCACGGAACGGGCACGGCCTTCCTCGCCGAGGATGTTCTCGATGAAGTCCTTCACTTCGCGGCCGCGTTCGCCGATCAGGCCGACCACGATCACCTCGGCGCTGGTATAGCGCGCCATCATGCCGAGCAGCACGCTCTTGCCGACGCCGGAGCCCGCGAACAGGCCCATGCGCTGGCCGCGGCCGACCGTCAGCATGCCGTTGATCGCGCGCACGCCAACGTCGAGCACGGTATCGATCGGGGCGCGCGACAGCGGATTGATCTGCGAGCCGGCCAGCGGCACTTCGCGCGCGGCCTGCAAGGGGCCGAGGCCGTCGAGCGGCCGGCCCGCGGCGTCGAGCACGCGGCCGAGCAGCCCTTCGCCGACCGGCAGGCGCTTGGAGCCGGGTTCGCGCGGCGCGCTGTCGCCGCTGGGCAGCGGCGACGGTTCGAGCGGATAGACGCGCGCGCCCGGCACCAGGCCCAGCACGTCCGATTGCGGCATCAGATAGAGACGGTCCGCGCCGAAGCCGACCACTTCGGCCTCGGCCATGCGCGGCCCCTGGCCGGTCGCGCCGGCATGGCCGGGGATTTCGATCAGGCAGTCGCTGCCGACCGGCATGCGCAGGCCGACGGCCTCCAGCACCAGCCCGGCGGCGCGCGTCAGCCGCCCGCAGCTGCGCTTGCTGTCCAGCTCGGCCACGTTGGCGGCCGCGCCGGCCAGCGCATCGCGCCAGCGCTGGCCATGCAGCTCCGGCGCGCCGGTCAGGGCGGGGTTTGCCGCAGGGGAGGCAGCGGGCTCACGCATCGGGCGCTTCCCAGGGATCGTTGCGGCCTAGGGCCTTGACCACGCGGCTCCAGCGGGTGGCGAGCGTCGCATCCAGCTCGCCGCTGGCGGCGCTGGCGATGCAGCCGCCGCGCGCCACCGTCGCATCCGCGCGCACCGACCAGCCGGCCGCTTCCAGCTCGCCGGCCAGGTGCGTCTGCACCAGCTCGATATCGTCGGGATTGAGCAGCAGGCAGGGCGCGCCGGACAGCGCCGGCTCGTTGGCCAGCAGCTCGCGCACGGCAGGCAGCAGCACGGCGGGGTTGTGCGCGACGGTGTCGTGCACCAGCTTGCGCGCGACGTCGAGCGCCAGCGCGATCAGGGTCTGGCCGACCTCGTCGTCGATGCGGCGCAGCGCGCCGGCGAAGGTGCCGGCCAGTTCCTGCAGGCGGGCGGCCTCCTGGCGCGCGGTCTCGAGGCCGCGCGCGTAGCCTTCGCGATGGCCGTCGCCGTAGCCTTGGGTCTGGCCCTGCGTGTAGCCCTGGGCATAGCCTTCCTTGCGGGCGCCCTCGCGCATTGCGTCGAGCGCGGCGAAGTCGATCGGCGGCGGCGCGGGTTCCTCCGGTTCCGCTTGGAACGCGGGCGGCGGAGGCGGCGGCGCGTCGAAGGCCGACATCTTCCAGCGGCGCCAGCCGTTGCTGTCGCTGCCCCGGCCGGCCTGCCTGGCGCCGGGCTGCTGTGCATCGGCGCCGAAGGCGTCGAAGCTCTCGAAACCCGCGCTGTCGCGGCCGCCACGCATGTTCAAGCCCGCGGAGGGGGCCGAGGGGGCGGAGGGGGCCGACGAAGCGGCGGACGCCGACGGCACGGCGGGTCGGGCCTGGGCGCGCGGCTCGTAGCGCGCGCCGAAGCCGTCGTCGCGATCGTCGTCGAGCGAGCCGCCGAGGTGGTGGCCCAGCGCCTGCCGCGCGTAGGGATTAGACATAGGCATCGTCGCCGGCTCCGATCTGGATTTCGCCGGCGTCGGCCAGGCGTCTTACCACCTGCAGGATGCTCTTCTGCTCGGCCTCGACCTGCGACACGCGCACCGGGCCCAGCGCTTCGAGGTCCTCGCGCAGCATCTCGCCCGCACGGGTCGACATGTTGCGGATGAACTTGTCGCGCAGTTCCTGCGGCGCGCCCTTGAGCGCGACGATCAGCGACTCGGTGGCGATTTCCTTCAGCACGCGCTGGATGCCGCGATCGTCCACTTCCAGCAGGTTCTCGAACAGGAACATCTCGTCGATGATCTTCTGCGCGAGGTCGCTGTCGTGCTGGCGCACGCCGGCGATCACCGCCTCCTCGTGCGTGGTGTTCATCAGGTTGATGATCTCGGCCGCGGTGCGGATGCCGCCCATGCGGCTGCGCTTCAGGCTCTGGCCGGCCAGCAGCTTGGTCAGCACGTCGGTCAGTTCCTGCAGCGCGCCCGGCTGCACGCCGCCGAACGTCGCGATCCGCAGCACCACGTCGTTGCGCAGGCGGTCGGTGAACAGCGCCAGCACCTCCGAGGACTTCTGGCGGTCCAGGTGGATCAGGATGGTGGCGATGATCTGCGGATGCTCGTCGCGGATCAGCTCGGCCACCGAGGTCGCGTCCATCCAGTTCAGCGAGTCGATGCCGCTGCCCGGGTCGCGCGATTCCAGGATGTCTTCGATCACCGACAGCGCGCGTTCCTCGCCCAGCGCCTTGTTCAGGACGCTCTTGATGAACGTGCTCGAATCCACCGACAGCGCCAGGAACTGCTCGGTCTCGCTGCGGAACTCGGCCAGCACGGCCGCCATTTCTTCTCGCGTGACGGCGTTCAGCGACGCCATGGCCGAGCCCAGCGTCTGCACTTCGCGCGGCGACAGGTGCTTGAACACCTCGGCCGCCGCATCCTCACCGAGCGACATCATCAGGATGGCGCTCTTCTGCAAGCCCTCACCGTTCATCGCTAGACATCCAGTTCTTGATCACACTGGCGACCAGACGCGGGTCGCGTTGCGCGGCGTCGCGCACCAGGGCGAGATCGCTTTCGTATTTGGCGGTCAGGCGCAGCACTTCCGGATCCGGCTGCTGCTCCTCGACCGGCAGCAGCACGGACTCGGCCGCGTTGGCCTCGGCGGGCGGCGGCAGCGGCGGCGCGGTGTACTTGCGCACGATCGGCCGTGCCACCTTGAACCACACGAACAGGGCCAGCAGTGCCAGCAGCAGGTATTGCGCGGCGGTCTTGGCCAGCTCGATCATTTCGGGTTGCTTCCACAGCGGCAGTTCCGGTTTGATTTCCTCGCCGGAAGTGAACGGGCTGTTGACCACATTGAGCGAGTCGCCCCGCGCCGGCGAGAAGCCCATGGCCTCCTTGGCCAGGTTCTCGATCTGCGCCAGTTGCGCCGCGGTCAGGGGCTCGCTGGTGATCTTGCCGTTCGCGCCGGCCACCTGCCGATGATTGACCACCACCGCCACCGACAGGCGGCGGATGCCGCCCGGTGCCTGCTGCACGTGGCGCACGGTGCGGTCCAGCTCGTAGTTGGTCGTCGAGTCGCGGCGGGCGCTGCTCGGGCCGGCCTGTGCGCCGGCGAGCGCGGCCTGCGTGCTGGCGGTGCCGGCTTGCTGTCCCTGGGCCTGCTGGCCGGTCTGGCCTTGCTGTCCTGGCTGGCCCTGCTGCCCTTGCTGGCCCGGCTGCTGCGTGACCACCGGTGCGGCGGCCTGCAGCGGCGGCTGGTTCGACAGCGCCCCCGGCACGCCGCCGACCGGCGAGCCGCCTTGCTGGTTCGACTCGCTGGTCTGCTGGCTGCGGATCGCCGCGCGGGTCGGATCCTGGTTCGGCTTGAACGACTCGTCGGTGTGCTCGACGATATTGAAGTCCACGTCGGCGGTGACCTGGGCCTTCACATTGCCCTGGCCGACGATGGGCGCGAGGATCGACTCGACGCGCTGCACATAGGTGCGCTCGAGCGTCTGCACATACTTGAGCTGCGTGGCATCGAGCATGCGCTCGTTGCTGCCGTTGCCCGACAGCAGGTTGCCATGCTGATCGACGATCGAGATCGACTTGGGCGTCAGCTCCGGCACGCTGGACGACACCAGATGGCTGATCGCCGCGACCTGGCCTTCGTCGATGGCGCGGCCCGGATGCAGCGTCAGCACGATCGAGGCGGTCGGCTTCTGGCGCTCGCGCACGAACAGCGTGGGCTTCGGAATGGCCAGATGCACGCGCGCGGACTGCACCGCGGCGATCGATTCGATCGAGCGTGCGAGCTCGCCTTCGAGTCCGCGCTGGTAATTGACCTGTTCGGCGAACTGGCTGATGCCGAACTTCTGGTTGTCCATCAGCTCCATGCCGGCGTTGCCGCTCTTGGGCAGGCCCTGCGACGCCAGCCGCAGCCGCATCTCATGGACCTTGTCGGCCGGCACCATCACCGCACCGCCGCCCTCGGCGAACTTGTACGGCACGTTCATCTGCTGCAGCGACGCGATCACCGCGCCGCCATCGCGTTCGGACAGGTTGCTGTACAGCACCTTGTAGTCGGGGCTGCGCGACCACAGCACGCCGACCGCGATCGCCGCGGCCAGCGCGGCGCCGCCCAGCATCAGCGGCAGGCGCGGATTGCCCTTGAAGCGCTCGATCAATTCCGAGCGGTTGCCCAGCACGGCTGCCGCATTCATGCGCGGGCCTCCGTATTGGCCGACCCGCCGAGCCGGCCGGGCAGGGGCGAACCTTGCCGGGGGCGCAATGCGCCGCCCTGGCGGTGGCCGATGTCGGCATGGCTCAGATCACGCAGCAGACAAAACACGCGTACTCTCCGCGATAGTTAAACAAAGGGGCGCCGGTGTCGTTAATGCATTCGCTGGCAGCAAACCAGGGATGCGGGTGGGGAGCGGCAAGGCGACAGCCCGCCAGACCCGGCACGGTAGCGATGATCGGTTACCGGGCGCACAGACAATCCGGGGAATAGGACGGCTTTTCGGTCCGATTTCGGCCTATGCCGGGCCGGACGCGGCAGGTACGCTTCGGCTGCTGGATTGGGCGGGGGCCCGCATTTGGTAGCCCCGTGCCCATCCGATCGACCCATTCAGGGGGGCCGGCCTCGCTTCGGCGCCTCGCCAATCACGGAAAAGACAGACCGATGAGTTCGATTGCATCCATCGAAGGCATGCTGCAGCAGCTGCGCGGCCTGGCGCAGAGCGCGTCGGGCACGACCTCCCAGACCATCCCGGCCGCCGCCTCCGGCTTTGCCGGCGAGCTGCAGCGCTCGCTGCAGAAGATCAGCGGCGCCCAGGAACGCGCCTACGGCCTGGCCGAGGCCTTCGAGCTCGGCAAGCCCGGCATCGCGCTGAACGACGTGATGATCGAAATGCAGAAGGCCAGCATTTCGTTCCAGACCGGCGTGCAGGTGCGCAACCGGCTGGCGATGGCGTATCAGGAAGTGATGAATATGGCGGTGTAAGCGTCGTGCTTGCACGCGAAGGCGACCCTTGCGGTCGCCTTTTTTCGTCTTGATCCGGGTCTTTGGTGACCCTTATTCGATCCGCACGATTCCGGTATCGACTTCCAGCCGATGCAGCCACGCCAGCAGTTCGGCCACCGCCGTGTAGAGCTGAGGCGGGATCTGGCTGTCGAGGTCGACCTGCATCAGCAGGTTGACCAGCGTCGGGGAGTCGTGGACATAGACGCCGGCCTCGCGGGCCTGCGCGATGATCGAGTCGGCGATCAGGCCGTAGCCCTTGGCCACCACCCGCGGGGCGGCATCGTTCTGGCGGTACGACAGCGCGACCGCCGCGCCGCGGGGCGAGTCCTGCTGGCTCATGCGGTGCCCTCCGCGTCGGTGTCCCGGCGGATCGAGAAATGCAGCAGGTCGATGCCACGCGCGCCGAGGTTGTCGCGCAGCCGGCCCTGCGCGCTATCGAGCATCCGCACGATGCGGTCTTCCTGTACCGCCAGCCGGGTTTCCAGGCCGTTCGGCGTCAGCGTCAGGCGCGCTTCCACCGTTCCCAGCTGAGGCAGCTCCAGCACCAGGCGGCTTGACCATGTGCGCTCGTCCGCGGTGTCGCCGTGCTCGCCGGAGGACCCATGCTCCTGCTGCCGTTCGGCGATGTCCCATTGCATCGGCGTGCCGGGCCACGCTTCGCCGGCCCAGCGGAACTGCTGGGTGGCCAGCAGTTCGAGCTGCTGACGGACGATGCCTTCGGTATTCGGATGGATGGCGGGCGCGGCTTCGGCTTTCGCCAAGTTGGGCGCCGCGTCCGGCCGTGCCTGTGCGTCGTCGTGGTTCGCGCCCAGCAGGGTCTGCGCGCCGGCCTGACGGGCGGCGTCGTTGGCGGCGGCCCGGTAGGCCTGCGCGGCTGCCTGCAGCGAGCGTGGCGTTTCGTTGCCGCGCAGGGGATCTGCGCCGCGCGCGCCGGTGTCGCCCGCGGTCGCGGCGGGATCGTCGGCGCTGGCTTCGGGTCCCCCGCTCGCGGCCGAGCGGGCGGCATTCAACGCGGCGTCGAGCACGGCCTGCGAGGGTTCGGCGGCAGCCAGCGCCTGGATCGCGCTGCTCAGGGCCTGGGCGTCGGTGGGCGAGGCGGGAAGCAGGTTCGGCAGGGGAGCCGTGGCCGAAGGCTGTATCGGCGCATCGGGCTGCTGTCCGTAGGCGCCCGTCACGGACCCCTGGCCGAACGCGGCGCCGCCCTGCGGTGCGCCGCCGGCGCCGGCGCCGGCCCCGGGATAGGGGTGTCGGCCGATTCCCGCCTGCGGCTCGCGCGCCAGACTGGCCAATCCACGTTCGCCGGCGATCCATTGCGCCAGATGCGATTCATAGAACAGGCCGCTGTCCTGCACCAGATGCATCAGCGCCAGCCGAACTTGCGTGGTTCCCTCGGGCAGGCGCGTGGGCGGCACGGCCAGCAGCGGTCCGGCGCTGCGCAGCGGCGCGGCGGAGCCCTGCGCCAGCAAGGTAAGGATGGTACGGGCGGCGAAGCTCAGGGTTTCGCGGGTGGAGCGGGTCGGCGTGGCGGCCAGAGGCTGGCCCGGTGCGCCGCTGCGTACCGGCAGCTCGACGGCCCCGGTGGAGGTGCCGTCGGACTGCCGGACCGTGGCGCCGCCGGGACTGGCGGTCAGCGCGGCCAGCTTGTTGGCCGACACCTGCGCGCGCAGCGTGTTGGCATCGAGCCCTTGCCCTGACGGCGAACCGGGCGGCAGATGGATCGCGGTCATGGGGAGGGTTCCGGGTGGTCCGCTGGGTCACCGGCTTGCCGGCGACGGCCAGCGGGACCCGGCATGGGGTCAGGCAGGGCTGCCGTAGGCGTGCGAAAGATTCTGGCGGCGGCGCGAGTCGCCCAGCAGTTGGCCCAGGCGGGCCAGGTGCGGCAGCATCAGGTCGCGGATGCGGGCGTCGTACGCCAGGATCCGGTCGAGCAGCGCGTGGCGGCGCATCCGTTCTTCGGCCGAGACCGGTACGTTGTGCTCGAGCTCGCGCAGGCGGTCGACGACGGCCAGGTAGACCTTCTGCACGTCGTCGAATGCCGTCCAGTTTTCCGCCTCGGCGGCCTCGAGCATCTGCTCGGACAGCACCAGCAGTTCCTCGTAGTTCAGCACGGTGGGAGAAACGGCACGCATGATCAGTTCTCCTGCGCTTCGGCGACGGCCATCGGCTGACCCGAAGCCGCCGGCGGCGCGGCGTTGTCGCCGGCTTTGGGCTCGCCGATCTGCGCCCATGCGGTGGCGAGGTTGTCCAGCAGCGCGTCGACCTCATTGAGCAGCGTGACATCGCTGCGCACATTGGCCAGCAGCAAACGGCGCGTCATGTAGTCGTACAGCGCTTCGAGATTGGCGGCGATCTCGCCGCCGGTGCCGTGGTCCAGCACCGCGCGAAGGCCGTTGTCGACGATGTCGATCGCCTTCGAGATGGCCTGGCCGCGCGCCTGCACGTCGCCCGAATCGAGATGGAACTTGGCCCGCGCGATGGCCGAGCGCGCGCCGTCGTACAGCATGGCGATCAGCTTGTGCGGGCTGGCGCTCATCGCCCCGGTCTGTACACCGACCCGGGCATAAGCGTTGATTGCTTGGCGCGCATACATGATGGCGATCCTTGCCGTTGATTACTTCTTGGTCTGGTTGGCCAGCGCGGCGAATTGCTGGTTCAGGTAGCTGCTGGTCTGGTTCAGCTGGCTGACCAGCATGTCGAGCTGCGTGAACTGCGCGCGGTACCGATCGATGGTCGCGTTGACGCGGTCTTCCACCTGCGTGTAGCGGTCTTCCAGGTCCTTCAGCGTATCGGTCAGGCCGTCGGTGGCGACCTTGATCGCGCCGTTGGTTTCATTCAAGTCGTCGATCGCGTCGGTGATCTGCTTGCCGAATCCGCCGGTACCGGTGGTATGCGAGAACATCGATGTAATACCGCCGAGGTCCTCATTGATTGCCTTGGTCAACTTGCCATCGTCGATCGTCAGTGTGCCATCTTTGGTGAACGCGACACCGATCTCGGACAGTGTGATGGTGCCGCCGTTGCCGTCGGGCTGAGGCACGTTCAGCATGCTGCGCAGGCGCGTCTGGATCGAGCGCAGCGTGCTGTCGCCGTTCAGCGCGGCGCTGCTGCCGGTGGTAGCGTCAAAAGAGGTCAGAGTTTTGGCGGTGTTCTGAATATTGTTGTACGCGGTGACGAAATTCTGGATCCCAGCCCTGATGGACTCGGTGTCGCGCGTCACGGTCAAGCTGCTGCCGCCGATATTGTTCAACGTCAGCGTGACACCTTGGGCCGCATCTGTGACGGTATTGGTCTGGCTGGCGACGTTGATTCCGTTTATTGCTAACTTGGCGTTGGTGGCTCGAACGGTTTCTTGCATGCCGCTCGTCTGTGTCGCCTGGGTCGGGTCGAAGCCAACGAGATTGGTAAGCTCAGGGCTGTCCGCGGTAATCCGCATGCTGGACTTTTCACCGGTACTGTTCGAGGTCAGCACCAGGCGGTAGGGCGTGCCGCTGCCGTCGTTGACGATGCTGGCAGTGACACCGACGCTGGCCTTGTTGATGGCATCGCGGATGCTTTGCAGCGAATCTTCGCCGGGCTTGATCTCGACGGTCTTGCTGCGAGTGGCGTCGGCGGTGAAGCCCAGCGGGTCGGTATAGCCGCCGGTGCCTTCGTTGTAGCCTTGGCGTTCGCCGAATTCGAAGGTGATCTTCCCTGCGCCAATTGCGGTGGTCTGGCTGGCGACATTCTTGCCGACCAGCGACTGGGCTTGCGCCAGGCTGGTCACGTTGACCGAGTAGGTGCCCGGCACCGCGTTGGAAGCTGCCGCCGCCGACAAAATGGCGCTCGAACCGACCACTGCCTTGGCGGCACTGAACGTCGCCGCATCCGCCAACTTCTTAGCGGCCGCCTGGTAGGCCGACAAGACGCTGCTGAGAGTACCGTACGCCGAGAGCTTTGCCTGGTAGCTTGAGGCCTGGTTCTCGAGTAGCTTCAGCGGGGCTTTTTCGGCAGTCTCAAGCTTCTCGAGCAGCGAGCCGAGTTCCAGTCCTGAGCCGATACCAATGTTGGAAATGGTAGCCATAGTCTTCTGCCTTTGTTGTTCAGCTTGCCTACGTCAACGCGTAACAAGAAATACTTTGCAGGCAGCGAACTGCCTGCAAAGCATTCCCAGCGGAAAACCGGGCCTTGCGGCCCGGTTTTCCGCGCCGTTGCGAATTAACGCAGCAGCGACAGCACGTTTTGCGTGGTCTGGTTGGCTTGGGCCAGCACCGAGGTACCGGCTTGCTGCAGGATCTGCGCGCGGGTCATGTTCGACACTTCCGTTGCGTAGTCAGCGTCCTGGATGCGCGAACGCGAAGCCGACAGGTTGGTCACGGTGGTGCCCAGGTTCGAGATCACCGAGTCGAAACGGTTCTGCACGGCACCCAGCGAGCTGCGAAGGTCATCGACTTGCTTCAGAGCGGCATCAATCTTCGCGAGCGGGTTACCCGTGGCAACTCCGGCGAATTCGAGGGTTGCCGAGCCACCGCTCAGAGCAACCGAGACGCCGACGTTGGCGGTCGGCGTAGCTCCACCATCTACGAGCGTGTTGGCTGCGACATAGTTCTTGCCTTGTACAGTAACGTAGCCCACAGCAGCGGTACCGTCCGAGCCAACGCGGACCAACTGATCCTGCAGCGTGACCGCGGCGTTGATGCCGTTATCGGGGTCGGTGAACGAGACATCGGCGCCGTTGAGTACGACTGCGCCGTTGGTCCGGTTTACGGATGCGGCGAAGTATTCGTCGCCAGCCTTGACGACGAATTGGCCAGTGTTCGCACCGCTTGCGTTCTTGATTTCATGCAGTTCAAGGTCAGCGGCAGCGAACGTCTTGCCGGTTGCCGTATTAATTTTGGTGATATCACCAGCGCTGAAGCTGACGTTGAAGGAGCCGGTGCCCGCCGCGGCAGCGACAGAGGTAATTTTAGGGCCGACGTTCAGGGCGTTAGATGCCACCGAAAATCCGTCCAGTCCCAGCGCGCTCCTGTCGATCTGCTTGAGATCGATGTCGATGGTTTCCCCATCGTTTGCGCCAACTTGGATTGTCAGCTTGTTATTACCCGCGAGCACTTTGACGCCGTTGAAGTCAGTCTGTTCCGACGTGCGATCGATCTCAGCCTGAATCGCCCCGGTTTTCGCGGAGGCTGTTTGGTTAAAGTAAAACGGCCTCGTCGGCGGTTTTGCCGAGTTGGTTGTAGTAGTTTGCCTCAGCCTCGGCGGGCGGGATATAGCCGATGGATGAGTGC